>QIAU01000153.1 GCA_003225055.1 Acidobacteriota bacterium
TCCAAGCATGTTCTTCTCCGCCTTTCCCGCTCACTACATTACATTTGTTGCACTACTCAACGGCAATGGAGGAATGGAGGCGCCGTCAACTAGGCGCTTCCATTTGAGCGATATTGAGCAGACTGCGCAATCCTGCCTTGGTAACGTGGAGTCAGTCGTGGTTCGTGCGAAGGGGTTGGCTATGATTAGCGAAACGAACGTCACATTGCGGCCGATACAAGACATGTCGTTTGGCCTAGGCGATGCTCCACAGGCTCCTCGCCGGCCCAGTGCCTACGAAGAAGAAGCCTCATCACGAATGGACGACGAGGGCTGCCCCAATGAGAGCCCAAGCGTAGACGATGCTACTGGGTACTCCCAGGAGGAGGAAGACGCTTTAGAGAAAGAAGCTCTCTCTGAGGAAGCGGAAGCTGTATCCAGTGCTTGCGGAACCCGTCCGCACGATTGGCTCGGGCTCTTCTAAGACGCTGGAAGACGAATTTGCAGCGTCTCTCAACGGAACTTTCGGGACGGATGATCGCAAGTCTCACCAGCCACAACCCGTATCACAGGTTCAAAGATTTCCTTCATGTTCCCTACTCCACGGAGTGAATTACTGTTTATCAACCATTGGCGGCATCAGGTGTCTTTATGAAGTGAGTTGGCTCTGAGCTGAAGAGGTGGATCATGGATTTACCTGTGATGCAATATCCGTTCGCGCCACTCTCATCAAACCGGGCGCATCGGATATTCGGTTCGAACTCGATCGCATTTCGAACACGGAGTTTGCTGTTATCGAGGATGGAAGAAATGTAGGAGTTTTCTATCGTGGGTTGACGTACAGTGGCTCATATTTGGCCATCTCCGAAAGCCTAAGTTTCCCAAGTCGCAAATCTGTATACACTAAAATAGCAATAAAAACGTACCTCGAGCGGTCCTGCCCAGTGCCCAATCGTCAGTTGCTCCATCGCCGTGAGCCGTGGAAACGGCAGGTGAACTCGCTAAGTCATTGAAAAATGGCGGAAGCGTGTGCGAGTCGAACGCACCGGCGACGGGCAAACCCGCCGCCCGCCGGTTTTGAAGACCGGGAGGATCACCGGACCCCATGCGCTTCCATGCGCCGTAGTCAACCAAGTCAAGTTACCAGATTCCTGACACCACACAGGGATCGCCTTGCACGATCCAGCTGAGTTGGAAAGACCTCGCTGCCTGCGGCTCAAAAACCGATCTCAGTTCTCAATCCCCATCTGGGTCAGGATAAACGCGTAATCAAAGGCTGCCTCTTTCAGGCGGTCGTAGCGGCCCGAGGCGCCGCCATGTCCAGCGGGGTTCAGGTTCGTCTTAAGGATCAAAACGTTGTGATCGGTGCGGAGGGCGCGCATCTTGGCTACGTACTTCGCCGGCTCCCAGTACATCACCTGGCTGTCGTTGAACGATGTCTTCACCAGCATGTTGGGATAAGCCTTGGCTTCGATATTGTCGTAGGGCGAATAGGAAAACATGTAATCGAATGCCGCCTTCTCCTTGGGATTGCCCCATTCTTCAAACTCGGGGATGGTCAGCGGCAGGGACTCGTCAAGCATGGTGTTGATGACATCCACGAAGGGCACTCCTACAAGAGCCGCGTGGAACAAGTCGGGCCGCATGTTGAGAACCGCACCCATGAGCAGACCTCCGGCACTCCTGCCTTCGATGACCAGCTTGTCTTTCGAGCCGTAGCCCTGTGCCAGCAGATATTCGGCGCAAGCAATGAAGTCTGTGAAAGTATTTTTCTTGTGCATCATGCGTCCATCATCGTGCCAGGCCTTGCCCATCTCGCCGCCGCCACGAATATGCGCCACCGCGGCCACCACGCCACGGTCCACCATGCTGAACAGGTTTGAGTTGAAACTGATGTCGATGGGATAGCCATAGGAACCGTATCCGTAGAGATACAGCGGCCCGGTTCCGTTCGACTTGGCGCCTTTCAGATGGACGACCGAAATCGGAATCTTGACGCCATCCGATGCTGGAGCATAAATCTGCTCCACCTGGTAGCGGGTGTGGTCGTATCCGCTTGGGACCTCCTTCTGTTTCACTAGCGTCGAGGTTCCGCCTGCCATGTCGTATTCGAAGATGGACTGTGGCGTGATGAACGACTGGTAGTTGTAACGAAACTTCGTGGTGTCGTACTCGTGGTTGATGTACGGAAATACCAGATAAGCAGGCTCAGGAAATTCAATGCGCCGCGATTGTCCGCTGGCCAGGTCGGTGACCCGGATCTGGGGCAAGCCATTCTCACGCTCATATAGAACGTAGTGGTCTTTGAAGAAATCCGTGTCCTCAAGCATGACGGTGGGACGATGCGCAACCACCTCCTGCCAATTCTGACGGCGAGGATTGTTGACTGGCGCCTTCACCAGCCGGAAGTTCCGTCCCCTGTCGTTCACGCGAAGATAGAAAAAACCGCCGTTGTGGTCGGGATAATACTCAACGTCCTGCTGGCGGGGCTCCATGACCTTCCATTCGGCGGTGGCCTCGCCAGCGGGGATGTAGCGTGTTTCGGTGGTCGTGTGGCTGCCGGAAAGAAGAAGGAGGTACGCTTGGCTGCGCGTTTTTCCGACCTCGACATTGAACCTCGCATCTTTCTCTTCGTACACGAGAGGGTCCGGGGCGGTCGTGCCCACGACGTGCCGGTACAAGCGATACTGCCGCTTGGCCGCGTCTTCCACGGTATAGAATAAGGTCTTATTGTCGTTGGCCCAGGCCACCGAGCCGACCTTCTCGGCGTGATCAGGCAGGACTTGTCCGGTGCGCAAATCTTTCACGTGTAGTACATACTGGCGAAAGCCGGTAGGGTCGACGGAATAGGCGAGCAAGTTTCCGTCCTGGCTGACAGTGTAGGCAGCCACCGCCATGAATACTTGGCCCTTGGCCAATTCGTTGATGTCGAGCAGTACTTCTTCGGGCCCATCCAAGCTACCTTTTTTTCGGCAGCGAATCTGATACTGCTTTCCGGCCTCCGTGCGCGAGTAATAGAAGTAGCCACCTTCCTTATAGGGGACGTCAACATCGGTTTCCTTGATCCGGCTCAGCATCTCGTCATACAGCTTCTTTTGCAGGGACTCGGTCGGCTTCATCACCGCGGCAGTGTAAGCATTCTCCGTCTCCAGATATGCCTTCACCTCAGGGTTGGGCTTGTCGCGCAGCCAGTAGTAGTTGTCCACCAGCTTGCGGCCGTGGATCTCCGTCATGTTCGGAACTTTCTTGGCTACCGGCGCGGTCAAGCTGGAAGTGTTGTCGGCCGCGGCAGCACATAGGACGGAGACCAGGAACACAAGGCTAACCTGAACGACGCGCAGCATAGACTTCTTCATGCGAACGCTCCGGGACTTGAGTGGGAATTGCGCGGGCCAGTATAATCGATAGCGGAGAAAACGGGGCCCAACGCTTTGTCCAGCTGAGTTCGCGATGAGTAGATCAGCGGGGTATGCTCATTTCGTCGGTTGCTAAGCGACGCGATTGGGGCGATTCGACAATTTGCGGCGGATTTGCCGGAGTTTTTGTTTGGTTTGTGGGTGAAGCTCTGGCTTGAGCACAAGCGGGGGTTCCAGCGCTAACGCTATCGAATCGGCTCGCGTCAGGTAGGTGCTAATAGAGGCCACGACGAACCGTCCCTCGATTTGGAGCAGGTTGAGGCCGGCCAAGGTCATCCGCATCCAGGAGTCAATCACGATGCCCTTGTCGAGCACTCGATCAAGCACATCTATAAAGGTGGCGGTCGATGCTCGTTCCACAACCAGAACCATGGGTACTCCCTTGCTCCGCTAAGCTGACCGACAGACCGCCCCCCCTCCCAGTTTATGATGATGTTTCCCTGGTTCGTGTCCAGCCATGGCCTATCAAAACCTCGAGTCTGCACCCCTCCCGCTTCCCGGGCCTCTAGTGGGTCGAACTCGCAACGTTGGAGAACGCGGTATTGGCGTGCGAGCCGATAAGCTGGATTGCGCCAATGACGATAATGACAATCATTGCCAGCATCACGCCGTACTCGGCAATGTCTTGTGCCTCGTCCTCGAGCCAAGCTCGGCGAAGAAGTGGGGTCAATGTCCGCCTCCCATGGGTGCGCTATGAAAGGCTCTTCGCCCTCAGCAGCGTATCTATCTCTCTCTATATAGGTTGGGGTGACAAGTAGCCTAGTGGCGCTCAGGGCGAAGTGGCTAACAAGCACCGTGTGCATGAATCTGTGAAAAAGTGACAGTTATAAGTGCAAAGGGTCGGCCCTGAACCATCAGGCCCTGTGTGGTCCGGGGCCAACCTCCAGAATCTCCCACGCCCTCCCCCAAGGTGCGGGAAGACGTTTGCATCGTAACCCTGTTCAACTCTGAATCCATATGGTGGTTTCTGTACCCGTGTCAGGGAAATGCTGTATGTTCCTGAGTTCGCCGTTACTTACGTTTAGGCCGTGAGCGCGTGCTCGGGGGAGGTGCACCATTTCGGAGTCCGTGACTTGTCGTGTAAGGAATAAGGAAAAGCGAGTCAGCAAGAGTGTGCCCCCTCGATAAGCGACCGTATCCTAGACAGCGAACTCGCCATGAACCTTGAAGTGCATGCCGATGCCCATTCATCAGCCGCACGAGCGGCTGCAGGATTCATTGCATCTGATGCTCGCGCTGTAGTCTCTGAGCGCCATCGCTACGTCATGGCGATTAGCGGTGGCCGCACGCCCTGGCTCATGTTGCGCGCGCTGGCAAACGAAAATGTCCCTTGGAATCCTATTCATATTTTTCAAGTGGATGAGCGTGTCGCGCCCGCCGGACAGCAGGATCGGAATCTCACCCATTTACAGGAGAACTCTGCTGCAACATGCTCCTCTGCATCCTCACCAGATGCATGCAATGCCTGTTGAATCGAATGATCTGGGAGCAGCGGCAGCACAGTATGCGATGAAGCTCCGGGAGATTGCCGGCTCGCCGCCAGTCCTGGACTTAGTTCGTTTGGGTCTCGGGCCGGACGGCCAAACCGCCTCACTGGTTCCCGGAGATCCGGTTCTGGAAGTCGATGACTATGATATTTAGAATGACCCACATTTATCATATCAGGGCCGGCGCCGGATGACTCTGACCTATCCCATTCTCAATAGATCCCGCCGCGTTTTGTGGGTAGTGACCGGCAATGACAAAGTGGAAATGCTTTCCCGCTTGCCGAAGGGGGACACCTCGATTCCAGTGGGGCGAATTAAGCGCGAGAGTGCCATCGTGTTTGCGGACCGCGCGGCGGCCGGAGATCGAAACGGAATGAAAACAGAGGTGGCGTAGCCGAAGGTGATTTTTGTGACCGACCTCCAGCCGCCTAGTAGCGGAATGTGAAAGCCCGGCATGGAAGCCGGGAATGTTAGAAGAAAAGACGACACCGACTGCACAATCAGCTACTCACCCGCAAGAAAACCCTGAGTGCAGACCGAGCGATTACACGAATTACCTGAGTCATTCAGGCTCCCTCCGAAAGCAAACGCTCTCCATCCAGCGGCATCTTAAGGAGGCGTTCGGGATGTTCGGTTTATCCCTAAAGTGAACAAACAGTTAAATGCAGGGATAGCGCAGCGCGATAGCGAGTGACTCTGGTTCACGTTTTGTTGCCCTCCCCGCGGTGCTTCCACGGAAAGACGCTCCAAGTGGTCGCTCCCGAACCCCAGCGGGGGACAAAGCCTTAGTTTCCTGATCTGAGCTCTCAGTGTGGCTCAGGATGGCGGAGCCGTTTCCCAAACCCGGGCTAGGCAAGATGACAGAGACTGCTGATGGATGCCTCGTTACCTCAAGCGACCTGCGTTGGTACGTTGTTTACACCTGTGCGCGCCATGAGCGGACAGTCAGCGAGGGCCTGGAGAGAAGGTCGGTGGAGAGCTACCTTCCTACGTATGGCGAGCTTCATCGCTGGAGCGACCGAAGGGTAAGAGTTGAGTTGCCCCTTTTCCCGGGTTACGTTTTCGTGCGAATTCCTCTCCGCGAAAAGAGCCTGGTATTGAGCACGCCCGGCGTCGTTCGATTTGTCAGCCTGGGCGGACATCCTTATCCCCTGCTGGACGAAGAAATGCACGCATTGAAAAATGCCCTCCAGTGTCGGCCAGCTCGCCCCTTTCCATATCTTTCGGAAGGCAAGAGAGTGCGAGTGAAGAACGGACCGCTGAAGGGTTTGGAAGGCGTAATTCTAAGACGGAAGGGTTTGTACCGCATGGTTCTCTCAATTGACTGCATCGCAAAATCAGTCGCCGTTGACCTCGAGGCGGCTGATTTGGACCTGCTACCGAGTAGTACTTCTAAATAAGCTGCTCAAAACTCCGGGAAAAGAGAAAATAAGGTGTTGCATCGAATGTCGCCCACCGCTTTGTCAGACATTTATTCCTGCGCTTACATGGAACGCATCCGTAGCTTGCTGAAGTCGCCCTACGTGATCCTCGTCTACCACGCTGCGTTAATTGCGATCGGCTATTTAGGGAGCTTCCTTCTTCGGTTCGACTTCGCTCCTGAACGCCAGTATGTGCTGATGTTCGCGCATACCGTTCTCGTGGTAATCATTTTGAAACTTCTGGTTTTTCACTGGTACAGGCTGACGCAGGGGTGGTGGCGCTATGCCACCATCACCGACTTGCTCGATTTGAGCAAGGCATCGCTGATCAGCGCGTTTGGGCTGTATCTTCTGATCCACTTCGTGCTTCGCACCGACGGTTTTCCGCGCTCGGTTCTGGCGATTGACCTGGTTTTGACGATCCTTGTGTCTGGCGGCGCCCGGTTTGCTGTACGCGCTTACCTGGAACTCGTCGTCGCTCCGGAACACGGTCGCAAGAAGAAGAGGACCCTTATCGTAGGGGCCGGGGTGGAAGGTAGCGCTCTGGTACGCGAACTCCGGCGTTCGCCCAACATCGATTATCGCCCGGTTGCCCTGGTCGATGACAATCGCACAAAAACCGGGCTGAAGATTTACGGCGTGCCGGTACTGGGCACGACGGATCGGCTAAACGAGATCATTCTCAAGCATTCGATTGAGTGCGTCCTCATAGCGCTCTCTTCCATGGGCGAATACCAGGTGGAACAACTGATAGAGCAATGCCAGAAAAGCAAAGTTGATTTCCGAATTTTGCCAACGCTGCAGGAACGGCTCAACCAGCCAGTCTCAATGAGCCAGGTGCGCAATGTTCAGGTGGAAGATCTACTGGGGCGCAAACCGGTGCGGCTTGATCTCGAGAAAATTAGTCAAAGGATCAAAGGAAGAGTGGTGCTGATTACCGGCGCCGGCGGGTCCATCGGATCGGAACTAGCTTGTCAACTGGCCGCGTTCAGTCCTGAAAAACTAGTTCTCTTGGATCGCGCCGAGAACAACTTGTTCAAGATATCGATGCGGTTGGCCAGCGGGTTCCCGCAGGTTGCCTTCGTCCCAGTCATCGGCGACATACTGGATGTCCGCCTTTTGCGCAACACTTTTGCTCAATACCGGCCAACTACTGTCTTTCATGCTGCCGCCTATAAGCACGTGCCGATGATGGAGAAAAACTGTTTTCAAGCGGTCACCAATAACATTTTCGGAACCTATAACGTCGCCATGGTGGCCAGACAGTATCTCACCGAACATTTTGTGCTGATCTCCACCGACAAAGCGGTCAAGCCAACCAATGTCATGGGAGCGACGAAAAGAGTCGCGGAGCTGGTCATCCTGGGCCTGCAGCATGAAGATACGCGATTCAACGCAGTACGTTTTGGCAATGTCCTAGGCAGCGACGGCAGCGTGCTTCCAATTTTCCAACAACAGGTTGCGGCCCGAATGCCGGTGACCGTAACGCACCCCGACGCTACGCGCTACTTCATGACCATCCCCGAGGCCGTCCAGCTGGTCTTACAGGCATCCACGATGGGGAAAGGTGGCGAAGTTTTTGTCCTGGATATGGGCCAGCCGGTCCGGGTTCTGAATCTGGCGAAAAAGGTCATCAGGCTCTCTGGACTCGAGCCAGACAAGGATATTCCCATCATCTTTACCGGCCTGCGTCCGGGAGAGAAACTGTCGGAGGAGCTCTGGTTGGAAACCGAAGGACTTCGGCCAACCACGCACGCCAGCATTCACGTGTTGGATGGTGGGCAAGCCGATTTTCATCAATTGCGACGCTGGCTTGACGAACTCTCCGAGTTGGTCAATTCAAACAACGTCCATGGAATCATCCAGATGCTCAAGACAATTATTCCTGAATACGTTCCCAGCGAAGAACTTTTATACACCAGCCAAATTGACCGGCACGATATGGCCAGTACATACATCTTGGAAAGAGCGCGGCTGGAACAGGTGAGCTAGGAACGCAAGTTATGAGCAACCGAGATCCGTTGTCATGTCAGTTGTCAGATGTTTAACCAAGGAAAACCGAGATATGAAATCCGAGCTAGGAATTCCGAAGCGCCAAGAATTGGTATCCAATGGCATCCAATAAGATCGACTTCCCACTAGGTGTAAGTCATGCCCACCCGGCGGCTGCACGCGGTGCGATCCTGTCAGCTACGCCGAACTGGTTGCAGGCCGTAGCCATTATTCGAAAACACTGGCGAGTGTCCCGAGCTTTCGCTGCCGTAGTGTTACTCACAGTCATTACCGGCACTCTTCTCATGAAACCGGTTTATGAGCCCACGGCGCGACTGGAGATAGACCCTCCGGGAGCCGAGTTTTTCACCACGGAGAATACTGCCTCTGACAGTGGGAATCAGGAGTACCTGGATACGGAGGCAAAGAACCTGGAGAGCGATGAACTGGCACTATCCGTGATCAAGGCGCTTCACCTTGATAAGAAGGCAGGCCTGCCGTCCCAAGCGGCGGCGCAGGAAGATCAAACCCATATTGATGGCAATACCACAAGCGGCCTAACAGCGGAAGAGAACGCTGCGCTGCGCGCGTTTCACAAATCGTTTAAGGTCAGGCGTGACAGTACCAGCCGGATTATCACGGTGAGCTTCGCCAGTCATGATCCCAGGCTATCAGCAACGGTCGTCAACACCGCATTGCAGATGTTCGTCGACTCGACCTACCAGCACCGGCATGACTCTATCGTTAAATCGTCGGCATGGCTCGGCACACAACTTGAAGATATACGCAAGAAACTTGACGAGTCCAACCGGGCTCTAGCCGCCTTTCAACAAAAGACCGGGATTACAGATATTGACGAAAGTAAGAGTACGTTTTCGGAAAGGATGGCCGAGTTGAGCCGTCAGCAGAGTCAGGCCGAGGCTGATCGAGTCCAGTTGCGAGCCGAGCTGAGTAACGTACACGGCAAACACCTCGATGCTCTGACGGAAGTTCATACTAATCCGGTCATACAGGATCTGGAGAAGAAACTGGCTGAAGCCAAGGCAGAACTCAAAAAGACAAAGGTGATCTATGGCGAGAGCCATCCCAATGTAAAGAAGTTGCGCAGCGAGGCTGACGAGCTTCAGGCCCAGTTGAACGACCAACGCGCGTCTATTCTGCTGATGTTGAAGTCCAATTACAACGCGGCCGGATCCCGCGAGCAAGCGCTCAACGCGGAGATGAAAGCAGCCAGGAACAAGCTGAACCAGATGGCGCAGTACAGCCAGCTCAAGAAAGAAGTGCAGACCAACGCGGGGCTCTATAACGATCTCTATAAAAAAGTGAAAGAGTCGGCGATCGCTGCCGGCGCGAAGTTAAGTGATATGCAGATTGTGGATCATGCCCGCGTGCTGGATCGTCCTACGCGTCCCAACATCCCATTGGATTTAGCGCTCGGTTTGTTGACGGCCTCGGCCGGGGGTATCATGCTCGCGTTTGTCTGCGAGGCATTTGATCGAAGACTCTACACCGTTCAAGACGTGCAGAAACTGGTGGGAAGCTCTGCCGTTTCTCTTGTCCCAGCACTGGGCGCCGGCGTGCATGGACCCGAGCGCAAGTTTCTGGGCATGTTGCAATCCGCGAAGGTGCCGGACAAATTCCTGCAGAAGCGGCCGCGGTCCCCCGAATCGGAAGCGCTGCGCGCGCTGCACACCGCGATCATGCTTTCGCGGCGAGAGGACGACGTCCAAATCGTAGCGATAGCATCTTCGTTTGCCCGGGAGGGGAAAACTACTGTCGCAGTGAACCTGGCGATTGCCCTCGCGCAGTATGGGCCAACCTGCCTGATCGATGCCGATTTGCGACGGCCGCAGGTTGCTAAGGCGTTTCAAGTGCCTCGCGAACCTGGATTGGGCGAACTTCTCAGCAACCATGTGCCTTTGGAGGAAGCGCTTCATCCCGTTTCGGACATAGAGAATCTCAAGGTGCTGCCGGCAGGAGCTGAGGTGCAAGACACGGCAGCCGCGATTTGTTCTGACCGAATGCGGGACGTTTTGCGGGAACTGCGGGGCCATTTTCACTTTGTTGTCATGGATTGCCCACCCATTTTGCCCTATGCCGATGGCCGCGTACTCTCGACCCTGGCTGATGGGATTATTTTCGTATGCCGCTCGGGAGTCACTACCAGCGAAGCTCTGCTACATAGTCAGGATATTCTGAAAAAACTCGAGGCTGCTCCGGTTTTGGAGGTGGTCCTCAACGGAGCCTCACTCGACGCGAAGGGATATAACTACGCTTACGAGTAATCAGCACACGTGATGCAGACAGCCAAAACTCGAACCCCGATGCGAGTTGTGAGTCCCGGGCTGGGAACCACAGAAGCCGATAAGTCAGTGCATTGTGCAATCAGTCCATGGTGCAGGTCATCCATCAAGCGGGCATTTGATGTGGTTCTCGCGTCCCTGATGGCGTTGCTGGTACTGCCTCTCATCCCGCTGATTGCCATTGCTGTGAAACTCAGCTCTCCAGGGCCGGTTTTTTTCCGGCAACGCCGGGTCGGCCTAGACGGCCGGGAATTCGAGGTCTTGAAATTCCGCACCATGATCCAGAACTCGCGCGGCGGGCTCGGCATCACGTCGAGCGTCGATCGCAGAATTACCCGCGCAGGACAGTTCCTGCGAAAATCAAAGCTAGACGAGTTACCTCAGCTTTTCTGTGTGCTCTCCGGTCAGATGAGTCTGGTGGGCCCCCGGCCGGACTTGCCGCAGTACTTTGCTTCACTGGATAAGAAGTATCACGAGGTTCTTCGTTTGCGCCCCGGCCTCACGGGGAGAGCCTCGGTTCGGTTCCGCAACGAAGAGGAAATACTCTCCCGAGTGCCGCCTGACGAACTGGAATCGTTCTACGTCTCGACCATCTTCCCACGGAAAATTCAGCTGGAAATGGAATACGCTGAGACCGCAAACTTGTGGCAGGACCTAGTCATCCTGTTCCAAACGTTCTTCAAGTTGTTCTCAACCGAAACCGAAAGATTTGAGCAGCTCCAGCAGGACCAGCCCTCACCGGAAGCCGGTTCCATCGTCTAAGGGCAGAGCTGGTAATCGCCGGTTGTGACGCTTATCTACCATACCTTTTAGACTGTCAGTGCATATTAGCGCCTATCGAGCCTGGAATCGAGAAAGCACTTACAAGCCGCTGCTCCTGTTGATAGCAGCGGCAGTAGGCGCGTTAGTCGTTCGCCAAAGTTGGGTTTACATGGGGGCGCTTTTTGGACTATGCCTGGTGATCGTCTGGCCTGTTCTTGCGAGTCTGGGTGTTTTCGCTCTGCTGGTTCCCTTCGATTCCATTCTAGTGCTTGGCCACAGCGACGGTGGGACCACTTTGACGTTCGTGGTGGGCGGCCTGGCAATTGCTGTCCTGCTGGCAACTGGCATCGGATTTCAGCGCTTTGTGATGCCACCTAAGGCGGCTCTCTGGTGGACGCTGTTCGTCTTCTGGGCGTCGGCCTCGGCGCTCTGGGCTTACGATCAATCCCCCGTGGTTCAGCGGCTTCCCACGATGTTCAGCTTGTTCATTTTGTACATCGTTGCCAGCTCCTACCGTCTGCAGGGAACCGAGTTCTCGGGGCTGGTGACGATGACGATCCTCGGGGGATTCCTGGCCGCGCTGGTTGCTTTCCACCAGTTTTATCAGGGCCCCGTCGTTCAGGATACAAGAGGGTCCCTGATCGTCGGGAATCGAGAAACCGATCCCAATATTTTCGCGGCGAGTTTGTTACTTCCGCTATCGCTGGCGGTAGGAGAATTTCTGGCTGCCCGGGCCTTGTTTCGCAGGATGTTAATGCTGCTCGCCGCGGGCGCCATTGCGCTCGGCGTATTCGTAACGATGTCCCGAGGCGCTCTTCTTGCCCTGACGACTATGGTGATCGTTTATCTTGTGAAATTCCGAATGAACTGGCGTGTCTTTGTGCCGGTCGTCGTCTTGGGTGTCGCGTTGCTGTTTTCGCCGAAGCTCCTGCTCCAGCGGGTGGAGAAGACGGAAGCTACAGGTGGCGCCGGGCGAGTCTACATCTGGCAAGCGGGAATAGCTGCCTTCAAGGACCACGCCTTGGTGGGTGCCGGACTAGACAATTTCCCTCTGATTTACGACGAGTATGCGGGCGCAGCGCGAAAGTTCGTTGGCCTCCACCGCGATCCTCACAACATATACCTTCAGACGGGAGTCGAGCTTGGCGTCATCGGCCTGACCCTGCTGATTCTCGCGATTACATGGCAGCTTCGCCTACCGAATCTGTCGGGAATCGAAAGTAAGAGAAGTCCAACGGAACTTCACGTGACAGCGTGCCAAGCGGCGGCGTGGGGAATGTTGACCGCGAGTTTCTTCCTGGGAATGCTATGGTTCAAAGCCTTCTGGCTGGTGTGGATCATGCTTACACTGGCTTGTCGGGAGAGCATGGCGGATTCGGCAACTTCTACCTTACAAATAGCTTCGCGACATTCGATCGCGGAACAGTCTCAGGCTCGTCCTGTCGAATTTCCGTAACTAATCAGGCACCAGCAAACGCCGATCACCTCGAGAATTTTGATTCCATCAGTCGATAAGCCTAATGATTGACCAGTCCACTGCCAGTGCGCGGGTTGAGGTCCCCAAGCTGCGAAAGCTGACCGCGTCAGCTGCGGGAAAGTTCATTTCGGTTTGCCACATTGTACCGGCAGACATGTGGGCCGGCGCCGAAGCGCAAATCGCTATCCTGCTGGGAGGTCTCTCGCGGCAGTCGAACTTATCGATTTGTGCGATTGCGCTGGGAGACGGCCGCGTAGTTGCTGAATTGCAAGACTGCGGGATTGAAACCAAGGTGATCCACCAGCCACATAGACGTTTTTGGGGTTGTTTTCGAGAGGCTGCTGAGTTCCTCTGGAACAGGAAAATACAGATTCTACACTCACACAAGAGTAAGGATAATGTGCTTGCCCTCTTGCTGGCCAAGTGCCTTCGCATCCCTCATAACGTACGGACAGTGCACGGACTTCCAGAGCCGGCAACCCTTAAAGACCGGCTGGTCTACGCGGCCGATCGAAGAACTGCTCCTCTGGCAAGTCGCCTGATAAGTGTAAGTTCAGACCTGCGCTCATCTCTCACTCAATACATACCCTCATCGAAGATCGATGTTATCCGCAACACGGTTGATCTACGACAAGTGAAATCAAGCCTAAGGAAGGCCGACGCGAAGCGTCGCCTCGGCATTTCCCCGGATGCCTTTGTGATCGGGACGGCAGCCCGTCTAGTGCCCGTGAAGCGACTGGACATTTTTCTTGCGGTTGCAGAGCTCATCTCGAAACAAGTGTCCAACCTTGCTGTCGTGATTGCCGGCGAGGGCGGAGAACGGGATCGTCTGCAGGCGCAAGTCTCTCGTACGAGCCTTGAACAGCAGGCTCACTTTCTCGGTCATCGGGATGATATCTACGACATCTTACGAGCCATGGACCTTCTATTGATCACTTCAGACCATGAGGGACTGCCTACCGTGCTGTTAGAAGCCATGGCGCTGGGAATCCCAGTTGTAAGCCGCAGCGTAGGAGGGATTCCTGAAGTTATCGACGACGGCGTGAATGGGATCCTGGTCGAATCTAACAGTCCGGATGAAATAGCAGAAGCATCGCTTCGCATTTTGAGTGATGCCAGCTTGCACGCAGACCTTGCGCTGGCTGGCTGGCAGACAGTAATTAAAGGCTATTCAGCCGGGGCCAGTGCTGTGGAAATGACCCGGATTTATCAATCGCTCAGCCAAGAATAAATACCGCACAATGTCATCCTTATCGATTTTTAACGCACCAGCCACTCTCCCCGCATCGTTCGGGAAACCGATGCCAGACCCCTTACGCTCTGAGCTGTCTGTCATGGTAGTCGATCCTTCTTGCTACAGCCTGCCGTACGACTGTTCCCTGTGTGAAGCGCTTACACAATCCTGTGGGTGCCGGGTGACGTTGGCGCGCAGCGAATATATGAGTTCGACATGGAACTGGCCCGGGAGTTTTTGTGAATGGAAGCACTTTTACTCCCTATCTCATCAATATGCGCGCCGCTTCGGCGGTAAGTGGTGGTGGAGACACGCAAAGGGAGTAGAACACGTATTCAACATGGCGCAATTCGTCAAGCGATTGCGGTGCCAGCCGCCGGATATCGTGCACTTCCAGTGGCTTCCGATACCCGCGTTAGACAGCCTGCAGGTTCGCAAGATCAAGGATTTTGCGCCAGCGGTGTTAACTCTGCACAATACGGGGACGCTCGCCCATGGTTCGGTGTCGCGGTGGCAGAGGTCGGGGTTTCGCCGCGTGTTCGACGATTTCAGCGCCGTGATCGTGCATTCCCAGTTCAGCAAACGGCGGCTGCTTGAGAAGAAGTGGGTTTCGGAAGATCGCATCCATGTCATTCCGCACGGCCCCCTGCAGTACTACAACCCCGAAGACAGATGCTATCCGCAAAAAACAGCCCAAGAGCAGACGCTCTTATTCTTCGGTCGCATAGAAGCCTACAAGGGGCTCGAGGTTCTCATCCGGGCATTTGCGCAGCTTCCCAGAGATCTGCTTAACAACACGCGACTGGTGATCGCCGGGGCCGCTGGATTTGCTCTTGCGCCCCTTCGCAAGCTCTCAAAACGGTTGCAGGTTGAGGGGCGGATTAGTTGGGACGTGCGTTTTATCCGGGAGCAGGAAATCCCCGCACTCTTTCGTGCCGCTTCAGTTGTCGTTTTGCCGTACCTGGACATCGATCAGAGCGGAGTACTGATGACGGCAATCGCCTTCGATAAGGCGGTCGTAGCAAGCCGAGTTGGCGGCATCGCAGAGACTATCCAAGATCGCGTGCATGGTTTGTTGACAGAGCCCGGGAATGTGGAGTCTCTGGCGAAGGCCCTCGAGTCGGCACTCACAAACACTGAGCTTAGACATTCGATGGAAAACTCGGTGCGCCAACTCAGAACCCGCGAACTGTCGTGGGAATCCGTGGCCCAGAAAACCTTTGCGGTATACCAGCAAGTCTGTGGCTAACGAGTAAGCGTTGCCGAGGTGCCATTGGGAGGGATGATGAGCAATACGTATATACCTTTCCATCAGCCGTCAATTGGCGAAGAAGAGATTGAGGCGGTAAAGCAGGTTCTTGCCTCGAAGTGGCTGACGACAGGGCCGGTCACACACGAATTCGAAGCTGAATTCGCTGCTTATATCGGGTGCACGCATGCGATTGCAGTGAGCTCTGCGACTGCTGCTCTGCAGCTCGCAATGGATGCCATTGGGCTCCGGCCAGGCGATGAAGTGCTTCTTCCAACCTACACGTTTACCGCTACAGCGGAGGTCGTGACTTACTTCGGCGCCGTCCCCGTGCTGGTCGACAGCACACCCGAGGGCTTCAACATGGATCCTGCGGACGCCGCCGGGCGTATCACCGAGCGCAGCCGCGCGATTGTTCCCGTTCACATTGCAGGTGAACCTTGCAATTTAGAGGCGATCCATGCGTTAGCCAAAGCGCCGGGGCTCCACGTTGTCGAGGATGCAGCACATTCCCTGCCGGCCGTGTACCGCGGGCGACGAATCGGTACGATCTCCGAGCTGACCGCCTTCAGCTTTTACGCGACCAAGACGATCACTACGGGCGAGGGGGGCATGTTGACTACCAACAATGATGACTATGCCCGTCGTGCCCGGATGATGCGCCTGCACGGCATTTCAGGCGACGCGTGGAAACGCTATTCCAAACACGGATCGTGGTTCTATGAAGTTCAAGAGGCCGGCTACAAACTGAATCTCACCGATCTGCAAAGTGCTCTTGGCCGCGCACAACTGAAGAAGGCGGACGAGTTCTGCCAGCGCCGTCGCGCAATTGCAGAGCGCTATTTACAGGCATTTGGTGAGCTGGAAGAATTGCAGTGTCCTCCAATCGCAGAACCCGACGGGGAGCACTCTTGGCACTTATTTATCCTGCGAATTCGTCCAGAGCTTCTTGCCCTGGAGCGGGGAGAATTTATCAGCCAGCTTGGAAAATTGGGGATTGGTACCAGTGTTCACTTTATTCCCCTGCATCTCCATCCTTTTTACAAGCGTACCTGCGGACATCGACAATATGACTTCCCCCACGCGGAAGAGGCGTTTAGGCGCTGCATTTCTCTGCCCATCTTTCCGGATATGAGCGAATCCGATGTCCAACGCGTAATCAATGCGGTGGAGCATGTAGTAACTCAGAACCGCAAGGTTGTGCTGCCAGTTGCGAGCTAGTTACGGATTACTCCAAAAGAAAATCTGCCAGCAAGGTGGCTCTAATGGATCCGGAACGTTGTCTGGTCTCAATTGTTATACCGATGCGTAACGAAGAGCGGTACATCCGTGCCTGCCTGAACAGCATACTGGCCAACGACGTACCCCATCACCGCTACGAAATCCTGGTCGTCGATGGGGATTCCACCGACCGCTCGCGCGAAGTCGTCGCGCAGATGCAGAACGAATATCCGCAAATCCAGCTGCTTAGGAACAAGGCAGGGACGGTTCCTCCAGCCATGAACATCGGCATACGGGCTGCTCGCGGGAAGTACATCCTACGCATGGATGCCCATTCGGAATATCCGAGTGATTACATAGGAAATTGCATAGAAGAACTGGAACGCACCGGCGCCGAGAACGTTGGGGGCAGGCTCATCACAAAGCCAGGAGCGGACTCTTTTGTGGCGAAGGCGATTGCGTATCTCACTCAAAATTCAATTGCAGTTGGCAATTCCAAGTACCGGACGGGGGGTGCGGGCCGATACGTGGATACCGTTCCCTTTGGCGCATTTCGAAGAGAAGTCTTCGATCGAGTGGGATTATTTCGCGAAGATCTAACGCGGCACCAGGATTTCGAATTCAATGCGCGACTTCGCCATGCCGGAGGAAAAATCTTTCTGTCGCCGCGCATCTATCTCACCTATTACAACGTGCCGAACTTTGCCAAATTCGTGCGACAGGCGTATCTGAATGGAATCTGGTGTGCACGTGCCTGGACGCGCTATCCGGTCTGCTTTTGCTGGCGCCACGCGGCGCCCCTGGTTTTCGCGGCTGGACTTCTGGGTGCACTCGCACTGGGTGCAATGGCGAAACTATTCTTATGGCTTGCGCTATTCGGGCTGGTAGTCTATGTGGCCGCTGCGTCGGCGGCAGGGGTTCAGATAGCCAGTAAGAACGGCTTGCGATACTTGTTCATAACTCCGCCATTAATGTTCAGTTACCACCTGGTGTATGGGGCCAGCACTATCGCCGGCTTCTTCGGGGTCGCCGTCGAAAGACTTTCACTCCTGAAAGGTCGAGCTAGCGAATCAGTATCCGGAAGTCAGACGGACTCTGCTTAGATTCTTACAATTGAAATGGAAGATAGCCCTGTGGCAATTGGAGAAGCTCTCAAACCGGTAAGCGACCCCGCTCCCACGACTCCATCGCGTGTGCCCGAAGATCACCTGCACACGATGGCGAAGGCCTTCGCCTGGAGCGGTACGGGCATGTGGTCCACCCAGCTTTTTACCTGGCTGGCCACATTCACCGTTGCCCGCCTGCTGGCACCGTCGGATTACGGCCTGATCGGGATAGCCCAGATTTTTGTGGGACTGGTGATGGAGGTAAACGACCATGGGCTCGGATTGACAGTGGTCAATCTGCAGGATTTGACCGAGCGCCAGATCGGTCAACTCAACACGCTATCAGTCCTGTTTGGCGCCACGGCGTTCTGCCTGTCGTGCCTGGTCGCCCGTCCGCTCGGCGTGTTTTTCCGGATGCCGCATTTGCCGCTGCTGATTATCGCCCTGAGCGTAACCTTCTTGATCAGGGCGATGAAGACCATTCCTGCGGCGCTTCTGCAACGGAATATACAATTCAGGGCGTTGGCGGGAATTGAGGCTGCCTCCTATTTCACCTATGCAGCTAGTACGCTGCTAACAGCTTTTCTCGGGTTTGGCTACTGGAGCCTTGTCACTGGACTCGTGGCGCTGTCTTTATGTTCGGCGACGATGACTTTGCGCCAACGTCGTCACTGTTTTGCGTGGCCTGACATGCGCTCGCTCCGTTATCCGCTAAAGTTCACCGGGCATATGCTGGTGAGCGGACTTTCCTGGTATGTGTATGCGAATTCGGACCTCCTGGTGGCTGGGCGCGTACTGGGACAATCGGCGGTAGGCACATACACGTTTGCTGTGACCCTGGCCAGTGCGCCGGCAGACAAGATCACGGGCTTGATTCAGCGGGTTGTGCCTTCGTTCTTTGCGGCCGCCCATGAAGAAAAACCGATCCTGCGTTCCTATTTACTGACCCTGTCGGAGATCGTATTCGTATTTCTCTTGCCGGCGACCCTGGGGTTGGCGATTGTTGCCGACCAGTTCATTACGGTTGCCCTCGGGCCAAAGTGGCTTCCGGCAGTTACTCCGCTCCGCATTTTGCTCATGTACGCCACCGCCAAGGCGCTGACTAACACCCTCTCGCCCATGCTGAATGCGAAACGGCAGTCGCATTACACAATGTGGACCAACGTGGCGGCTGCGGTCTATTTTCCGATTGGATTTTTCATCGGCGCCCGTTGGGGAACTGCGGGAATCGCTGCCACCTGGGTTGCGCTCTACCCGTTTCTGGCAGTTCCGCTTTTCTGGCGCACATTCAGGGAAATTGAGTTGCACTGGACCGAATATGCGCGGGCGCTCTGGCCTGCGTTCAGCTGCTGCATTCTCATGGCATTGGCCGTCATCCTGCTTGGCATGAGCTTGCCCGCAGCGTGGCCGCAGCCTGCACGGCTGGTTCTCGAGATCGCAGTCGGAGCGGCCACGTATTCGTCATGCATGCTGGTGCTTCATCGTAGAGAGCTACGCAGGCTATATCGAATTATTCGTCCCGGAGAGCCTGTATGCGCGTGAAACGTCAGCGCGCTTGCCGGGATCAAAATTTTCAAGGCGCGTCCACCCGCAGATTCCTTTACTGATGCTGATGCGTTCCGGAATTGTTCTAGTCCTCTGCGTAGCCGCGGTGGTCGTATTCACTACTTCCAGACGGACGGCCAAACATGTTGATGCGCCAAAATCCGTTCCCGTTCGTGAGCCCGGGCAGGAGCACGCTCGCGTTCGGCGTATTAACCGCTATGTTTCTCCCGAAGGCAATGACGGTGCCGATGGGTCCAAGGCGCATCCCTGGAGAACGCTTCAGAAAGCGGCTGACCTGGTCGGACCGGGCGTTACGGTGCATGTTGCCCCGGGAGTGTATGTCAGCGACGAAGATCTGAAGACCACGGTCAGTGGCACGCGCACAGCCATGATTCGCTATGTGTCCGACGTTAATGGCCAAGCACTCCTCCGCTGCACAAAAAGCGGGAACTCAGCCGTGTGGTGGAACCAGGGCGACTACGTGGAGATCGAGGGCTTTGACATCTCAGGAAGTGGCGCTTTGGGGATTTACAACCAGGGCTCTCACACTCGACTAATTAGCAACACGATTCATGACATTCCTGCGCCGGGCTGCCCGCACGACGGGGGAGCCGGAATCGATAACGGGAATTATGCCGGTTCCGACGACGATGTTATAGGCAACACCGTCTACGACATTGGAGATTGGCAGGTAGCGTGTCCGCGCGTTCACGGCATCTATCACTCCAACCGGGGAGGGCACATCGAGAACAACGTCGTGTTTCGAAATCAGGGTTGGGGCGTTCACCTGTGGCATGCAGCCAGCAACGTGACCATAAGCGGCAATCGGGTGGCGGATAACGGATATGGCGGCATACTGATCGGCTCTGTGGCCTCCGACTTCCCGGCCGGAGCGGGGGCTAACGATCAGACGATAGTGTCCGACAACCTGGTCGTCCACAACGGCATTGCATCCGGCGCAGCCGGATACGGAATCGAAGAATACGGAGACGTGGGCACAGACAATCGCTACGAAAACAACATAGTCCGCATGAACCGACCCGGCGATTGGAATCTCAAAGAGACAGATCTCGCCGCCCGCATTTTGAAAATGGTTGGCGTACGCTCCGACCGGGAACAATGACTTTTGCGGATATGCCAGCCTAGGTCTACTTGTAACAACTTCTAACATGGACTTGCGTCCGCTCACATAAGGTTGCAAGCATGCAGTCAATTATACCCAGAGACGTTCTGCAGCGTCTAGAACGGACAGAACGGACGGTGTGTGTAGTCGACGCGAGCCGGTCCCCGCAACTAGATCCTGCGCATCAGGCTAGTAGGCGGCTGCGAGTGGGCGTACTTGTGAGTGTGGGCAAGCTTCCCGCGTGGATGCTCACCGTGCTTGAGCGCATAAACGAGTCTCCCTCGCTTGAACTTGTCTTGATCAGAGTTGAAAGCGAGCGGGCCCGACAGACATCGGCGAGTTGGCGTTACTTTATTCTTAATCTTTGGAAGAGGTTCGATTCCATCAGCTTTGCAAAGGAGAATACTGCGCTCAGGTTGGCCGATACCCCACACGAACTAAATCACGTGAACACCTTGCATATTGCGCCGGGATTACTGAGCGACACCGACCTGGAACGGCTCAAGGCCGCCCAACTCGACGTCATCCTAAGCCTGGATCAGGATGATCTCATTCCTCGACTCCTGGATACGGCTGAGCATGGCGTTTGGTCATTGTGTGATGGACACGAGAATGCGACGGCAGAGAACGCGTTGTGGGACATAGTGGAGAGACGGGATGTTTCTCCTGCCGCCATCGTGCGGCACACTCGAACCGGCAGCGAAGTTGTCTATCATTCAGTTTTTGCTTGCGACCCCAGATCCCTGGCGCGGCATCGCAACCGAGTCTGTTCGCGCTGGCCAACATTCGTCCACCAGGCATTACTCAACTATTCCTCGGCAACTCCTAAGCAAGTTCGTGGCGTCAAGTCCGTCGCTCCCGAGATGGCGGTGCAACGCGGCCTGCCCGGGAATCTCCAGATGCTGACCTTCCTGGTCTGCCAGTTTGGAGACGGCTTGCTGCGAAAGATCCGGAGAAGCGTGTTTCAAGAACAGTGGTTAATCGGTATTCGGCACAGACGCACGGGCAACGACGCTTTCCGACTGGGTGCATTCAATCTTATCAGTGCTCCTCCGGGGCACTTCTACGCGGATCCCTTCGTTTTCGAGACTGAGGGTGAACAATATCTCTTCTTTGAAGACTACGTGCGGGGCCAAAGTAAGGGCGTCATCGCGTGCATTCAGATCGATGACTCGGGATTCGTGGGAGAACCGAAAGTAGTTCTCGAAACGGACTACCACTTGTCTAATCCCACAATTTTCCGATGGGAAGGGCAGAGCTATATGCTTCCCGAAACCCGCGACAGTGGCCGGATCTCGCTGTTTCGCGCGGTGGATTTTCCGTGGCGCTGGGAGTTTGACAGGGTTCTGATTGACTCCGTGTGGGCGGTGGATCCCACTTTGTTTGAGCATGCCGGCAAGTTTTGGATGTTTGCGGGAGGAGTCGAAAGGAACGGCCTCATCGATGGTGAGTTGTTTTTATTCTTCTCAGATTCGCCCTTTGGACCCTGGGTGGGCCACCCGCGTAATCCGGTCGTTGCCGATGCCAGGCGGGCGCGACCAGCCGGCCAGGTCTTTACGCTCCAAGGACAGCTGGTCCGGCCGGGTCAGGACTGCGCGCGAAGATATGGTCGCGCGGTGGTACTAAACCGGATCGAGGTGTTGTCCGAGACGCAATACCGCGAATCGCCCTTTCTTACCCTGGGATCTGATTGGTTTCCGGGCAACATCGGGACCCATGTCTTGAATCAGTCTGCCAACTATCAAGTGGTGGACGGGCGATTTTACTCCCCCAAATACTCAGCCGGTGGCTCGTTCGTCTGTTTTTGGAATCGCATTTTACCTTCTTCATCTTGCTTTAAGGTCCCGCGGAGGGCATAAAGTTTATGTTGTCAAATGTCCGGACGTTTGGCGTGCTGGTGAGCTTTCTTCTCCTATCTCTTCTGCTGCCCGTATGCAGCCAGAAAATAGGGGCCACGCAGTCGACAGTCACTCCTCAGGCTACACCGGTTCAAAACGCACCGGCCCAGAACACACCTGTCCAGAACACATCTGCGCAGGGGAAGCCAGCTGCCACTCAAGATTTGCTGATCGGTGGCGGTGATCTCCTGGAGGTCACAGTCGAGGGCGCTTCTGACTACGACAAGGAAGTTCGAGTAAATCACGATGGTGAAATTTACCTTCCGCTCATCGGTGCGGTTAAGGCGGCAGGTCTGTCGATCACGCAGGCGCAGGCTCTCATCGCAAAACGGCTCAAAGAGGGAAATTTCTTTACCGATCCTCAAGTCACTGTCTTTGCGAGAGAATATGCGACGCAGGGGATTTCAGTGCTGGGGGAAGTGCAGAAGCCGGGCATCTATCCCCTGCTTGGCTCGCACAAGTTGTTCGACGTAATTTCTGCCGCGGGCGGAACCACTCCGAAAGCCGGCAATACGGTAATGATCGCGCGCCGGGAACATCCCGCCCAGGTTGAAACGGTGCAGCTGCCTCGCGATAACAAGGATTGGATCCTCAGCAACGTCGCTGCGCAGCCTGGTGACACCGTTATGGTCTCCAAAGCCGGAATTGTCTATGTGGTAGGAGACGTGCGCCAACCCGGCGGCTTTGTCATGGAGAACTCGCAGATGACAGTCTTGCAGGCTATTGCCATGGCTCAAGGCGCCAATCCTACTGCTTCCTTGCAACACGCCAAGCTCATCCGAAAGACGGCTTCAGGCCCGCAGGAAACACCCGTTGCTCTGAACCGCATCTTGGCGGCAAAGGCCTCTGATTTTAATCTCCAAGCTGAAGATATTCTGTTCGTGCCGAGCAGCAAGGCCAAGGCCGGGGCTCGCAAAGGCCTAGACGCAATCCTGCAGACCGCAGCAATGCTTGCGGTCTATCATCCATGAGTGGCCTCCCGACCCGTCCCCGATAGGGTCCATTCCCTGCACTTCTAGCTTCCTGCCATAGTGCGTCACGCACTCTTCGCCGGTCCTACTTGCACCCGTCCGTAAAGCCATCTTCCGGTGGTCAGGCAGGGATGATTCGGCTCCGCCGGAAGTCCGTCTATTCCCCGCTCGCCTCTGCAAAAATAAAAACGCCAGGAGACATGCTCCTGGCGTTCGGCTGGTGTGCCGATTGATGCCTGGAAATTGAACTACGGCTCGGGGTAGGAGCCTACAGTGCTGCCGTATTGATAGGCACCACGACTCCAGGTGCCGTTGATCGGACGTGGACCGCGATCATGATCATCCGACGGCGCTGCCGTGCTGGTTCCGCTGGTTGCAGCCGGACTGACGGATTGCAAACGGTAATTGCCGCGGCCGTCGCCTGTGTACCACTTGAACGAAGGCGCGGAGGTGATAGTGCCGGTGTGTGTATTGGCGATCAGACTCCAGTTAACCGGCCCGTTCTTGTAAACCAGGTTGTTCAGATATTTAATGTGCGAGCCAACGTCTCCATACTCTTCGATGCCGTTTCCCTGGCCACCCGAGACCAAGCCGTTACGGAAGACGATGTTGTTGCTGATAGTGCTGTAGTCCTGGACACCGGAGCCGCTGGGGAAGTCGCTGGATTGCGCCCCGATCAGAATTCCGCCGTAGGCGTTGTTGAACACGCTGTTGTTAGCGATCACGATCTGGTTTGCCGCATGCCAGGTGTGAATGCCCCATCCTTGGTTACGGAAGACAACATTGTTTGTGACGTGGCCTCGCTGGTTGGCATGATAGATGCCATGCACGCGTGAACATGGCGAGTTGTAGTCGCCGATGTCGTGAACCCAATTGCCGATGATGTCGTCATCGGAGGCTGAGTAGTTGCCGTCGTGGATGCCCGCGCCGCCGTCGTTGGGGCAGCCGGGAGCAGGGATGTTATGCACGTGATTCCCGATGATCCGAGTGGACGAGCCTTCGTTGTAGATGCCCAGGTCGCCGACTCCCGTGATATCGAATCCTTGAATCTCCACGTAATCCCCCTGGTTCCACCAGGTCGCGGAATTGCCCATTTGAGTAGAAGTGAGCTTAGCGCCCCATCTTTGATCGGAAACCCACCGGATAGGGGCAGCGGCGGTTCCGCTGGCAGTGGTCAGCAGTCGCGCGCCACTTTCGTTGTCGCTGGGATAAGTGCCGGGGACCACGTGGATAGTAGTGCCGGGTTTGGCGGCTGAATTCGCCCGGCTGAGGCTAAGCCAGGGATGTGCTGACGAACCATCATTCGTGTCACTGCCGGAAGGGGAAACGTAAACTTGAGGTCCGAGGATGGTGCTGGTCGACCAGTTAATGCCCGCTTGTGGGCTGGCCCCTGCAGGGCTTGAGCCTGCCGGGCTGGGGGCCGCTGGACTGGGGGCTGCCGGGCTGGAATCAACCGAGCACCCAACAGCAATTATCGTTACCAACGCGAGCAAAAGAACTGGACGTGATTCCTGAAACATGGGGAGACTCCTGGAAAGGTTGCTTAGGGTTACCTCACCGTAGCAGCCGCGTTCTTTGCCTGCAATCCGTCAACTATCCTAAGTAGATTTAGGTTCTTTAACTTATGGGTATGCCGTTCCCCTTAGTGGAAACTAAGCGGTTCGCCCTAATTTCGCCTTCGAGGGCGGTCCTGATGTCTGAATATTGATGTGAATGGCGCAGCCGATTTCTGGCAGCGTGGGTCAGAGGAGGGCCGCGAGCCGAGGAATTTTTTCGGGCGCGAAAAGTCGGGAGTGACGGCTTCCGGCGGTTACGTTTTCGTTTGCAATAGGAGATTGGAAGATAGGAAACATCACCGATGCGAATATTGTCGAGCACGATCCCGCCGTAGTGGGATGTACCATTGGCCAGTCAATCGCTTCGCAGCCTGGTTGAGGAACCAGACAGTGGCCTGCTGCCAACGCGACCGCTTGCTTCCCACTGTGATGGCTCCCACCTCAGAGAGTGGCGTGGAGCAACGCACCGAGTAACGTCCCGACACAAGGCAGCCATCCACGACCTCCTCGCTCACGGTGGGTTGAGACGTGAACAGGACCCTGATGCCCGCGGCGGCGGCCTAGCCGACTTTCTGCGAATAGAAGCCACCGGAAACCGAAGCCGCTGTTATCGGCGCCCCGATTGCATCGCTGAGTAGCGCGCAACTTTCCCGCCATTCCCAGAGAAGCTCGTCCCAGCTAAGACTGGACATCTGCTCCGGGTGAGTGCAGGAATGACCGATCAGGCGACCACGTTGGTGCAGCTCGCGGATCTGTGAGCGACCGAGGTAGCCGGGGTGGCCGATCAAATTGGTAAACACGAAGAAGTGGCCGCGCCAGCCGACCTTCTCCAGTTCCGCCGCCACGCAATTAAGCTGCTGACCCTGCCATCGTCGACGGTCAGAAAAACAGCGCAGTGCTCGGTCTGCGCAACCTGGTCAACCTTGGCGACAGCCTGCGCCCCCGCGCGCAATCGAATGGTCGTCAAGTGCTCCAGGGAAACTTCCTCGCTCCGGCGTGTAGACTGTCCCATGCCCGGGAGCCAACGGCGCCAACCGCGCTTTGTCAACCCCATCATGGAATCCAATGGAGACCCACATCGTCGATACAGATCAGGAAGGTACCGATTACGGTAAATGGTCCCCTCCTGCTCCAGGGCAGAAACATGCAGCGTGAGGCAACAGCTAGAGATGTTGAGCCAGCCTGCCGTCAGAATCAATTAATACAGTGGAAAATGCAGTACGGCGGGCCATCGTTCCGGGATGGCGGTTCAACAGGAAAGGACGATTGCGGGAGAAGGGCAGTAAGGAGAGGCCACGGATGGATTCGGATTGACAGACTGCAAGCTGGCGTGTGCGGCAGGCGTCCGCATTCCGTCACTCCGAGTCAATCCGCGGCCTGTATGACTAATCGGCAGCGGCCCCGAGTTTTTTGCGCGACAAATACCAGTCTGTAACTTCCACCCCGGGTCCACCGCCCGCACGTTTCTCCGCGTCGGCTTGGGTGATGGGTGCCGGCACAATCACCGGATCACCCGGCCGCCAGTTGGCGGGCGTGGCCACCGCATTGGCATCGGCGATCTGCATGGCGTCGATGGCGCGCAGCAGTTCATCTACATTGCGGCCCAAAGAAAGTGGATAGTACAGCAGCGCACGGATCACCCCCTTGGGGTCAATAAAGAAAACGGCGCGAACCGTGGCGGTATCGCTCACCGCTTCATGCACCATTCCAAAAGCCCTGGCAACCTTCTGATCCAGGTCGGCGATGACTGGAAATGTAACCTTCACCCGGTTGTGCTGCTCGATGTTGCGAATCCAGGCGATGTGCGAGTAGACGCTGTCAATCGAGTTGCCAATCAGTTGCACGTTGCGCTTCTCAAACTCGGCCGCATTGCGCGCCAACTCGACAAATTCGGTTGTGCACACCGGAGTAAAGTCGGCGGGATGCGAGAAGAGCATCACCCATTTGCCTTTCGACGTGTAGTTGCTGAGCTTAATCATGCCGTGCGTGGACTTGGCTTCGAAGTCGGGCGCCGGCTCGTTGATGCGGGGGATCCGGGGAACTCTCTCGGTCGCGGTCTCGGTACTCATGGGTATTTCCTCCAGGCTGAATTGTTAGAACAAAAGCTAGTATTCAGGAATCCCATGTCGCCATCCTGAGCAGACGCTAGTCTGCGAAGGATCTCGCGTGTAGCGCACCGAAGTCCGACCGTGCTCGCAAGATTCTTCGCCCGGCTAACGCTTGGCTCGGAACGACGACATAGAAAGTGCAGGTCTGGGCCGGAGTTCTGAATGGCCCAATACTCACCACAGCTTTGGAGTGGGGGGAAATTCTATGAGGAACAGATCCCACCCGCTGGTCCATCGCCGGTGGGTATGAAATCCGGTCAGCTACCCACACGTCGGCGTCGGGGTACAACAGCAGAGGACGCCGAAGATGCAGTAGCTTCGCATACGAACCTAAGATACGCCGGGCTCAAACGACCTGTCAATCTGAGGACAAGGCGGTCAAGGTGGTCTCTCGTGGCCTTTCAGCGGCGGAGAAAAACCTCGGAATCCAAGGAGTTCGGCGGGGCATCGAAGAGCTAACTTCTCTCGCGAGCGAACATGATGAGACATCTGAAAATGGTACAAGTTGATGTATTCAGCTCTGAGCCGCTTCAGGGCAACCCGCTCGCGGTTTTTCTTGACGGTCGCGAGCTCAGCGACCAGGAAATGCAGGCTCTTGCTCGGGAGATGAATCTCTCAGAAACGACGTTTGTTCTTCCCCGCGATTCGGCGACGGAAAGTACTGCCGGCGTCAGAGTGCGCATATTTACGGTTCAGGAGGAATTACCTTTTGCCGGTCATCCGACGCTCGGGACTGCGTTTGTCCTTCGTGGTTCCACGGGCGCCCAGGACATTGTTTTGGAGTTGAATGTAGGCACAGTTCCAGTGCGTTTTGAAGACCGAGACGGCGAGCCTAGTTTCGGGGAGATGACGCAGGTGGACCCGAAGTTCGGATCCACGCACGACCGCGAAGCGGTGAACCATGTTTGTGGGCTGCCGCCGGATGCAATTGATTCTGCCTTGCCAATTCAGACCGTCTCCACCGGGCTGCCGCAAATAATTGTTCCTCTCCGATCCCTGACGGTCATGCGGACCTTGCGTCTTGATCAGAAACGGGTAGCCGAATACGTGGACAAAACGGATGGGCGGTTCCTTTACTTTGTAAGCCGCGAGACGGTCGATCGGGCGGCCCGGTTGCACGCCCGCATGCTGTTCTACAACGGCGAAGATCCTGCAACCGGATCAGCGGGAGGCTGTGCCGCAGCCTGGATGGTGGCCCATGGAGTCGCGCAGCCCGAGGAGCGCGTGCTCATCGAACAGGGAATTGAAATGAACCGGCCCAGCCGGATGTTCGTTCGCGCCGGCAAGAAGGATAACCGTGTAATCAACGTTCGCGTCGGCGGTCATGCGGCGGAGATCATGCGCGGCGAAGTTTTTCTCGGATGAGAGATTCGGTTCGCACAGCAAAATTGCCTACACGCACAGTTGCCACAAAAATTCAATAGTCAAAATTCCCCATTAGCATCCGCGTCACTTTACAGCGATCTCTTCAACCGTTACGATTTTTGTCGTTCGAAATTCTCAGACTTCCAACAGCCAAAACATTTCAAGACGCCAGTGACTGGGCGCCGCTAAGGCGCTTTGAGAGTGAGATGAAGCCGAAACGTACGATCCTTTGCGTAGACGACAACGAACAATCCCTTTCCATTCGCAAGGTCATGCTGGAAACGCGGGGTTATCGCGTGATTGCCTGCACGCGGGGCGAAGAGGCTCTGGAGTGCTTCAAGAAGGGCGGCATAGACCTGGTCCTGACCGATCTGGTCATGCCCGGCTACGACGGCTCGAAGCTGATCCAGGACATCAAAGCGATCTCGCCGGGAACGCCGGCTATCCTAATTTCCGGTAAGGTCAGGATCCATGATCGTGACACCCAGGCCGACGCGTTTCTGCCCAAAGGGATGTACGCTCCTGCCGAATTGCTGGAACGCATTCGGTTGCTGCTGATTCGCAAGCGAGGACCGAAACGCAGCCAGGACTCCCAGCATTCCACCAATGTCGCATAGAGCGCGGCTTTCCAGACAACGCGTAACCTCGACCTTCGTGTAATATCGTGGGGTTGGCATGGCTGCGTTCATAGAAGCCGAGAACCTGCGCAAAACCTACCGGGTGGGCAAAATCGAAGTGCCCGCGCTGCGCAGCATTTCCTTTACCGTGCAACGCGGCGAATTTGTCAGCATAGTGGGGCCCTCGGGCAGCGGTAAATCCACTCTGTTTTATCTTTTGGGGGGACTGACGCGCGCTGATTCGGGAAGGATCGTGATTGATGGCGATGATTTCTCGAAGCTCTCGGACGCGGAGCGCACCACCATGCGCAAACGCAAGATCGGATTCGTCTTCCAGAAATTTAATCTCCTTCCCACGCTGGACGCGAATTCCAATATTCAGATCGCCCAGGACATCGCAGGGAAAAACGGACAGAACGATCCCGCGTACGTCCGAAAGATTACCGACCTGCTGGGCCTGAGCAAGCGCCTGCATCATCGTCCGTCGGAACTTTCAGGAGGCGAGCAACAGCGTGTAGCTCTCGCCCGCGCCCTCGTCAACCAGCCGGCTATCGTGCTGGCCGACGAGCCCACCGGAAATCTCGATTCCCAGAATTCTGAAATCGTGCTCTCCATGCTGCGACAGTCGAATCGCGAACTCGGCCAGACCATTATGATGATCACTCACAACCCGGAAGCCGCCAGCTATGCCAATCGCATCATTCACCTGCGAGACGGGCAAATTGTCGCGCCGGAGCAGGATCCGCAATGGGTCGCTAAGCGCGGCGACCCGGCCTGAGATACGCAGGTCCTTGTGAAAGGATTCGGCCGATTCCATGAGTAACGCGGAAGACTTACGTGAGCCGATTCTGCCCGGCAAAGGGGCCTCCGATTACGAACGCTACCTGCGGACCGACGACCTGCTCAGTCTTCAGAAGCGTCCGGAAGAACTCCTGCACCAGGATGAGCTTACCTTTCAAGTAGTGCATCAGAGTTCGGAATTGCTGTTGAAGGGTGCGGCTTTCGAACTGGAGCGGGCGCTCCAGCGTGTCGAACAAGGCGATTTCCCGAATACTGCCCGGCTGATCCGCCGCGCAAATATGGAGCTCGATTATCCGATAGGCCTGCTCCACGTTCTGGAAACCATCACTCCCTATGACTATCACCTCATTCGGGCCGGGCTCGGTCATGGCAGCGGGCTGGATTCACCTGGTTTTCTGGCGCTCCTGCACATCGGTCCCCGGCTGGGGCAGGCTTTCCATCAGCAGCTCCAGCAAGCTCACCTCAGCGTAGACGACCTTTACCGCCGCCATGCGGAGTTCTTTGCGCTGCACGAGGTTGCTGAGTGTCTGCTGGATTTTGACGAGCGCATTCATCTGTTCCGCTTCCATCATCTGAAATTGGCGCAGCGCATCATTGGAGGTGGGGTTGTGGGTACGATGGGAACTCCCGTGGAAGTCCTCCACCAACGCATGGAGCATCTTTTCTATAAGGACCTATGGGACGTGCGCAACCAGATTACCGCTAAGGCCAATGACGCACTTCAGAAGAGCGGTACAAACTCGAAGTACTGACCGAATCTCGCAGGCGTATCCTGAAACCGAAGTAGCTGGCCGCGAATCTAGTGGGTGAGCTATGCAAGTTGATTTGGCAAAAGGAGAGCCGGGCATGTTTCCTGCGGAGTACAGGAAGAAGGTCTCAAGGGGTTGGAGGCGGCTCGCCTGCGCTGTGCTCGTTTTATTCTCGCCTCTGTGGTTGACCTCTCCAGCAAATGCCCAAGCCCCGGAGAATGAGCCGAGTATCTCCTCGGCTCAAGCGAAGCCGATCCGGATTGGTTCTCTCATACTTGATGCGGAGTTGCTCGGTCGGGGCCAGGGCTGGAGTTGGTTTGTCGGAGATTCGCGGGCGCGCTACGGGTTCGGCAATTCCCTCTTCCGAGTTGGCCTTTCCCAGCAAAAGAACAAATTCGGTTGGAGAATCGAACTGGCACAGCCGGCGTTTTACGGTCTTCCCGATGACGCGCTTGTGCCCGGAACAGCTATCCCGCTGGGGCTGGGAGGGGCATACTTCTCAGCCAACGGCAATCGGGAAAATGTCGCCGGAATTTTCGTGAAGCAGGCGTTCCTTTCCATCCGAGGCATCGATAACAATCACAGCACCCTGCGTCTGGGGCGTTTTGAGTTCTCCGACGGCGAAGAGAGGGCGCCGAGCGCTCCTGACCTGGCCTGGCTCACGGGTCAACGCGTGGCGCATCGACTCATCGGTGATGCGTACTGGACTGATATCGGACGCAGTTTCGACGGCGTAGATTTCTCCAGCGATATCGGTGCGGATACCAATCTGACGTTTATGACCGGGCGTGCCACACGCGGCGTCTGGCAGACGGATGGCATGGGCGAGATGGATGTCGACATTATCTATAGCGCCTTCACCCGGGAATTTCCGACGCCCCATACCGACTCACAGTTGCGGATTTTTGCTTTTGGCTATCACGATGGTCGCAAAGTCCTGAAGGTCGACAGCCGGGCGCTCGCAGCGCGGGAAGCGGACACGCGCAATATCCGGATCGGAACCTTTGGGGTGAACTACGCCATCGTCACACCCATCTGGCGTCTCGGGAAATGGGATTTGCTGGTTTGGGGCGCACAGCAGATCGGGCAGTGGGGGAGGTTGAGCCATCGCGCTAATTCCGGGACAGTGGAAATGGGATGGCGGCCGCCGATTCCATGGATCCATCCGTGGTTGCGGGCAGGTGCGTTGTTTGCCAGCGGCGACGGGAATCAGAATGACAGCACCCACGCCACCTTCTTTCAGCCGCTGCCCACAGAGCAACAATATGCAAGGTTGCCGTTCTACACGCTGCAGAATAGTGAGGACTACACCGGCCAGGTGATTGTGCGACCGACCGCGAAATGGCAGTTGCGCAGCGAAGTGCACAAGGTCAAGCTGCACTCGGCCAACGATTTGTGGTATCTGGGCACGGGGGCATTCCAGAACACCAGCTTCGGCTATGACGCGCTCCCTGACAACGGACACCGGGGACTGGGCAACTACGTGGATTTCAGCGTCGATTATCAGGTGACGTCGAAGCTGGGCCTGCGTTACTACATTGGAGTCCTGTCGGGGAAGGGCGCCGAGACCAAGCTCCCTCATGGCCGGAAAGGCGGGTTCACGTATCTCGAGGTGGCGTACCGGTTCTGAAGAAAGAGTGACGCAGAGTGCGACTCTGCACCTTTGGCAGCACGCGCATTCGGGGTGACGCCGTTCCACAAGTCGCACTCTACCAAGTGCGCCTGCGGGTGCTGAATCGCGCAGCGACAGTGATCGGAACTCAGCAGGAATATGCCCGTGCACCTTTAGACCTGTCGCTCGAGGTGCTACCTTGACGCAATTCCAATAACCAATACTTCCTACTTGGTCACCGACCGGGACTGCTGAAACACGCCGACCTACGAGCTAGCTGAAGTTTCAACGGTAGGGAGAACGCTATGGCAATTAAGGATGATTCGTGCGGTCTCTTCTGACGCGAAGGTCTCTAGCGTGTCTCAACAATACTATAGACTTAAGACTAGTCCCAGCAGACGAACCTGAACCGCCTGAACCGCGCAAAGCGGATTTCGTGTGGGTTGCCCGGTTCGGCTTGTAACTTCATCTTTTACTGTGCTCTGTGCTTGACGAAGGGAACAAAGGACTACACGTGAAACGGTACGGATCAGTGTTGAGAGTGAAGCCGGAAGCGGTTGAGGCATACAGGGCCTACCACAAGAAGGTGTGGACCGAGGTGCTTGACGTGATCCGGCGCTGCAACCTACGCAACTATTCCATTTTTCTCAAGGACGACCTTCTCTTCGGCTATTATGAGTACCACGGTAAAGATCACGCGGCGGATATGGCAAAGATGGCCGCTGATGCCACAACCCAGAAGGGTGGTCCATTATGATGCCTATGCAGAAGCCCATCGACACCCGCGCCGAAGGTGAATGGGGGGCTGGCATGGAAGAGGTCTTCCATACTGACTGAACGCACCCCTCAAATGTCTCCCCTCGTCCTGGTTTGGCGCTACTCCAGCGTAGGCGCTAAATTCACCTGGCACTATCCGATTGATGGAGGGTTGCGTTGGTGATGGAAGCTAGCGCTAGGTGTACGACGCCTTTGTGAGGCCCTAGCCAGCGGAGCGAGGGCTCATCCCCAGTTTGCGGGAGAAGGGCCCGAAGTCCGCCATGAGCTCTTCAATGTCCCTGCCAGCCAGAGGTCGAGCGAGGAAGTCTATCGCTTCGCAGACCAGTCGGTTGCCTTCACCAAGCGTCAGTGCACTCCCTATTCCACGGGGACCATACTCTGGGTTTAGCAAGGTCACGGCCAAGGAATATTCAGAATTGGTGTGGACAGAATCCGACCCCGCACCTTGCGGCACCAGGAAGCGTGCGTCGCAGCTTGAGACTGACTGAATGAAGTAGTTCGCCATGGATAGGGTTTCCTCTGACGCCACCAGCCGAACTGGGCTCCGCCGCACACCGGCACGGTGCTTTCGGTCCCGTACCTTTTATGCTCCATGAACCTCTCTGTCAAATGTCGCCCCGGGTTTGTCGAAGGGCCGTCTGAAATCTGCGCGCGTTCGTTCCAACGGCCAGCAGTTAGACTGCGGTACACCGGCCCAGCGATGAAGTACGGAGCAGATAAGGAGCTTCTCGATGGCATTGCAGCACGAATCGAGGAAAGCCGGGCCGCCCTATGCCAGAGCTGCGCTCCGACCATCCGTATCTGTGTGGGAAAGGTCGACTGCGTTGACGGGCGAACCAGTACTGTCACAAGATACAACTGGACGATCCCGAAAGGATCGGACCGTGCAGAATTAGAATCAATATGGCCAGGCCCTCGGACTTGCATGCTATGGCTCCCCACCCCCGAAACCCCCGCCCGATAATTTCGATCGGCGCGGGAGGAATCGTACGCGATGCCCATCTGCCGGCCTACCGAAAGGCCGGTTTTCCGGTTGTTGCCATCACCGATCTGGACGCTACCAAAGCCGAGGCTTTGGCGAAGGCGTTCGGCATTCCAAAAGTGCTGGCCGGAATCGGGCAAGCCTCAGGGTATGCGCCCAAAGATGCTATCTTCGACGTCGCCGTCCCTGCGTCCGCCTTGGTTGAAGTATTGCAACAACTCCCTGATGCTGCGGCAGTGCTCCTGCAAAAGCCGATGGGCGAAACACTCGCAGAAGCACGGGAAATTCTGCAGATTTGCCGGGCCAAGCGGCTAACTGCTGCGCTCAACTTTCAGCTGCGATTTGCTCCCAACATGCTGGCGGCACGACGGTTGGAACAGAGCGGTGTTCTCGGCGAACTGCACGACATGGAAGTGAAGGTCAGCGTGCTGACACCCTGGCACCAGTGGGACTTCCTGCGGAGGGCTCCGCGGATTGAGATCCTGTATCATTCCATCCATTATGTGGATCTCGTACGTTCATGGTTTGGAAATCCACGCGCAGTCTATGCCAAGACATTGCTGAGTCCCCGTGTGCCAGAATTGGCCGCGACCAAGAGCGTGATTATCATGGACTACTCTGACGACAAGCGAGTGTTTATCGCGACAAACCACAGTCATCACTTCTCGCCTGAGTTGCAAGAAAGTTTCGTGCAGTGGGAGGGAATGCACGGGGCGATGAGGGCGCAGATGGGTGTGAACTTGAGCTATCCCAAGGGGCGGCCCGACACCCTGAGGTACATTCTCGATGGAGATCTCGAATGGAGGGATGCGGCCGTAGCCGGCAATTGGTTCCCGGATGCTTTTGTGGGCACGATGGGATCATTGCAAGCCTATGTGGAAGGATCGTCTCCGGTTTTACCCACCAGTGTGGAAGATGCGATCGACACAATGCGCACCGTGGAGGCAGCCTACATATCCAGCAACAGCGGTGGAGTGCGTTTGCCCGAGCCTTCGATGAACGCAGGCGTCTCCTGAGACCCCACAACCGGCGTGAAAACCCGATTCACCGGGAGGGAAAGCTCACGGATTTGCCCGACCCAACAAGCATTACGGGGTGCGCAAAGACAAGGGTCTCGACACGGCGCGGACTCCCCAACGCCAGCAAGCTGAAGATCTAGGTTACAGCGGGAGCAGTTGCTCACCGTCAGAAGCGCAGGGGACATGGTTTCCTATTTGGGCCAGCAACTGGATATTTCGCAATCAGATTGCGCATAGCGGTCGAAGCGACCTGGGGAACAATTTGATTGCCATCGAGAGGCGTTCCAATGCGAAGAAGCGTAGAACGTTTGTTCCTGCTGTTCGCTCTAGGGTTAATGAGAATTATTCCGAGCGCGTTAGGCCAGACCCCGGCGCTTCGGTCAGCGTCCCCAGATCTCGCGAAGCAACCCACGCTTTACGTCGTGGGCTACGCGCATCTCGACACGCAGTGGCGGTGGGAGTACCCGCAGGTTATTCGGGAGTATCTCCCGAAAACGATGCGGAACAATTTCGCGCTCTTCGAGAAGTACCCGCACTACATTTTCAATTTCAGCGGCGCCAATCGGTACCGCTTGATGAAGGAGTACTATCCTGCCGACTACGTAACCTTGAAGCATTACGTCGCAGCGGGGCGCTGGTTCCCGGCCGGATCTTCCATGGAGGAGAGTGACGTTAATTCGCCGTCGGCGGAATCGATTTTTCGACAAATCCTTTATGGCAACGAGTTTTTTCGCCGCGACTTCGGCAAGGCCAGCGCTGAATACATGCTGCCCGACTGCTTTGGGTTCCCCGCCTCACTGCCCAGCATCCTGGCGCATGCGGGCATAAAGGGATTTTCTACGCAGAAGCTAACCTGGGGATCGTCGGCTCCCGTTGGCGGTCCCGATTCGCCGGAGCGAACGCCAGAAGGTACTCCGTTCAATGTCGGGCTTTGGGAGGGACCCGATGGCAAGACTGTGCTGGCAGCGTTTAATCCGGGCAGCTACGGAAGCGATATCACCAGCGATCTGAGCAAGCCGTTACCGTCCGTTCCTTCAGACGCTTCGTCCGATTCCAAGCAGGCAGAAGATCAATTCCGGCGATACCAAAGGGACTGGGCGACGCGAGTTCAGCACAACGGAGACCTCAGTGGCGTATTCACTGATTACCGCTACTACGGCACCGGCGATGTGGGGGGCGGCCCAACGGAAGCTTCAGTCAAATTGCTGGAAGCCATTATTGAAAAAAAGGAAGCATCCCTTCCGCAAGAGAGAGGCTCAGCCAGCCCCACGCAGGCCCAATCCGCGCCAATCGTTGTAGGCAATGGTCCGGTTCATGTCATTTCTTCACCAGCGGACCAGATGTTCCTGGACATTAAGCCCAGCCAGTTGGGTCGGCTGCCGCGTTACAAAGGCGAGCTCGAATTGACCAACCACTCAGCGGGATCACTAAGCTCCGAGGCCTATCAGAAGCGATGGAATCGCAAAAACGAACTCCTGGCGGAAGCTGCCGAGGAAGGTTCGGTGGCCGCCGCCTGGCTTGGCGGCAGACCGTATCCCCAGCAGCGCCTCAATGACGCCTGGACACTGGTTCTGGGTGGCCAGTTCCACGACATCATGGCCGGAACCGCGACACCCAAGTCCTATGAGTATTCGTGGAACGATGATGTGCTGGCGATGAATGAATTTACAGGAGTGCTGAAGAGCGCAACCGAGGCTATCCTCTCAGCTCTCGACACCCGGGCCAACGGCACGCCAATCGTTGTCTACAATCCCTTGAACGTCCAACGGCAGGATGTGGTCGAAGCCGAAATTCGGTTTCCCGAAGGCATACCGAAGGCGATTCGCGTCTTCGGTCCCGGCGGCGAAGAAGTTCCCGCACAATTGAATGGTGAACACCTCAGCGCTGCAAAATTGTTGTTCTTGGCGAAAGTGCCATCGATTGGGTGGGCGGTTTACGATGTCAGGCCCGCTGATAGCCCAGCCGCTACTGATCTGCGGGTTTCAGAATCCGGACTCGAAAACGCGCGGTATAAGATCCAGCTGGATCAGAACGGCGACGTCAGTAGTCTGTTCGACAAAAGCGTCAACAAGGAATTACTTTCTTCGGCATCGCGGTTGGCCTTCCAGACGGAAAAGCCCCATGATTGGCCAGCGTGGAACATGGATTGGGAAGATCAGCAGAAGCCGCCGCGCGCTTATGTCCAAGGTCCCCCCAAAATCCGGGTTGTTGAGCAAGGGCCAGTGCGTGTTGCGCTCGAGGTCGAACGTGAGGCGGAAGATTCCAAATTCATTCAGACCATCCGACTCTCGGCCGGCGATGCCGGGAATCGGGTGGAATTCGCCAACGTCGTCGATTGGAAGACAAAGGAAGCGGCGCTCAAGGCAACCTTTCCGCTTACGGCCAGCAACCCTCAAGCAACCTATAACTGGGACGTGGGCACGATCCAGCGTGGCACGAACAACTCCAAGCAGTTCGAAGTGGCCTCCCACCAGTGGTTTGATCTCACCGACAAGGACGGCGGCTATGGTGTGACGGTGCTTTCCGACTGCAAATATGGCTCTGATAAACCTGATGACCACACGTTGCGGCTGACTCTTATTTACACCCCCGGCCTGGGGGGCGGTATCAGCTACCCCGATCAAACCACCCAGGACTGGGGCCGCCATGAAATTGTGTATGGGCTGGCGGGGCACTCTGGCGACTGGCGCCAGGCGGGAACTGACTGGCAGGCCTATCGCCTGAACCAGCCGCTCATAGCTTTCCAAAGCTCAAAACATCCTGGTGGGCTCGAGAAACAATTTTCGCTGCTCACGGTCAGCAGCGAGCGCGTACGCGTACTCGCGCTGAAGAAGGCCGAGCAGAGTGACGAAATCGTCGCACGCCTGGTAGAAATGGGAGGCAGGCCGGCCGAGAAGGTGCAACTCACATTTGCGGCTCCGGTTGTCGCAGCGCGAGAAGTGAACGGTCAGGAGATGCCGTTAGGTCCAGCCAATATTTCCAAGGGAAAGGTAGTCACCGATTTCGCCCCCTTCCAACTCCATACCTTTGCCGTGAAACTCGCTTCCGCGGCGAGCGCCGTGCCTGCACCCCGATCACAGCCCCTTCGTCTCCCGTACGACCTCTCGGTCGCAACGAGCAGAGGCAAGCCAGCCCAGGGTTGCTTCGATTGCTTTCTCGACGATCCTACCTCGCCACAGGGGAATGCCTTGCCCGCAGAAATGTTGCCTGAGGCCATCGATTTTGCCGGCATTAAGTTCAGCCTTGCTCCTGCCGGCAACGGCGTACCTGATGCGGTCACCGCGCATGGTCAGAAGCTAGACCTACCGCAGGGCAGGTTCAATCGGATCTACCTTCTGGCTGCGGCAGCATACGGCGATCAGGATGCGACCTTTCTGGTTGACGAGAAACCCGTCAATCTGAAGATCGAGGATTGGTCTGGCGCAATCGGACAGTGGGATGACCGAGGTTGGGAGAGCCATATGGAGCCGGTGCCACTACGCCCTGGTGCTCCGGCGCCTCGGCCAGGAACTCCGCCGAGAATGCGGCGTGTGATCGAGTTCACCGGCAAAATCACTCCCGGGTTTATCAAGCCCGCGGATGTGGCCTGGTTTTCATCCGATCGTCATGCCTCCGATGCGTCCGATGAACCATATTCCTACTCGTATCTGTTTGCTTACGTCCTTGATCTTCCGGCCAATGCCAAGACCTTGACGCTTCCGAGCAACGACCGGGTCAGGATCCTTGCGATGAGCGTGGCGGAAGTGCCAGGCGAGGTTCGTCCGGTTCAGCCGCTTTATGACACGCTGGAGAGATAGCGAAGAAGGTCGGTTAGTCTTCTCTGGCGCTCTCGCCTTGGGCGACGGCGTAAAAACGGTCCACGCGCGGAATGGATATCTGTTGTTCGACTCCACTGGGTCAATCAATTTCGACGCTGTCGATTTTAGTTGCGGTGCCGAGCCATAGATCGGAGTTTGAACCGTAGCTGCCCCCGCTGCAGACGTCGGCACGCTGGTGTACTCCGCCCGCGCTGAGAAAGACTCTGGCGCCAATCGCATCGCGAGGACTATTGCGCCCACCTATCAGTTTCAATTTCACCCAATGATTCCCGTTCGATACTACGTTGCGCAATAGCACAGGAGTCGAATCTAGGTTGTTGCTGACGCCAAGGAACACGTGTCCCTTTGCCGCGAATAGATCCAGCCGGCCATCGTTATCAAAACCGAGCAAGCCAGTGCCCCAACCTAGAAATGGGATGGTGGGTTGTTCCAGGCCGGCCTGATGGGTGACATCGTACAAAGCGCCGCCACCTTGGTTGCGATAAAGCGTGTTGTAGTCGTCGGAGAAGCTGATCACCTAAAAATCAACTTTGCCGTCGCGATTATAGTCGCCGACTGCTATTCCCCTCGATGTTGCCTGCTCGCGTCCTTCACCGCTCAGCGCGAACCCAGCCGTCATTATCGTAGTCGGCAACAGCCACACCGAATCCCCAACGCTCGTTCGCCACACCTGCCTTATCGGTCACATCTGTGAATGTTCCGTCGTGATTGTTGTGTAGGCGTGGCTCGCGGCGGCGGTTCCCTGCGATCGAGAGCTTCAAATGTATAACCATTTAGCAGGTAGGCATCGAGCCAACCATCATTGCCGTAGTCAAGGAGTGAGACGAGACATCCATGATCAAGCTCTTCGCGGGACTTCTAGCGTGAACGATGATGAAACTTGTCGAGTCCGGCCTTGTCGGTAATGTCAGAAAAAATTACCGGCGCTTCCTCCACCCATCCGCCAGCCGTGATCGGACAGCGCTCGGCATCTTTGACCGGCGGATGGGCAACACCGGTCATCACTCCAGACGAGACAGGTCGTGTCGGCCGCTGTTGGCCACCCGCAGCCGCCAGCAAGAGCGCGATCATGAAGAACAGTGCCTGCTTCCTCATTGTTTCGTCGGTGCTGGTTCAGAAGTTGCCGGCGCCGGCTCATCTACCTGCAGGATCTGATCGCCCACGACGTTGTTCAGCTTCTGCACGATCCCGCTTGGCCAACGAATCTTAACAGTCTCTACCACCTTCTCCGGGCCGAGCCCAAAATGAACTCGCTTATCGCTCGACGAAAGATAACTGCTCGCTGTGGTAACGGTCTCGAACTGCTGGCCTTTTGCGGTCACGATCTTTACTTCCGCGCCGATGGCGTCACGATTGCTCTTGTGGCCCACAAGCTTCAACATAAGCCAATGGTTTTGCGGGTTGGTTTCATTACGCAAAATGTAAGCGGGACCATCATTGGTCGTGACCACCGCGTCGAGGCGGCCGTCGTTATCGAGGTCGCCAATTACCAAGCCGCGTCCTACCCATTTCTGCTGAAATACGCTGCCCGATTCCGCTGAAACGTCCAGAAATTTCGTCCCGGTGTTGCGCAGCAAGAGCATGGGCTCCCGGTAATGAAGCTGGGGATAGTTCAGTTCGATGGTGTCCAGATCATGACCTTGTGCGATGAGCAGGTCCTTCCAGCCATCGTTGTCGTAATCAAAAAAGCGAACTCCCCAACCGGAATGCAGAAGCGTGAGGCGCCCAATATCCGAGGTATACGTGCTGTAAGTAAAAGTGGAATCTCCATTGTTCTGAAACAGTGCGTACATTTGATTGGCCAGATCATCGACGAACACGTCCGCCAGGCCGTCATTGTTGTAATCGGCAAAGTCCACGCCCATCCCGGCGAAAGTTCGTCCGTTGCCATCCACTGCAACTCCCGACATCAGCCCCACTTCCTCGAATGTTCCATTTCCCTTGTTGTGGTAAAGAAACTCCGGCATCGAGTCATTGGCCACGAACAGGTCGATTAGACCGTCGTGGTCATAATCGGCAAGGGCAATACCTAGGCCCTTGCCGGCTTTTGCCAGTCCAATTTTCTGTGAGACTTCGGTGAAGCGGCCATCGCCATCGTTGTGAAACACGAGGGGGGCGACTGGCTGGAAATAATCCGGATGGCAGTAGGAGCGATAGCCTTCCCGGTGCTCTCCGCACCAGATGTCGTCAAAGTCCCAGGACAGGTAGCGCAGCACAACCAGGTCCAGCCGTCCGTCATTGTCCAGGTCAACCCATGCCGCGCTGCTCGACCAGCCACTGCCCGCCACCCCAGCTTTCTCGGTTACGTCGGTAAAAGTTCCGTTGCCGTTATTGTGATAGAGGCGATTGGTTCCATAACCGGTGACATAGAGATCTTCATAGCCATCATTGTCGTAATCGCCCACGGCCACACCCATGTCGTAATCGGTACCTTGTAATCCCGCCTTCTCGGTCACGTCTTCGAAGGTGCCATCCTGCTTCTGGTGATAAAGCCGGTTCCAGTATTTGGGATCGGTTTTTTGCGGAGTCGTTCCCTTCGCGGTCGGATCGGAAAGAGGGGCGCCGTTTACCAGAAAAATGTCGAGGCGAGCGTCGTTGTCATAGTCGAACAATGCCACTCCCGAGCCCATCGTCTCCAATAAATATTTCCGGGAAGTACGCGACGCCAGGTGCCGGAAATGAACTCCACTGGTTGCAGTGAGATCGACAAAACTTTCCGGCCGTTTGTTAGTGGGAAACTCCTTTTGCACCGTCTGGGCGGACAAGGTCGCGGATACTAGGGAAAAACAAAGAACAACCAGCAGATGTAACACGAAGCGGAACAAGTGCAGACGAGGAGACACTCGAGAAAGGGCCAATTCGGAGACCTGCGGAAAAGCTGCAGTCTACCCTATCACCGTTCTGTGAACAAGCGCGAGTTGAGGCGAATTGCGCCAAAATCAGAAATCTCATGAGCCTGCTCTTCAATCACGGGTTCGACACGAAATCTGCGGTTGCGATCCAATCCGACTCGGCGGAGCGCGAAACGGAAGAAGATCCCAGCCGGGCTGAGTGCAAGCCTAGTGCGACGGCTCATACGCCAAGCTCGTGCCTGAGCCCAAGCTCCGGCCAAAGTTCGTGTGCGGCGTCCAGGAAAAAGCCAATGGCAGCAATAAAACGCATTTTTGCACCCGAGTCCTCCGTCGATTGCGTTCTTTACCTGCCTAGAGATTCAGTTTCGCGTTGTACCCTGCTCCAGTCAGGGCTTCTGGTCGTTGCGACGGGACCGAAAGACCACAAGAGTCCGGTCGGGATCTCTGACTCTCACTTCACCTTGCTCAACGTAGGGCGCCAATCCGCTCCGGCGCAAAGCCTCTGCTGTGATCTTCACGTCGGAAACCGAGAAAACAATCTGCGACTTTGCCGAGGGCGCAGCCAACCGCAACTCGATCTCTTCGCCCGAGTTGCCCGGCAGCCGGAGCTCCGTTCCAGTAGAACCGCGATCCGAGAATCCTAGCTTGTTGACATAGAACGTGCGCTCGAGAGCAAGATCCTTAATGGGTATGGCTGCTGCCTGCAAGTGCTCAGACACACGATTCTCTCCTAGATGCTTGCCGCGGTCGCTGGCATGCAGCGAACCCGGCAAGTATTGCGTGTACTCCATCAGCTGCCCTTCCGGATCGTGAAGCACAAACAATAGATTTCCCGCCCTGAACTTCCTTGTCTCGGTGGGAGCCAGTCGCTGCTTGATGTAGGCCCCGCGCAGGGAGCCGATGTCGGCAACCTCAAAGCAAACGTGCATCAACCCAAGAAGCTGCGATTCCTGTGTGCGTGGGTACAGCTCGATGAACTGGTGATTATTGACCTTGATGAACTGCTGGGTGACCTTGCCGGCATCGTCAAACTCAAAGGCTTTTTCGAAACCTAGCTGCTCGTAGAACTGCCGCGATTTCTCAAGGTCGGCAACCCGAAAGGCAACATGTGCGATGCCTGCCAGCTCAGGCGACTGCCCGTACAAAGCATGGGCGGCAGCCAGGAGAAGCACGAGGGTAGCGGTGATGGTTCGCCTCTGCACATGAGTCGGACGCCCCTCGATGCCGGCGAGGGCCAGCTGTGAAGTTCGCCCCCCCGACTGCAATAAAAAGGTGGATAGCGTCGGCATCGCCCGTGTTGCGGATTCCATATTCATCCTTGGAGTGTGCAACCCGACCGAACCCCGGTCCGAGAGGATAGGTTTGGCCGTTTCCGCTAAGCTCGATGGTCCAAACCGGTGGCCATGATACCAAAGGTTCTCCGACGAACTGAGTTTCAGAGGTCTCCTCGGTCTCCTTTTCTCGATTCAGTCCTTTTCCATTCTCGATCCGCGGAGCCGTCAACTGAGCTTTGATTCAACATGTACGTGGCAACATGCGGTTAGCATGCCGATTTCGCTTTGATCGATTGCGGCGTAGATGGGGCGTAGCCGCCGTCCTCAACAAGCTGGTTCTTTAGCCCGGCTAAACCGCACGTTTAGTATTTTCTACTTGACGCGATTTGCCTTGCTGCCTAGCGTGCGTGCTGCGATCCCGCACTGTACCTTGTTGTCGCCCAGGAGCCATCTCAAGTGCCCGGGGGAATTGCACAGGTCAGAGGGTCAGAGGGTCAGAGGGAAGTCATGGTGGTGAAACTCGGGTGTCTGTTAGTTGGTACGCTGCTGGCCCCATAGGATGGGCACACGGCACATCGGTACCAAATGAACGGCCGATTTTCCAAACGACTTGTGTATGCTGTCGGATAGAGAGGCCGATGTCGAGTGCCATGAAAGTCAGGCTGATATTTCTGTGCAATCGGGATCGGCCATGCTCCTCGTTTGGCGGCACAAGGGTCGGTGGACAAGAAGTCGAGACTTAAAATCGGGATGGCATGATCGAAGGCGGTGGAAGCTTTCTGTGGGAGATGTGACCCGCATTGCGGCCCGAGTTCCGCATCAGACCCGTGGGAAGTCCCCCAGCATTCTTGCTCGAGGATCAAAGAGCATCACCTACTTTGTAATTAAGGTGAAGGCGTACAAGTCCTGCTTGTCATTGCAAGCAGGCTTCGCCCTCCAGAACAGCTCCTATGCTGCGCGTTTCCTATACCGACCTGCTCGCTACCCTGGTTCGCGTGTTGTTGAAGATCGGGTTTGACAACGAGCGCGCGGCTCGATGTGCTCAGCTATTTGCCGAGTCCAGCCGGGATGGTGTGTATTCTCATGGCTTGAACCGCTTTCCACTTTTCGTTTCGATGGCCCAGAGCGGCATCGTCGATATCCACGCCCAACCGGAACTTGTTAGTAGTTCAGGCGCCTTGGAGCGCTGGGATGGAAGAGTTGGCGTCGGCAACCTGAACGCTTATCACTGCATGGACCGGGCGATCGCGTTGGCTCGCCTGCATGGTGTGGGTTGCGTCGCTCTCGCCAACACAAACCACTGGATGCGCGGCGGAACCTATGGCTGGCAAGCGGCCGAGGCTGGCGTCATCGCAATCTGCTGGACGAATACCTGTCCGAATCTTCCGCCCTGGGGCGCGAGGCAGCCCCGGGTCGGAAACAATCCGCTCGTAATCGCTGTGCCCCGGAGTGATGGGCACGTCGTCTTGGATATGGCGATGTCTCAGTTTTCCTACGGTACGCTAGCAGCATATCGAATGCGGGGTGAGCTATTACCGGTTGAGGGAGGGTTCGATACCGAAGGGCAGCTGACTCGCGTGCCTGGCGCAATCGAGGCCTCGAAACGCCCGCTGCCCATCGGTTACTGGAAAGGCTCGGGGCTCGCCCTGATGCTGGACCTCGTGGCGGGAACTCTGTCGGGCGGATGGACAACCTATCAAATCGCGCCCGAGCCGGCGCGTGAGACGCGACTCTCGCAGATTTTTGTAGCATTCGATGCGCAGCGCCTTGAGCCCGCCAACAGGCGGTCAAGATCTTGCCGACGAAGTCATTCGACACTTCCTGCCCCCACCAAACTCGGAGGAAGAGCAGGTGCGATATCCAGGTGAGCGCGTCCTCGAGAGTCGCCGGGAGAACATGGAGAAGGGAGTGCCGGTCGAGCCTACGGTGTGGCAGCTCGTCCAGGAACTATCGGCCTGATCTACCCCATCAATGGCGCGCTCAGGACAGTACCTCTCTCCACTTCTCCAACAGTCCTCTCACTTCTTCTTTGTCCCCCGGCGATACCTGAGCAAGAGGAGGGCGCACCGGGCCTCCGGCAAGTCCGAGCTGGTTCATCATCTCTTTCATCACCGCGACCTCGTAACCCCTCCTTCGGGTACGCAGAGCGTACAAAGGAATAACATAGTCGCGCATCAGTTGAGCGAGTCTGGCCGAATCGGGGGCGGAAGCTGCTTGGTGCAATTGAAGAGAGAGCTTGGGCGCAACTGTGGCGATGCTCGAAGTGTAGGTACGGATACCAATGCTGTAGTATCCGGGAACACAATCATCGCCAACGCCACCGATCCAAAACAGACGGTCGCCAACATGGTTGATGATTTGCTGGTAACGCCGGATGTCACCCTGTCCATCCTTCCATGCGAACAGCGTCGGTACCTTGGCGGCTAGGTTTTCGACCCAGGCAGGCGTTGGGTTCACCCAATCGCGGCTGTACACGAATAGCGGAAGGGTTGTGGCGGAGCCGATCGCGGCATAGTACTCGGCAAGCCCCTGCTCATCGGAGTTCGGATAGTAAGGTGGCAGAGCGAGGATTGCATCAGATCCCGTGGTTGCTGCCTGCCGCGCTAGATCGATGGCGATTTGGCGATTAAGTCCAGTACCGCTGATGACCGGAATTCGGCCGCGAACTTCCTCGACGGTTGCTTTCACCACTTCGCCGTGCTCTGCTGGAGTGAGCGAATACATCTCGCCGGTGCCGCCTGCGGCAACGACCGCCGCCAGCGGGTGCTGGAGAAGAGCGCGAAGGTTCCTGCGCAGTCCTGGAATGTCGAGAGAGAAATCCGCGTTGAATGGGGTGACCGGAAAAGCGATTACGCCCCGAAGCTTGGCGCGGAGCTCATCAGTATTCATGCGATGCCAGTAGGGAGGGTTTGATCACTGTTGTTATCGGTCAAATGAACAACGGGCTCAGGTTGGCGCACTTACCGCCAAACGAGAGACGCACGGTCGAACCTCGAAGTTGGCTCCCGACGACGAGAGCAGTCAACCCAGAACTTTTAAAGTCTCGATTCAGCTCCGCTAAACCAACCCGGACCGAGTCCCGCGACTGCGCCTCGAGCATGGGGCCAAGCTTATCGACAGCTCAACCAGCGATGAAGCCAGGGGCTGACCCAATCAATAACTTTCCCAGCGCGTCGCGAAGAACCAGGCGGTTACGGCTTGCGTGGAACCATAGCTGGCTAGGCCACGGCTAGGTATCCGCCCCGGGACCGATGGCGATGACAAAGTAGGTCGCTGGTCCAGCGCCAACGTTCTTAATCCCGTGCTCCTCATTGGAAGTGACGAAGCCAAGACCCCCAGGACCGAGTCGATGGCTCGTTCCATTGATGGTGAGTTCTACCGTCCCTTCGCGAATAAGCCACATCTCGGAGTGCGCATGGTGGTGCGGTGCGTGCGGATATCCATTAACCGGCAAAGTCGTCTCGTGAGCTTCGACACGCTCGCCGGTAGCCAGCTTACCCTTCATAATTCTGCGGACCTCGGCGTGATCCAGCGCCTGTACGGGCATCTTGTCAAAGGCAAAAGTGGCCGAGGGCAGCAATTCGTCCTCGGCTGCGAACGCGGGGATTGCCGTTCCAGCCGTCCCTGCCGCCACCAGCGCGGGAAACAGGCAACACAGCTCTCTTCTAGTCAAAGACATATCCACCTCACTATGAAAATTATGTGGACCCTGCGGCTATGATCGGTATCCGGTGCCCTAGCACAAATCCTGGTGTCAAGCTGGAGGTCTTTTGCAATGGCGCTGAGGTGCCGCTTGCCCCGGTCCAGGCATTATCGGGAAGCCACGAGCCAGAGACCATCGTCAGTGCCAGCCCTTGTTGCTAGACGCCGAATGTTTTTACGATCGCCCCTGTGTTCTGTCAAATCAAGACTGGTAAACAGTAGTTTTAGAAAGCCTCAACGCCCCAACCTCACAACTTCCCCTATATTTGCTGGGGCGTAATATAGGCGATGGCACTTGCATATACGCATTCTCTGGTCTCGTACAGCTCGAGGAACCTAGAGGAACGCTAAACAATCCGCCGCACCTGAGTTCCGAGTCCCCGGGAACGTTTGAATCAAATTGCTCGTATGTCAACAATACGCACCAAGTCTCTGAGAAGTTATCGCTGGTATGGCCCAGATGATCTGCGCTCATTCGGCCATCGCTCACGGGCGGCATCGATGGGTTGTATTCATGCCGATTACGAGGGTAAGCCCGTTATTGCCATCATTAATACCTGGAGCGAGATCAACCCTTGCCACAGCCACTTGCGACAACGCGCGGAAGACGTAAAACGTGGTGTTTGGCAGGCCGGTGGTTTCCCCGTGGAAATGCCGGCAATCACTCTGGGGGAAACATTTCAAAAGCCCACCACGATGATGTATCGCAACCTCCTGGCGATGGAGACGGAGGAGCTGTTGCGGTCGTATCCGGTTGATGGATGTGTGCTACTGGGAGGTTGCGACAAGACCACGCCGGCACTCTTGATGGGCGCGATCAGCATGAATTTGCCTGCGATCTTCGTCCCTGCAGGTCCGATGCTGCGCGGAAATTGGCGCGGGCAGATCCTCGGCAGCGGAGCGGATGTGATGAAGTACTGGGCGGAACGTCGAGCTGGAACCATCGACCGCGAGGCTTGGATGCAGATCGAAGAAGGCATTGCACGATCCGCGGGCACCTGCATGACGATGGGAACCGCCTCCACGATGACCAGCGTCGCCGAAGTCCTGGGATTTTCTCTCCCGGGGGCTAGCTCGATCCCGGCAGTAGACGCGAATCATCCTAAGATGGCTAACAGGTCCGGCCGTCGCATTGTCGAAATGGTGTGGGAGGATCTGAAGCCGCGCGATTTCTTGAGCCGCGCGTCTTTCAGGAATGCTATTACCACGGTACTGGCGTTGAGCGGTTCGACCAATGCCGTGATCCATATGCTGGCGCTGGCCGGTCGAGCAGGCATTAAGCTGGGCCTCGATGACTTTGATGAACTGTCGAGCACAACGCCGGTGTTGGCGAATCTGCGGCCCAGTGGCAAGTACCTAATGGAGGATTTTTATTACGCCGGTGGACTTTCGGCACTTTTGAAGGCGCTGGCATCTCATTTAGAGCTGAGCTGTTTGACCATAACCGGGAAGACCTTGGGCGAAAATATCAGCCCTGCCGAGATCTACAACTCTGACGTGATTCGTAGCGTGGACAACCCAGCTTTTTCGTCCGGGGGCTTGACGATTTTGCGAGGCAATCTTGCTCCCAACGGAGCGGTAATCAAAGCCGTAGCGGCCGATCCGGCGCTGCTTAAACACTCCGGCCGGGCAATCGTCTTCGACAGCCACAACGAGATGAATGCGCGAATCGATGATCCTGCCCTCGACGTTGATGCCAATAGTGTGCTGGTGCTGCGCAATGCGGGTCCGAAAGGCGCTCCTGGTATGCCGGAGTGGGGCAACCTCCCGATTCCGCAGAAATTGCTCAAGGCTGGTGTGCGGGACATGGTACGTATTTCCGATGCGAGGATGAGCGGCACGAACTACGGCACATGTGTCCTCCACGTGTCCCCGGAATCGTTTATCGGCGGCCCACTCTCATTGCTGCAAGAAGGTGACATGGTTGAACTCGACGTCCGCCAACGACAGTTGAACATGCAGGTCAGCGAAGAGGAGCTTTCCCACCGTCGCGCGGCCTGGCGTCCGCGGGAAGGAGTTTATCCGCGCGGATACGGAAAGCTGTTCCTGCAACATATTAGACAAGCCGATGAAGGCTGCGATTTCGATTTCCTCGAGGGAACGGCACCCATCCCTGAACCCGAGATTCACTAAATGTGCTGCCTGGCAGGAATTTATGAATGCAATTCGTGCAACCGGCATGGCCAGGGTTCATCTATTTTGTAAGGCGCGAAGCCTGGTTGAGATTTTTGGCAGGAGGTCGACTTGAGCTCCGAAGTTCAAAGCATTACCGCAGCAGAAGCAGGAACGGTTTCACTGGGCGACAAGGTCACGGTGAATCGACTGGGGTTTGGGGCGATGCGCATTACCGGTCCAGGAATCTGGGGCCCGCCTAAAGATCGGGACGGTGCCATTCGAGTTCTCCGCCGCGCCGTGGAACTTGGGGTCAACTTTATCGATACCGCCGACTCTTACGGACCAGCGGTCAGTGAAGAATTGATCGCGGAAGCTCTGTTTCCCTATCCCAAAGGTTTGGTGATCGCCACGAAGGGTGGATGGAACCGCCCCGGTCCTAATCAGTGGACACATGACTCGAGCCCGAGGCATCTCAGGGAAGCCATCGAAGGAAGTCTGAAAAGACTGCGACTAGACCGCATTGAGGTCTACCAATTGCATACCCCGGATCCGGCGATTGATTTCGACGCGTCCGTGGAAACGCTCGCCGAACTGCAGTTGCAAGGGAAAATCCACCTGATCGGATTGTCCAATGTTACGCAGGAGCATATTGAGCGCGCCCGAAAGATTGCGCCCATCGTCTCGGTGCAGAATCGTTACAGCGTCTTTGATCGCGAGTGGGAGCATGTGGTTGACTACTGCGAAAAGAACCGAATGGCATTCATTCCGTGGTTTCCGTTGGGTTCTGGCGGAGTTGGACACGACATTTTGTCCGGGATCGCACAAGCGCACCGGGCAAAACCGGTCCAGATTGCAGTTGCGTGGCTTTTACAGCGTTCTCCGATCATGCTGCCGATTCCGGGCACCTCGTCGGTGGCGCATCTGGAGGAGAATATTGCGGCCCGAGCGTTGCGCCTCAGCAACCAAGAGATCCGTGACTTGGATGAGGTGAACGGCAAGACGACTGCAGGGCGATTGCGCGGGTGAAGGAAGTTGACATCAGCTTCCACACCCCTCCACGTCGCGCGCGAACCGTCGGGCGATCCCTGATCCGTCGATAATTTGGAGCCAAGGCGCACAACCGCCGTTCAGAGGGTGCGTGGGTTCTGATGTGTCAGGGTTTTCTCCCGAGGTGCCGGAGCAATTA
>QIAU01000067.1 GCA_003225055.1 Acidobacteriota bacterium
CGCCGCTCAGGTAAATGACAGGCTGGTGCAAGCCGGCCACTTTGATGCGCAGTGAACCGACCCATCGCTCTGCCTCTTCCTCCTCTTGCGAGCTCTGAATAAAGAAGCGTCCGTGGCCGCCAACCAGTGCGATGTTTTCGACAACAGAAGCGCCTAAGACCAGACCCTTCAACTTGCGGTCGTCGGGTACGAGCGCCAGGCCGTTCCGAATCGCGTCCACCGGAGTGCGCAAGTTCACCGGCTGGCCGTCCACGAAAACTTGCGCCGTGCTCATTCCTCCGCTCCCGAACAGCCATTCGAGCAACTCCGTTCGTCCTGCCCCGGCAAGCCCCGCCAGACCCACGATCTCGCCGCGCCGGAGGGTCAAACTGATCAAACCGCAGATGCGCAGAATCTCGTCAGTCTGTAGGCGGCCTGCCGAAGGAGATGAGGCGAGGCGCTGCTTCAGTTCCCTGCCGATCATGGCTCGCACCAGTTCTTCCTGCGTGACCTCCGAGGTGGGCCGCGTCAGCACGTGCTTCCCATCGCGCAGCACGGTCACTCGATCGGAAATTTCGAAGACTTCTTTCAAACGGTGCGAAATATAGATCACGCTTACGGCCTGGGCGCGCAATAGCCGAATAGATCGGAACAATGCCTCCGTGTCTTGCTCAGCCAGTGGCGCGGTGGGCTCATCCATGATGATCACCCGGCTCTCGAAGGCAACTGACCGCGCGATTTCGACAAGCTGCCGCTCCGCCAGGCTCAGCTCTGAGACCAGCCGGTGTGTGTCAATTTCACATCCTAGTTCTCCCAAAACGCGGCGTGCCTGGGTGTGCATTTCACCGACTTTTACGAAGCCGTATCGAGCCGGGTGGCGGGCCAGGAAGATGTTTTCCGCCACGCTCAATTGCGGCACCAGGGCCAGTTCCTGGTGCACAAAGCTGATCCCCAGCGCCTGCGCGTCCCGTGGCCCATGTAGCCGGATGGGCCGGCCGTCCCAGCGGATTTCTCCCGCATCCGGCCGCACCACGCCGCTCACGATATTCATGAGCGTAGACTTGCCCGCACCATTCTCGCCTACCAGCGCATGCACCTCGCCGCGTCGCATATCAAGGTTGACGGCATCGAGCACGCCGATCCCGTTGAACGATTTCGAGATTTCGTGGGCTTCTAACAAGCCGGCAGGATGGTCTACTTTTTCCCTGCAGTCAAGAGATACTTACCGGCGAGATACTTACCGGCGAAACATTCTCATAACGCCGTGCGCTTGCATTCGCGTCGACTGCCACCGTCCTGTTTGGAGCGCGGTTTTCAGTGCGACGGCAGCAAGATCATGATTGCTGCCATCTTGCCATTCACGAAAATTTGTTGACAATACGCGTCCACCTGATGTTAATGGGGCTACCGTATCTAAGCGGTTAGGGAAGCGGTTTCTCTGCCGCCGAGTCTGTCGAGCCATCGGCTGGAATTTACGGAAGCACCTGAAGATCAGTGATTGACTCGCGGAGCAGCGGTGATTGACCGACGATTCGGAAAGAATCTCAAGCAACGCCAGGAGGGAAAACAATGCCACATGCTCTTGATTGCTTGCGCTCTGTCTACCGAACGCTGGGAAAAAGTCTGTTGCTAGCAATGGTCGTGACCCTATCTATTGGGGTGGTTTATGGACAGGTGGACCGCGCTGGTCTCAACGGAACTGTGACGGACGCAACCGGCGCGTTGGTTACCAACGCACATGTCGAGGTCGTTTCGCGTGACACAGATTTCACCAGAGCGGCCGAAACCGGGCCGGCTGGAGTTTACAGCATTACCGAGCTGCCAATCGGGACCTATGATCTCAGGATCTCGAAGGCGGGATTTCGCACCCTTGACGTAAAAGGCATTCAGCTCTTTGTGGGCCAGATCCGCACGTTGGATGCGCAACTCCAAGTGGGCGGAGTTTCACAAGAGGTTGTGGTGCAGAGCAGCGCCGCAGCCCTAGAGACCAACAACGCCAACGTGGCAGGCGTGCTCGAACATCAACAGCTAAGCGACATACCAGTCAACGGACGCAACTGGGCCACGCTCGAGATGCTTGCCCCGGGCGCCATCAATTCAGGTAACGGCGGGCAGCAAAGCATCCGCTTCATGGGACGGGGCCGCGACGACAACAACTTCACCTTCGATGGAATTGATGCCACCGGCGTCCAGGAGCAGAGCCAGAAGGCGGATGCACGGCTGAACATTTCGCTCGAAGCGATCGCCGAGTTTCGTGTGGATTCCGCTGTCTACACGGCTGAAAGCGGTGGATCGGGCGGCGCACAAGTGAGCGCCGTGTCGAAGAGCGGGACCAATCAGCTGCATGGCGCAGCTTATGAGTTCTTGCGCAACAGCGCGGTGGATGCGCGCTCACCCTTCGATCCGCCGCAAATTCCTCCGTTCCGAATGAACCAGTTCGGCGCCAGCCTGGGCGGACCTATCCTGAAGAATCGCACTTTCTTTTTTGTGAATTACGAAGGCATCCGGCAGAGCCTTACAAACACCCAGATTGCGTTTGTGCCCAACGCCGCATTTCGGGCACAGGTGCTGGCGACCTCGCCCGCTCTCAAGCCACTCCTCGACGGCTGGCCGACGGGGCAAACGCCGAATAATCCGATTACCGACCAATACACGAGCGCTGGCGTGAATTCGGTTCGCGAAGACAGCGGAACGGTGCGTTTCGATCATAAGTTCACGGATCGAACCACGATGTACGTTCGCTACAACATTGACGACGCGCTCATCCACCGGCCTTTTGACAACGTCGGCGCAATCGAGACTGAGCCGATTCGCCCCTCCAACCTGGCGGTGCAGCTCACGCACATCTTCTCGCCGAATATCTTGAACGAGGTGAAAGCCGGAATGAACCGTTCCGCTTTCCACCACCCGGTAACCGGAAGCGCTCCTGTCGCCGTGAGCAGCGTGCCCGGCTTTGACGACCTGAACGACAACCAGCTCGACCTCGAGGTCGGTACCACGATTTCCGGGATTGACAATCTCACTGTCATCCGGGGACGCCACACCTTCAAAATGGGTGCGGATATCGAGCGCGTTCGGCTCAACAATTCAAGCGTTGGCATTCCCATCACAACCATTTCGTTCAACAGTCCGGGCGATTTCATCAACAACCAGATTGATTCCGTCAGCGTGGACGCGCAGTTAGGCGTGGGCGGCATGCGGCGCACGCTCTGGATGGGCTATGGGCAGGACACGTTCAAAGTTCGTCCCGGCCTGACGCTCAATCTAGGATTGCGCTACGAGTACTACTCGGTCATGAAGGAGGTGCTGGGGCGCATCGCCGTGGTGGACTTCGCCTGTGGAGGCTTCTGTCCTGCGGGCACGCCCATGTATTCCCCCGATCGCAACAATTTCGCGCCGCGCGTGAGTTTGGCGTGGGCGCCCGGAGGAGGCAGCGGAAAGACGGTCATCCGAAGCGGATTCGGGATCTATTTCGCTCCCAATCAGAACGATGACTTCAGTGATCCACACGAGAGTACGGCGGGCCGGTTCTCCCTTTCGTCAGCCGACGTGCCGAACCTCTCGTATCCGCTTACTCCGTTTCTGGGCCTGCTGCAGTCGGAAGGCGCCAGCCCTAAGGGCATTGACGTGCATCGGCGAGATGGCTACTACGAGAATTGGAACTTGATGGTGGGGCGGCAGCTGCCGCACAGCTTTATCGCCGAGGTCGGCTACGTCGGCAGCGAAGGACACAAACTGTTTGGCGGCCGTCAGGTCAATCTCAAGGATCCTATTACAGGCAAACGGCCTCTGCCGCAGTTCGGCCAGTTCCAAATCAAGTACAACGATAGCAACAGCAACTTCCACTCGCTGCAGGCATCTTTAGAGCGTTCTTTCACCAGCGGGTGGTTGTGGCAAACGCACTATATGTGGTCGCACACAATTGCCGACGGCACCGTCGGAACGGGCGAAACCGCACAGGTCGAGAATGCCTCCTGCCGTGCCTGCGACCGCAGCAGCGCGAACTTCGACGTTCGTCATAACATAACGATGAACTCCGTTTACCAGCTTCCAATTGGACCGGGTCGGGGTCACTGGAACATGCAGGGCGTTGCGGGAAAATTGCTCGCCGGCTGGCAGGTGAGTGGAATTGTGTCGGCGAGGACTGGTCTTCCCATCAACATCTTGGTAACCCGCAAAGCATCGGACATGCTGGATGGCAATAGCAGAAATCAACGGCCGGACCGAGTTCCTGGCGTGGCGCTCTACCCGGCCAACCAGACAATCAACAACTGGCTCAATCCCGCCGCATTTGCGGTGCCAGCGAAAGGGACGTGGGGCAATTTAGGACGCAATGCGGCACGCGGTCCCGGTTATTGGGAAACGGATACGGCGCTCGAGAAGAGCACGCCCATTGGGGAAAGGGTGAACCTGACTTTCCGAGCGGAGGCATTTAACCTGTTCAACCATCCGAATTTCGCTAATCCCGCGGCCAATATCTCGTCGACGTCCAGCTTCGGTGTTATCACCAGCATCCTGAATACTGGCGCGGTCGGCACCGGAACACCGCGACGCTTGCAGCTCATGCTGCGCGCGGAATTCTGATGGTGTAACAAGTCTTCGGACCCTTAGCCTTTGTTGCGGGCGCTGGACAGATGCGCAGGCAGGTCCCGCGACCAGGCTGCCGATTTCCAATTGGGAAGTCTGGAACGCCGGCAGCGGCGTGGACAAATTCGGGAAGGTGCTTGACCAGGTGACCAGGAGTCAACACAGGCGCGCGGCAGGCGGGGCAAAACGAATAGCGAGTGGCGCTTGATTCACAAGAAGCCCAGAAGCGAGAAGCCATCCCCCTCCGGATGGCTTCTGTTCGTGCGCTAAACGCGATTTACTGCCGCTCAACCACTAGAACATTAAATGTGCCGGGCTTTGGTCTCATGCGAGCGCGGCCGTTCGAGGCCGGCGCGCTCTCCATGTCTGCCGCAGAAAGGAACAAGCGCTTGGTTTTCGCATCGAATGCCATTGTCTTAGCGCTCTTCTGAGTTTGAATGTCGCCCACGGACTCATATTCGTCCACGCTCTTCTGATGGATGACGGAGACCGTTCCGTCCCAATTCGAAGCAAAGATCAGTTTATCGTCGGGATCAAACGCCACCGCATCCACGCGCTCGCCGATGGGAACCGTGGTGATCACTTTTCCATTGGTCGCGTCCATTACCGCCAGCACCTTGCTCCTGCAGCCGATGAAAAGGCGTCGATTGGTGCTATCAATTGCAAGGCCGGTCGGAGTCTTGCATCCGGTAATCGGCCACTTTTGTTTGACAGTGAGTGCTCGGGGATCGAAGTTGGCCACTTCGGCCAATTCCTCAAGATTCACGAACCCGTTTCCTTTTCCGTCCACAACCGCCGCTTCTGCCCCGCCGCCAAGGGTTATCTTTCCGACCACTTCCTCTTTTTCGGGATCAATGGCCGTAATTTCCGCTGCATCGCCGTGGCAAACGAAGACTCGTTTGGTTTGCGGATCATAGAACACGAAATCCGGATCCTTATCGACCGATATCGTCTTGAGAGTCTTAAGGCTGTTAGCGTCAAACACCGTGACCGTCGCGTTACCGCCATCGGTGACAAACCCACGATGCAGATTTGGCACAATCGCGGTTCCGTGCACACCGGGCGTGTTTTCGATGTTGCCGAGCACCTTTCCCGAGTTTGCGTCCAAGACGTTCACCTCTGTTCCGTGCGAGACGTAAAGCCGGTTCGAAGAGCCGTCAAAGACGATGTAATCAAACCCACCGTCCCCAGGGACGGGGTATTTCCTCGTCACCTTGTAACCGGACGCATCTGTTGCCACACAGACTGCTACCAGTGACAGAACTAGCCAGACTCGTACAAGTATCTTAATCATCAGCAACCCTCCTAAATCATCGAAACTAATTCTAAACGTCCGAAGTGTAATCATGGACAACGCAGCGAGCGCGAGACAGCAGCCCGTGCCACAAAAATTGCCGTAGCCCCGCCGACCAACAGCCAGTCCACTAAGCTCCTGCGGTTCCGGGTGTGTTCGAACTTCCGGCCCTCCATGCTGGCGCGAACGTACCCATCCTGAATGGCATAGCGTTCCCCTTCCCGCTCTGCTGCATCCTGCCAGCAGCAGTGCTCGCGCCCGGTCGCGGACGACAGCGCAATGACGACGGCGCCGAGCGCCATCAGAATCGAGCCTCCGATCACCTGCCGATGGCCGTGGCTCCCTGAAGAGAAACAAGGCACTGGTAGAATGGCACTAAGACAGCCTTGAAGCGGCAATTTAAATTTAGATGGGTATAGCTTCACTCAGCTAAACACAACATGTTGGGGTTTCCCTTGGCCGACGAGCGCAATCTGTTGTAGTCAGCTCAGTCAAGCAGATACCCCTCTAAATTTAAAAGGAGTGGTTTGTCGCACCCAGTTAATCACAGCTATGTTCTTTGTGTCGCAAGCGCTCAACAAAGGTCAACCGCAATCCGACCCGTTCCAACTGGACCGCTCGGTAACCGCCGCGAGCTGCGAATTAGGGCTGCACGAATGCTGGATCAATGGCATTATCAATCGTGCGCTCGAAGTCTTTCCACGCGCAGGTCATCTTCTGATCTCCCCTGCCGCAACCAGGCACGAAAATGGGCGATTTTAGAGGCGGCGAATCCAGCGATAGGGGAAGAAGCCTGTGCATCTGTTCCAAGCTCTGCGCGGTGAAGTAGGTGCTGACTGCAAACTCCCCGTTTATCTGCTGCCAGAGTTCAAATATCAAGGCTCCGCCAGGCGGTGTCTCATCCGGTTGATAGCCGTTAAGCAGCCATGAAATCCCGAGCATTGCAGCAATATTCGAGATGTTTGTATCGTGTCCGACAATAATAAGGACGCGATCGCCCGCGTTGCCCAGTGACCCCGTTAGCCGCGTGTTGCTGACCGCCTGTTCCATAGAACGAGCAATATGGCTAAGCAGGTTTGAAGCCCGAATGCGAGCTACATACGGCGTCTGTCGTGCCAAGTCGGCATAAGCGGCATGAATTCTCATGATCTCTAGCAGTTTGCCAGGGGTCAGTCGGCCCCAACCTAAATCCTTTCCTTCCATACCATTTGCGTACTCGAGCAGGAGAGCCTCTGAAAGGCTTGATCCGATTTTGAGGGGCCCCTGGAAGTCAGCGGCATACCCATCTTTCCCTGCTTCAATGCTTGAGGGCTGCTGCAAGATCGCTTGTTTTCCGGGTCGCTCCTCAGCCGGACAGCGGGTATTTGGTTTGCAACCGAACAGTACCTCTCGTAAGGTGTCGAATGCGCTTCGATAAGGTGCTACTAAGGCATCAGGGTTGCCGCCGATGCGGCCCGCGATGGACGCAACAGCCAGAGCACGATCCGGCTCGCCGATGCCGACAGCCAGGGGGCTGAATAGCGGATCTCTGTTTGTGCTGAGGACATGCACATCGTTTGTCGTGAGGACATGCACAGCCGCGCCGCAGCCAGGCATCATCCCGGCAGCCAGCGCACGACCGGTCTCCTGAGTCCTCGGGTCGATGTCGGCACGAATGTGGATAGTAGTGGCATCTCCGCAGCCGGTGGGAGACAGCAATCCGTTAACGGAGAGGTAATCGCGATAATAGGAACCAAACAACACCATTAACTTGCGACCGTTGGGCGTGAGGTCACCTGGCGGAACACGCCAGTCGGGCCAAGGCGCGCTGGCGTATGCGTTCAAATCCTCGACACCCGGGATCGCAGAGCGTACGCCATGCCGGGTCAAGATAACGACAAATCTAAGCGTCGGCTTGGCAGCCGGGGTTTTCTGAGCAACAACGGCCGCGGAGGAACACATGGAAAGGAGAATTGCTAGACCGAGGAGTACCAATGTGCACGACGGGCGGAATTCATTTGTTCTTGGCATGATCTTCGAGGCTCCCAAGTATCCTTGATCTGAAACTGTAACCCGAAATAGACAATGAAGTGCCGCTAACCCGCTTCCCTCTCTTCCGAAGGCGTTCAAAGCTTTCGCGTGATACAGCGCAGCCAGATTACCGAACTTCATTCCTCCTAGGGATCATCGGCCATAGTTCGCTCCGGCAGGACGCCAGTTTGGGCCGCCGGTTGCTTTTGAGCCACATGCGCGTCCAATCAATAGCGATTGGGTGCGGTGTCGAACAGCGTGTACGCGAACGGCGGAATAGACCCGTACGGAAGAAATTTCCTGCCCCGTCTGTGGAGACACAACGGGAGGCGTTAGCCCGGAAGATCGCCGCCAACTCAGGAGGGACAATAACATACGAGGAGACTCTAGCCGATCTTCAGACGTGCGGCGGCTAGTTCCAAGGGGAAAGCTGGGCAGAAGGGGAAGGAAATGGATTCTCACAGATATTTTCTGGGTTTTGTTTGCAGCGTCTGTCCGCTGCGCAGCAGCGCAGGGTTTTGATCCTCCCCGACACACCGCACAGCAACCAGCGAAGCCGCAGCAACCACCAAATGTGGCTTTGCCCATTAAATTCATCTTGTCCAAAAATCCTGCTTCTTGCCCAAGAATCACAGGTGGAAGTGTCCAGAATCACGCCGTGAATGGCCGCCGCCGCGAACGATCGGAGATGTCAGGAACGATCATGCCGATGATGCATGAAGCACGCGTCTTAAGTCCCCGTGCCAGCAATTTCCGGTGATAGCTGAGGCGATGCATGACCGCGCGGACAGGTTCGGCAGTGATGGCACTCACACCGGGTTCGTTATTGAGCACGCGGGAAGCTGTCTTTAGAGAACGCCGGCATATTTCGCCACATCGATGAGCGTCGCCTTCCCGCTGGCCTGATTTCGTGAGCAGTAACCGTAAAGCCCACACGATTACTATTTGGCGACCGGTTGACTGTTACGGTTTTGTCGTACTAGGATTCAGCTCCGTTCGGTACCGACAACGTTGTCGGTTGTTCCTCTCCGATCGATGCGCGCCAGGGAGAACTGGTTAGACCGCTCATCGCCAGCGTGAGTATGAAACACACAAGGAGTCGCTCGTGAAAGCCCTCCGTTCCGCCTTCCTTCATCAGCCTTCCAAGTCTTTGCGGTTCTTTCCTGAATTGTTATTTGCACTGACGTTCGTTATTCCACTGACGTTGACGCTGAGTCCAGAACTCATCGCGCAGGTCGCTCCCACCACCCGACTCTCGGGTGAGGTAGTGGACAGCTCGGCGGCCTACGTACCTGGAGCGCAGGTTGACCTGGTCATGTCCGGCACTCAGTTCACGCGGCACACGATCACCAATGGCGAAGGATGGTTTGTCTTTGATCTCGTCCCCCCGGGCAATTACGAACTGAACGTCTCTGCGAACGGTTTTGCCGCCTTTCACCAGAGCGGCATCCAGCTCGACGTCAATGTCCCCGCGAATTTGAAGGTGCGACTGACGGTGCGGGGCGCCGTGCAGCAGGTGAACGTGATAGAGAACGCTCCTATGATTGACACCGAATCGGGAGCGCTGCGCCAAGTTGTGAACGAGAGATATATTCACGAAATGCCGTTGGAGGGACGGAATGCTGCGGCGCTCGTATTCATGGCGCCCGGGACGGTAACCGGCAAGGGAACTGACCGGGCGACGTACGCCAGCACCAGCGACACCATTGCTGTATCGGTGAATGGTACTTATGGCAACCAAGTGGCCTACAAACTCGACGGCGCAACTCACGAAGACAACATCACCAACCTGAATGCCGCCTTCCCCAATCCGGACGCATTAGCCGAGTTCAGCGTGGAGACGAACAACTTCGATGCGAGATATGGAGGCTCCGGAGGCGCCGTGGTGAACATCGTTACCAAATCCGGAACCAACTCTCTCCATGGCTCGCTGTTCGAGTACTTGCGCAATGGAGCCCTGAACGCGAAAAACTACTTTGCATCGCAGAAGGACGCGCTGAAGCGCAACCAGTTTGGCGGTTCCATCGGCGGCCCCATCGTCCACGACAAGTTGTTCTACTTCGGTTCTTACCAGGGCACAACCATCGCGACCACGTCGAATGCGAATACAGCCTTTGTACCGACAGATGCACAGCGGCGCGGCGATTTCTCCGCGGTCAAGAATCAACTTGTGAATCCGTTTACCAAGGCGCCGTTCCCCGGCAATCAGGTTCCCGTTTCGAGCTTCGCCAGCGCGCTCTTCGCCAAGATTCCCACTTCCAGCGACCCAACGGGAAAGCTTTTGTATGCAGTACCCAGCGAGATTCGGAATCACCAGGGCTTGGCCAAGTTGGACTATAACCTGGGAAAGCATCAGCTTTCCGGAAGCTTTTTCTATGTGCACTACAGGGATCCGGGCTGGAATGGCAGTGATACGCTGCTGAACTATAAGATTGGCCAGCTTCAGACCACAAAGGAGTTTAAAGTCAGCGACACCTGGACGATCAGCTCGAACCTGCTGAATTCGGCAACATTCGACGGCCTGAATCTCGACTCCATCCAGACCCGCACCGCGCCCTTTTCCATCTTCGACTTTGGCACTATCAATGCGACGAAGCCTGCAGAACAGTTCCAAGAGACTGGTTTGAACGTGACTGGGTTCTCCGGCTGGGGCACCGGCGGCTCCCAACCTCCTGGGGAATGGATCCGTGGCAATTACGAGGTCTCCGACGTAGTGACCTGGCTCCGCGGCAATCACATGATGCATCTGGGAGCGACCTACACTCCCTACGCAAAGTTTGATTCCAAAACGGGATTTCAGGAAGAACCGGTGCTCAGGTTCGATGGCTCCGGATCCGGCAACGCACTCGTCGATCTGATGACCGGCTATGTGAGCTCATTTACGCAAACTGCGGGCAAAGCGAAATTTACCCGAGGTCCTCAGATCAGCGCATTCGTTCAGGACACCTGGCGCGTGCTGCCCATGCTGTCGCTCGATCTGGGCCTGCGCTGGGAGCCATTTATTCCCTATACCGATCCGCTCGAGAATCAGGTGGGCGGATTCATTCCCGGATTCAAGTCACAGAGGTTTCCGAATGCTCCTGCGGGCCTTGCTTTTGCTGGGGATTCTGGGTTCCCTCAAGGCGGCATTTATGCCGATACTAATAATTTATCGCCGCGGCTGGGATTCTCGTATGCTCTGCGGCAGGGGCAGCATCCCACCACAATTCGGGGTGGCTGGGGCATCTTCTACATCATGCCTTTTATGAAGTTGTACAACAACTTCGTGCAGAATGCGCCCTTCAGTCCTTCCGTAACGTTGTTCGGCACGAATCTGTTCGATCCCTATGGCAGCGCAGGCGTGACCAATCCATTTCCTCCGTTTGCTCCCGTGCACGCCGATGCTAATTCTCGGTTCCCTCTGCCTGAGCAGTACCAGTATTTCAATACGCATTGGGGCCTAGGGCATACCAACGCGTTTAATCTCACCATCGAACAGCAGTTGGCCACCGACCTGGTCTTCCGCGCAGCTTACGTGGGGACACAAGGACGCGATCTGCAGTACTTTCAGGAGCGCAATCCCGCTGTCTTTAAGACAGGCGCCACGGTAAGCAATACGAATTCCCGTCGTCCGCTGGCTCCGACGTATGCATCATTGATCGAGATGACTAATGACGGTATCTCGAATTACCACTCCCTGCAGTTGACCCTGGAGAAACGCTTCAGTTCGCGATTCTCGATCGTTTCCAACTATACTTATTCGAAGTCACTCGACAATCAATCGGTGGATAATCAATTCACCGTATCGGATCCCGATCCCTTCGATCCCCACTTCAACTACGGACTTTCCGATTTCGATACCCCGCACAATCTTTCCATTTGGGGAATCGGCGATCTGCCGCGTTTGAGCGGCATGCCCTGGCTTTTGCGCGCAGTAGCGGGTGGATGGGAGACGGCTGGCGCACTTGCATGGCGCAGCGGCACGCCTTTCACCGTCGTCTCCGGGCAGGATCGCTCGTTCAGCGGAGTGGGCCAGGATAGAGCCGATCTGTCCGGCGACGCGTTTCTGCACGGCGACCGTTCACGGGCGTCTCTGATTGCTGAGTACTTCAACACAGCCGCCTTCGCCCTCAATGCTCCCGGCACCTTCGGCAGTTCTCCGCGTAATCTGCTGCGCGGTCCCGGGCTTCTCAACCTCGACTGGTCGGTGCAGAAGTCGTTCGGCGAAAATCACAAAACCTCGATCCGGGCCGACTTCTTCAACGTATTCAATGGTGTTCATCTGAACGCGCCGGGCGCGAATGTAAGCAGCGCATCTACTTTCGGCGCGATTACATCGGCGGGCGATCCAAGAATCGTTCAGCTTGCCCTGCGTTATCAGTTCTGAAGGTCACAATAATGAGACGGCCGCTTCTGTTTTTGATTTTGCTGGCATGCGAAGTCGTGCATGCCAGCGGACCGGAGTTCTTCGTGACTATGGCCGATCCGCAGATGGGAATGTACGCGACAAACCAGGACACGCAGCAAGAACAAGCCAACCTTACCTTCGTCGTGGCCAGTATCAATCGACTGAAGCCGGCGTTTGTGGTGGTATGCGGTGACCTGGTGAATCGCACTGGGGATGCGGAACAGATCAGGCAATACAAGCGCATCATGCGCGAATTGGATCCGCATATTCCGGTCTACAACGTAGCCGGGAATCATGATGTCGGGAATCAGCCCACGGAGCAAACATTAGCGCAGTACCGGAAAGAATTCGGCCGAGATTACTACGCTTTTGATTGGGGAGGGGTCCGCGGTATTGTGCTGGACTCGAACTTGATTGCAAGTCCAGAGAGTGTGCCGGAGGAATCACAGGCGCAGGAGAAATGGCTGATCGCAGAATTAGAGCGCGCGCGCAGCGAGGGCGTGAAGCAGATTCTCGTCTTCCAGCACATCCCCTATTTTATCGAGCGACCCGATGAACCGGATCAATATTTCAATATTCCCACGGTGATCCGCCGACGCTATTTGCAGCTCTTTCATCGCTATGGCGTTAGCTGTGTGTTCTCCGGCCACTATCATCGCAATGCCTCTGGGCACGACCAGGAGCTTGAGATGATCACAACGGGAGCGGTGGGTGTGCCGATGGGTGGCAGCCGATCAGGATTTCGTATTGTCCGATTAGAGCCGAGGGTTGAGACCCGTTACTACGATCTGGGGGCAATTCCACATGCGATTGACGGTACGAGCCTGCCGACTAGTCCTGGTTCCACGGAATAATTCGCAGAGGTCAAATTCTTAGTAAATTCTGATATCGCGTGCAATTGACCTCATTTCGGGAGATCAGAGACCAGAGCATATTACTCAATAGAGCCGGGAAGCACTGTCCGAACGGACGGTTTACCAAGAAGCGCCGTAAAGCCCCGCCCTTTATCCCGTCACCCCAGCTTGTGGAAGCTACCGCCGAAATTAATTCGAAGAGCAAGCGCGGCGGCTCAAGCCTGACCTGCTTGTGCTCGACTTTGCGATGCCGGTGATGAGCGTACTGCAAGCAGCCCCAATGCTCAGGCGGATGATGCCCAGAGTTCCTATTATTTTATTCATGCTCTACGCTGATAGCCGCTTGAAGGAAGAAGCGGCCGCAGCGGGTATAGCGGCGGTAGTCTCCAAAAATGCAGCTGTGGCTACGTTGGTCAGCAAGGCTCAGCTGCTGGCCCCGGGCTGACAAGCTCACAAGCTCACGGGTGTCCTTCACCAAGTCTGTGAAGCTCTGCATTCTTAAGGACCTAACTGCGTTTGCGAAAGCGAGAATATCCCCTCATTCTCCCTATATTTTTTGGTCGTCTATAGGCCCTTATTAGCCAGGTAATCTGAAGGTGCCGTGGCGCATTTCAGGCCCATCGAATTTGGGGGCTATGAACAGTCGTGAAGCTGAAACACAGCGATGACTCGCAACCCGACACCAGCAAATAGGCACGCCGCCACTCCGTCGGGTCCCGACGCCACTTGAAGGAGTAGATTATGGACGAGGTTGTGCGCTGTCCTTATTGCGTTTCGGGAGAAGAGTTCAAGCCGATGGTATCTCACGTAGATGGCACGTTCATCTGCGCCAGATGTGGCCATACAACCCGCCCGAAGGACGAGAAGTACGAGTGCCGCTGCTCCAGATGCGTTGAGTTGCAACGGATCACCGCTTGACCGCGCCTGAACCGCAACTCGTGACGTTGAACCGCCTTTTCCCAGATGGAACAAACCTGGGGTCAACGGCCTGTAAGTACTTAGCGTAACGCGGAGGCTGAAACGTAAAATAGGATCTGACTACGGAGATCGTCACCCTTGAATTTGTTTCCGCATCCAATGGCACGGATCTTGCCTTCTCGATAAAACCGTCTTGAATCCACGCGTGCCGCCAGCTGACGACCTCGGCCTACCACTTTCCTTGGCCGGTTCATCCGCCTCCGATCCCGGGATGATGACGTGTCCCTGCTCCAACCGCTGCGCAGTAGCGCAGGGTTTTGATCCTCCCCTGAGACCGCACAGCAACCAGCCAAACCGACCGCAACCACCAAATGTGGCTTTGCCCATTAATTAAATTCATCTTGCCCAAAAATCCTCTGCCTCTTGCCCAAGAATCACAAAGTGAAAGTGTCCAGAATGGTGCGGCACAACCGGTGATGCGAAATCTCTGTGACGGACCTTCTTCTTGCTTTTCAGTAATTCAGAGTAGACAAAAAAGGCTGATTGAATTCGAAGATCTCTGCCGATCAGTGAGACTCAGATCAAGATTCCTTCTCAACTCATTGACATCAGCTACTTACCCACAACCAAGCCCCACCGAGGCGCCGGTAGCACGACTCTCGCCGTAGCCAGTTTTGCCCAGTCCTCCCCACCTTCTGCGCCGAGGTTCCATCTTCCTCGGTCTTCATTGAGCGACTAAGGTTTATCAGAACCCGGCCAGTGAGGCGGTATTTCGCCAACTGTCAACTGATGGTATCTCCGCTTCCTACGCATTTGGTTTGTTGGGGGGGGCAAATTGCTATTCTGTGACTTACGCCCCATAGCTAACGCTAGGGGCTTCAAGGGCCACGCCAGCTATCGCAGGCGTTTCGGTCCTTAGGCGCAGTCCGCGCCTTAAAATCTCCAATGCCGACGCGTGGTCGCGGATGGTCTCCAAACCGCAAGCCGAACAATGATGCTTCCTGTCCCACAACTTCTTTGGCACAGGTGCACCACACGGGCATTGTTGCGATGTGCCACGGGCATTCACTTTCACCAGCCATCGACCAGCGCTTTCAGCCTTGTACGATAGCTTTCGGATGAAG
>QIAU01000248.1 GCA_003225055.1 Acidobacteriota bacterium
ACACAATGTAATTATCCTTTCGGGGTGTGATAATGTACGGAAGGACACAGTACTTATCCTTAAGGAAGATCACCGTAGGGTCCGTTCCAGCAGACCGCGTTGCGCCGCCACAACGGCGGCGTGGGTCAAGGTGAACCGCCGCCGAGATCGAACCCTGACATCACGGAAGCTCGCCAGACTAGCGGCTCAAAAGGGGGAGCGTCGGATGACAGGCCGGCTTGAGCCCATCTGCGGGGTAATGGCGCCGATACTCACGCCGTTCAATACCGATCTGACAATCGCCCATGACCTGTTCGCCGATCATGCGCACCACCTCATCACATCAGGGTGCGCTGGGCTCGCTCCATTCGGCACAACAGGCGAGGCGCTCTCGCTTGGCATTGAAGAGCGCATCGTGGCACTCGAGCGCTTGTTGGATCGCGGTATCGATGCGAAGAAGCTGATTCCCGGCACAGGCCTGACGAACTTACCCGACACGATCAGGCTCACCCGCCATGCCGTGGATCGTGGGTGCGCCGGCGCCATGGTGCTGCCACCGTTCTATTTCAAGAATGTCCCCGACGAGGGCCTGTTTACCTACTTTGCCAGTCTCATCGAACGCGTCGCATCCGATGCTCTCCGCCTCTACCTCTATCATATTCCTCCGGTCGCGCAGGTGGGCTTCTCCATAGAGCTCATCCGGCGGCTGCGAGCGGCATTTCCGGCCCAGATCGTCGGCATCAAAGACAGTTCAGGCGATTGGGGCAACACGCAAAAGCTGCTGACCGAGGTGCCCGGGCTCCTTGTGTATCCCGGCTCAGAGCTGCCATTGTTGGAGGCCCTCTCGCTCGGCGCTCCGGGCTGTATTACGGCCACCGCAAACATCAATGCTCCCAGCATTGCCGAGATCATCTCGCTACATCGAAGCGGTAAGAAGGCCGAGGCCAAACAGCGGCACGAGATCGTCAAGAAGCTCAGGTTAAAGATTCAGGAATTTGGGCCGATACCGGCGCAGAAGTACCTGCTCTCGATGTGGTCGGGTGACGAGAGATGGCGCCACGTGCGCCCGCCGTTGCTGAGCCTGCCGGACGCCGTCGGGCGTCAACTGAACAGCACACTCGAGCGGGAGTTCGCGTTCGCTCCTTCATCCCGCGCATGAATGCGCTGTCCATAGACGAGGGTCTATTCTAACTGGAATCAGTCCGGCGGCTGTCCAGGCAGGTCGATCCGGAGGAGAGTCACGTCGTCATTGCGTAATTCCCTGTCTTTTCGCAACGCAGCGACCCACGCGCCGAACACCGGAACACCGCGTGTGGCGTGGTCCCGCAGGACGATCCATGGATTCCTGCCCTCTTCGTCTTCCCGCAACGCCCACCGCGCCAGAGCGTCGGTCATGAGGTAAAACACATCCCCGGACTCAAACGTCCCGGACATCCGCCGCATGGCGCCGACTGCCTGTCCATTGTTCGCCGGGTTGCTGGCAAGAAGCACCGGACGGTTATTGAAGTCAGAAGATTGTTCGAGGGGGAATTTCCTCAGCAGGGCGCTGCCCCTGACCTGGAAGAGGCAGCTATCACCCACCGCGACGGCCGTCCATTCTCCAGAACGGCCCTGGGAGCGCCCCGTGAGCGTCAAGCCGAGGAGGGTTGAAAACGCTCCTTCCTCGAAGCCGGGTTCTTCGTACCACTGAACCGGAGCCTTGCGCGTTTCCCGGCCGCGGAGGTACTCTGACGTAAACGACTTCCAGTCTCCATACGCGCTCTCGAGAAACTGCTCAACAGAGCCGCCCGTCCAGCCAAACCGGCAGTGTAACTCCGCCAGGATTCTCGCCCATGCGCCGCTCAACATTCCCTCGCTGGCGCCATCCGCGACGGCGAAGCGGAGCTCGGCGCCCTCTTGTCTGCCATTCTCGGTCGGACAGGAGGCGTCTTCATACTCCTCTTCCGCATTCCCCGCCTTCTGCAGCCGCAGAAGAGTCAGCAGCGCCTCCATGTCCCTGTGTACGCCATCCCCTACCGCATGTTACTCGGCCGCGTTCCGATATCCAGGAACTTGATCAGGGTCACCAGATCCGCCTGAAATGCAAACCCGCGCGTGTTCTCGGACACGCTGATGCCTTCTTGCTGCACGAACGTTCGCAAGAATTCGGGAAGACGGCTGGACATGTTGAACAGCAGGCGCGCGTGGTCATCCGGCAGCGTCTCGTCGTTATCAGGAAACAGGAGGGACGACGCGGCGTGCGAGGAGATGTGCACATTGAAGAGGAGGAGGCTTCCGTCGCTTGAGGATATTTGCGTCAAGGATTCGGCCGGGGCGCTGGGGTCGCCGTCGGTCGGTTCTCCGTCGCTGATGTTGATGACCACCGGGGGAAACCCGTGCGGATGCTCGCCCGTCCACCCCTGCATGATCGACTGCGCCTGCGTCAGTGCCTTACACATCGGCGTCCCGCCGTGAGCCACGGGATCAAACCAAATGGGGAACTTCACGGTTTGATCCGCGAGGCCGCCCGCCCCATCATCGCCTTTCTTGCTGCGCGTCTCGATTCGGGCGGGCGTGTTCGCGACTTCGCTGATGGGCACCAAGTCCTTGCCGGCGAGCGCACCGGCGAAGGCGGGGCCCACCTGATTCCCGTACCCGATCACGCCGATGTGGTAGTAGTCTCGCACGCCCTCCTGCTTCGCGCACTTGATGATGAGGTTCTGCAGGAGTCGATTGATCACGTCTGAGACCTGGTCGGCTTTCCGTCGCTTCGAGTCTTCCCCGAAGGGATCCGCCATGGAACCGGATCGGTCGATCAGGAAGAGAAAGCATGACGGGTTCTTGCGGCTGATTTCGGCTGTGTACGACATTCTCACCGCCTCCTCTGCGTGATGCAGCCCTGCCTCTTACGAGAGGCACCGGCCTCTGTCTGACCGCACACTCAATCATGCCCCACGGCGGCTCTCCTAAGCCGCCTTCTTGGGTACCCAATGGACTGTCCACCGGCTCACCACCCCCCGGTAAAGCTCACCAATGCCCAAATGGCCCAACCGATCGCTCCCAGCACAACCACAAAAAGAATGCCCACCAGGACGCCCGGAGCCCTCTTGTGGGTCTGGCCTTCACGAGGAACTTGACGGCGTGCCTTCCTCGCCGCCCTCGGTGTGGGCGCGTGGGCGGGTGGAGCCTTCGCCGCCCTCGGCGTGGGCGCGTGGGCCGGTGGAGCCTTCACCGCCCTCGGTGTGGGCGCGTGGACAGGTGGAGCCTTCGCCGGCTTCGGGGGAGGAGCTTGCGTGGGCGCCGATTTCGCAGGACCCGGTGAGACTGTTCGACCGGCGTACAGCGTGTCGAACACTGATTCGGACGAGCCGGCGCCCGTCTGCCGATGGGGACCCGAGACGGGGCCGGCAGCCGGGCTACCTATCAACTGCTGTGCCGCCGTTCCTCCACCGAGTACCTGAATCTGCGCGGGGTCCTCAACCTCCATCTGAGGTTTGCCTTTGTAACTTGCCATGACGCCCGACACCTTGATCCGCTTCCCCACGAGGATTTGGGGATCCACCCCGCTGCGCCGGAATGCTTTCAGCGCACGATCCCGGAAGACCAGCGTGAACGTGTGATCGGGATAGGCGCCGAAGTTGAGCAGGACGAGGGGACGGCTGAATCCTTTCCCAGACACGTGGTAGTACGCCACGGACCCAACGACGTCTACACGCTGACCAGCATGCCTCCTGAGCACTTCGACGTTCGACCCGTCAAGAAGAGCCGGCCGGCCTCCCGGAGCCGCCGGCGGCGGGACATCCTTTGGCGCGGCCGGGAGCGCCACCGCCCTCGATGCAGCCGCGGGCGGGACGGCCCTTGGCGCGGCGGGCGGCAGCGCTGCCTTCGGCGCTGCCGAGGCCGCGGGCGCATGGGGAACGGCCCCTCCTGCATACTGAAAACGCCCGGCGATGAAGGTTTCAAGGTCCGGGACGTCAGAAAACGGGAGTTTGCATACGCCCTGGAACTTCTCGACATCCGAGGAAAGCGCGGGGAGAGCGGACAGCTCCCGAAGCACGGCCGAGCGCGCCAGATCGACGAAATCTTCCGCGCGAAAG
>QIAU01000068.1 GCA_003225055.1 Acidobacteriota bacterium
ACTCGACCCCGGCACGATTGCCAAGAACGTGATCGCCAATTTCAATGTCACAGCCAAGGGCTTGGCCATCCCCGCATCGGCCCAGTCGCTGGTGGCGCCCGAATACAAGGTAGACACTCCAATCGTGACGGCCGACAAGGTCGGACTCAGCAACAAACTGCTGAACATCGATCGGAACAACGTCGCTCCGCGATTCGGGTTCGCCTGGTGTCCGGGGTCGTCGAAGGATCTTGTGATTCGTGGCGGAGGCGGTGTGTATTACGTCGGGATGCAACCGTACATTTCCGACGGTGGGGACGCGCCGTACGAAATCAACCAGAGCTTCACCAACTCCATAGCCAACGGACAGCCACTCTTCGCCTTCCCGAGTCCGTTTCCGAGCGGTGGCGTCCAAGCTGGCTCGGGCGGGTTCACCGCCAGCGGTATGGACCCCAACCTGAAAACGCCCTATAGCATGCAGGCAAACTTCACTGTAGAAAAGAAAGCCTTCGGTATGGGGCTCTCCGCGTCGGTCATGACCACCATGGCACGGCACACCGTTTTCTGGCATAACTTGAACGCCGTGCCAGCGAACACAACGCCGTTTAACGTGAAGTACGCCAGCGTCCCCTATCCGTTCTTTTTTGCGGTCAACTACGCTAACAACGGAGGCACCCACAACTACCGCGCCGGGTACATCAAGGCCGAGCGAAACTTCAGCAAGGGCCTGTACTATCAGGCTCACCTGACGTGGGCCAAAAGCGTGGGCGACGACTTCGTCGCCAATGAAGACCCCTTTAACCGCGCCCGCGACCGCGCCATGAGTGCTGACATTCCGCCGTTCCGCGCTGTCGTCAGCTTCCTCTACGATCTTCCCTTCGGGAAGGGCAAGCGCTTTGGGAACTCCTTGCCCGCCATGGCCGACTACGCGATCGGCGGCTGGCGTATTAGCGGCAACTACCAGTGGGAAAACGGGACTTACTTCACGCCGTATTTCGCCGGCTCTGATCCCTCGAACACGAACACCTTCGGCGGCAGACCCGATTGCCTGGCTAACGGTAATCTGAGCAAGAGCGAACGTACCATGGAGCGTTACTTCAACACTGCCGCGTTTGTGGTTCCTCCGGACAACGTCGGACGCTTCGGCAACTGCCGCGCGAACATCCTCGAAGGACCTGGACTGAACGTATTCAACTTCGGATTACTTAAGGAGATGACTATACATGAAATGTACAAGCTGAAACTCGAGGCAATCTCGTCGAACGTCTTTAACCACCCGAGCTTCGGTATTCCGGATGCGACGCTTGGAAGCCCTACGTATGGGATGCTCGTGCATACCAGGACCGCAGCGCGCGACCTCTCCCTTACCGTACGAGTGGCTTTCTAGTTCGACAAAGGGTTTTGGCTCGGCAGAAGCTAGGCGGCCGGGAGTGCTAGACCATTCCGAAGCACAACGCGAGACACTGGCGAGGTGCCGCGCGCTGCGGAGCCGGAGAGTTTTTCTTTCACCGTAACGGAGATCCTGGACAGTCTGACATAATTTAAGAGCGGCTCAGCGCCCGCCGGAACAGAGGCAATTCTGAGCGACAGGAGGGACATCATAGAACCATGAGAGGCGCAACGTGGGTTATTTCTTTTCTGGCAGTCGGTGTAGCAACCTGTGTTGCTCGGCCGGCTCAACTTGCCCCTCCTAGGGACAATGGTTCAGCAAAGGCCGCGCGCGTTTGCGCCACGGACTCGGCGCTATCCTCGATCGACTGGCATCTGAAACCTTCCGAAGCGCTGGCCGCGGTAGACCGGTCGCTCAACCAACTGGAGCAGTTGGTTCATCGGGCGGGAGCCTCCGGCTGTGATGCGCTCGCACTGCCTGAGGACACACTGGGGCTGCTGAACTGGGAGATGGGGAATAAGGCGTTGATGAACGAAGTGTTGCCGCCGGCCGTCGCACGCATGCTGGAACGTCTGGGCCGCGCGGCGGCGGCGCATCGCATGTATCTCATCTGCTCAAGCGACGTCTCAGAGCGCGACGGTTCCTATCGCAACACAGCTTTCTTTTTGGATCGCGACGGCAAGGAAATTGGTCGATACCATAAGGTTCATCCGACTGTCAGCGAGTCGGACCGCGTGCGAGGCGCGACATTTCCCGTGTTCGAAACCTCCGACTTGGGTGGCGTGGGCATGCTGATCTGCTACGACATGGTCATGCCCGAGGCCGCCAGAAGCCTGGCCCTGGCCGGTGCCGACATCATCTTCCTGCCGACCATGGGCGGCGCGGTCACCGCCGGGGACGAGGAAATGAATCGCGCCGCGTTCAGAACGCGGGCGGTGGACAACTTTGTCTATCTGGTCATCGCGCAACGGGGCGGCGGATCCATGATCATCTCGCCCCAAGGCAAAGTGCTCGCCGAAGGGCGTCGGGCGGGGGACATTGCCATCGCGGAGATCGACCCTCTCGGCGGGCGAGAGGGCGGCGACGCGCACAACGTCCAGCGCGACATGCGAGCGCGCCTGTTTCGCGAGCGCAATCCCGAGGCATACGGCATACTGACCGACCCGAATCCGCCGGTATTGAGCAAGATTCCCGCAACGATCACAGTCGAAGAGGCTGTCCGAATCTTTGCTGGTACGCTTACCACAGGTGAGGAGCGCTTTGCGAAGGCCGAGTCCCTGCTGCGCGCGGGGAAGAGCGAAGCTGCCGCGCGCGCCTTCGAGGAACTGCGCGCGGAATTTCCCGGAACGTGGATCGACCGCTCTGCCGGAGAAAGACTGGCTAGGATTCGCGCCGACGCCAAGTCTCAAAACAGGTCCCGCTAGATTGGGGAAGAGAGAGCCGGTGATGCGGGCAGAGCAGCGATTGAAAGTAGAGCTCGTCGCCCCAGGACCATCTTTCGGGCTTGTAGCTCGCCAAAATTCAATTTGCACCTCGAAGGTGGTCCTGAAGAGAGGTTCCCGACCCGAGATGAATTAGGTCGGTGGTCGCAGATGCTGAGTCGGAGCCAGCTGCTCCTTGATTAATGACCGAAATTATAATGAGCGAAGATCCGACACTGGTCCCAAGAGGTGTAAGCCAGTGGAAATCGCCAGATCTCAGGCCGCGCGGTCATAGCGATGGTGCAAACCGCCCAATCGCGCATGGCAGACCACCGGACCGGAGGCCGTAGAACGGATTCTGCGGCCAGGGGTTTCCTTGCGGAGGCCAAGATGCGTGCGGTCCTCGTGATAATGGAAATGGTTATCCGATTTCGAAGCTTCTACGGACTTTCCGGTGTCTGCCTGAACGCCGGCCGCGAGGAAACCTGCAGCAAGCCCTTTGAGAACGGTTCGCCGATCAAGCGTCATGTCATTCAGAACCCAATGTTGTGACAGAGGCCGCAGGAAAAAGAGGCCTTTCGGAGTTTATGGCAATTGATGCAGGAGACCATGGAAATGTCTCTCTCCTGCTGCAGGACATCGCGGTCGCCCGCCATGCCATGGCATACTTCACACCTCACCTTTGCGTCAAGGTGCTTCTGGTGACTGAAGAAAACGAACTTGGGCAGCTGATATACGCGAATCCAGGAAAGTTGCTGGCCTTCTTTTTGCAATTGAGCCAGTTTCTGAATCGCCGGACTTGTCTTCATCACGGACTGATGGCAAGCCATACATTCCGTCACGCCTGGGATTTGCATATTTTTGCGGTTCTTCGATAGCTGATGACAGTTGTCGCATGTCATTCCAGCCGCCACATGACGGCGATGGCTCAGTGGGACCGGTTGTGGCGGAGCAGGGAGGGAGGGGTTGATTTCCGGGGGCTCGCGCGCGGGCCCGGCTGGGATTTTCTCCAGTTGTGCTTGCAACTTTACCTGGGCGGGACTGGACTCGCCTTTGGGGAAAAGAGAATACGCTGCCAGGGCAGTCGGGCCAGAAGTATCGTCTCCGATATTCCCGCCGGCTCCGACGGCGACCACCACAAATTGTTTTTTCGTTTTTTCCCCCAGGTAGGTCAGCGGCGTCGCGTGCCCGTTGAATTCAAGTTTCGTGACCCAAAGCTCTTTCCCCGTTTGCGCATCGAATGCCCGAAAGCGATGATCGGCAGTGGCGCCGATGAAGACCAGCCCCCCGGCGGTCACGATTGACCCCCCAAGATTGTAGATGCCAGTCTTGGGAATCCCTTTCGCTTCTAGCGCGTCTACCACGCCTAGCGGCACTTGCCAGGCAATCTCGCCGGTATTCAAATTCACCGCGTTCAAAGCTCCCCAGGGCGGCTGCTGGCAGGGGTAGTGCTGGTCATCCCAGAACCGAGCGTATGTGCCCCACTTGCTACTCCATAAATAAGCCTCGGGAGAGCTTGCCGGTTGCTCTTCCATTTCCCCAACCACTCCTAGGTCACTTGTATTGACGAAAAGATAGCCAGAGGAGGGATCGAAGGACGCTCCGGACCAGTTGGCCCCTCCTAATGTCCCCGGAATTTCCAGTTGCAGAGTCAAGCTCCAGGGATCGAAAATCCGTCCCGGTAGGATGGAGCCAAAGGTCTGCAAGCAGTATTTGCGGGATTCAGGTGTGACGGTAGTGATCTCGTCCCGCGTGACGGAGATCCTGGCCAAAGCTGGGGGCTTGAGCGGAAAGGGTTGTGTAGGCCAAGTTGCCTCTCCCGGAACTTGACTTCGCGGCACAGGGCGCTCTTCAATCGGGAACAAGGGCTTGCCGGTCAGACGATCAAACACAAACACAAACCCCGTCTTTGTCACTTCAGCGACAGCAGGAATTTCAGTGCCGGTGCGGCGCACCGTCATCAGCACAGGCTGGGCAGGTAAGTCGTAATCCCAAATATCGTGATGCACAATCTGATAATGCCAGACGAGCTTACCAGTATCTGCTTTGAGTGCTACTAGAGAATTGCCGAAAAGACCTTCACCCTTTCGGTCAGCGCCGTAGAAGTCGTACGAGGGTGAACCCACCGGCAGAAAGACCATGCCGTTCTCAACGTCAACACTGATGGGACCCCACGCGTTCGTGCCCGAGCGGTCTTTCCACCCATCACCTTCCCAAGTGTCATGCCCGAATTCACCGGGCTTGGGCACCGTGTCAAATCTCCACACCAGCTTCCCCGTCTGAACGTTGAAAGCCCTCACCGCCCCGCTAGGTCCTTTCGACGGGAATTCCTGCACAGCAGATCCAGTAATGACCAGATCCTTGTAAATGGCCGGCGGCGAGGTATCGCCATATTCCAGTTCCGGCCATTCGGAAGCCACTCCCTCACGAAGATCAATCGCGCCTGATTTGCCGAAACCCTTGCACGGCTTGCCAGTCGCAGGATCCAGAGCGAAAAGGCGGGCATCCGGAGTTACATAAAAGATCCGCCTGTCCGCAATTATTTCCTGGTCACCACACTTAACCTGCGATTTTCCCTCCCAGTAAGCGACGCCCCGATTAACCACGGGGCGACGTTCCCCCGCAGTCCCGCTGAAAGGATCGAACGCCCAAAGCTGCTTCCCAGTCTCGGCATCGAGGGAGATGGCTTGGCCGGATTGGGTCGCGAAGTAAAGGGCATCATCCACCATTAAGGGAGTACTCTCGAAAGCGACGATGTCATTACTGGGAGTCGAAGGTAGTTCATAGGTCCAGGCTCTCTGCAATTGTGTCACGTTGGCCCGATCAATCTGCTTGAGCGGGGAAAACCGCTTACCTCCTGGATCTTGTGCATAAAACCGCCATTCCTGACCTGGAGAATCGGAATCAGCTTGCCCCTGGACAACACCGACTACCAGAAGAAGGCAAATCGGAATGTAGACGCATAGGACTCGCCCTCTTCCGACTTCCAATCTATCCCCCGGACGCTCACGATAAATAACGTCAGGAATGTTCTTGAAATCCCGCAGAATTCATTTTCCTCCGTTCCAAATAACTTTACACACTACTCCCATGATCAGTACATCATTCAACCAAAGCGGGCTACGGTCAGGGCGATATAACCCTGCATTACGAAAGCATCGAATATCGCGGCAACCTCCAAAGGAAATCGGGGAACGGAAGCTGGTTGCGCTGAGAATCGCAACCGAGCCAAGGGATAAACTGGTCCCCGAACCCGGAACCTCGTCCATTGCCTTGCTGTAGGTTAGCTCAACAAAAAACGACACTCGTCCATACGAATGCCGCAACCTCGTTTCTAATGGGTGGTAGCTCGAGTTGCCGATGTCAAGTTACAAGCCGTTGCCTCTGAAGCTAGGCCCAAAAGGTGCGCGCGTGCTGTTGATGTTCACCGGCGATGGAGTGATAAACGCCGTTTTCCCCGAAAGGGCCGCGGATGGCGGTGCCAGGCATCACCTGACTCGGTTGGCTCACACTGAGGCAGAGTGCAGCGTTGCCAGGAGTTGGGCCACCGCTTCTTCGACGTCGTCAGCGGCGCGCATTCCGCAGAGGACGAGGTCGCAGCCAGCGCGCCAGAGCTTGCGCGATACCAAAACCAATTCCCCTAGTGCCGCCGGTGACTACGGCGATCCTTCTTCATTGTGCTCGTGTTTGCGATCCGCCGCCTCCCAAAATGTCAGATACGGTCGTTTTGAGACGATGTGTTGCAAGTAAAAGCGCGGCCTCGCGCGCTTGTTAATCGCCTCACATACTTGCTTCGCCGCAGGGAGTCTTACGGTTCGGGGGAACATAATCCCATCCGTTGTGCTGGTGACACACTGAATGCAATACCAGACCTTGGATGTGGGTGGTCGTGCTCATATACGGCTCATCGAGAATCGTGTCGAGTATGCTTAAACGCGCCTGGCGATAGCGGCTTCATATAACGTCCCAATCGCAAAAGACCTTGCGCGGCGATCACGACTACGGAACTGTTCACTGGTTCGAAATCATTAAATGGATCCGGGGGTTTGACTTGCCAGTCGCCGCGATGATGGAGGTGAGGCGCTGTATCCCAGTAGGGAACTCCGTCTGCAACGCTGGCATGACCACATAGAAGTCGCAAGTCGCCTGCGCCGCCCTTTAAGAGCATGCGAGTGATGCTCTTGTCATTCGCCGTGCGTAGAAACTCAAGCTGTTCACTGAATCCGCACATGGCCCACGCTAAGCCGTGGGTCCACGTGCTGAAAGGTGAGTGTCCCGCTGCGAGTTGGAACAACGGGAAAATCGCTTCGTGCGCCCCACGGCCGCGAACATCGTAGACATCGCGGCCTTCGCCCTAGTACACGGAATAGGTTGCAGTTGCGACCGCGTTGGAAGACGTTCGAGGAGAGGTACCTGACATGACAGTCACTCTCGTCCATCAGCACATCTCGGCACATGTTCTAACTGGTGGGCGACGGCTAAAGAGCGCAGAGAGCGGATCGTATCCACAAATGACGAGTGCGGCCCGCTGAAAATGGACCCCGAAATGGCTGACCTGGGGGCGACATTTTTCGCGCAGTGGCTGGCCGCCCTAGATGGAGAGACTCCTGTTCTCCTGTCGCGTCAAACTGAAGAATGGCCGATCCGTACCGAAAAGCCTGCGTCCACTCCGTCCACCCTCGGCTGGTGTACTTTCCTTTCAGGGTGTTGACGACCCAATATGCGCGGCGCCGCGATTCTTGGATTCTATCTATCGCAGCGACGAAATACTTTTGGACTGAACGACGATGGAGATAGTAATGTAAACGGGGATTTGAAACTTGATGATGACGCCACTCGCAGACCTGCCAGCCAAATCCAATTCAGAAAACGGTAAGGAAGTGACTGCGCCTTAGCCAGAGGGGGGTTACATGCCGTCTCATTTTTCACGTCGTAAGTTTCTCGTCGGCATGGGTGCGGTTGCGACCGCAGGCAAAGCTGGGTCTTTCGTCATGGCGACGTCGGGTGATGCCCCTGCCGCCGCAAACAAGTTTCCGATTGGGTTCTCGACGCTGGGCTGTCCCGCGTGGAACTGGGACAAAATCCTCGATTTTGCCCAGCAGCATGGTTTCATCGGCCTGGAACTGAGAGGCTTGCAGGGCAATATGGACTTGCCGACCTGCCCCGAGTTCGGCCCTGGTCGTATCGAGCAATCGAAGAAGGACATCGCGGCCCACAGCTTGCATATCTCCTCCGTCGATAGCTCAGCGTCTATGGACGACCCCGATCCGAAGGAGCACGAGGCGCAACTGGCCGACGCTCGGCGGTTTATTGACTTGGCTTCTGAACTGGGCGCGTCGTACGTACGCGTTTTTGGAAACCTAATCGCTGGAACGCCCGATGAAGCCATTGCACGCGTCGCTAAATCCTTGCGTCAGCTGGGCGACTATTCCGGGCCCAAGAATGTAACGGTTCTCATGGAAAGTCACGGCGACTTTACCCATTCGCCCATGCTGCTGGAGATCTTTGAACAGGCCAACTCACCACACGTAGCGCTGCTCTGGGACGCGCACAACACTTACGTGAATGGCGGTGAGGATCCTGCCTTTACGATAGCGCGGCTCGGGAGGTACGTCCGTCACACGCATATCAAGGATTCGGTTGGCAAGGGTGATCAGGATCATTATGTCTTGACCGGCCGGGGAGAGGTCCCTGTAAAGCAGCAGGTCCAACTGCTCGTTGATATCGGCTACAAGGGATATTATTCATTCGAATGGGAAAAAGCGTGGCATCCCGATATTGAGGACCCGGAAATCGCGTTCCCGGAGTACGCCGACGTCATGACGAAATACCTCAAGGATGCTTACGCCCATCGTCGCAAATAGGGTCCAATGGCCAAACAAATTCACCGGCAGCACCCCAGTCGAGTTTTGGCGTGGAGATTGATACTCAAGTACGCCCGTGGGGGTGCATCGACTGTCTGTCAGCCGATCGTCACCCTCTGAGATGAGTTCGCGGATGCCGACTTATGAGTCCTAATCACGCTGGGCTGAGGATGAGATCATTCCAGGTTTTCCGACGATTTAACAAGTGGCGATCAGGGCGCAGCGTCTCTCAGAATCTCTTCGGAGTCGTGAACAGGACTCGTGTCATGACAGTGTGAATTACTCGTAGCGCAAGGCGACCAACGGATCCACGCTGGCTGCTCGACGTGCCGGAACTGATGCTGCTATTAAGAGCGGAAGCAACGAGAATCGTCGCAGCCAAGCCCAGGATCATCGCATCGTAGTTCTTGACACCGTAAAGCTCGCCCGCAAGAATGCGCCCTCCCACGAGCGCGACCGGTATGTCGATTGCCAGGCCAATGCCGAGCTGTAGTAGCGCACTGCGCAGCACTAGGCCGAGGACATTCCTGCGGTCGGCACCGAGTGCCATTCGGGTGCCAATCTCGTTGATCCGCCGCGCGACGGGCATAAGCAGTTACGCCGTACAACCCGACGCACGCTAGGATGAGTGCCAAGACGCCGAACAGCTCCGCGAGTCGCGCGATTAGTCGTTCCTGATTAAAATTACGCGCCACCTGCTCGCCAAAGGTCACTATGTTGAGGACGGTAAGATTCGGATCGACATCCGCAAGTGTTCTGTGGACAGACGACTCGATATTCTCCGGTTTGCCCGCAACACGCAGCTCGATAGCACCGACCCATCCACGAACGGGCTCTCCGGGTGACGTTTGGAGTAACGGCAGAAAGAACGTGGCATAGGCAGGGCCACGCGGGTCCTGGTATTTCGCATCCCCCACAATGGCGACGATGTCGTAGTCGCCACTGTGACTGATATCCTCCATCCCGAAGTGCTGACCGATAGGATCCTCGGTCGGAAAGAACCTGCGCGCGAATGTTTCATTAATGACAGCAACGTGTCGGGCAGCGGGCGTGTCATGCTCATCGATGACGCGTCCTCGCAGCAAGCGCGTGCCGATCGTCTCGAAATAGTGCGGACCAACCCGATCCCAGGAGGGCGCCGTCCAACGATAGTCGGGTGGTTTTCCCTGAATGTATACGCGTTCGTTCGCGTTGTTGCCGCCCAACGGGCTGTACCATGACCGACTGGCGCTCAGGACGCCGGGTATTTGCGGCAGCGCGTCCTCAAGCCGCTGATAGAGCCCACCAAGCTTATCTGGGATGTTGGCGGACCCGCGCGCCAGCAGCAAGTTAGCGATATTCGCGCAGGCGATCAGCAGGAACAATGCAGAGAGTGTCACTAACAAGTGCAGCCCCAGCGCATAGTCCGTCTGCATTTGCTCAATACCACGGCCTCCCTGCGTCACTCGGATGTGTTGCCGATTGATATCTTTCCAGTCTCGTTCGGGGATAACTTCTCGATGACTGCCCCCGACGCGACAGCTGGGCGGACCACTTCGTCTGGGGAGGTCCTGAGTTGAAGGCCCGAACACAGATTGGACGGGTAACGATCGCGGTGCTGGTGATTAACGATCCAGAGGTCGTTGCTCTGCGGAGAGCGTTGCAAGACGAGGGAGTATTTTGACGTAGCGAGAGCGGAAACCGAAAACGTCAGTTCCCCAGCTCTCTTACGTTGATGAGAGTGGGAGCCGAATTGCAGCAAGCGGACTGAAATTGAATAGGAGTGCTCGAACAACAAATGCGGAACTGGCATCCGCTATTCGAGAGGCTGTGGCGAAATACAGTAAAGATGGGGTGTGTCCAGCCGCGATGTCTCTGAAATCAACTATCGCATGAGGCTGGTAACCCGGGACTCTTTGAATCGCGTGCGGTGGCCAGAACAGCCATAAACTGCCATTACTGGCCACAAATTCCTGTGTTTCACAATCGACCCTGCGCGTCTCTTAGCGAGAGTGAATCGATTTGAATTCAACTACTTGCGAGATGCCAGCTCTAGCGGAAATTCTCAGGTTCTCAGGTTCTCAGATTCTTGGTCAGGGACTGTGAGTTGGTCAAACGACGTAGGCAGAGTCCGTTCGCTTTGCTCACCAGAATAGATATATCAAGGCGCGAAGCTTTGGCTCTCTTAAGGTAGTTACTGTATGCCTGCATTTTTCCAGCCCCCGGGATTCCCTTGCTAAACGGGCGAGGTTTAGGGCCGCCAGCCGATGGGAGAGGCGGCGTAAAGACTACTAAAGAGGGAAGGACAGATGGGTACGCGGCGACTGTACCAGCGAATCTAACTCGCAGGAGAAAAACATGTGGATGAGGTCATGCGCTGTTTGTAAAGCACTTTTGCGCAAGCTCCGGTTGTGTGATTCCGTGCGCTGTGATTGCGGATGGATATGGTAGGGCTATGGGAGTCGAAAACCGATTGCAGCGGTGTAGAAATGGACCACCTTCACCAAAAATGCGGAAGACCCTTGAAAGCGGTCAATGGCTATCACCTCAAAACCGGCCAACGAAAGCTGTCCGGGAGATGGTCAATGTTCTGCCGCTGCCAACGGTTATTAGGCAAGTCTAATTCGATGGCTGAGCTGCCGCGGGGACTAAGGGAAACCATCGATATAAGCCCAATGAAAAAACCACCTTGCTAGTCTGAAGCTGCGCGAATGAGTAGCCATAGGTCCACTTCAACGCTATCGTCTAGTCGGCGTAGGGTTGAGAGTGCTGTACAGCCCGCCCTTTTCGGGTAGAACGAATATGGAGGCGATTTCGATCCCGGGGCCGAAATCTATTGCGACAAGAATTTCCTCTCACCTGAGGAAGCGAGGATCTTATTCGACATCTTATGGACGAAGTGCGCCTGGGAGCGACGCAGATCTTCATTCAAATATGCTGCGCCTCGCGACGAAGCCTACTACGGCGATCCGGGAACCAACCACACATATTCGCGGCGCGAGTACAATCAGCTCACTTGGATTCCGGAATTGCTCTCCTTGAGGGCTCCTCTGGAAGAGGCCACTCCCGCAGTGGCTTACGCCAATCTGGGTTTGCCGAAGTTGGGTTACAACGCCGTACTCTGTAATCCTTACCGAAACGGAAATGACAGCGTAGGCCTGCATGCGGAATGCAGAGCCGGAATGGGCCGGTGATCGCTTCCATCAGTCTGGGAACCGAACTTTATTTCGAATTCAAAAGGCATGTCGAACTCAAGAGGATTTGCAAAAGGCGGATGCCGCGAGGCGCGCGATTGATATTAATTCCCAAGTGCCCGACTATTACTACGTTATGGGCCTCGTCCTCCGTGAACTGGGAGAACAAAAGGAGAGTGAGGAGGCGTTGGCGAAATACTCGCTGCTGCGGCAACACACCGACGTGCTGCCGGAGTATAAATCCCAGAAACCACTGAGCCTTTCGGATCCGTGCTAATGAGGAGAGACCAGCAATAGAACTGGGACGATGTGTATTTCCATTAATGAATATTGAAGTGGCGCGGCGCACCACGATGCGAAATTCTATGCGACGAGGCCCGTCAGCAACTCGGGACACGGATCGTCGTATTCATATTCCAGAGCTTTTTTATTCGGCGCTCGCGTGTGGAGTGCTGCCACGCAGAATTTGGATTCGCTTTGCAATCGCCCGAGTGCTGAACCTTCTGGACATAGACAGAGGCTCGACAGGTATGAAACCACTTCTTTTCAGTCTTCGAGCCAGGCAGGAAAGGAGCATTTATGCGTTCAACCGAGAGAATATTTGCAGTCCTTGGTGCGGCTGCGTTCGCCGTCTGCTCTTTGCCAGCCCGCGCGCAAAGCCCTGTCCAAGCACAACGAGCGCTCCTGGTTCGGCCTTCCACCACCTACACAAATCCGCTCTCCCTTTTTGATCCCAAAACCGGGCCGGCGTTGAGCTGCCCAGATCCTGCGATCATCAACCAAAACCATGACCGCTTTATCGTCTGGTACCTCTACTGCACTGGAGATCCACTCAATAGCAGGGATAAGGACGCGAACGGAAATCTCAAGAATCACCTCATTTCATCCTACAGCTCTGTTGATCTCATTCACTGGATCTATATCGGTGATGTGTTGCAATCTCTTCCAGCGTGGATGGGGAACGTCACCACAAATCTTTGGGCACCAGCCGTCAAGCATTTCAACAATCAATACTATTTGTATTACGTTGCTCCCACCACCGCGCAGGGCGGTTCTGCGATCGGCGTGGCAACCAGCAAAAGTCCCGCAGGACCCTGGACAGATAGCGGCAAACCTGTCGTAGCTCCAGAGTCGAATCCATATAACAACTCATTTCTCCGCGCAGTCATCGATCCCGACGAAGTGCAGGACGCCTCTGGCCAACGCTACCTCTCCTATGGGAGCTACAACGGCGGCGTCAGTATCCGCAAGCTTTCAGCCGACGGCCTCACATCTGATCCATCTTCTGAGCAGCAGATCGCTATCGACAACCGGTTCGAAGGCGCCAATTTCTGGAAACACGATGGCTACTACTATCTCTTTGTTTCCAGCACGAACTGCTGCAACGGTCCCCTCACTGGATATAGCGTCTTAGTTGGCCGCTCTCTCAGTCCCACCGGTCCGTTCTTCGATAAGAATGGAATCCCGCTCAACACGTTTGCGCCCGGCGGTTCTTTCTCCATCGCGTCCAACGGAAATGAGTGGGTTGGCCCCGGCGGTAATGTCGTGTTCGAAGATGAATCTGGCCAGGACTATATGCTCTACCACGCGGTCAACCGCCAAAGTCCTTATTTTGCTGGATATCCAGGCTTCACCCGGCGACCTGCGCTGATCGACCCTATAGACTGGGTGGACGATTGGCCGGAAGTTCGGGGTGGCTATTGGGCCTCTAACATTCCACAACCCGGTCCCGTTGCTCAACCCTGGCGGACGAACCTTTACCAACCGCTGATCGCACCTGACGACGAACCAGGGCAGGAAATCGCCGCATTGTCTGATGAATTCAATTCAACGAGTCTTTCGCCGCAGTGGCATTTCATCCATCCAAACGCTAATAATGCCTACACGCTTACTGGAAGCTCCTACGAGGTAGAGACGATGGGCCCTGACGAGAACGGCGACCCGCAGCACGTTGCCATTCTCGGTGAACCCGCTCCCAGGGGCGATTACATGGTCGAAACGAAGCTCACCACCGGGGTTCCGTTCGATAATTCGTGTTGCTATAACTTCGCGCAAGGCACGCTGTTTATTTATGGAGATGATCAGAACAGTATCAAGATGGATGTTTTTCCCGATTTCGACACGCGCCAGACCGAATTTGGCAAGCAGATGGGTCCCGTCCCGCCGAACTATCCGATCTATGGCAACATGATCGTCGGACCCGCAGCCGAAACCACTTGGCTGCGCATTGTGAAGCGCACCGGGAAAGATGGGACTGAGCTCTATACCGCGTATACCAGCACTGACGACGAACACTGGACGCGCGGTGGAACTTGGCAACACAATCTTGGCCCCGCTGCCCAAATCGGCATCTCCGCCGAAAATGTCGCGGGCTTTTTCATGGATTTCGACTATGTCCGAGTCTATAGGCTAAGGCGGTAGCCCGCGAAGGACCCGGGCGACCGAGTAGCTTTAAGCACTGCGGTAATGGCTCATCTGCGTGGGCGGCGAAGTGTAGATTGACTATGAAATTGACCTGCCCGTAGTTCCGCGCGGGATCATACGACACCAAGTCTCCCGAACTCATGACTTTTGCCTCAGCCAGTTCGTCGCTCCAAACTCTCGCGGCGCCATGTACCTCAACCTGCTGTGCAGCCTGCTACTGCCCGGCAACGCAAACATGTCTCGGGGCCCCTTGGCTCATTCGTGCAGTTGAAAAATGTTCCGCGAACCACCGAATCCAAATCAATAAATCAATAAAGAAGATCTGCTCCTACACAACATATGCATGGATCTTAAATGACATTGTTTCGTAGCTTCTTTTGAACCCACGATTTCCACCCACGATACTCGTGTCCCTCACGGCTTCTCAAGTACTTAGCGGCCACCTGAATTCACTTAAGTCCTTCAAACTACAGCATAAGCCAGCCCTGAAAAGGCTGGCGTCGGAGGTTCAACTCCGTCCCTGGCCACCATCTTTTCAATCAGATAGAAACGATCACTAAAGGTAAATATGATCTACGGACTCCTGGTAAACTGCGGGTACTCAGTCAGGAAGTGTGGTAAAAACACCCTTTTGGACCACTAATTTGCAAAGTTTACTTCGCCCCAACCCCAAAGAGCAGCCTTGGCCGGGCACAATTCGGAGATCACCCGGGAGCGCAGCTCATAGCTCGGGGCGTAGCGGAAGTGTGGAGCATTTTATCCAAGCTCACACTTGTGGCACGGAGGAATTCGGCCTAATGCTTCTTTTGCCAGCCAACGCGTAGCCAGCCACTCATATATGGAATGATCAAGCAGGTCAATCGGCCGTCAGTCGAGTACTCGCCATCGTATCCTGACAGGTCCTTTAGCTGGCACACTAATTCCATATAATCGGATTTCTGGAAATCATCACCACGCTTTGCGGATCACTGCGAGTCCTTGGAGGTAATCGTCATCTTCGATCCTGCTTTCCACTCCGAACTCCGTCAGAAGCGTCATCATCTGTCCAACAGGGACGCCGGCAAGCTCGGCCGCTCTGCCAAGCGACGCTTCACCTTTTTTGTACCTCTCCACCCCCAATAAGACTCGGCCCCGAGTGACCATGTCCCGTACGGCCTTGGAAAGATCACTCCTCTGTTCCTTAGTGAGCTCGTTTAAGAATTCGAAATTCTCACGATCCATTCGTATGCTCATCGTCTTTGTCATGTCGCTGTCTCCAGTTT
>QIAU01000069.1 GCA_003225055.1 Acidobacteriota bacterium
CGCTCACTCTCAAGAATGAAAACGGCAAGTGGTACGCCTGCTTTTCCTCGATCCTGGATAGCGAACCTTTGCCGGAGAACAACGATGCCATTGGCATCGACGTTGGCTTGGAATCCTTTGCGGTAACCAGCGATGCCGAAATCGTAGACAATCCGCGATGGTTCCGCGCAGCCCAGAAAGAACTTCGGCGCAAGCAGCGCCACGTTTCCCGATGCACGAAGCGGTCGAGCGGCTGGAAACGTGCCTGCCGCCGAGTTGCCAAACTGCATCGCCATGTGTTCCACCAACGTAGCGATTTCCAACACAAGCTGTCTCGTGAACTGGTGAATAACTACGGTATCATCGCCGTGGAGGATTTGAACATCCAAGGCTTGGCGGGGGGTACGCTTGCCAAGTCCGTACACGATGCCGCGTGGTCAGGCTTCATCCGAAAGCTATCGTACAAGGCTGAAAGCGCTGGTCGATGGCTGGTGAAAGTGAATGCCCGTGGCACATCGCAACAATGCCCGTGTGGTCGAGCTGTGCCCAAGACGTTGTGGGACAGGAAGCACCATTGTTCGGCTTGCGGTTTCAAGACCATCCGCGACCACGCCTCGGCATTGGAGATTTTAAGGCGCGGACTGCGCCTAAGGACCGAAACGCCGGCGCTAGCTGGCGTGGCCCTTGAAGCCCCTAGCTTTAGCTATGGGGCGTAAGTCACAACACCGGGTGGGGCGGCTCTGATGGTCGGTGGCGAGAATCGATTGGGAGGGTTCCGAGACCATCGGGATCCGTTGGAACGGAGATGAGGGCCCGGGCATCGGAAATCCGCAACCACGAGGAAATGCGACTTGGTTCATCGTCCCCGAGCCCCTGCAACCGGTAATTCTCGAAAAGGTTGAGGAGCTCACCCTCTCCGGTCCGGGAGGGCTGATCGAGAAATACAACCTCAATGGCAAACGACGAGGCACGCGAGCGCGAAGCGGAGGAATGGACAGAAGGACTGATCGGCGATCGATCCCCGCAGAGGTGAAGTCTGGTGAGTCTCGTTCGATCCTTCCCTCGGCGGAGAAATTAAGAAGACCCGCCCCGCAATAATCGTCAGCAATAATGCCGCCAATCGTGTGCTAAACCGCGTCATAGTCGTGCCAATCACGAGTCAGACGGCAAAACTGTATCCGGGTGAAGCTATGCTCACACTCAACGGTGAACAACGCAAAGCCATGTCGGGCCAGATTATGACTGCGGCCAACGAGTGCCTGGGTTCCAGGCGCGGCGATTTGTGGCACTCGGATGTCACATCTGTTGAAAATGCCATTTCTTCTTCAATTGGGAATTCGCAGATAGCGTGATCGTATGCTTAACTGAGAACCACGAACTAGGAAACCGAGGACCGCTATGAGAGAAGTCGTCATCGCCTCATCTGTCCGCACCCCCGTGGGACGAGCCTACAAAGGCACTCTCCGGGCCACGCGTCCCGACGAACTGGCCGCCGTCGCTATCCGAGGTGCTCTTGAGCGCGTACCCCAGGTCGATGTCAAAGAGATTGAAGACGTGATCCTCGGTTGCGCCATGCCCGAGGCCGAACAGGGCATGAACGTGGCCCGCATCGCCTCGTTACGTGCAGGATTGCCGGTTGAAGTCTCGGCCCTGACCATCAATCGGTTCTGCTCCTCTGGCCTGCAGGCGATTGCTTTGGCCGCTGAGCGCATCATGGCCGGCGGCGCCGAGATCATCCTGGCTGGCGGAACCGAGTCGATGTCCATGATCCCGATGGGCGGCCACAAGATCTCGCCCAACCCCTGGCTCATCGACCACTACCCGGATGCTTATCTGTCGATGGGACTGACGGCTGAGCGCCTGGCCAAACGCTACCTCATCACCCGGGAAGAATGTGATCAGTTCGCCCTCGACAGCCACCAGAAAGCGCTCGCGGCCATTCAGGCCGGCAAATTTGCGGAAGAGACAGTACCTGTGGCTGTCAGCTTCACCACGCCCAACGGCTCCAAGCCAAAGCGCCACGAGATCGTCTTCAAAATGGACGAGGGGCCGCGCGCGGACACGTCCCTGGATGCGCTGTTGTCGTTGAAGCCCGCGTTTCACCTGAAGGGAGTCACGACGGCGGGCAACTCTTCCCAGATGTCCGATGGCGCCGCCGCCGCGGTTGTCATGTCGGCCGAACGGGCCAAGCAGCTCGCTATCAAACCGCTGGCCCGCTATGTCTCCTTCGCCACCGCGGGATACAAGCCCGAGGAGATGGGCATCGCTCCCGTGTTCGCCATTCCCAAAGCTCTGAAGCTGGCTGGCCTCAGGATCTCCGATATCGAGGTAATCGAATTGAACGAAGCCTTCGCGGCACAGTCGCTGTCGGTAATCAAGGAACTCGGGCTCGACCCCGGGAAGATCAATCCCAATGGGGGCGCGATTGCTCTTGGTCATCCCCTGGGCACAACGGGCGCCAAGCTCACGGCCACCCTCATTCGCGAACTCAAACGCCGCAATCGACGTTACGGTCTGGTCACCATGTGTGTGGGCGGCGGCATGGGCGCAGCCGGCATTTTCGAGAATCTGAATTAATCCAAGCCCCCGTGGATTTCAGGTAAGATTCCGACGGAGATGCCCACCTTCTACGAGCAGTTTGTAGCCTGCGAGCGGCGCTGGCCGGGCAATGTCGCGCTTGAAATCGAGCGCCGCGACGGCCTCGAAAGTTACACCTACTCCGATCTGCGGCGCATGGCCGAATCCATCGCTGGCTGGCTTCGAGAACAAGGTCAGCAGCCTGGTTCGCGGCTGGCGATCCTCGCCGACAACCACCCGCGCTGGACGGCAACCTATCTTGGAGCGATCGCCGCGGGCTGCACGGCGGTTCCGCTCGACACTGCTTTTCACGCCGAACAGGTAGCTAAGCTCCTCAAAGACAGCGGCAGTTCCCTGCTGTTTACCGATTCCAGGCACCTGGCTATCGCTCAGCAGGCGGTATCAGGATTGCCGGTTGACATCGTACTCACCGCTCCAAGTACGGACCCTGTGGGCGCCGACCTGGTGGCGCGGGCGCCCTCGCCCGCGAAGCCGATTACCAATCTGGACGCGATCTTTGCTGCTGGTCCCGGCAACTTCCGCCCCGTCTCGGCCGGCTCTGGTGAAATCGCCGCCATTCTCTACACCTCCGGAACCACGGCTGATCCCAAAGGCGTGATGCTCACTCATGCCAACCTGTTGGGCGAATGCGATGCCGTATTTGGATTGCTCGAACTCGGCCCGGGCGACGCCGTGCTTGGAGTCTTGCCGTTGTTTCATGCGCTCGCCCAGATGGCAAACCTGCTCCTGCCTCTGGTGAAGGGCGCACGCGTTGTCTACCTGGAAAGCCTGAACAGCATCGAACTGCTGCGCGCGCTCGCGGTGCGCGATGTCACTGCGTTTGCCTGCGTGCCGCAATTCTTCTATCTCATCCACGAGCGCATCCAGAAGGAAGTTGCGCAGAAGGGCAAGCTGGCGCAATTCGGCGTCGACCTGCTGCTGCGGCTGACACGGCTTTTTCGTGCGCTCGGATGGAATTCCGGAAAGCTCTTCTTTCGTCCTATTCACCGGCTGTTGGGAAGGAAGATGCGCTACCTGATCACCGGCGGCTCGCGCTGGGACCCGCAAATCGGCCGCGACTTCTACTCGCTCGGAATTGACATACTGCAAGCCTACGGTCTCACTGAAACCACGGGCGGCGCCATGTGCACTCCCCCGAACGACAACGTGATCGGATCGGTGGGCAAACCTTTGCCTAGCGTCGAGGTGAAAATCGTCGACCCACAATCTCGGAGCGATGGACCGATTGTCGGCGAAATCGCGATTCGTGGGCCTATTGTCATGAAGGGCTACTGGAACCGGCCGGAGGCCACCGCCGCTGTTCTCCGCGACGGCTGGCTTCATACCGGAGATCTCGGATACTTCGATCACGCCGGCAATCTGATCCTCACCGGTCGAAAGAAAGAAGTCATCGTCCTTAGTTCGGGCAAAAACGTTTATCCGGAGGAGATCGAAGCGCACTACCAGAAATCGCCCTTCATTAAGGAAATCTGTGTGGTCGGCCTGGTCAGCCAGCCAGGCGAGCCATTTTCCGAACGTTTGCACGGAGTCATCGTTCCCAACTTCGAAGTCTTGCGCCAACGCAAGATCGTGAATGCCAAGGAAGTGATCCGCTTCGCCATCGAAGGGCTTTCGCAACAGCTTCCTTCGACAAAGCGCATCTTGAGTTACCAGATCTGGCAGGAAGACTTGCCTCGCACCACCACTCGCAAGCTCAAGCGCTTTGAAATCGAAAAGCGCGTGCGAGCGAATCAGTCAAAATCACAGGCGGATAGCGAGATGCCTGCCGAACCAGCAGTCTCAGCGGACGACCTCGCCTGGCTCGAGCAGCCCGAGGTCGAGCGCGCGTTGAAGGTCATCCATACCTCAGTCAAGACCGCGCCGGAAACGATTCGGCCGCAAGACAATCTCGAACTCGATCTTGGTCTGGATTCCATCGAACGCGTCGAATTGCTGGTGGCGCTCGAAAAGGAACTGGGCGGCGATGTTGACGAGTCCCGCGTCTCGGAGATCTATACGGTTCGCGAATTGGTGGACGAAGTCCGCGAAAGTGCCGCCCGCGGGAGCCCAGCGCCTTCCGCTATTCGTTTCGCGGGATGGAATGCGATCCTTTCCGAAGAGCCTAAGGATCCGGAGGTTCTCCGACTGGCTAAGTCGCGGCCAATCTCGGCCGCGGCTCTCTTTCTGATCTTCCGTCTCATTCAGCTCTTCGCGCGTGATCAGTTCGACTTACGCGTAGCAGGTCTGGAAAAGCTTCCTCCGAGCGGCCCCTTCATTGTTTCCCCGAATCATCAGAGCTTCCTTGATCCCTTCGTGGTCGGAAGTGTGCTCCCCTGGGAAGTATTTCGGGACCTGTTTTCGGTCGGCACCAGCGAAATCTTCGGTTCCGGCTTCATGCGCCGGCTCGCGGGCTGGCTGCGCGTGATCGTGGTGGATCCTGACGCCAACCTGATTCCCGCCATGCGCGCCGGAGCCTACGGCCTGCGCCGCGGACGCGTGCTGGTTCTCTTCCCAGAAGGCGAGCGCAGCATTGATGGCAAGCCCAAGGTCTTCAAGAAAGGCGCCGCCATTCTTTCCATTCACTTGCAGGTGCCGATTGTTCCCGTTGCCATTGAGGGATTTTACGAAGTCTGGCCCCGGGGCAAACTCTTCCCCCAAAAATTCAATCCACTGCGAATGAGCTTCGGCGATCCCATCTACCCACCGCCAAAGGACCAGCCAACCGAAGCTGATTATGCCCAACTGACCACCCTGCTGCGTGAGCGACTAGTGGATAGGTGGCAGCAGTTGGGTGGACAACCGCCTGCAAAGAATTTCCGGACGGCCGCGGCCCACTGACGGGCCCTAACTAACCCCCTGGATCCGAGAGGCTTTATTTCGCACGTGGATGTGTCTGGTCGTAGACGGCGAGAACATGCTTCATGGAGAGCTGGGTGTAGCGCTGGGTTGTGGACAGCCTCTCGTGGCCGAGCATTTCCTGAATCGCGCGCAGGTCGGCGCCTTCCTCCAGCATGTGGGCACCGAAAGCGTGTCGCAGAGTGTGCGGGTGGACGTCGGGCGACAAACCTTTGGCGACAGCGATCTTCTTGACGATCCTTCCTACGCTGCGCGTGGTGAGCCGGCCACCACGTTGATTGATCACGAACGCCGGCGTGTTCTTCTTTGTATCGGAAAGGATTTTCTGCCGGACCGGCAGGTACGCCGCGATGGCCGCTTTTGCGGAATCGCCAAACGGGACGTAGCGCTCTTTCTTACCTTTGCCGCGAATCAGGACCACCTCACTCGCCACGCGCACGTCGTCGACATCGATACCGATCAATTCAGAATTCCGGATGCCACAGCCGTACAGCAACTCCAGCATCAAGTGGTCACGTTCCGGAAAGGAGGCGACCTCGGGCATTTTGCCGTCGAGAACCGAATTTATCTCCTCGATGGTGGGCACGCGAGGCAAATTTTGGGGAAGCTTGGGAGTCGCAACTAAAGCAGCCGGATTCTGCTCAACCAGACCTTCTCGCGCGAGCCAGCGATAGAACGACCGCACGGCCGCCAGCGAGCGGGCAACCGAGGTCTTGCTCAGGCCGCGCTCGTAGAGACGGGAAAGAAAGCCGCGGATGCGCACGTGGTCGATAGCGCTGAAGGCGGCGTCTCCGACGTAGTCGGCGAACGTGCCCAGATCGTTGGCATAGGCCTTAATCGTGTGGAGGGAGGCATTGCGCTCCCCGAGCGCACGGAGGAATTGATCAACGGATTGGTCGACCACCGTTCGGATTGGTTTTTCTCTCATCATGCGTGCCTGTGGTACCCAAGCGTCGAAAAACCAACCATCAACAATCGCCCGCCCCAACGGGGCAGCACGATAATAGCCCAGCCCTTCAGCCCGGAGTTACGCAAGAATTGGCAACCGAGTCGCGTAGATGGCAAAGTTTCACTAAGCTCTTGTCTTTGAAGCCTGGAAACTTTGAAACCTCTGAAACTTCGTTCAATCGACAATCCAAAATCGACCATCATCAATCTGCTACCGCGCTTTGGCCCTTGGATGGTGCTTCTGGTAGACACTCTTGAGCCGGTCCAGCGCCAGATGCGTGTACACCTGCGTGGTGGAGATGTCGGCGTGTCCGAGAATCGTCTGCACGGTGCGCAGATCGGCGCCATTCTCGACCATGTGGGTGGCACAGCTGTGGCGCAGCATGTGCGGGCTGGCACGGCGTCCGGTAGTTGCGGAAGCCGCCCGCACCATCTGCCATACGCGCTGGCGCGTCAGCCTGCGAGCTCCTCGCCCAAGAAATAGCAGGGGGGAACTCTTCCCTGCGGCCAGCGCCGTCCGCGCCTGCCGCATGTACTCGGTCACGACATCCACGGCTGATTTTCCCAAGGGTACGACGCGCTCCTTGTCTCCCTTGCCACGGACCAGTACATAGCCAAGATCCAGCTTGAGGTCTTCAATCTTCACTCCGATGATCTCGGAAACCCGTAACGCCCCGGCATAGAGCACTTCGAGCATGGCGCGATCGCGTGCGGCGATGGCCTCGTCTAGTTTGCGATTGAAAGGTGGCTGCGGCTTCTCGAGCATGGCATCCATTTCTTCGCGTGCCAGCGATTTCGGCAGCACCTTCCATTGTTTAGGAGAATCGATGTTCAGCGTGGGATCGTGCGAGATCAGGCTATCGAGCAGCAGGTAGCGATAAAAATGACGCAGTGCCGAGAGCTTGCGCCCTACCGATCGCCCGTCCAGCTGGTTGGCGAAAAGTTCCTGTAGAAAATCGCGAACGTCATTGCGGCGCGCTGACCTGAGGGTGCGCTTGCGTTTTTGCAAGAAGCCGGCAAACTGGCCGATGTCGGTGCTGTAGGCCGAAACGGTCAGCGCTGCCAGGCCCTTCTCGACCTTCAAGTAGTCGAGAAAAGACAGCAGGACGTGCTTGTTGGCGACGGTGGAAAGCATCCATTGAGTATCCCATTATCGGACGTTAGGAACAGTGACCAGCTGGATGCCCGGAACCAGACTGCGATTCCATATTCGACAGGAATCAGCGACCAGAAATAATTTTTTGATGCCGCTCATCCCACCGCCAACGCACTCGGTTTCCTGACAAATGCACGCCCCCGAGCCAACGATCAACACCGTTAAGCGCAATGTGATCCGCCTTTCCGGCAAGGACACGACGTCCCGTATCTGTAAGGGATACCGGCGATCGGTAGCTCAAACGACCGAATGTTTCCGCAACCCTAACCAGAGGGTGTTTCGATGAAGCACAACGTTCCACTAAATCGAACAGGAACAAGTCGCCAACCGTTTCGGTAGCCAGCACCGCTGCCACGACGCTCGAGATCTCTCCTCGAGACCTGATTTCTCGCAACAGTGTTCGCTCCAGCCGGGAGAGTCCGTCGCGTGCTCCAGGGTATTCCCGCAATATCCAACGGACGGTGTTGCGGATGCCGGGAAGAACGGGCAAGTCGCTGTTTAGAAGGCGATTGAGAGGCGCTGGCGAAGGTGAGCGAAATCGATGCCACGCTCGCACCGCAGCGCGAATTTGACGTGCCGTGAAGACTTTCCGGGCTGCATAGGCTCGAACGATTTGTTCAGCTGTGAGAACGCCTCCATGTTTTTGAACCCACGAGAGTCGCACGGGAGGCGTCTTCTGCTCGTGAAACCATGAAAGCAGTTGGATCAGACTCAGCTCGCACAGGGTACAGTCAGAGCTGAACCAAAGAACGATCTCGTCATAACCGGCGTACTGGGCGAGTTTCGCATCTCTCTTATCGAACTCTCTCGTTCGTTTTCCTTTGGTCCAGAATCGTGAGCGCAACTGGCTCAATTGCCGAAGACTCTTGTGGCCGGGAACAGGGCCGGAACAGAGGGCGTCTCGCCACGACAGAATGTCTCCCTGCTTGAGAAACCCTGCTCGCCGGAGACTACCTGCTGTCGAGTCGCCATCGACAATGTGGAGGGACTGGACGGCCATGCAAGGAAGTATAGACCTGGGGCTATGCCGCCACCCTCACGTCAAGTTCCGCTCTCGATCCCCCGCAGCACTTCGACCGCATACAGCGCTCCCTGCGGCGTCTCTTCGTGCTTGAAATAGGCAAACACATCGCGGCCCTGCTGTAAGTGTCCACGGATTGTGTTCATCATTGCACTGCGCTCGTCGGGGGAATACTCCGGCTTACGATAGCGGTAGTAGCCGAAGTCGGCGGTGGTTACGTCCGGTGTCACGCGCTCCTCGGTCTCGGCGACGCACAGCGCGACATTGCTGGATTTCAGCAGCTCGTAGGTCGCGTCCGTGAACCACGACGGATGGCGAAACTCAAACGCCATAGGCACTCTTCGCGGCAAGATGGCAAGAAAATCCTTCAGCAGCGTCGGGTCGGATTTCAGGTTGGGAGGAAGTTGAAACAGAATCGGCCCAAGCTTCTTCGACCGGGCGAGCGGCTCGATGGTCGCGAGGAAGCGCTTCACAAATTCATCTGTTCCCTTCAGACGCTTGATATGCGTGATCACCTGGTGGGCTTTGATGCCGAACCTGAAGTTCTCGGGAGTTTCGGCCAGCCACTTCTCGACGGTTGTGTCCTTCACCAACTGGCGGAAAGTGAAGTTCACTTCGACGGTGTTCAGCTTGCCAGAGTAGTAAGTGAGGAACTTGGATTGCGCCAGCTTGTCGGGATAAAACTCGGGTTTCCAACTGGGGTAAGCCCAGCCCGAGGTGCCGGCATAGAGTTGCACCATAGTGGCTCCCGCGTCTAGTTCTGCGAGCCAATGTATATCAGAAAATTTAACCGCCGAGGTCGCAGAGAAAGCCTTGCCTCTCGAACCTCGACGCGCTTTCGGCGGTGAGTCCGCCTTTCAGCAGCTCGACTATACCTTTCGCTTCTTCTTTACTGTCGCGCGAGTCGGTGCGGCACTGTTTGGCGGACGCTTGCGGTTCTCAGGCGCTTTTTCGGCGACTACCGGCGGCGGTGGGCGACGTTCAGCTTTGCGGCTCATGTGGACGGCTCGCGCCTCGGCTTGCGCCACAATGGCCGACTTGTCTTCGTCGCTCATGTCGCGGGCGGAGATCATCGCCCCGACTTCGGGCAGCTTCTGCTCCAGCTTGAGCACCGGCTCGAACAGGTCGCCCATTTTCTGGACGCGTTCGAGCACCTGGGGTGCTTCGAACACCACCAGCTTGGGGTCTTTCTTTGCCAGCACCCGCTCGACCTCCTCCCATTTCAAGGGAGTCGAAACCGTGGGACGCTCCCGTGCCCGCAGCGCGTACACCGATACCGTGGTCTTGTGCTCATCGTTCTGGCTCCAGTCAACCAGGACCTTGCCCGTGCGGATCGCCTTCTTCATGTCCGATACCACCAGGTCCGGATGCTCATCTTCCAGCAATCGCGCCAGCGCGTGGGCAAATGGTTTGGTTTTTTCGTAGCGGGTCGGCGTGTGTAGCGGCACGTAAATCTGCAGGCCTTTTGATCCGGAAGTCTTGGGAAAACTCTTCAAGCCGAAATGCTCAAATATTTCCCGCAGCCATATACCAACCTGTGCGCATTGCACCATGTCGGCAGGTGGGCCGGGATCGAGATCGAAGACGATCATGGTCGGACAGCCAATGTCTTTGGCCAGTGACAGCGACGGGTGCAGCTCGATGGACGCGAGGTTTGCCACCCAAATTAGCGTGGCCAGGTCATTGGCCAGAATGTAATTCACGTTGCGCTTGTTGCCGTGGCTCCAGATCGGCGCTGTCTTCACCCAGTCGGGCCGGTGCTTGGGAGCATTCTTCTCGAAGAAAAACTCCTGGTCGACGCCCCCCGGATACCGCTTCATGGTGAGCGGCTTGTCCTTCAAATGGGGCAGCAGCACAGGCGCGACGCGGGCGTAGTAGTCGATTACCTGTCCCTTGGTGAAGCCGGCGGCCGGATAGAGGACCTTGTCCAGGTTGGACAGTTTCAGGTGTTTGCCTTCAACCTCGACGACGGGAGAATTGTTCATGGTTGCCAGCACACCCCTCGGATGCTCAGTCTTGCCGCACGGTTGATATTACGCGGGAGTGAGCCGGTGTGGGCTTGCAAAAACAGGTTCCTCGCTGCTCAATCCCCTTGATGATACGGAGACTTGCCGGGTACTGAGTACCGGGTCTCCCGGGTCTCCCGGGTACTGCTCGTTGACAACTTCCCTTCCCTCCGCGTAATTTCGGAATTTGTTTTCGCGCTCGGCAGTTGGAGGTTTGATGAAAGTCCGCAAGATCCCGTGCATCCTCGTACTCTTCATTTTATGTACGCTAGCCGCCACCCAGGATGTTGCCTCCTTCGAAAAGCGGATTACCGTCAAGAAACTCGCCAATGGGCTGACTGTGATCATCCTGGAGCGCCCCGAAGCGCCGGTGTTTTCCTTCTACACGCATGTAGATGCCGGCTCGGCCCAGGATCCTCTTGGTGAAACCGGCTTGGCGCACATGATGGAGCACATGGCCTTCAAGGGCACCGACAAGATCGGAACCAGGAATTACGCAGCCGAAAAAGTCGCTCTCGAAAAAGTGGAGAAGGCTTACACCGCATACAATGCCGAGCGCCACAAGCGGGTGGGAATGGATGAACCGAAGTTGAAAAACCTGGAAAAAGCCTGGCAGGATGCAATCCAGCAAGCGCAGCAATATGTCATCCCCAATCAGTTTGGCGAAATTATCGAGAAGAACGGCGGCGAGGGCCTAAATGCGTTCACCGACGACGACGAGACCGGCTATCACTATTCAATGCCCGCCAACCGCTTCGAACTCTGGGCTTATCTGGAATCGGAACGCTTCCTGCATCCGGTAATGCGCGAGTTTTACAAGGAGCGCAACGTAGTGATCGAGGAGCGGCGGATGCGGGTGGACAGCAATCCGCTGGGCCGGTTGCTCGAGCAATTCACTTCAGAAGCTTTCGCCGCGCATCCTTATCATCGACCAACCGTGGGCTGGATATCGGATCTCAATTCCTTTTCCGCCACCGACGCGGAAGATTTCTTCCGCGAATACTATGTACCGTCCAACATGGTGCTCACGGTGGTTGGCGACATTAAAGCGGCCGAGGCTATGCCGATTATTGAGAAATATTTCGGACGCCTGCCCGGCAAGCCAAAACCGCTCGACTTGGCAACCGCCGAGCCGCCGCAGAACTCGGTGCGCGAAGTTGTTCTTCGCGATCCCTCGCAGCCGGTTTATCTTGAGGGCTATCATCGCCCCGACTACATGAGTAAAGACGATGCGGTTTACGACGCCATCGCCGATGTCATGTCCAATGGCCGCACTTCGCGCCTTTACCGGTCGTTGGTGCGCGATAAGAAGATTGCGGCGGCGGCGGGCGGGTTCAGCGGGCTTCCCGGCAACAAGTACCCGCACCTGTTCGCTTTCTACGGGGTTCCACTCCCCGGCCACACGCCCGAGGAGGTGGCCAACTCCATTCACCAGGAGATCGAGCGCCTCAAAACTCAGGATGTGAGTGACGACGAACTCAAGATGGTGAAGACCCGGGCCAAGGCCACTCTGCTGCGCAGCTTGGCGGATAACCAGGGGCTCGCGCTGCATCTGGGCATCGAAATGGCGCGGTATGGCGATTGGCGTGAACTTTTCTACGAGGTCGATCGCATCGACCAGGTCACCAAGGCGGATATCCGCCGGGTAGCCAACCAGACCTTCGTGCCCGTCAACCGCACGGTCGGAATCATCGAGACGAACAAACCGGCGGCGGCCTCCGAGGGAGGTACGCAATGAAAAACACCTTCGTGAAAGGCCGGCTTCCCGCCGCCATTTTCCTAGTATTGGCAAGCATCTTCGCTTTTGGACAAGCCGCGGATTGGCAGCAGATCCGGATTCCGCCTTTGCCCAACTTCCAGCCGATTGAGCCCAAGCGTATTGAGCTTCCCAATGGCATGGTGCTCTTCCTTCAGGAAGACCATGAGCTTCCGCTAGTCGACGGGTTCGCCCGTATTCGGGGAGGTTCACGCGAGGAACCCGACGCCAAAACGGGTTTGGTGGATGTTTACGGCGAAGTCTGGCGCACCGGTGGCACCAACACCAAAACCGGCGACGAACTCGATGATTTTCTGGAAGCGCATGCAGCGAAAGTCGAAACCGGCGGCAGTCTGGACTCCACCAGCATCGGCCTGTCCTGTTTGAAGGCCGATTTCGAAGAGGTTTTCCAAGTCTTTCTCGACTTGCTGCGCGATCCTGAGTTCCGTCCTGACAAGTTGGAAATCGCCCAAAAAGGCATGTTCGACGCCATTTCCCGGCGCAACGACGACATCAATGAGATCATTGGGCGCGAATCAGCTAAGCTCGGCTACGGCACCAAGAGTCCCTATGCTCGCGTCCCGGAATACGCCACCGTCGCGGCCATCACCCGCCAGGATCTGATCAACTGGCACCACGATCATGTGTATCCCAACAATATTATTCTGGGTCTGAGCGGCGATTTCGATTCCGCGGCCATGGAAGCCAAGCTGCGCCAGGCTTTCGCCGGGTGGGCCAAAGGCCCTAAGTTTAAGCCAGAAGAAATTCCTATTAGCCCGGCCAAGCCCGGGTACTATCTGGTCAAGAAAGAAGACGTGAACCAGAGCGCGATCCGCATGGTCGAACTCGGAACCACGCGTAAGAACCCGGACTATTACGGCATTCAGACCTTTAACGAAGCCTTCGGCGGAGGCTTTGCCTCGCGCCTGTTCTCGGTTATCCGCTCCCGGCTCGGACTGGCTTACGCCGTGGGCGGAGGAGTCGGAACTGGCTGGGACCATCCCGGCATCACTCGGCTGGGCGTGGGTACCAAGAGCCAAAGCACGGTAGAGTCGATTCAGGCGCTCTATTCGCAGATTGACGAATTACAACCGCACCCCCTCACGGAGGACGAGGTTGGCCGCGCCAAGGATTCCATCCTCAATTCTTTCATCTTCAACTTCGATACTCCCGAAAAAGTCCTGCGGGAGAAAATGGCATACGAGTTTTACGGCTATCCTCTGGATTTCCTGGAGCGCTATCGGGCCGGGATCGAAAAAGTCAGCAATGAGGAAGTAGCACGCATCCCCGCCAAGTATCTCCATAAAAATAAAATGGCGGTTCTGGTAGTGGGCAACGATGCCGAATTCGATAAGCCCTTGTCTACGCTTGGTTCGGTGACCCCGATTGACATAACCATTCCGTCAGCTCCCGGCGAGGAGCCGGCTAAACCAGCCAAGCCGTCGAGCAAGTAGCAAGCTCCGACAGCTCATAGCCAAACTCTTTGGGTGGCGCCGGCATCTTGCTGGCCGGAGGCGCGGGCGAGGCGCCCGCGTGACAGGCGCCCGGGACGGCGGCGCCAGGGGCGTCCTAAATACAAACCTTGTCATCCCGAGCGAGGGTTTTGGCCCGAGTCGAGGGACCTGCTCTTGTCAGCCAGCTTGGCGAAGCACCTTCACGGCTTGCGAGAAAATGCAATCCGGATTTCTGGGGGATTTCATTTGCGAACCCTTCCCCGAACTTTCTTCCTCACCATTGCGTATCTTCACACGTCAATCTGCCAGGAGGTGGGGTGTGCTCAAACGTCCTCTCTTGTTTGTTGTGACTCTCCTAGCGCTTTTCCCGCCTTCCGCTAGTGCCGACGAATGGCGCAAAACGTTTGCCTTGACCGGCAAATCTGACATCCAGGTGGACACCAATGACGCCGATATTCGGGTGAATTCTGCGGATCGCAAGGACATTGAGGCGCTGGTCATCACCGTCGGCTATAAGATCGGGCCTGATGATGTTCGAGTCAGCGAGCGTCAATCCGGCAACCACCTTGAACTCAATGTGCACATTCCAAGCGGTCACTTCGGATTCGGTTTCCACAGCCGATCGGTGCACGTTGAGCTCGCGGTACCACGCGAATCGGATCTCAACCTTCACTCCGGCGACGGCAACATTAGGGTCTCAGGTGTCAAGGGCAACTTGCGCCTCGATTCCGGCGATGGGGAACTGGAAGTACGGGAAGGCGAAGGCCCACTTAACGCCAATACTCGGGATGGCAACATCCGCGTGCACGGGGTATTTTCCGCGTTGGACGTACATACCGGCGACGGCAACATCGATGCCGACGCCGAAACCGGATCAAAAATGTCTTCCGGATGGGTTTTGCGCACGGGAGATGGAAATGTCGTGATGCGGCTTCCCGACAATTTCGCCGCCGAGCTCGACGCTCATACCGGCGATGGGCGGGTGGACGTTGATTTCCCCCTCACCATCAACGGTTCCATGCCAGAATCCACCATCCGCGGCAAGATAAACGGTGGCGGGCCCTTGCTGGAAATCCGCTCCGGGGACGGGAATATCAGCCTGCGGCGCGGTTGAAGCGGGACCTGAGCCGCGCGTGAGCCCCCAAAACTGACACCGAGATGTGAAGTACGTCACAGACGACCGTGAGAGAGAGTGAACAGTATGCGGTCATGCCAACCGTGGCATGGAGCGCAAGTAATTTCACACGCGAAAATCAGCGAAAGCCCTCTGCGAAAACCCTCTGTTCGTAGCAAGTTAAAATGTCCGCTCTGCGAAAACCCTCTGCGACACCCTCTGCGAAAACCCTCTGCGTCTGCGAAAACCCTCTGTCGTTAGCAAGTTAAAATGTCCGGTTTTCTTAGCACGTGAAATGTCCGGTTTGAGTTAAACGACCAGCGGCAGTCGGGGCTGTGGGAAAGTGGGGAATCCCGCGCCTTTTGCGGGATTTCCAAGCGAGGTGGGAAAGTCGGGTTTTGGACTTTTCCACCTCGCGGCTTTTCCACAGCCCGTCCGCGCTGCGTTTTGTTGTCTGCCAGGGTCGCACCTTGGGCGCTGTATCGGCCCAGCCGGTGCGGTCCATGGGTGAGGCTGTAGCTTCCGTCCAG
>QIAU01000070.1 GCA_003225055.1 Acidobacteriota bacterium
AACCGCTCTTTCATACCGCCTTTTACGATGTCCTTGAGTTCGATCACACCGAGGGCCCCCCCGCTTCTTTCGGCGACTACAAGAGGCGTCCCTCCCGAACGCGCAATTTCTTCCACAGTGGCTCTCACTTGATTCGGCATCCTGCCACCACTCTGAGTTACGTAGTTCGCGATTGCATCGGCTGCTCCCTTGCGGATTTCAAAACCATTCAGGTCAACACCTGACATGCGGGTTTGAGCACTGAATGGGACGAATTCCGCATCGTGCTGGCCCAATTCTCTCCCCCGCAGTCCGTATTTTTCTTTCGCCAGAACAACAATAGAACGCCCTTCCGGGGTTTCATCGGCAAGCGACGAGAGCTGTGCGGCATCCGCCAACTCTTGTTCACTGACGCCAGGCGCCGGAATGAAGCGCGATGCCTGACGGTTTCCCAGCGTGATCGTTCCGGTCTTGTCCAGAAGAAGCGTGTTAACGTCGCCAGCCGCTTCCACCGCCCTACCTGACATTGCCAGTACGTTGTGCTGGACCAAACGGTCCATACCGGCGATGCCGATTGCAGACAGTAAACCGCCGATTGTGGTGGGAATCAGGCAAACGAGCAGAGACACCAATACGAACACAGTTTGTGGAGAGCCGGAGTAGATGGCAAAGGGCTGCAGAGTCACGACCGCGAGCAGAAAGATGATGGTCAATCCCGCCAGCAGGATGTTCAAAGCGATCTCATTCGGTGTTTTCTGCCGCTCGGCGCCTTCAACCAATGCAATCATTCGATCCAGAAATGTCTCGCCAGGATTGGAAGTGACCTTCACCTTGATGCGATCGGACAAGACGCGGGTACCGCCGGTAACCGCCGAACGATCACCGCCAGCCTCACGAATCACAGGCGCAGACTCGCCGGTGATTGCTGACTCATCGACCGAAGCGACGCCCTCGACGATCTCTCCATCCGATGGAATGAACTCGCTGGCGGACACGAAGACGAGGTCGTCCACTCGGAGCTTGGAACTCGGGATTTTTTCGATTCGACCATCACTGCCAAGCAGGCGGTTGGCTATCGTTTCGGAACGAGCCTTGCGGAGGGTGTCCGCCTGAGCTTTACCTCGGCCTTCTGCCATCGCCTCCGCGAGATTCGCAAACACGACCGTGAACCACAGCCACAACGTGATCTGCAGGTTGAACCTGAAAGCGGGCCCACCCTTAAACAGCAGAATCGTTGTGATCACGCTGCCAATCTCCACCACGAACATGACAGGGTTGCCCATCATCTTTCGCGGGTTCAGCTTCACAAAAGCATCCCCGATCGCACGACGGACGATTTTCCACTCCCAGATTGCCTTTTTCCTGGGTTTCATGGGCGAATGCCCGAGGCGAACCGCCCGCACTTCCGGAACAGCTGGTCGTTGAGTTGTTATTGCCATTTGAGAGTCCTTTAAAAGGTCTTGCCTGCCGCCATGAGCAAATGCTCAAGAATCGGACCAAGGCTTAGCGCTGGGAAAAAAGTCAGTGCACCCACAATCAGGATCACGCCGATCAGAAGGACGGTGAATAGAGGCGTGGTCACCGGGAAGGTGCCCAAAGATGGCGGAACGTATTTCTTTCCTGCAAGATTGCCCGCAATTGCAAGTGCGGGAATGATCATGAGGAACCTGCCGACAAGCATCGTGATGGCGCCCGCGGTGTTGTACCAAAGCGTGTTTGTCGTCAGTCCAGCGAATGCCGAGCCGTTGTTGCCAGCCTGCGACGTGAATGAGTAGAGGATTTCACTTAGTCCATGGGGACCAGGATTCAAGATGCTGGATGTGCCAAAGCCGGCTACCGCCGAGATCGCGGAGAATCCCAGGATGACCAGCGGGAACACGAGTACTACAAGCATTGCCATCTTCACGTCATAGGCTTCAATCTTCTTACCCAAGTATTCGGGCGTGCGGCCCACCATCAGGCCGGCAATAAACACGGCGAGCACGATGTAGATGAGCATCCCGTACATGCCGGCGCCCACACCACCGAAAACAACTTCGCTGAGCATGATGTTCGCCAGCGGAACCAGGCCGCCGAGCGGAGTGAACGAGTCATGCCAGCCATTGATTGCGCCGCAGCTTGCATCTGTGGTCACGGTCGCCCAGAGCGCAGTGTTAGCGATCCCGAAGCGGACCTCTTTGCCTTCCATGTTCCCGCCTGGTTGTAAGGGGCTGAGGCTTTGATCGGTCCCAGCTAGAAGCGGATTGCCACGAGCTTCTGCCCAGTAGGCCACGCTTACGCCCACAAAGAATAGAATTGCCATCGCGGCAAATACGGCCCAGCCATGCCGCTGTGAGCCCGTCATTCTCCCCAATGTGTAAGTGAGTCCACTGCCGATGGCGAAGATTGAAACCAATTCGATCAGGTTTGAGAGAGGGGTTGGGTTCTCAAAGGGGTGGGAACTATTGGCATTGAAGAAGCCGCCACCATTCGTGCCGAGCTCTTTGATAATTTCTTGAGAAGCGACCGGCCCTTGTGCAATGGTTTGCTCAGTGACCGTGTCCATCACCGGCTTTCCCAGGGCATCGACAACCGGTTTGCCATCGGGTCCGACTTTCTGGACCTGCATCGGTTCGACCAGTTTTACAGTGTCATACGGCTTTAAATTCTGGACCACGCCCTGAGAGACAAGAACGAGCGCCCCAATGATGCAGGCGGGCAAGAGAATCCATAAGTTGCAGCGGACGAGATCGACCCAAAAATTTCCGATGGTCTGCATGTGGCGGCGGGCGACTCCGCGGATGAACGCGATGGCCAACACGATTCCCACGGCGGCCGACATGAAATTGTGATATGCAAGGCCGGCCATCTGAGTGAGATAGCTCATCGTGGTCTCGCCACCATAGTTCTGCCAGTTCGTGTTGGTGGTGAAGGAAGCTGCCGTGTTGAACGCCAGTGCAGAGGGATTCACCGCCCCAAGTTTCTGCGGATTGAAGGGCAGGTAACCCTGCAGGCGCTCCATCGCATATAAGACAATCATCGAGACCAGGCTGAACAGCAGCATGGAGATCGCGTATTCCGTCCAACGCATCTCGTGATCCTCATCGACGCCGGCCACGCGGTAGAGGAGCCGCTCAATCGGTGCCAGCACCGGATCCATGAACGTCCGCTCGCGGCTAAACACGCGAGTCATAAACATCCCGAGAGGCTTGGTCACGAGAAGAACGAGCCCAAAAAACAGCAGAATTTGAAACCAACCGTTAGCGCTCATGGCTGCCTACCCCGATTCTTTGTGTCTCCATCCTTGTGATTGCGGGCGCCTTCCGAAGACCGGAGACCGATGGCGACGACTGCGACCAGCACAAGGATAAATATCCATTCATGCTTGACCATCAGAACTTCTCTGGACGCAATAGCGCGTAAACCAGATACACGGTCGTCAGCACACTAACTGCGAGCATGATCATCGCTTCCACACTCATAATGGTTTCCTCACTTCAGGCGCTCACAGAAGCACACGTAAGCAATTGAAAGGACGAAAAAAGCAATCGTCACTGCTATCCAAATGACATCCTGCATAACGATCTCCGAGAATAAGTCAGCGGTCATGGCCAAGAAGCTTCGGCCCACTTTCGGTTCGCCCCTGGTGATGAATGCTGGAGTCGAACGTCAAAATCACACCAAGCATCAGCAGGTTTTGCGTCGGAGTAAGACCTACGACTCCGGATCCAGCGTTTCCATCATTGAAAAACCCTCCGGCGGGACCGCGCGAATTGTCGACGCGATGCTCCAGCCTCACAATGGCATTCAATTGCCGATACGGAAGTCGATATTCCAAGCTCGTCGTGTTGGCCTTTACGGTTTGTGAAAAGCCGGTCGTGCGCCCATCGCGATCCCAAAACATTTCGGGACGAACGGTCACGCTAAAGCCTCGGCCTAGAACCCCATGCACCGGCAACTGAGAGGACATCCAAAGGGCGTGCGGATTTCCAATAGTGGCAACCTTTTCCGTGCCGACGATGTACTCAAAGGCTGTCGTGACGCGTTTCCCTTTCCATTCCGCGATGCCGTCGGAGAGAAAACGCCAGAACTCAGGTGACGTGTCAGATTGATGAGGCCCCGCAAGAACTGTCTGCTTCAGCGTCCAGTGATCGGTCGGTTTGTAGCCCAATTGTCCGCCGATGCTCGGCACCGAATTAGCATCTGCCAGATGCCAATATCCATTAATCACGAATCCCGTGACTGTAAACTTGTTGGTCACTGGATAGCTGGCATTCACGCCCAGCATCAAATACGGTGTCATGTCGGCACCCCATGGACGCGTGTAGGTGAAATTGTCTTTCGCGTAGAGCGAATCGTAGCCGATAAGGCTACTAAAGATTCCGCCTTGCACAGTTAGGCCTTTGCCAATAGGCGCGAGGTATGAAGCATTTGTGGGCCCCAAGTGGCGGAGCCAGTTGGAGCCAGGGAGGTTCGGTGCCGTCGCGGAAAATCCAAATACCTGCGCGTCCTTGCCCGCCTGCAGCGTCAACTCGGTGCCCCAGCGGGAGCTTTCGGAGACCGCCTTCTTGAGGTAGATCGCTCCCATGTCTACATCCCACTCATTGACATGGAAGGTCGTACCGCGGCTTCGGAATAGGTGATTGACCGGATCGTTGAAATCCTTCAAATAACCGAAATCGAGGAAGCCTCCATACTGCCAATGGGGATCTGACGGCTGTGCTGGTCGTTCCTCGGGCCACCGCCTGATTGTCGGTTCCTGATTTTCAGACGCGACGAAATTGCTGACCTCGCCCAACACTGGGAGCGAAGCCAATAGAGGTAAGATTAAGAACCAGCCCCGATACTTGCGAATACTCGGCGCGGTTTTCTGCCCGGTGACCCGGATGCTTTGACACTTGAGCAATACGCCTGCAGTTCTGCTGCCGTATCTGTGAACCCGCTTTACTTCGACGCTGCTTGATATGAGATCATCGCTTTTCCGAAGAACCTCTTGGCTTTTGTGATTTTGCGATGAAGGTTCACAGAGGAAAGCTGTCGTTTCTAATTCGAATGCAGGCTTCGCGATCATTGTCTTTGTGTCCAGGAAAAGTCGGAGCAAGAACCAAACCATGAACACTACTGCCATGACACACATTGTGAGCACCGCAATGCGCTCCGCGCTGGCGACGAAATTACCCTGAACAGCTTGCATCATCATTTACTGCTGCCGTGCGAGCTCTACGCTAGCAATCCCATTCGGCCTCACCTGGTTTGGCGAAATAGCGCCTGTGATCCTGTCGTTCCCCGTCGATGGATTCAAGTTCAAGCAGAGAGCTGTGCCGCAGCGGTCATTCTTGCCGCGCTGCTCAGCGGGGACATCGTTCCCGGGTTGTGGACCGTGATCGGAATGGCACGCGAAGTCAGGCGCAAGCGCCTGGTGGTAGTGATGGAAAAGTTCTGCCCGCTTTTCTGCGGATACTTCTTCGATTGACATCAATATGGCCCTTTCTGCCCTGGCGGCTAAGTACTTGTCATCAACCGAATTTCATTGAACACGAGACGGTATAAAGGCCGAGTAAAAAGTTCATAAAGAATTTCTAAGCACTTTATGACTTCTTTATGCTGCGCTGTGCGGTATCGTGTGATTCGAGAGCAAAGTTCTAGAAGTGATTGGTGAATCAGGAGGGAACCTGTTTGCTGTGGGGTTCGAGTAGAGCAAGGCGCGCGTTCAGTCGCCCGGCTCAAACCGATAGCCTACCCATGGCTCGGTAATGATGTATTTTGGAGAGTCGTCGGCTTCTAGTTTTTTTCGTAGCTGACCAACGAATACCCGCAGGTATTCTGGTTGCTCAATGCTGTTCGGGCCCCACACCGCTGCAAGAAGCGTCCGGTGCGTGAGCACTTTTCCTGCGTGCCTTGCGAGATAAACCAAAAGATCAAATTCCTTCGGAGTCAAGTGGATTTCGCGAGCCCTGACCAGAACCGTGCGAGCAGGGACGTCAATCCGAAAATCTCCCATTTCAATAGCGGAAGCTTGAGGTTCCTCCGGTAAGTTTGCTCTGCGCAGTGCGGCTCGTATTCTCGCCGTCAATTCATTCATGCTGAATGGCTTGGTCACGTAATCATCCGCGCCGGCATCTAACGCTTGTACTTTGATCGTCTCCTCGCCTTTTACGGACAGGACGATAATCGGCACGCGCGATTGTTTGCGAACCTCGCGACATAGGTCCAGCCCGTCCATGTTTGGCATGCGAAGGTCCGTAATGATCAAGTCTGGGGACCAGTTCTGAATCACCTGTAGCGCCTCTTCGCCATCTGCTGCAGTTCGAATGGCGTACCCCTGGCTGGATAGGCTGGTTTTGAGCACGCGAGTAATCTGCGCCTCATCGTCCACGACGAGAATATTCCGCTTGATCTCGGAGTTGGCCATGGACCTCACTTCATTTCCTGTGTGACGATGTGAACATCGACGGGCGGAGCGTCCCGTAAAAACCTGTGTATCGCCGAAAGATACAAGTATCTCTTCCAACCCCTTTGCGCTGATCTTCCGAACACGACATGAGTAATATGTTTCTCCCGGACAACCTTGGCAACTTCCTCCGCCACGCTTCTTCCTTTGGCACGAAAGATTTTGGCCCCAAGGTTCTCGGCAAAACGGAGGTTCTGCGCAAGGCTGCGCTGGTCTTCTGGATTTTCATCTGTGCCGATATCGATATACAACACGTACAGCTCTGCCTCAACCCGTTGCGCCATCCGAGCAGCTCGCGCGATGAGATACTGCGCCGCGGGGCTGGAGCTGACACAGACGGCAATCCGTTCCCGGAGAGCCAGGTTCTTGCTGAGACCTTCCTTCTCCAGGTATGACTCTAGACTGCGATCCACCGCGCGCGTGACTTGCTGCAGCGCGAGTTCTCGAAGCGCCATGAGATTGCCGGGGCGAAAAAAGTGACCAAGTGCTCTTTCGGCACGGTCCAGCGGATAGATATCGCCGCGACGCATTCGAGTTTGCAGAGCTTCCGGGGTTAGGTCCGCGAGCACGATCTCGTTAACCCTCTGTATCACCCAGTCCGGCACTGTCTCCCGCACCTGAACCCCGGTGATGTTCAGGACCGTGGGCATCAAGCTTTCAATGTGCTGTACGTTCATCGTGGATAGCACGTCGATTTGCGCATCCAGCAAATCCATTATGTCCTGGTAGCGCTTGCCGTGCTTGCTGCCTTCGATATTGGTGTGGGCCAATTCATCCACCAGTACAACCTGCGGCTTGCGGGCGAGGATGGCGTCCAGATCCATCTCTTCGAATGATGCGCCCTTGTATTCAATCTTGCGCCGCGGCACAGTTTCCAATTTCGAGGCCAATTCGGCAATTCCAGCCCTGCCATGGGTCTCCACCAAGCCGATGACGACGTCCTCGCCACGGCTGTAACGGCGAATGCCTTCACTGAGCATGTTGAAAGTCTTTCCTACGCCAGGCGCGTACCCCAGAAAGAGCTTAAGAACCGTCCGCTTCTTCTGTGGCGCTGTTTGTTCCAGCCACTGCTCGGGTGTCTTCGGCATGCTCTGTATTATCCTCAGTCATCAGTCACAAATCGAATAAACTGAAGTCTCTCGGCGTGAAACGAAAAATCAACAATGTGATCGTACGCTTTGCCGCATCGACCGCAATCTTGTCCGTTGTCGTCTTTGTCTACTTTCGCTGGCTGCACGTCAATCCGACAACGGTTGGATTCAGCCTCTTGCTGATTGTTTTGCTGATTTCCGCTGCATGGGGCCTGCGCTACGCAATTTTCACCGCAATCCTTGCCACGGTAGCTTACAACTACTTCTTTCTGCCACCATTATTCAGATTCACCATTGCCGATCCACAAAACTGGATAGCGCTCTTTGCTTTCCTGGTTACGGCGGTAGTGGCAAGCCAACTCTCGGAACGCGCACGCCGCGGAATGCTGTATGCGGACCAGCGTCGACGCGAAGTCGAAAGACTATACTCCTTCAGCCAACAGTTGTGGCTCAGCGAGAATGTGTTCGAACTGCTGAATGTCATTCCCAAGCACATCGTAGATTCTTTCGACGTCAGCGGAGCGGCACTTTACTTGGAGGGCAAGCAAGAGGCTTATTTCTTTGATGAGGCCGGCCGGTCCTTATTTCCCATTGATGAACTGAAAGCCATCAGCGATCGGGGAGAGCCAGTCCTCGACCGGGAACATAGGACCTGTTATATGCCTCTGCGAATGGGGGTGCGAACGGTTGGCGCCCTAGGGTTGGCCGGTTGTGATCTCTCTCGTGAAAGCCTGGAAGCTATCGGCAGTTTGGTCGCGATCTCGATCGAGCGCGCGAATACCGTTGAGAAACTCAGTCGGAGTGAGGCGGCGCGGGAGAGTGATCGTCTGCGCTCCGTGCTGCTGGACTCGGTCACCCACGAGTTCCGCACTCCATTGACTGCCATCAAAGCATCCGCAGAGACCCTGCTGTCCGAACCCGAACTGGAAAAACCACAGCGCAATGACTTATTGCAGGTGATCAATGAAGAGAGCGACCGGCTCAACCGCCTGGTGGGCGAAGCCGGGGAAGTAGCACAGCTAGATTCGCATCAGCTCCAGTTTCGCTTTGAGACACACGAGATTCGTGAGGCGATCGATGCTGCCCTTAAGAGCTCACAGCAGGTACTGCGGCGCCACCCTCTCGAAGTCATGGTTCCGGAGACTCTTCCGCCAGTGCGAATGGATCTTGAACGCATCACCGAAGTGATCGTTCATCTTCTGGACAACGCGGGGAAATATTCCCCGTCGGACACCCCGATTCATATCACCGCCGAATTACGAGACTCTGAGGTGGTGACGAGTGTCGCCGATCATGGCCCTGGTGTAGATCAAATGGAACAAGAGATGATTTTCGAAAAATTCTATCGCGGCAGGGACCAGCGCATGATCATCCAAGGTACGGGAATGGGATTGCCAATTGTCAGAGCCATCGTGGAACTACACGGCGGAAAAATCGGAGTCACCAGCCAAGTCGGCCGAGGATCGCTCTTCTATTTCTCGCTGCCTGCGGCTTGAGACGTGAGGTACCCCATGTTGTGGCGCTCGCATCTCCAAATGGCCCAGAAACCAGCTTCAATACACGGATGTCCTGTGCTCGGAGCCAAACAATTCCGTAACGTCTTCGATTGTGGTCAGGATAAGCACTAGTGCGGAACCCGCGACACCGATCGCGAAGATCGGTTGCGCACGGTCTTGAGCTCGAGCACGCTCCAAAACCAATCGCAACCAAGTTCGCGATCCCCTGCAAGAGCGATTCAGGCATGTTTGGACCATGCAACCCAAGGCTCGCCACAGGCTCGGCGCCGTGAAGGATAGGGACTACGACGCAATCCTGTTTTGTTTCAGCGAAAGCACCTCCCTTCAGAGTTGCGGCACGAACGCCATTCTCCAGATCGTCGTCTACGGTACCTCCAACCCGATACAACTCGTCGGTCCGACGGCCGAGCAACACAACCGCATCTAGCCTGAAGATCTCGAACGGTTTTTCGGCAAGCTGCCTCCGGAAAGGATCGCTTCTATCGATCATGAGAATCGCTCGGCTGAAGCTATACAGACGTTCTACGTCCTGCTGCCGTTCGATGGCCTCAAAGGCTCGCACTTTGGCCTTGGCCGATAGCCGGCTGGCGATCAACGATGTTGCCAAAACGCTGAACAGAGCCACCCAGTTCTGTGGATCGGCAATGGTGAAAGTTCCCACTGGTGACAAAAAGAAAAAAATGAAAACGAGAGTAGCGACAATCGAAGACAGCGCGGGCCTCAAGAAATCCCCAAGTGCTTTGCAATGATCAAGACGACTAGCAAGTACGCGAACCTCACAGTCGTCGCATTCACCGGAATTACCGGCGCGCCACGACCGTGACCGCCACGACGGCGCCGTCAGGGATGCGAATACCCGCAAAGAACGGCGGCTCAACTGATTTCCTCCAGCTGGTTATTTCGGGGCATTACTTCTCAGTCGATTATGTTTTCCCGGCCGTTAGGTGCTCGTTCAGCTTTTACGAAATCTTTATGAAATCTTTAGTAGATTTTCATGAGCTTGTGCGGAGTTTGCCGGCCCCCTCTGGTGGAATTCATGGCAACCGCCAATGCAGCGGGATAGCCTTGCACAACTAACGCCTGCCCACCGCGGTTTGCTTTTGAGGATGGTGACAGAAGAACAGGTTCGTCCTGAAGTCGAGATCTAAATGCAAAATCACGCAAACAAGGGTGCCGCAGTACTAAACGGCGCCCAGCGAGTACTGGTCGCCTCAACCGCCATGCTCGCCTTTATCTCTTTTTGGCGGGCTGCGGCAATCGTACTCAATGACATGGGCTCGTCGGCCTTTTACGCCGGCGCCATCGCAGAGCATTTCGTTGGAAGGACCGCGCCGTGGTTCATTCTCGCGATCATGTTGCTCTCCTATGCGGTCCGCTCCGTTTACATCGAGAGCTGCAGTATGTTCGTACGCGGAGGGGTGTATCGCGTCGTAAAAGAAGCGATGGGTGGAACTTTGGCAAAGTTCTCGGTTTCCGCTCTGATGTTCGATTACATCCTGACGGGACCGATCAGCGGCGTATCCGCGGGCTTGTATCTCACAGGTCTCTTAAATGAACTCCTGCATCACGCCCACTCCAATTTCACGCTGCCTATGAATTGGACGGCTGCATTCTTTGCGGCCATCGTTACGATCTACTTCTGGTGGGAAAACATTAAAGGAATTCCGGAATCCAGCGAGAAGGCGTTACGCATTATGTATGTGACCACCGTGATGGTGGTCCTGATGATCATTTGGTGCGGCTATACCCTCTGGATTCGCGGAGCGCACATTCCGGCATTGCCGCGGCTGTCGAATCTCACCTATTCGGGCGATGCCCTGGGATGGCTGCGCCACACCTCGCTCCCCTACACCGTTGGATTTATAGGAATCTTGGTCGGTCTCGGACATTCGGTGCTCGCTATGAGCGGCGAAGAAACCATGGCGCAGGTCTACCGCGAGATCGAACATCCAAAACTCAAAAATCTGGAGAAAGCAGGATTTGTCATTTTTGCTTACAGTCTGATCTTCACCGCAGGCGTTGCGTTCTTCGCGGTGATGATCATTCCGGACTCGGTACGCAACAATTTCTTCGACAACCCGATCGGCGGCTTGGCGATGTACCTTGTCGGTTCTTTGTCGCTTCGCCTCGCGTTTCGAGCTTTTGTGGTTGTTGTCGGTGTTTTGATGCTAGCCGGGGCGGTCAATACCGCAATCGTAGGTTCCAATGGAGTCTTGAATCGTGTGTCCGAAGACGGAATCCTTCCACATTGGTTCCGACACCCGCACCGCCGTTACGGAACATCTCATCGTATTCTGAATCTGGTTGTCGGGCTGCAGTTGCTCACGATCTTCTTGAGTCGCGGGAACATTTTCGTCTTGGGCGAGGCATACGCTTTCGGCGTCATGTGGAGTTTTGCCTTAAAAGGCCTGGCTGTGCTCGTGCTTCGATATAGACAACCGGGGAAACGAGAATTTCGTGTTCCCCTGAATTTCAAGGTTGGCAGAATTGAAATTCCCTTAGGCCTGGGCTTGATAACAGCCGTTCTATTCGCCCTCTGCACGATCAATCTTTTCACCAAGCAGGTTGCAACAGTTTCGGGCATTGCGTTCACAATCATCTTCTTCGCCGTCTTTTCGACTTCCGAGGGGATGACCAAGAAAAGGGCCACAGAGCACGCGGAATTGGACCAGTTCAATTTGGAAGCCGGTGAAGACCTCACTCCCGAAGCCCTTCGCGTGCGACCGGGAAACATCCTGGTCATGGTGCGGAATTACAACACATTGAATAATCTGGCAGCGGTCCTCAACCGAACCGAGACACGTAAACAGGACATCGTAGTACTCCATCTTCGATTCCTGCACGGACTAGGAGAGTATGAACTGGCGCCAGAGCAACTCTTTAGCCTGGAAGAGCAGAAGCTCTTCACTCGATCACTTGAGCTCGCAGAAAAGAAGGGTAAGACAATTCACTTAGCCGTTGCTGCAGCCACCGAGAAGTGGGATGCAATCTTGCGGGCGGCCCAAAGTTTGCAATCAACCACAGTCGTCCTGGGACCTTCGCCGACGAAGCCTGTGACCGAAGAGGCTCGCACTGCTGGCCTCGCATGGGAACGCCTACCGGAACCGAAACCTCGGTTGATGCTGGAGATTCTTTTTCCGAGTGGTCAGGAGCATATTTTTTACCTTGGGCCGCACGCTCCGCGCCTCACGCCGAAAGAAATCGATCTCCTCCATAGTATTTGGCTTGAACTTAGTAACGATGTTGCTCCCGAGGAAATTCACCACCATGATGTCGTTCATTTTGCCCTCAACGAACTTCGTCAAGAACTAGACGACGGAAAGCGACAAGAAGTCATCGATAGGCTCCGTCTTCACCTTCGACAAATTAAGGACCGTCGGGAAGCGGGCTCATAAAGGCACCTGTCTCCTATGGGTACCCATTCCTGGGAGTCGAAAAACTGGCAAGCGACGGACTGGAACCCCGCGGCCTCCCCGCCTGACAGGCAGGCATTCTAACCAACGGAACCATGCTCGCATTTGCCCGCATTATTTACCCCTGACTCCTGCTGTTTGCTCCGATGCCTTCCCGATCTCTGCCGCACCATCTCTCACCCTGCTTTGACAGGACAAAGGTCGTCCACGCCTCAATTGGCTGCGATTCATCAAATTTTGGGGTACCCACTCTGGGGCACCCATAAGCAACGGCCACCCCTCCGCCCTTTCGTCTAGGGGATCTCTCTTTACAGCTACAAGGCTCCCTTATTTTTTGCCCAGCGAGAGTTAGGATGAAAAACGACTACGTAGCATGAAACGCTTTCTCCTAAGCCATTAGCCGAAGGTGCGGAAAGTACCGACTCCAGGAATTTTCCTCCTCTTATCTCGCTTATCTCGCAAAAGGCTGTCCAGGCTGTCCCCAAAGGCTGTCGCTGTCCCAAAAGGCTGTCCCAAAAGGCTTGACAACAGGAAATAATTGGTATAAGTGGTGACGGATTATTCTGGGAAAGAAAAGATTAGGGTGTCACCTAAGCGTTTGGCCAATCCAGATGTTTCTGGCCCTTGGCTCCTTTTTAGGCGCGATTCCTTCTGCCGTAAACGGCCGCGATTGACGTCGGCTCATCGAATGACGGCGATGAGAGCTGCTGAACGGCGAATCTCAAGGATAGTGGGAGGGAAACCATGCCACGCGCAGGCCTTGATAGCTTCCGAGGCGCATTTCTGAGCGGACTAGTGCTGGTTCTGTTCGCAGGCTGCATAGAGGCGCAGATCGACCGAGCCACGCTAACCGGTACCGTGACCGATCCCAGCGGCGCTGTAATTGCAAACGCGAAAATCGAGTGCCTAGCAGAAACCACAGGCTTACGCACCGAGGCGACTAGCAACTCCAAGGGTGTGTATCTGGTCCCTGGACTAGCGGTGGGGGAATATGAGGTTACCGTGTCCCGTGCAGGTTTCAGCCCGGTTCAATACAAAGATGTACTGCTGATGGTGGGGGACACACGGATAATAAATGTGCAACTCAAGGTGGGTACGATCATTGAAACCGTGAACGTTCAGTCCCTGCCGCCATTGCAGGAAACCTCTCCGGAAATATCCGGAGTAATCAACAATCAAGAAATTCGATCACTGCCAGTCAACGGCCGCAACTGGGCAAGCCTCTTGCTGCTTGCCCCTGGAGCGCTTGACGATGGAGGTGGTGACCAGAGAACGATTCGGTTTGCGGGTCGCGCGCGCGACGACAATAACTACACCATGGACGGCATAGACGCCACCGGCATCCAGGAGCAAGCGCACAAGTCAACAACTCGCTTGCAGATCTCCCAAGAGGCCGTTGCCGAATACCGGGTCAGTTCGATGCTGTACACTGCTGAGCATGGTGCCGGCGCCGGCGGGCAAGTAGATTTGGTGTCGAAGACAGGCACAAACTACTTCCATGGCAGTCTTTTTGAGTTCTTCAGAAACAGCGCGCTGGATGCTCGAGCGTTCAATGATTTCGACGCTCTCACTGGTCTGCCCGTCCGGCCCCCTTTCCATCTCAATCAGTATGGCCTAAGTTTTAGCGGGCCAATTGTGAAAGACAAAACCTTCTTCTTTGTGACTTATGAAGGTTTGCGCCAGGTTCAAAATCGTACCTTGGTCGCTGCTGTTCCGAGTGTCCCCCTGCGCGATGCCATTCTTGCCCAAGGTTCTGCGATGGCGACCATTGTGAACGCCTTTCCGGTGGGAGACGGGAGTGGTCTATGCAAGGATCCGACCGCAGATCCATGCGTCGACAATTTCGTTCATCAGGGAGGTGTCAGGCTCAATGAAGATAGTTTCTTGGTCCGCTTGGACCATAAGTTCGATGACCGCAATATGTTGTACGCGCGGGCCAGCCGCGACATCTCATTCACGAGTGCCCCTCTGGGTAATTTATTAGATACACAGCAGATCACTACTCATCCCGCGAATTACCTTGTGGCCTGGCAACACACTTTCCCCCCCAATATTTTCAATGAAGTTAAATTCGGCATCAATCGAGTTCCTTATCACAATCCGCAGGCTAGTGTTCTTCCCATTGATATCGCTACCGACAACTTCGAAGAACTCAACAACAGTAATACTGATCACGAAATAGGCACGACGTTCGGGTACATAGACAATTTGGGAATTTCACATGGCCATCACAATTTTAAGATCGGTATCGAGGTGCGACGTATCCGGTTGAATCAAGGGATCAGCGAAGATGATCGATACAAATTTACAGATAATCTGTCCCTCATTAACGACCAGCTCTCTCATGCCGACATCAGGCACCCCTGGTACCCACACGGTCTGCGGCATACGTATGTTCTTCCTTATTTCCAAGATGAATGGAAGCTAAGGAAAAACCTGACGCTCAATCTGGGAATCCGGTGGGAATATTACTCGGTGATTTCAGAAGCTCATGGGCACATGACGATTTTCGACCTAACCTGCACCGGAGGATTCATACCGGGCACAACCACACCTGTGGCCGGCCTTTGCCCGAAGGGATCGCCGCCTTACTTTCCCAGTTACCGGAATTGGGATCCGAGGGTAGGCATCGCTTGGAGCCCGGCAGCGTTGCACGACAAAACGGTAATTCGGACAGGATTTGGAATCTACCACGGCGCGGGACAGAATGATGATCTGAACGGTTCACTCGAAAGCGACACTTTTCGAACCGAAATAAGCTCCTCGGACTGCCCTGGGCTCTCCTTTCCGGTGAACTGTCCCGGCGTACCACCCTCGTCAGCGCCACGTGCCCTGGCCCGGCACCGACGTGACCTGTACGTTGAGGAATGGGGCCTATCCATTCAGCAAGCGCTGCCAGCAGACTTCGTTTTCCAATCGTCTTATATGGGCACCCATGGCGTGCGACTCTTCGCACGAAATTACGTGAATTTATGTGCCACACCCCGCGCCATCGACCCGGTCACTGGAAATTTGACGTGCGTCCGCCAACTGCCGAACTTCGGCGAAATAGATATAAAGAGAGACGTAGGGACGAGCAGCTTCCAGGCCGGTCAATTTTCTCTCGAACGGCAAATGGCACATGGCTGGTTGTGGCAGACACAATATATGTTTTCCCACTCTAGCAACGATGGGTCGGTTGGCGGAGGGGAGGCTAATGCACCGGAAAACGCTGCGTGCCGCCCATGCGACCGAGGTCCCAGCGTTTTTGACATACGTCACAACCTTACAACCACTAGTGTTTATGAGCTTCCCTTTGGCCCGGGCCGGCGCTACTGGAACCACAGCGTGCCCCTGGGCAAGCTTTTAGAGGGCTGGAGTCTAAGTGGAATTGGCCTGTGGCACACCGGGCACCCGCTTACGCCGGTTATCGGATTGGACAGCACTCAGATCCCTGACGGGAACGATCGCGCCGACCAGAGACCTGACCTGGTGCCGGGGATCCCCGTCATCCCTCCCGGTCAAAATCGCAACAACTGGATAAATTTCAACGCCTTTGTAATGCCACCGGTGGACCCGGCGACGGGCATCTTAACGCATTTTGGAAATTCATCCCGTGGCCTCATTCGGGCGCCGCATGTCTGGCAATTAAATACGGCCCTCGCGAAGACTACGAAGCTCACCGAGAAGGTAAACCTGGAGTTCCGTGTTGAAGCATTCAACATTTTCAACCACGTGCAATTGGGTGATCCCAGTCACTTGGATATTGTTGATGGAAATCCGCTGAGTGGAGGGAAGTTCGGCGTAATTGATACTAGCGTTAATTTTAATAACAACAACGACAGCTTTAGCTCCGCCAATACTGGTACAGGCCTGCCGCGCCAGATTGAGTTTATGCTCCGCCTGCAGTTTTGATATTCGGCAAGCAAACAACCGGATCAGACAACGTGAGCAGAACTTTTCTGTTCATGGTTATCGCTTTGGCTGCGGTCAATGTCTGGGCGTGAGGCATGGCACAAATCATATAAGCAGTGGGATGCGCAAGATGTAGGGAAGATTTTAAACGATTCGCCATGGTCAAAACTTATCGAGATGGAACGCAAGAAGTAGCTCAGTCTGAAGGCACCTGAGGGCGCTCCCCGAGTGACCGGCGCGAGTAGGACGAAGAAGACGAACCCGAAGAAAAAGATGAGCCCAAAAGCGGTCAGGGTGAGAGGAAGAAAGACGAAATCAAATTTCTGTTCAGTGGGTATCGTCCAGAACTCTTCGTGAAGTCTCGGTCCGCGGTCAGGTGTTGGAAGATTGTGTCAGGAAGACGAGCAATCGTCGTGCTGTACGGAAGATGGAGGTGGGCCCTCCGGAGCGGCCTTGTAGGAGGAGGGTCCAAACAGCCGTGAGCTGCTTCAGTCAAAAGTAGAGCTGGTAGGTGCTGACATGACCTCCTTTCCAGGATGCGGAAGAATCTGCACGGAAGCGTGAGAGTTACATGCGCGTGAAGAAGTCAAAGGGAAAAACTTGTGGCCACCCAATGGGAAATCGTGCGTGCAATCTGATGGAAAGAGAATCGACGCTATCGTGTTCCATTTTCCGAAACAGAACCCGGCCGGCTAGGCAGCCGGTTTCCAAGGAAGAGAAAAACCTTCAATTTGTTGTTCGCACGAGCACAATCGAAATTAAGGTAAGTTTCGATCCGCAAAAGATGGTTGATGGGCAGGGAATCGATCTCTAGGAACTTTGCCGGAGCAGGAGCTGTGGCAATGGCCAAACTAGGCGTAGGAGTACTGGGTGTTGGACGCATGGGTAAGCGTCACGCCGAGAATTTGCGATCTCTTATTCCTGAGGCAAGGCTGGTCGCCGTTGCTGATGTAGACTTCGAGGCCGCACGTCGATTGGGCGATGATCTAGAAATCGAACATTATTACGACAGCTTGGAGAGCATGGTGGACCGCAAGGACATCGATGCAGTCGTGATCGCGTCCCCCTCAAGGTTTCATTTGTCCGCTGTTCAGACCGCCGCCGCTGCCGGCAAACACATTCTCTGCGAAAAGCCGCTGGCCCTCACAATCGACGGTGTAGATGATGCCATCGCGGCCGCCCGCAGTGCCAACGTCATCCTTCAAGTCGGCTTCATGCGTCGATATGACCCCGCCTACGCCGAGGCTTACAAACGGATCGAAGAGGGCGAGATTGGAACGCCGATTATTTTCAGATCGATTAGCCGAGACCGCGAGCCACCCCCGGTCAGCTTTTATCAATCGGGCAGTGGCACATTGTTCCTGGATTCCAGCATTCATGATTTCGACCTCGCGCGCTGGCTGATGAAGGACGAAGTTGCAGAGGTTCACGCATTTGGCGGAACGCTCGCCTGTCCAGAACTGGTCCAGTTCGGCGAGCTCGACGCCGGAATTGTGAACCTGCGATTCTCTCGCGGCGCGATTGGCAATGTTGAGTCTTTCCGCCAGAGCCGTTACGGATACGACATCTACACTGAAGTTGTTGGATCGAAGGCAACTCTTCGCATCGGATATCTTCGGCAAACGGCCCTTACGGTTCTGAGCGGTGCGGGCGCCGGCCACGACGTGGTCGATCATTTTCTGGTGCGCTTTGCAGAAGCCTATTTGAATGAACTCCGTGATTTTGTACGAAGTGTTCTGGCCGCTTCTCCACCCCGCGTGACCGGGGAAGATGCGCGAAGAGCACTTGCAATCGCTTTGGCGGCTGCCAGATCTTGTCGCGATTCCTGCACGGTGCGGGTAGCGGAGGGAATTCGGGTGGAAACCATGCACTCTGCTTCGTGACGCGAGTTATTGAGAAATAGATATGAAGGGACTTCGAGGGAGGGCTGATCCGCCGAAACTTTATGGGATTGGTTGGTCATCGTCGTGGGTTACAGGTATCTTCGCTGCGCTTGCTGCCATGGCGAGGCTCCCGCGCGTGGACTTCCTATAAACCGGCTGTTCTTTGGGAACGTTAACCGAAGCTGCTGGGGGCGCGGGTTAACGGTTCGCAAGGTCGCTGTAAGAACTGTGTTAAGTCCGATACCCTTCCTTGGGTATCGCGCAAAGCAGCAGGTTGGCCAGGGGGAGTCGCGCGTCGAGGGAAATTCCACGAAGACTGAAAAATAGCTGAGGAAGGCAATCACGCTGAGCACAAATCCCGCCCAAAGCAGCGAGTTCCAACCTCGTTTGGCGTCGATGGCCATGGTGTCAGCGAAATTCATTATCAGGCCTAGGGAGAGCTTCTTCACAGTGTTCGAACTGGATCTCCCGCCTTTAACCACGTGTTTGAAACCGGCCTGTTGGACTACCTGTAGGAAGACGCCGGAGCAGCGTACGTGTTCAATCGAGGCATGACAAATCGATCGTTTCTATTGCCGCACACTGTTCTGCTCGGTTATGACTTTTCAGGAATCACTTCCACCGTCAACGTCGGAGGAGGGGCGGGTGAACTTTTGCGAAGGATCCTGGACGTAAATCCAGAGATGACCGGTGATCGTTCTCGACTTGCCCAACGGGCATGAGTCAACCAATCGAACCCCGAGTGATAGGGAGCGGTGCGCGTACCTCGCGGAAAACTTCTTTGAGTCGGTCCCGGAAGGAGCCGACGTCTACCTGCTGTCTGGTATCGTCCACCATTGGGAGGACCGCGCGGTTACAGTGCTTAGAAATTGTCGCGAGGCAATGACAAAGGAAGGAAGAGTACTGCTAGTTGAGATGATTGTGCCGGATACG
>QIAU01000154.1 GCA_003225055.1 Acidobacteriota bacterium
TGCTTCGAATACCATTCGCGCATCTGATCACGATTAGCGGATTTGAAGAAGACACCGCCGATTCCAAGGATGCGCCCGCGCTGCTCCATTTTGACAGGCGGCTTCGACTTTTCAGGTTGCGGAGATTGCACTTCCTGTCCTCCTTTTGAGCAGGCCGAGATGAGCAACAGCGAGCCGAGCGCAATTGTGCTCCAGGGTATTGCTTGCATGTGTGGATTATACAAGTTTCGATTCGAATGGAGAAAACGGTTCGCTCAAGGTTCGCCGCGATTCACTCTTTCTAGATCGCGCATGAGGTCTCGAACTGGCTTGGCATCGCCCGTATAGAACCAGGCTTGCGGGATCGCAAAGTATCCCAGAGTGCGTGTTCATCGGCACGAGGCGCGGATGACTCCTGCAAAACGCCGCAGGCATCCGCAAACCGCGTGTTCACGTCAGCCTCGCCGCGCTGCCTCGATGGCAGCGATGTCGATCTTCCTCATCGTCATCATCGCTTCGAAGGCACGCTTTGCCTCACCGCCACCAGCCGCAAGCGCATCGGTTAGCGCGCGCGGGGTGATCTGCCAGGAGAGGCCCCAGCGGTCCTTGCACCAACCGCACTGGCTTTCCATGCCGCCATTGCCGACAATCGCGTTCCAGTAACGGTCCGTCTCTTCCTGATTCTCCGTCGCGATCTGGAAGGAAAAGGCCTCGGTGTGCCTGAACGCCGGACCGCCGTTGAGACCGAGACAGGGAATGCCCAGGACGGTGAACTCCACCGTTAGCACATCGCCCTTCTTGCCGCCCGGATAGTCACTGGGAGCCTCGTGAACAGCGGTTACTTTACTATCCGGAAAGGTGACGGCGTAGAAGCGCGCCGCCTCATGCGCCTCTTTGTCGAACCAGAGGCAGATCGTGTTTTTGGGTTTCATGTTCGTGTGGTCCTTGTGCTCGATCAGGGCGAAGGCCGCGGTCGTCGCGTCGGTCCGTATCAGTGACCCACCAGTTCATCTGCTGATCTACTGCGGCCAACGTCTCAAATTGGTCGCCACCCGTCCTGCCCTTCTAAATCATATCGCTGGCAGGGATCGACTTCGAGATCCGAAGCTATGACAGGCCAATTTCCGAATGGTCCCGATGCAGGTTCCTCCTAGGGGTAGATCACGCAAATCGGCGTAGCCTTACCGATCATGCCAGGATAGTCAGCAACCCTTCCCTTACCAGAGTCCAGAATAAACGTGGAAAGCGAGTCTGGTTCCAACCATCGTCAACGTTCCTCGAACACGTATTCGTGCTGCGCGTCTCGGATGGTCAACGTCTTTTTACTTCCAGAACCCACTGTAAACTCAAAACCGCTGGCGCCCGGGACAATGGTAATGAAGGAAATCGTTCCATCGGGATTCTTGCGAGAAGCTACTTCGCTCTTCCACTCGCCAAAATCAAATATCGTCGAATCACCTAACGTACTGACTCCTATTTCACCGAGTGACGAATTGGCATAGTGCTTGGCGAGCTTACGTGCTTCGTTCTTATCTGCTGGGATTGTGAGCAGTTTGCGATCGGCGGCAAGACTGGCATAGAAGCTCTTGCCGTCAGCATTGAGCTGGGCATCGGCCTCATGGCGTCCGTCAAAAAGAACTTCGAGCAACTTACGTCGGATGTGGTTCCGAAGCAACCACCCGGGATCGCCGTCCGTCAGGATGACGGCGCCGACGTTTTGCTGCGGCAGCCACATCATGTCGCTGTGATATCCGACCAGGTCGCCGCCGTGGTGAACGACCGGCACCCCGTAGGTGGTATCCACCTCCAGGCCCATGCCGTAGGACACATCTTTGCCGATATAAACCTGGGGAGCGCGCCGTTCGAGCAACGGCTCCTTCGATACATACGTCTTCCCATCCGGGAGCCTGCCTTCTGCAAGTTCCATAGAAACGTACTTCAACATATCGTGCACGCTGCTCCATGCACCTCCGGCAGGACGTAGAGGTATGACTGCGTCATTGATGGCGGTCAAAGCCTTTGCGGACTTTCCGTCCACGTCCGGCGAGTGCGGTGAGGCATGATTCCCAGAGAGCGCACGTTTGAAGTCGAACGTTGTGGCATTCATCTGCAACGGATCGAATACGTACGACTGCATGGCGCGATCATAAGCAGCGCCGAGTTCCATCTGCGGGTAGAGCACGTAGGCGCCGGTATATCCCGCGGCTGCGGCCATCAGGTTGGAATATTGGAAGAGCTCACCGAACTTGGAGGTGGGCTGCATGCTCCCGAGGAGAGAGAGCGAGCTTCCGGGAGTGATATTTCCGTATTCGAAGATCCATTCCAAATCCTGTCGTGGCATTCCAGTGCAGGCGCAGATCAGGTGTTTGACAAGAACACTCCGCGTTGTCGCGGTATCGCCGAGCCGAAAACTTGGAAGCAACGTTGTGACCGCTGTCTGCCAGCTCACACGATGTTCATCGACCAGTTTGGCGAGTAACAGTGTTGTCATCGCCTTGGTGTTCGAGGCCACCATGAACAACGTATCGGCGTCGGGCTTTTCACTCGTGCCAAGCTCCTTGGTTCCGAATCCATCAGCGAAGACGATTTTGCCGTCCTGTACTACGCCGAAAGCAACACCAGGGACTCCTAACACCTTCTGTCCCGACTCGATGAAGCGGACGAGTTCTGCAATGCTTGCTTGATCGAGAGTGTTCGCTTTTTTCCCGGCAAATGACTCGCGGCTGTAGCCCTTGGGCAGCAAGCGTCCAAAAACGAGCGCCACCTGAGCGCCACGCTTCTCGGCGACCGCATCTGCCAGGTCTTCTATGACTACGTTCCAATTCGACCCGGAGTAGCTGACGAGTGCGGCCACTCCTCGTTTCTCGTTAGGCGAGGTCCGGTATTCGTAAACGCGACGCCGGCTCCAACCATCCTGATCGGACAGATCGTACGTGACCTTGATGGGCCACTTCGCATCGAGCTTGTAAGCCTTCCAAGCTGCGGTCAGCGCTTCATCAGGTCCCGTGGCTTGAACATCGACAAGTGCGACCCAGGAGCCTCCCTCCGGCGCTGTGAGGATTGTGGCTGGGCCGTTGACCCGAATCGACCAATCTTTGGGCGCAACGAAAGCATTGCCGAAAACGGTGGTCTTGGGAGTGTCGGCAGCGAGACGCTCAGCTGCCTGCTCGGGCGCAGCATTTGTAGCTTGCGGAACGGATGAGGTTTGGCTTTGTCCCAACACCAGTATGGAAGTGAGCAGCAAGAGGAGGCCAGCGACAAGGTTCTTCATGGCCTCGGCATCTAACCCCATGCTTGCCAACAATACAAGATGTTTATTCCAACTCTGTTGCGGGTGGAGTTCATTAAATCGTCTCATATTGCAGCTTTAGGAAGCAGGGCGCCTTCTTTGAGGGAGCAGTGGCCACGGCGCGAGTCAGCAAGCCAAGGTCGTCAAAATCCTTCTGATGACCTTGGCCTGATTGAGCCATTGATCGGCAAACCTTCCCTTACCGTGTTATGGAAGGTTTGCCCGTCATCCGACCGCACCTGGGCGCGAACTTTTCCGAAGCCACTTATGACACTCACTTCGTCGTGCACAGTCCAGAGTAGTATTTGGGGCGGGACAACCGAAACTAGACTACAAGTTCGCGCCGAAAGCTAGCAGACGACCATCACAATCCTTCACTACAAACTCACGCGAGTGCCATGGCATGTTGGCAAGTCCGCGCGTGAATTCCACGCCTTGAGCTGCATACTCAGCGTAAAGCGCGTCCGCATCTTCGATGAATACGTACGCGTCGAGCAGTTCGTCCGAATATTTGTTGGGGTTGGCTGTGGGAGGTTCGGCACAGCGGAAGTGAATCGCCTGCTGGTCGCGCGCAACGATGGCGTAAACCGGCGGGTCCTGCCACGTGCCCAAACACTTGAAGCCAAGCCTAGCTTTGTAATAGGCAAGGGTGCCGGGAATGTCCATGGTGAAGAACAGAGGCGCGATCTGACGAATCATGGGGCAAGTCTACTCTAGAAAGATGCTGGGTGCCGGCCGCGGGTCAGTGGCTGTTTTCTCCTCCCAGTCGCAAGAACAGCATTCTGGTAACTCGTAAAATTCTGGGGCGGATCGTCGGCAAACCTTCCATCATTCGAAGCCCCAGCTCAAAGCTGGGGCTCGATGCCGATCCGGTCATTGACCGCGGACTGAATTCGCTGCTTGCAGCCAAGATAGCGTTCCGTGGTTTGTACTGACATGTGGCCCAGAAGGAACTGGATCTGCTCTAGTTCTCCTCCCGAAGCGTGGCACAGCCGAGCGCATGTGCGGCGGAGATCGTGAGGCGCCAGTTTATCGAAACCGATGGCCTTGGAAGACTCCTGCACGATGTGCCACACCGATTTTTCCGTCATGCCGTCTCCCCATGTCTTCCCAGCCTTGTTGACCCGGCGGAACAATTTCCCTCGATCAATAGCGGCTGCATTGAACCACTCTTGCAACTCGCATTTCACCCAGCCAGGGACAGGAACTGTGCGCACATGTCCGGCCTTGCCCACTAAGTCGCCTATGGCCGCATGATCTTCTCGCTGCTGCAACAAAAATCTCAGGGCTGGGACATGATCAAAATATTTCCCGGTCTGACGCGTGCTGAATACGATGCGATTATGACGACCGCACGACGCATCGGAATGAGGACCGGTGGTCACGTCCCGACTGATGTCGGAGTCGAGCACGCGCTGGAAACAGGCCAGGAGATCCTTGCTGTTTGCCGTCATACGTCCGCAAACAATCATCCGCGCGATGGCTTGGATCGAATTAATCCTGTTAGACTCTCCGGCGTGCGAAATAGATCTTGTAGGTTCAGTCGGCTTTGTCTGCTTCTATTTGCCTCTTGCGTTTTAAGCGCATCGCTCTCGGGACAGACCATTACCGATACGAATTGGCCCTACTATGGAGGCGATGCCGGTGGAATGCGCTACTCGCACCTGACTCAGGTCAATCCGGAGAACGTGTCGAAGCTCAAAATTGCCTGGGTCTTTCATACCGGCGATGTGTCAGATGGCAAACATGGAAAACAAAGAAGCGGATTCGAGGCTACGCCAATCCTTGTCGATGGCATCGTGTTCTTCACTACTGGCTTCAACCGAGTTATTGCGATCAATCCTGAAACCGGAAAACAGCAGTGGGCGTTCGACCCGAAGATCGATCCGACATGGGACTATGGCGATGCTCTGGTGAATCGTGGCGTGGCTACGTGGTTAGACGCGGCGCGAAGTGTGGAGACTGGAAGAGCCTGCCGGCGACGCGTTTACGAAGCAACCCTGGACGCACGACTGATTGCACTCGACGCTGCCACGGGTATGCCGTGTGCTGATTTTGGCGACCGCGGTGAAATATCGCTCCGCAATGTACCGCGGTACATGCCTGGCCGATATCACATGACGTCTCCGCCCGCTGTTATCGACGACTTGGTAATTGTCGGCTCGGCCATCAACGACAATAACCGGGTGGATATGCCAAGCGGGGTCGTCAGGGCCTTCGATGCTCGCACCGGGGCCTTGCGCTGGAGCTGGGACCCCATCCAAAACAACAACCCGGCTACCACTGGGAGCACGGGTGCAGCCAGGACATGGCAGACCGGCGCTGGTAATGCTTGGTCCGTCATGAGTATGGATGCCGAACACGATCTCGTTTTCATTCCAACCGGCAGCGCTAGCCCAGATTACTACGGTGGGATGCGTCCAGGCGATGATAGGTGGGCAGATTCGGTCATCGCGTTGCGCGGAAAGACGGGAGAGTTTGTCTGGGGATTTCAGCTGGTTCACCACGATCTTTGGGACTACGACACCGCCTCTCCACCATTACTCGCGACGCTGCGCCGCGCGGGAAAAAATGTCCCGGTTGTCGTCCAGGGAAACAAGACAGGTTTTCTCTACGTGCTGAACCGCGAGACTGGTGTTCCGGTTTTTCCCGTCGAGGAGCGGCCGGTGCCCCAGAGCGACGTGCCTGGAGAACTGACATCGCCGACACAGCCCTTTCCTACAGCACCTCCTCCATTGGTCCCGCAGAAGTTCTCTGTCGATGCGGTGTGGGGCACGATTCCTCTGGATCACGAAAATTGCGCAAACTGGATTCGTTCGTTTCGCAACGAGGGCATTTTTACGCCACCCAGCCTGCAAGGCACATTGGTGATCCCTGGAAATATCGGCGGCATGACCTGGAGTGGTTATGCATTTGATCCGGAACGGAATCTGCTGGTGGTTCCTACAAACAATATTGCCAGCGTGGCAAAACTCATCCCGCGCGAGAAGTTAGAAAGCGCTGCACAGAGCGGTGAGGATGGAGAGTACGCGCAACAGACAGGAGCTCCATATGGAATGTACCGGCGTTTTCTTCAAGGCTCGTCTGGCCTCCCCTGTACTCCCCCGCCCTGGGGCACGTTGAGCGGCGTCGATATGAATCAAGGCACGATTAAATGGCGGGTTCCACTCGGCTCGATGGAATATTTCGGCGGAGGTCATGACTCTGTACCTCCGGGATCCATTGGCTTCGGCGGTCCGATCGTAACAGCCAGCGGTCTGGTCTTCATCGCCGGTACCTTTGACCCCTATATTCGGGCCTTTGATGTCGAAACCGGAAAAGAACTCTGGAAGGCACAGCTTCCGGCAAGCGGGAATGCCACGCCGATGACTTACAGTGTGAATGGCAAGCAATATCTTGTCATCGCTGCAGGCGGTCATCCTAAAATCACCGAGGAAGCCTTGAGTGACTCGCTGGTGGCCTTCGCGCTGCCATAAGGCGATGCAATCGCAAACCGGAGAAATGACTCCCGCATGGTCGGCAACCTTGAAATTGCCAGAAGCTCCAACTGACGGTTTGCCATCATTCGGACGCAATAACGAAGGAAACGATTTCGGGCGGATTAGGCTGTCCATTCCCGGACAGCTCTTTCCACGGGCGCACAGGCTGCATCGGTTTGCCACATCACCTACCCTTCCAGTTGCTCCCTGAAATCAGCAGCTTGTCCGGATTGGCCGTTTGGCCCTCCGTGTGCATTTCCTCTACCCATGGAAGCCGCAACCATGCCCGAAACGTACCCAGGAGCAGCGCCCACAGGCACCCGCGTGCTGATTGCCGACGATCAGCCGCAAATCTTGGAAGCGCTCCAGCTGCTGTTGAAGGGCTGCGGCTTTTCGACCGAAGCCGTCACTCATCCGGCGCGCGTGTTGAGGGCCCTGGAAGCAGCTTCTTTCGATGCCGTCCTGTTGGACCTGAACTATGCGCGCGATACCACGGCCGGCCAAGAGGGGCTGGAACTGGTGTCGCAGATTCGATCAATGGATAAACTCCTGCCCGTGGTGGTAATGACTGCCTGGGGCAGCGTGGACCAGGCCGTCGAAGCGATGCGGCGCGGCGCCTCGGATTTTGTGCAGAAGCCCTGGGAGAATCGGCAGCTCCTCGAAAGATTGCAGAACCAGATGTCGCGGGCACAGGCGCAGCGCCGGGCACAATCACGGCGCGACGACGAGGTTCGGGAAGCGCGCGAGATTCAGGACAACCTCCTGCCCAAGCAATTGCCAGAGGTAGCGGACTATGAGATGGCTGCGATGACGCGGCCGTTGCGGTTCGTTGGCGGTGACTATTACAACGTGGTGCGCCTCAGCCCGCGACACACCATGCTCTGCATTGCCGATGTAGCTGGTAAAGGAATGCCGGCGGCGCTGCTAGTGTCAAGCTTCCAGGCAGCGCTGCATCCGCTCATCGGGCAGAGGCTAGCGCCATGCGAACTGTGCCAGCGGCTGAATCGCATCCTCTGTGATCTGACGCCGGTAGGCAAATTCATTTCATTTTTTTATGCAGTGCTCGACAGCCAGGACAAGCGACTCACCTATTGCAATGCCGGGCACAATCCGCCACTCTTGATTCGAGCGGACGGGAGATCGACGGAACTGAATGCCGCAGGAGCAGTTTTGGGGCAGTTCCCCGATTGGCGCTATGAACAAAGTGAGGTGCAGATCAGAAGTGGAGACACTCTACTGCTTTTCACCGACGGGCTGGTCGAGGCCTGTAACCCCGACGAGGAATCGTTTGGCGAAGATAAAGCGGTCTGGACAGTCCAAGAGAATCCCAATTCCAGCGCCGAGGATCTGATGGCCTTACTGATACGGGCGGCATCGCAGCATTGCGGCGAAGCGTTTCAGGATGACGCCAGCCTCATTGTGTTGAAGGCAATCTAGCTACCTTGAGTCACGTCGATCGAGCACAAGCGTCTGCGAAGGAAAGTGATAGGTGGAACCGCGTTGTCGCGGCCATTGCTTCGGGCCGCCCAATCGGAGGAAATATGACTCTTATGCAGGACCTGCAGTTCGCTCTCCGCATGCTGCGCAAATCTCACGGCCTTACGATTGCCGCGTTTTGACACTGGCCTGGGCAATCGGCGCAAACGCGGTGGTGTTTAGTGTGATGAATGAATTCATCCTGCGCCCATCGAGTGTGCCGAACGCGAATAGCCTCTATTCGATCCATCATGCAAACGACCCCGACGCGCATCAGTCGTATCCCGACTATCTCGATCTGCGAGACCGCAACCACAGCTTTGAAGAACACATACGTTGCAAGAAAAAGCCTAAGTAAATCGTGCCAACCAGTACACTTGGCGGCTGAAAAGCAAAGACCACTTTTGACCTTGTAGCAAACGGCCTCCCTCGCGAGAGGCCGTTTTTCTTGCGGTCGCTGTGAAAAGGTAGCTCCTAGTCATCCGCTTCCAAGTGGAAGAAGACACCGTTCTGTTCGTGACCGATTACCGAGTAAAGGTTGCGCGCAGGATTTGGGCTCTCCGACTGAAATGCAAAATTGGCCGACTCAGCCGACCAGTCAATCGTTGCTCCAGTCTTCACAAACTGACCCCGGAAGTTCTGCATGACGTTGACCACTTTGGCAGAGTCGGTAATCCCGCTCCACTCGATGTCAAACGACACCGTGGCGGGCACGGGAGCGATGGGTGGAACACCCTGGCTGGGGAACCCCTGGCCATTGGTGAGATTGTTGAGCAGATCGTGCGCGTCCGTCACGGGAACGTCGCGAAGTCGGAGAGAGGCCACACCCTCGTCGAAGTCAATTTCCATTGAATCGCGCGGGGTGGGAATCACCCAGAAGAGACCGTTTGCGGCGATCCCCGGGCTGTAGTCATGGATCTGTATCAGAGGGTTAGCGACGCCTACCGTACCGGAGGCGTAGATGTCGAGTCATATGAAGACGAAGGAACCATGGTGGTGCCTTCCGTCCTCCCCGACATATTCGCCCTGCATTGCTCCCATGTCAGCGCGAAACGAGACTGGTGCGCCCAGTCCGGTGCCGGTGCCCAGCCCGCGGATCTGGGTGTCAAGGATCGTACCGCTGAAATCACCGATTTCCGACGGATCATTGAGCTGGGTGAGAGGTATTGGTGTGGTCGGCAGGGGATTGTGATGAACCAGCAAGCCGAACACCGTGGCGCCGCCGGGAATGGGTTTGGGTTCCGCAGTCTTTGCGGCCGCCAGGGCCAAGGGGCGAAGCGCGAACTCCGTCGCGACCGCCAAGCCTGCCGCGCCTGCGGCCGTACTCAAGAATCCGCGGCGCGTGAAGTTCCTGGCATCGGAGTGAAAGCGGCGAAAGTGCTCATCAGTCTTTCTCCGTAGAAGTCCTTTCCAAGGAGGAACAGGAACTCTGTTCATTGTTTTCTTCTCCTTTCAGCGAAAGTGTGATCGAGGCTATGTGATCGAAGAACCGACCTCTATTTGAAGAAGGAGGGTTCAACAATCTCCTTATTGGAGAATTACTGTCTTCGATCCGTTCGAAGGTTCGTCTCGGGAAACGGGGCACAGGAGCCGAGGGCCGGTTCAGTCACGCTACGCCAGATTTTGCACTGCGCGGTTGGCTGGGTAGGTCACTAATACGCTCAGGAATTAACTACTGTCAAGGGGTATTTCAACAGGGGTATTTCAACAGGGGTATTTCAACAGAATGTCACACGAGCCGTCTAGCTCAGCCGCTATCTCCGGCTCGGAGCAGTGTCGGCGATCCCGTCGCGGCGAGGAGCGTGCAGCTTAGCCGCACAGGGCCGTCGGCGGGTTGGAGGGCAACGCATTCGTGTTCGCCCTGGTTGGTTTGTACTTGCGTGTGGAGAGAAATTTTACGGGCAGACGGGTGCAGCAGGTTCATAGGCGACTTCGAAAGCGCCGTAAGCAATGGTTCCCCCCGCAGTTGCCAGAACAGCCAGGCGCTATTGTAATTTCTGATGTCCTGGCTGCTGCGCCGGGGAACAGGAGGGATGCCATGATACGCAAGTGGTGTATATCGGTATGGGGGGCCTGGAGAGACTCCCGCCATCAAATTGCGGATCTGGCCAAACCGGAGTTGGATATAGGCTGAGCGAAGCGCGATAAGCCAGGAGGAGCGCGTGTCTCGAAATCGTCATTGCAGTCGGGTCGTTCTGCTACTGTTGGTTGTTGCCGGCGCGGCGCATGCGCAGTCGCAGTTTATTGTAGAACGAGGCCGGAGCACGATCGGGCTCGAACCGTACGCGAACAACATCGTGCGCTTGACCCTTAGCCGCCACAAAGAGGCCGCCACCGCCGCGCCGGGTTACGGCTTTCTGGTTTTGCCTTCGGCTGCAGGTTGGGCATTCAGCCGCGAAAACGGTTCTGACCTGCTGAAATCGGAGCGTCTGACCGTTAAAATTCCGCCCAACTCCGAGAACCTGACGGTCAGCACGCCGGAAGGGGCGGTGCTGGTGAATCTGCGGGCCTGGTCGATGAATCCCGCGGTGGTGGCGGGTGAGCGGACTTATCACGTCAACGCCAGCTTTGTCTCGCCCGCCGATGAGCATTACTACGGACTGGGAGAGAACCAGGAAGGCTTCCTCGATCATCGCGGACATCCCGTCGACTGCTGGCACTACTACGACGCGCCCGGGGGCGAGAGCGTTTGCATTCCCTTTCTCGTCACGAACCGTGGCTACGGCCTCATCTGGGATAATCCATCGAAAACGACTGTCACACCCGGCTTTGACGAGGTCACATCCTGGACCTCGGAAGTCGGCGAGCGAGTCTCGTTTTTTGTCATCGCCGGCAGGACGGTTGATGAAATCTACACAGGCTACCGCTATCTGACCGGTCCGACCCATATCCCGCCCAAGTCCGGCTTCGGATTCATCCAGTCGAAGCAACGTTACTCCAGCCAGGAAGAGTTGCTGAAGGTGGCGAAGGGCTATCGCGGCCGCCACTATCCCGCTGACATTCTGGTGGTGGACTGGTTTTACTGGACCAAGCTGGGATCGATGGATTTCGATCCGAAGTTCTGGCCCGATCCCGCAGGCCTGAACAAGCAACTGCACGACATGGGATTTCAGACGATGATCAGCGTCTGGCCGCGTTTCGAGCCGGGCTCGCGCTATTTCGATTTTCTCTCCGAGAAGGGCTGGTTGCTGTCGCGGGAGGACGGCCAGCCCGTCGTCAACTTAACGGAGCGCAGCGATTTCGCCGGTGCCCTGATCAACACCGTGAACCCCGAAGCTCGAAAGTGGCTGTGGGAGACGGTGAACGAGAATTTCGTGAAGAAAGGTTTCGATTACTTCTGGACCGACGAGACCGAGCCGGACTTGGTTCCCGACCGCTTCTTCTACGGGCCGGCCCTGGTGCGCGATGGATCGTTCGAGTTCAACGGCGCGCAATGGGGAGCAAAGGGGGCAACCGGAGCGCGGCTGCATAACCTCTATCCTCTGACGCATACCACGGCATTTTACGAGGGTTTCCGGCGCGATGTGCCGCACCGCGCGCTGATCCTGGCGCGCGCCGCCTATCTGGGCGCACAGCGAAACGGCACTACTTTCTGGTCGTCGGACATTACTCCCACCTGGGATGCGCTGAAACGACAGATACCCACTGGCCTGAACTTTGCCGCCAGCGGATTCGCCTACTGGGGCAACGACGTCGGGGGCTGGCAGAGCCTTCCCCCGGAGCACAGGGCCGCGAAGCCGCCGCTGCTGGATGGTTCCGACGCCCGCGATAATATTGGCGGATATGAAGATTATCCTGAACTCTATGTGCGCTGGTTCCAGTACGGCGCGTTCCTGCCGACGTTTCGCACGCACGGCAGCCGGAAGTTCAATGAAGTCTGGAGCTACGGCAAGGCCGCCGAGCCGATCCTGGTGAAATATCTGGAGTTGCGTTACCGGGTGCTTCCCTACACCTACTCCCTCGGGTACCACACCTACCAGACGGGCGCTCCTTTCATGCGCGCCTTGTTTATGGATTTTCCCAACGATCCCAAGGTGACCGACATTCGCGACGAGTACATGTTTGGCCCCGCCTTTCTGGTTGCTCCAGTCACCGAACAGGGCGCCACGGTGCGCGACGTGTATCTGCCCGCTGGATCCGACTGGTATAACTTCTGGACCAGCGAGAGAAGACGGGGCGGGCAGACCATCAAGGTAAATGCGCCCATCGATACCCTGCCGCTGTTCGTTCGAGCCGGCTCGATCGTGCCGCTGGGAGAAGTGATCGAACATACTGGAATCCCGCAAAAGCTGACCGAACTGCGCGTGTATGCTGGCGCCGACGGCAGCTTCGATCTATACGAGGATGACGGGACGACGTATGCCTATGAGAAAGGCGACTTCAAGCTGACGCACTTCAAGTGGGATGACGCGAATCGCAAGCTCACGCAATCCGGCGTGACAGCGCTGGCGGCACCGCAAAGTCAGTGGTTGAAGATTATCGGAGACTAAGCGCAGCGCCTTAGACACCGGGTAGCGCCGCGGTTCGTGTCCACTTGAGAAACTTCGGTGCCGCGCGCGAAATCCCTTCGACTTCCCTCGCTCCGCTCGGGATCGCTCAGGGCAGGCGCTACGGCCGGGCTCACGCCCGACTCAGGATAAACGACACGGTTGAGACTGGCCCGTATTCCTACAACAACAACGAAAGAGTTGCTGTCCGCGTCGTGCTGTTATACGACGCCGAGATGTTGACAGACGTAGAGACGACAACTATCGACGTGTTCACCGTGAAGGCCGCGCTCGTGGCTCCAGCCGGAATGGTCACACGGGATGGAACAGAAGCCAGACTGGTGTTGCTGCTGGAGAGAACAACGACCGCGCCGCCACTGGGTGCCGGACCGCTCAGGGTCACCGTGCCGGTGGAGGACTGTACCCCGCCTACCACACTGGTTGGGTTTAAGGTCAGCGACGAGAGGGTTACAGGTGGAGGTGTGACGGCAAGCGACGCCGTTCTGCTCGCTCCGCCAAACGATGCTGTGATGCTCACTGTGGTGGATGCGACCACGGCACCAGTTGTCACGGCGAAGCTTGCGGTGCTCGCTCCCGCCGGAACCGTTACGCCGGCCGGAACCGCCGCCGCACTTGGATTGCTGCTGGAGAGGGAGACGACCGCACCACCGCTGGGCGCCGGTCCGCTCAGAGTCACTGTGCCTGTGGAGGATTGCGTGCCCCCAACCACGCTCGTTGGGTTCAGCGTTAGCGACGACAGGGTTGCAGTTGGCGGTGTGACGGTGAGCGATGCCGTTCTACTCGCCCCGCCGTAGGACGCCGAGATGGTGACCGCAGTCGATGCGACCACCGCGCTGGTGGTCACCGTGAAGCTTGCGCTGCTCGCTCCCGCCGGAACCGTCACGCTCGCCGGAACAGCTGCCACACTTGGGTTGCTGCTCGCGAGGGAGACGACCGCACCACCGCTGGGCGCCGGTCCGCTCAGAGTCACTGTGCCTGTGGAGGATTGCGTGCCGCCAGTCACACTCGTTGGGTTTAGCGTCAGCGACGACAGGGTTGCAGTTGGCGGTGTGACGGTAAGCGATGCCGTTCTACTCGCCCCGCCGTAAGACGCCGAGATGGTGACCGCAGTCGATGCGACCACCGCGCTGGTGGTCACCGTGAAGCTTGCGCTGCTGCCTCCGGCCGGAACGGTCACACTGGACGGGAGAGCCGCTATGCTCGGGTTACCGCTGGATAGAGAGACGACCGCACCGCCGCTGGGTGACGGTCCGCTCAGAGTCACTGTGCCTGTGGAGGATTGCGTGCCGCCAGTCACACTCGTTGGGTTTAGCGTCAGCGACGACAGGGTTGCAGTTGGCGGTGTGACGGTAAGCGATGCCGTTCTACTCGCCCCGCCGTAGGCCGCCGAGATGGTGACCGCAGTCGATGCGACCACCGCGCTGGTGGTCGCCGTGAAGCTTGCGCTGCTCGCTCCCGCCGGAACCGTCACGCTCGCCGGAACAGCCGCCACACTTGGGTTGCTGCTGGAAAGAGAGACGACCGCGCCGCCGGTGGGCGCTGGCCCGCTTAGGGTCACGGTGCCCGTCGAAGACTGTGCACCGCCAACCACGGTCGTCGGGTTCATTGTCAGCGAGGAAAGAGATATGGGGGTTGAAGGAGCTGAACCCTGCTCGAAGGTCCAGACTGCAGGATTCGGGTCGCTCAAAGGGATCGCTATGAACCTCGATGGCGAGACCACATACATGACCGCACTTCCTCCTGTTCCGGAAGTGATGGTCATCGATCCCCGGCCGTCCGTTGGTGAAGAGGCTATGGAGTAGGTGGCATTCAACGCCGAGCCTGAGACGGGTCCACCCGCCCCGCCGGTATCCTCGGTGCCGGTCATAGTGGCCGTAGGGCCGGCACCATCGGCCGTGAACTCGCCGGAGAAGGTAACGGCACCAGAGGGCGCAGGAAGGGTCGTCACGCCAGCATAGGTACCGATTACCGCGTTATTGGTGAACGGCCCGGCTGCCCGCGGCTCGCTGAATCCGAAGAAAGCAGAAGTATTGGTGACAACAAAGAACGCTTGGTCCAAGTTCGCCAGATAGGCAACCATGGTGACCGTCCCCACCGTGATCGCCGCCCGGCCATCGCTTGTCACGCTGTAGGTGCCCGAAAGACCTGCACTGGAGACCACCCCGCCACAATTCCGATCGTAGCTCAGGCTGATACTGCCATTGCCGTCGGCAGTGAGCAAACCGGCGACTACGTCGGGTGCAGGAGAAGAAACACATAGGGTAAGTGTTGTAAGGTAAAGTACCATGCCGCCATTCAGCGAAGCGTTGGAGAAACCTCCCGCTGGATTTTGCTGTTGCAGCATGGTGCCACTGAGCAGTGGGGTGGTAGTCGCCACCACGTCCCTGCCCATCAGGAAGATTTTCCCCGAATTCACGATGTAAAAGACGAAACTAAGGCTGAATGGCTTTCCACTGAAGATGATGGAGAAATTTATCGTGCCCCGTCCGTTAGCGGTGTCGGATACCGTGTAATTGGACGTTGTAAAGGTGGCCGGACCAGCGGCATCGGATGCGTTGATGTCGGCGGCTCCGTTAGTGAAATTGCCCGCCCCGTCCGCAGTAAGACGACCCACGAACGTCACGCGACGGTTCGAGGGGTCAAAGCCCGCTATTCCAAGTGCATAATCTCCTGTGATCTTGGCCGTGCCGTACGCGGTGGTGTCCGCCTTTTCGATGGTTCCGGACGCGACCCTTCCAGTCCCTCCCGCGGCATCGAATTCAATGACCTCGGCGTTGCCACTCGCGCTCATGGCGAACGCGAGCTTCGATGACCCTCCCTGAGCAGTAGTTAAGGTCATCACGCCCCTATGGTCCGCGCCAATCGAATAGGTCCCGGTGAAGGCCTGAGCGACGAGCGGAGTGGCCAAACCTGCGCCGTTGGTGTCCAGTTCCCCGTTCGTCAAATTCCCCGCTCCGTCCGCCCTGAATCTTCCCCCCGCCGAGAAAACGGACGACCCGGTACTACTGGCGGAGAACCCAGTGAAATTAAAGGCGTAGTCGCCCTTCAGTTCGGCATTGTTCACCGCAAGGATCTGGGCTTGGCCCGCTGATGGCGAATGGCTGGCTGTCCCACCTCCGCACCCAAGAAGCGCCGCCAGACACACGACCAGCGGGACATTCAAGCTCCTCATTTTCACTTTCCCTCCGGGAGTGAGTGGTTGGATGTTTTTCGCGGCGAGCCGCCGAACCTAACTGGCGCTTGTTTTTCAACGACGCTAGCGAAAACCTGGGGAGGTTTGAAAAGCGCTAGCATCGAGCAGAATACGAAATTCTTAGCAGCCCACAATCAGGTGAATTCCTGAAATCAGAACCTTTATTCCTGAAATCAGATCAGGCGAATACAGATTCGCGTGTACGGGATTGTGAGCCGCCTGTAAGGTGATTCATGGACAACGCACATATTTTGTGAACCGCGCGGAACAATGTCGGTGAGTTAGCGTGACCCGTGAACTTCGCGAAGTACATCTGGGATGTAAGGTTCACTAAGATAGTTCAGGCCGGCCGATTGAACCAGTTTTGGGCCGACCGTAGCTCGTCCTTTGGAACCCACCAACCCTTCCGATCTTTTTCCCGGACAGAAGACAAACCTGACTGCGTCCAGATGGTTTTGGCATTGAGGGTCTCAGCGGTAGCGATAATCTCCGGCAACTCGCTGAGAGGACGGACTTGGCCGACTATATCTCCGATGATCTCCGATGTAGGGTTGACTAAAGGGGTTCAGTACGGGCCGCTGCAATGAGGCTTCGAGCCACCCATAGCTCGTGTTGCGGAACCCAGCAATCCCCTTGGATTTTTGCGCGGCGCCCAACAAGGCCTGATTGTGTCGATATGGCCACTTTTGTGTCCCGAGTGGTTTCGAACATGCCATTCCGCTGCCCGCCGGTGCCGGGCGATGATTTATTAGTCTCCGTCTGAGTAAAGCAACCGTGATGAACGGCAGCCAGGCCGCGACGTGGTCGAGCGGCTGCTTTGGACGCCTTCGAAGTCCTCCAGCCCCCCTTTAAGAGCGACTTTGAGAGAATGCCCGTCGGCTTCCGAGTGGTGACGCGCGCGGCGCTGGAGGCCGCGGGACACTACTTGGGCCTCACTTGCCCCGAGACTTTGTGTCGAAGCGGTAACCGAATGTGAACAGCCACTGATCGTAGCTCTGCAATCCGCCGCGGCTGAAGGTATATCCACTCTGAACAAAGTAGTTTCTTCCGAGGTTGGCTTCAAAGAGGGCATTGATGAAATGCGAGGCGTTGCTCGAAGTCGGTGAAGCAAACGACTGACGTCCGGCAAGCACTTCCCAGCGGAGGCTCTCACGCAGAGTGCGGGATAAAGAAACAGACTCGTAGGACCCGCTGCCGAAGGAACTGTTGAAGCGGGAGTAGTGCACATCGGCGCGGATCGTGGTCCGGGGCAGGTGCCCGAGCGTCACTCCGTAGAGTTGATTCAGTGAGGCCTTGGCATCGCTGGTGCGGCTACTGCGGCCCAAAGTGGTGTAGACCCAAAGATTATTCACTAGGTGGACACGCACGCCTCCGCTGTAGCCCTGGAACAGGTATTTGTCTAGCAGGCCGGTGCCGACCAATTGCTGATCGAAGGTGGGGATGTCTCGGAAATATGTGTGATTCAAATCGAGTTCAACGCGCTCGTGGGGCTCGAACCGGATGGTGAGGAAGCTCCGGCTGAGGCCCGGCCCGGGAGCTCGGACGACCTGATTGCCGGCCGGGCTGTCGGCCTCAAGCGAATGATAGAGCGAGAGGTATCGCTTATAGGAGGCTCCGTTTTCGAAAAAAATGAAGGGGCGATCAATTTTCCACTTCAACGTACTGATGCCCGCGCCCGAGGTGCTGGTATAGTGCACCGCATCGTAATCGCCGCCTTCAAAATTGACGAAGGCGCCCCCCATACGGCGGTCCGGATTGTAGCTCCAAGAGGTTGGGTCGGGCGTGGAGCCGGCAAACAGGCCGGCAGTTCCCACCTTGCCGAGGCGGCGCCCAAAGTAGCCGCCGTCGATGGTATCGAGGCTGCTCGCCCACGGCAGGTAGAGACGTCCGAACCCGGCAACCCAGCGGGAATCGGGATTGTCATAGGTCAAGGCCAAGTGATAAGTGCGATTGATCAGATCCTGCAGCGTGGCCTGGCCGACGAAAGAGTTGGAAGTGACCCGGCCGCGCCAGTATCCGCCTAAGTTCCAGTAGGTACCGTTGATGCGGGTGATGTCGGTGCGCATCATCAGGCCGGCGCTCAAACTGTGCCCGCCGGCAGCGCCGTGATTCATGATGGTGGAGAAATCAAAGCCAAATCGGCCGCGGGCGCGGTTGATCTCCGGCAGCGGCGGCCGGGGAACTTCTGCGCGGATCTCTTCCTCGAGCGGATCGCCTTCGGTGAAGCTGATCACTGCCGGATATTTGCGGGTGGCGCTCAAGGAACGTTGCTCAACCAGAGCGTCCGTGTCTTCGTGCGAGAGATACGCCCACTCACCCGCTTTCAAGTCCTGCTGGGGATTGTGAATCTCAGCTACCGCGGATGCCTCGGCCACCGAAGCCACCTGAACTTCAGCGATTTGCTGGCCCTGCTGATAATTGGCAGCGTTCAGGACGGTCGGCGGGTCGCCATCTCGGACGACCAGCTTCATGCCTTCGGCAAGACCATCATTGCGTCCGCCGTCCAGGTAAACGACTCCGTCCGCGACATATTTCACTTGGAATGCCATACGAACGCCAACATTGGGCTGGTTTCGGACCCGAGCCTGAATCGTCGAGTTCAATTCGGGGGTGGTGGCCGGCGGTGGGGCCGCAGCGGTGGCCACACGGTTGTTGGCCGGAGGCGCGGGGCTGCTGGCCGCGGCGGTGGTCGCCTGCTGATCCGCGGGAAATTCGAGCGGTGGAAGAGCGTGCGGCGGAGTCACAGGTTCAGGAGCCGGCGTTGCGGACAAGTCTTGCATAGTTTCCTGTCGTCGCCCATGTATCCGTCCGAATACGGACTGGACGGCGCCCGGAACCGGGCTGCCTTTCCGCTTGTTCTTCCGCCCTCGACTGGCTGGAGGCAGCACCGTCAGAATAATTTTGTTGCCCTCGGTGGACAACCCATAAGGGTGTTCCTGATCGAGAGCGACGACCACCGTGGTCGAGGAAGCGCCCGAGTTATCTACCACCAGGCGAACGGACTCCACACCATTGCCACTGACATTTATGAGCGGATGGTTGGTCCCTGGCACCGTGCCAGGCAGTTGGAGCAAAAGTCGACTAGGCTGGCTCGTTACCACCAGGCGGGGAGTAACCGGCGAGCTGACGGTGACCTCCACCCGCACTTCGTCCTTGCCTTTCGAGACGCTGAGATCCTCGACTGCGGCAGCGCTCTGCCCAGCGCTGTACGCGCTGAGAGCGCATACAGAGCCCACTACTAACATGAAATTTGCAAGTATCCTCATTACTTCCTTGGGCGCATAACTCCGGACGCAGTTCGGGTCACTAGCCGCCGCGCCCGTTCCGGTGGCAGTTGTAGCAATTCACGCTATTGTAGACGTAGCCTCCAACTCCCTGGTGCCTGGAATCGGTCTGTGCTTTGAGGTGACAGTTGGTGCACTGGAAGATGGCGTAGTTGCTGGGATTGGTGTGGCACGTCGCGCACACGCCGTTGGCACCGCCGTGGTTGAGCGGGAAGAAGGTGTGGTTGAAAGTCGCGCCCAGCCAGCTGGTCGTCGTGTGGCAGGCTTCGCAAGTTGTCGGGAACCCGGCGGAGGCATGCGCCGGATTGGTCGTGCCCTGGTAATCCGCTTTGTGACAGGAATAACAGTCGGTCGGAGTATTGCTGAAATTGTTGTTAATGTGGCAACTGGAGCACGGCACCTTAGCGTGCGCTCCGGTTAGCGGGAATGGCGTGTTGTTGTGATTGAAGGAAGCCGGAATCCAGCCGGCCGTCGTGTGGCAGACGTCGCATTGCTGCGGAATTCCACTGGTAACGTGGTTAGGATTGGTGGTGCCCTGGTAATCTTTCAGGTGACATGCGACGCAGGCAGCCTGCGTTCCCTGATATCTTCCTCCCACGTGACATGCCGCGCAGTCCAGCGTGGCATGCATTCCGGTCAAGGCGTAGCCGGTCATTTTCAGATGGTCAAAGCGGGCTCCCGCCCAGGTATTAATCGTATGGCATTGTTCGCAGGTGGCGGGAAACGCGGCCGCCACGTGATTGGGAGAAGTGGTCTGCTGGTAGTCCTTCGCGTGGCAGGAGTAGCACTGGAATGAAAGACCCTGGAACTGGCCGGTGGCGGCTCCTTTGTGACAGGAATCGCATTCCAGCGCGGCATGCGCTCCCACCAGGGGGAAGCGATTCTCGTGGTTCTGGACCGACTTCAGGGTAACCGTCCAGCCGCTCACGTTGTGACAACTCTCGCAGTTGGCGCCCATCTGGCGGCGATGGATGTCGGCATGACAGTCAGCGCATCTTGTGCCGGTGTTGGAGAACACCATCTTGGTATGGCATCGGGTGCACGCTACACCCTCGTGCGATCCGACCAGGGGATAGCTGGTCTTGTTGTGATCGAATTCCGGAATGGCTCGTATCGGTTTCCAGCTGACCGAGGTATGGCAGTTCTGACAGGGGATCTGCAATCGGCCATGCGGGCTGCGCGAGGTGGAATTATCCTGCCCTTGTCCCAGTCCGGGGGTTGCCGACAGGATCAAGAGAGACAAAATTGCGCTCGCGCAAAGTACGCCAGACCCTAGTCGGCATCTCATCTCTACGTTCACACACACCCCGCTGAAACTATCAAGGCAATTACACTTCCAAAGTGGCTGGGGGTTGGATGCGGGTTCTAAGTTTGAGGAACTGCGAGAAAATAGGGTATTCCCCCGAATATCGCCGTGTCAAAAGGACTCAGACTGGGTGCGTAATTGTCGCACTCGTGAATCTTCTGTCGCCAAAATTCCGAGGAGAGGGGGGGTTGTTATTGACTTAAAGTGGCTTACGCCCCATCGCTAAAGCTAGGGGCTTCAAGGGCCAGGCCCGCTATCGCAGGCGTTTCGGTCCTTAGGCGCAGTCCACGCCTTAAAACGCCTTAAAATCTCCAATGCCGAGGCGTGGTCGCGGATGGTCTTGAAACCGCAAGCCGAACAATGGTGCTTCCTGTCCCACAACTGCTTGGGCACAGCTCGACCACACGGGCATTGTTGCGATGTGCCACGGGCATTCACTTTCACCAGCCATCGACCAGCGCTTTCAGCCTTGTACGATAGCTTTCGGATGAAGCCTGACCACGCGGCATCGTGTATGGACTTGGCAAGCCTACCCCCCGCCAAGCCTTGGATGTTCAAATCCTCCACGGCGATGATGCCGTAGTTATTCACCAGTTCACGAGACAGCTTGTGTTGGAAATCGTTGCGTTGGTGGAACACATGGCGATCGAGTTTGGCAACTCGGCGGCAGGCACGTTTCCAGCCGCTCGACCGCTTCGTGCATCGGGAAACGTGGCGCTGCTTGCGCCGAAGTTCTTTCTCGGCGGCGCGGAACCATCGCGGATTGTCTACGATTTCGGCATCACTGGTTACCGCGAAGGATTCCAAGCCAACGTCGATGCCAATGGCATCGTGGTTCTCCGGCAAAGGTTCGCTATCCAGGATCGAGGAAAAGCAGGCGTACCACTTGGTGCGAAATTCCTGCCGCAAGGTGTACGAGGAAACCCCCTTGAGGTGCTTAACCAACCGATGGATACCCAACTGCGGGTCTACTTCTACCAGCACGTGTACGTGGTCGGGCATGATTTCCAAAGCCATGATTTCGGCACGATATTTGTTTGTCACTTGTCTAAGCACCTGTTCGCATCGTTTAGCGCTGGGTCCGACCAGCACAGCTCGCCGATACTTAGGTGTCCCCACACAATGGTACTTGCTTGAATAGACCACGTTGTGGTTTGATTTGTAGCCTTCCAGGGCCATACTGATGCTTATACCCAAGGAAGCAATCTGATACAAGGCAAAATCACGCCTTATATCCCCAGCCCTAAAGGGCCGGGCTTTACGGCGCTTCTCGGTAATTCCCAAGTTCGAATAGCATGTTGCGGCACGTACTTCCGGCAGGGGGGCAAGTGGCCTCATGAAGCGGCCGATCGCATTTTTTTTCTTCGTTGTTCTGCTACACGCAATTTCCGGCTTCGCCCAACCGACCTCTGAAAATGCCCGCCCACCCGATCCCTACAAAGCTACGCTGGATCGCTTGGACTCCTTGACGACATTACCGTTGCCGGAGTGGCGCTTCCACACCGATGTTCCTCATCCCGAAAGTCCTTTGCTCGACGATTCCAGCTGGGAAGTCATGAAGGTTGGAGACAACTGGACGTCGGGTCCGCGCGTGCTGCGCCGCTGGATCGAAATCCCCGAAAAGATCAACCGCTACGCGATTCAAGGCGCGCGCGTGAAACTCGATTTGAATATCTCCAGCCATGATGCCGAGACGCTGACGGTCTTCTCCAATGGCTCAGTGGCCGAACGAACGGATGAGGACATGCAGCAACCCATCCTTCTGGCCGAGAACGCCCAGCCGGGCCAGAAATTTCTGGTGGCGATCCGTATTGATGTGAACCGCGTGGAGAGCACATTAAGCAAGGCACAGTTGCTGATCGAGCCGCCCCCCAGCCGTCCCGATCCCAGGCGGTTGCGTGAAGAAATCCTTTCCGCGCGGCCGATCCTGGACGCTTACCAGGAGAATGAAAGGCAACGTGATCAGCAACTCAACCAGGCGGTCGAAGCCATGAATTTTGCGGCGCTCGATCAGGGTGATCAGCTTGCCTTCGACGCTTCCCTGCGGCAGGCGCAAACCAAACTGGAGGCGCTCGGTCCCTGGCTGAGGCAGTTCACCATTCACGCCGTGGGGAACTCGCATATTGATATGGCCTGGCTATGGCCGTGGACCGAGACGGTGGAAGTTGTGCGCAATACCTTCCGCAGCGCACTCGACCTGATGCGTGAATATCCCGATTTCAAGTTCACCATGTCTTCCGCGCGGACCTATGAGTGGATGGAAGAGAAATACCCCGATCTGTTCAAAGAAATTCAAGATAGGGTCAAAGAGGGACGCTGGGAGGTGATTGGCGGCATGTGGGTCGAGCCGGATCTGAACATGCCGGATGGCGAGTCGCTGAGCCGCCAGATTCTTGTGGGCAAACGTTATTTCCGGAAGAAGTTCGGCGTGGACGTCAAGATCGGCTGGAATCCGGATTCGTTCGGCTACAACTGGCAATTGCCGCAGATTTACAAGAAGTCAGGAATGGATTATTTCGTTACCCAGAAGCTGCTTTGGGCGCACGAGTTCACCACGTTTCCCTACAAGCTGTTCTGGTGGGAAGCGCCTGATGGCAGCCGCCTGCTCACTTATTTCCCGCACGACTATGCGGGCGGAATCGAAGCCGAAAGCATGGCGAGGGATTTATCGGTTTGGGCTCCCGCCATCTACGGCCCGCAACTAAGCGACCGACTGGAGATGATGCACCTCTACGGTGTGGGCGACCATGGCGGCGGGCCCACGCGCACCATGCTGGATAACGCCGTGCGGCTGATGTCCCCGGACGTGGTTTATCCGAAGCTTGAGTTAGGTACGGCCAAAGGATTTTTCGACGACCTTGAGAAAAAACTTCCCCGCCTGAAAGTGCCGACTTGGAAAGACGAACTTTACTTCCAATACCACCGGGGCGTGATGACGACGCAGGCGGAAACCAAGCGGCGCATCCGGCGCAGCGAAGAAACCATGCTCAACGCCGAGAAATTCTCCTCCATCGCGCTGCTCTACGGCCACCCCTATCCGCAGGAAGAAATGGAACGCGCCTGGAAGCGGCTGCTGTTTGATCACTTCCACGACATCATGCCGGGTTCGGGTATCGCCGTGAACTATCTCGACGCCAAGCGGAACCTGGAGGATGTCGAGCGCGCGGGACGCGAGATCATGCAAGGAGCTTTCCATGAAATTCTGGCCCACATCAACACGCTGGGCGACGGAGTCCCGATCGTGGTCTTTAATTCTCTCTCCTGGCCGCGCACGGAAATCATCGAGACCGAGGCGCAACTTCCCAACCCGGTGCGCGAAATTGAAGTCGTGGATGCGACGGGCAAGCTGGCCGAATCGGAAACCCTGAAGGTTGATTCCAAAACTCACCGGGTGCGCTTTCTGCTGCTGGCCACCGTGCCCGAACTGGGCTACAAGACTTATTTCGTGCGGCCCGCCAAAACCCTCTTTCCCAAACACGCGGCGGTTAAAGCCACTGTGGATTCTCTGGAGAATGACTTCATTCGGCTCAAGCTGGATCCGCGAACGGGATGCGTAACCAGCCTGTTCGATAAGCGCAGCCAGACCGAGGCGCTAGCCCCAGCCGAAACCGATACGGGTGGCCCAAAGAATTTGGTTTGCGGGAATTTGCTCCAGACCTTCGTGGACAAGCCCAAGCGCTGGGACGCGTGGAACATCGACGCCGATTTCGAGCAGCAGCATTGGGATCTGGATAAGGCTGACGATGTAAGGCTCGTCGAGAGCGGGCCGCTACGGGCGGTGATTCGGGTGAAGAAACACTTTCAGAACTCGGCCTTCGTCGAGGACATCACACTCTCGAGCGGCGTGCCGCGCGTGGACGTCAAGATCGAAGCCGACTGGCGGGAAAAACACATTCTGTTGAAGGTGGCGTTTCCGCTGAGCGCGCACAACGACAAAGCGACATTCGAGATTCCCTACGGATCGATCGAGCGTCCGACCACGCGCCGCACACCGGCCGAGCAGGCCGAGTTCGAGGTGCCGGCGCTGCGCTGGGCAGACCTTTCCGATGCCAAGCACGGATTCAGCCTGCTGAACGACAGCAAATATGGATACGACGCGAAAGGTAACGTGCTCCGGCTGTCCCTGCTGCGCTCGCCAGTCTGGCCCGATCCTCACGCCGACGAAGGCCATCACGAATCGATTTATTCTTTGTATCCGCACGGAGGGAGCTGGCGTGAGGCCGAGACGGTTCGTAGAGGATACGAGTTGAATTACAGGCCGTTCACCATCGAGACCGACAAGCACCAGGGCACGCTCCCCGCTGAGCATGCCTTTGTCGAGGTTGAGGGTGACAATGTTGTCGTCACCGCTATAAAAAAAGCGGAGGATGATGAAGCATTGATTTTGCGCTTCTACGAGTGGGCGGGGAAAGAAAGTAATATCAAGCTGCAGCTTCCCCCGGGTGCGCGGTCGGCGTCCGAGACAGATTTAATGGAGAAGCCGATTGGGAAGTTGCTGGTCGAAAACGGCGTGGTTAGCGTCCACACCAGGCCGTACGAGATTAAGACTGTGAAGGTCGTATTTGGCCCCGAGACGGGCGGGCAAGCGGCGCGAAAACGCTGAGTGGCGGCGCCCACGCAATCGATGCATGCTTCGCTTCGCTAACTAAGCATGACCGCCTGATGAACTTCCCTGTTATCGGAATGCTGTCTCAAAATCGAGGGATGGTTCGACTCGGCTTGCCCTTCGTGCCCCGAGATAAGCTTGGCTCAGGAGGACGGCGTGGGAAAAGTTAGATGGTGGCCGAGGGGCTTGTACCCGTGGCGGCGAACACTTCCTCTACCTCCTCTTTGGCAATTCCAATGAAAGATTGGACGACCGCCGGATCGAATTGTGTCCCGCTGCTCGCCAGCAGACGCCGCACCGCTTCTTCGTGCGGCAGGCCCCTGCGGTAACAGCGGTTGGAGATCATCGCATCGTAGGCATCGATGACGGACACGATACGGGAACCGATGGGAATTTCGTTGCCCTTCAGCCCGCCTGGGTAGCCGGTTCCATCATAGTTCTCATGATGGTGCAGGGCGTACAGGCTCGCCTTCTCTAAACCGGCAAACAGGCGCAGGATGGACCAGCTGTATTCAGGATGCTTGTTCATCTTGGCGCGCTCTTCGTCGGTGAGCTTGCCGTCTTTTCTCAAGATGGAATCAGGCACACCGATTTTTCCAATGTCGTGCAAGAGAGCGGCAACCTCGAGCGGATAGAAGTCGGCTTCCGCCAGCCCCATCTGGCGACCCACCCGGACCACCCACTCCGCCAGGCGCGTGCTGTGGACGCCGGTGTTGAGATCGCGCAAGTCGAGCAGCTGGTTGAAGGCGCAGATTACCGACCTGAGGAGCGTGTGTTGCTGCTCCTCAAGTTCCTTCACCCGCAAGTTGGTAGCGACGGCGGGGGCACGCGCTAGGTATTCGTCCGCAAAGCTTGCCACAGGGCACCTCCGCCGTCTAGTCGAATCCCAGATAAGTGCGGAAGGCCCGTACCGCCTGATAGGTATCGAGGCGGCCATATCCCAACTGGGGCGCGGAGATGTATTGGGCATGGGACAGGGCATTTGCCGCTTGCGGCTCGCCGGCCGCAGCGCTGGCACCGGTCGATGGGGAGATTGTTACCAGGCCCAGCAAGGATACGGATGTGCTGGCCTGAGCGTGATAAACCGAGGCTATCACCGCGGTGGTTCCGCTTACGAAAGGAGCGCTGAACGACGTTCCCCATCCCGCGGCGTAGGTTCCGAACGGGTAGGTGGTCATGATGGCCTCACCCGGCGCCGCCAGCCAAACCGGAGGAGCTCCGTAGTTGGAGAAGGTCGAAGGCTGGTCATTGAGGCTGGTGGAGGCGACGTCCACGACTCCCTTCAGAGCCGCGGGATAAACGGTCGCTTGCTGCCCGCTGTTCCCCGCTGCCGCGATAGAAATCGCTCCATTGGCCGTGGCATAGTTCACGGCGTTGGCAAGTTCCTGTGAGTAGGTGGTGTAGTTAAAGCTCATGTTGATCACCTTGGCGCCGTGACTGACCGCATAGTAAATGGCGCGCAAGATGTCCGAGTTGTAGCCCGAGCCGTCGGCGTGGAAAGCTTTCAGCGGCATGATCTTGGCTTGCGGGGCGACCAAGTGAACGATGCCCGAAACCATGGTGCCGTGTCCGAAGGCTTGGTAGTGGTGTCCATCGAGGACGGCGGCCGTGGATTGATCCAGAACCGCAGCCGTCGATTGGCTGACCTCGGCAACCTGCATGTTGTTGCTGTCGAGGACGGCAGCCGTCGACTGGCTGACATCCGCCATTTCCGAACCGCCACTCTGGTTGCGAGTGAAGTCGTAGCCGGTAACAACCGAACTCTTCAGGGCCGGATGATTGGGATCAACGCCCGTATCTATCACCGCGACCGTGACGCCCGAGCCCGCCACGCCGAAAATGGAATGCATGGAATCGGTCTGGATCAGCTGGTTCGCAGGCTGATATACATAGCCGCGCCAAACTGTCGCGCCGTAGTAGGTGATGGGCGTTCGGTCGTTCAGATACGGCGGAATCGAAGTGACGGTGGCGCCCTGGGTGGCGACCAACTGGTCCGGCTCGACCGTGACCAACCCCAAGGGCTTCAAAACTAACAGCAGCACGGAATCGACTACAGAGGCGGTTTGGAGCAAGAAGAGCTGGCCGCCGGGATCACCAATCGCCGCGACCGACGAGCAGCCCAACAGCTTGCAGACGTTCAGAATTCCGGTGAGTCCCAGGCTATTGCGCATCACCAGCCGGTTCTGAGTTTGCGCCGCGGAAAACTGGCTGCTAATCAGCACCAGTAACAATAAACAGGCCTGAACTGCGCGGGGGAAAGGACGAATCGTTGACCGAGCTTGAACGCGAGTTCCCATCGAAGTGACCCTCTTCTACTCAGCTGAACCGCTGTCCATCGTTGCGGGCTCAGTCTAAAGCAAAACCGATGCTTGCTAAACTTACGGGTGTAACTACTTGCTGCTGCCCATCGGTAACCGCTTAAGGTTACTTTCTGGCGATCAGTCGAAATTTTTGCGGCCGACCGGCTTGCTGTCCACGCCGTAGAGGGGGAGAACAATCACTTTTTCTTCATCCATGCCGATAACCACACTCAAATCATTGCTGGCTTCAAATTCCAATTGAAACTCACCAAAATCATTGGTCGCGGTATTGGCGACGGGCAACACTCCCTTGAGCAGGCGTACCAGGATACCTTGCGCAGCACAGTTGGTCGTCAGGACCCCTTGTCCGTTATGGACCGCCCGGGTGCGATTCAAGACTTGCCCGACCAGCGAGATGCGGTCCAACTCGCGCTGTGGTTCCAGCCGAAGGTCGATGACGTAGTCATCGGCTTCGTACAGGAGCTGGCGGGCGGCAACCGCGCCTCGCAGACCGGCTGCGGCGGGTTGAAGACTGCTGTCGAAAACGAGCCGTGCTGTCTTACTGGCTTTGAGATCAAGAGCAATTCGGGCAAACTGGCTCTTGGCCACGCGAACCGTGTCCTCCGGCGGGACGTAAGCACTTTCTTCTTTTGCAACCAATCCAACCGCGTGCCAGATCCGGAAAGTTGCCTCGCACCTCTTGCAGCCGGCATCGATGTGGCGCTGCATCGTTGCCCTAGTGCCCGGTGCCACCAAATTCCTGGCAAAATCCGACCAGGCCTCTTCGCTGAAGTGTTTCACCTCTACCTCCGCTTGGGGGACCGGAACCTGTTAGACCGGGGTTCGTCCGGGAATGTGTTTCAATTTGCTAAAAAGGAATCGGGCCGGGCCAAAAAATATAGGGGCAGGCGAAAATAATACCGATCAAGCCTTACCTACCAGAATGAACGGAGCCCATTGATAAGGATGGGGATAGCGCTCCCTTAATTCCAGCATGGCGGCCCGGAGAGCAGCCGGCTTCGTGTTCCCTTCGCCTAAGTGGCGGTAAAAGGCACGCATATGTTCGGCCGTGCTCTTGTCGTGCACGTCCCACAGGCTGAGCACTAGCGATTGCGCTCCGGCGTGCAACAGGCCGCGCGCCAGGCCGATCAACTCGTCACCCGCCGCCACCACATTGACTCCGGTGGCACAACCGCTTAGGGTAATGAGTTCGACCGGCAGCCGAAGCTGGTAAAGATCGTACAAACTGAGAAATGAGCCGCCCAGCCGGATGGCCGAAAACATGGGATTGTCTTTCCGAAAGTAGCCGTGGGTCGCGATGTGGATGATGCGGCTGACCGGACCCTTGCTGCGCAGAGTATCCTCGCTCGCCTCCTGACCCAGAAAGAGCTCCGCTTGAGGCAGAACCTCGGTTAGGGCACGTACTTCTTCGGCAATGGCGGGGGCCAGCGGGTCGGGAATGCCCAGCACGAGCGAAGCGCCGCAACGATTCCCTTCCCGCGACTGGCACAGCGCGTAAATGCTGGCGCTCGGCGCGTAGGAGACAGTGAAGTTGTCCACCAGGTACGATTTCCCATCGAAAAGCGCATGGAAAGGCACGTAGTGCAGCAGTCCATGGGGCACGAAGACGAGATGCCTGCAACTCAACTGTGCCCGGATCGGAGCTATCAGTTCGTTGTAAAGTTCCGCCAGGTGAGCTTGCGTGGCCTCGACGAGCGAACCCTGAAAGCGGTTGAGGTACTCGGGATCGAGGCGGAACTTCGAGAGCTGGAATTCGAACAGACGCAGAAAGTTTGTGACGCGAGATTCCAGGGTTACTGGCGCGATCTCGAGGGTCTCCCGGCCGAGTAGGCAGACCAGAATCCGATCGCGAATGCGGAAATATTCGACCAGCCGGGTGCCGGCCGGGATGCGGTCGCGAATGGCTGGAATGGGAACGCTGGTGGGTCTTTGCAGGCCGGCTTGCTCGGCGTCCGACTCGCTGGCCTCGTGCAACATGCGAAGCAAATCATTCTCGCGGGCGCGAGCCTGCCTTTGAAGGTGATGGATGCGAGCGGGAGATGGCGCCACCGGCTGAAGCTGCTCTCTTTCAATCAGGCTGTAATACCAGTTCAACTCCTCGCGTAAATCGCGGATGGAGCGCACCAGTTCGCTCTGGCCTGTGTCCTCGGCTGAGGCCGCGCGCGCGGGCCGGACAAACAGGTCCATCAAACTGCGCGACTTGGCCTGCTCGATGTACCCCAGCGCCTCTTCCAGCGATGCTGGCTCGGCACTGCGGCTAAGACAAATTTCGACGAGGTCCTCATAAACTTCCAGTCGATTCTTGACAAACGCGATTTTCAGTTCTTCCCGGTGAAGGCTGCTGCGCAACGATTCCAGGGCTTCCCGCGCAGCCTGGTAGGAAGCGTAGGCCTTCTCGCGATCGTTTTCGGCGGAGTGGATGTTCCCCATCAGGAGGTGAGCGGCGTGGGCGAGCACCGGGATCTCCAGACCGGCGAGCTTCTCGAGCGCCGCTTCACCACGTGCGGCAGCCTCTCCGATGTTTTCCGTACGCAAGGCAATGCGGGCCAGCAGGAGCTCGGCCAGCACGGCCTTATTCTGAAGGTTCAGTTTCTGGAGAGCGGCGAGCGCTTCGGAGCACAGCCGGCGGGCCTCGAAAAAGCGGCCTTCGTTGAAGAAAACCAGAGCCCGGTACAAATCAATCAGCGACGGCCAGGCGCGGTTCTTTTCTTTGACGAACAGCTCTCGTGCCCGGGAAAACAGCTCGAGGGCTTGGAAAGCGTGCCCTTGCTGGCTGGCCGCCATCGCCGAGAACGCGAGGCTCTTGGCCTCTTCATAGCCATTGCCCAGCTTGTGAAAACCGTCGTGCGCCTGCTGGGCAAGCTCGGCCGCCTCCGCCGCCAGATTCAAATCCAAGTAGAGTTCGGCAAGGTCAAGATTGCAGAGCGCGAGATGGTAGAAATCGCCGACCTTCTTGAAAGCTATGCGCCGCGCCCGGTACATCTCGATGGCGCGGCTGTACTCTCCGCGAAGAAAATAAAGATATGCGATGTTGTAATCGGCCTGCGTCTTGAGCAGCGGCATGCCATGCTCTTGGGAAAAATTGCGCGCCTTCTCGTGCGATTCGAGAGCCTGGGAGAAATCGTTCAGGCTGATGTAGCAGGTGGCCAGGTTGGTAAGGACCACCGCGACACCTTCCGGGTCCTCGTTCGCGGGCAGGCCGTGGTAAGCGCGTTTGTAACAGGCGATGGCTTCGGCGAACCGGTCCTGGCGGTAGTAGATATTTCCCAGATTGATGTCGAGGCGAGCCAGTCTCCAGGTATTACCCTCCTCGGCAAAAATCTTCCGGGCTCGTTCCGCGGCGGCAAAGGCGCGGTTGTATTCACCCATGAGCAGCAGAGGCTGAATCGATCCGCTCAGCGTTCGGGCTACTTCACTGGTGTCACCGAGAGCATCGAAAAGGGCAACTGCTTGCTGATGGAGATCGACCGCCTGGGCATTCTCGCCCCGTGCGTACAGCGTATTGGCTTTGGCGCGCAGGGCTTTCGCCAGCGCTCCCTGGTCATCCAGTTGCCTGGCAATGGCGAGCGCAGCATCCGCCAACTGAAGGGCCTGGGCGACGTCGACCCGCACCTGCTCTCTTACCCTGTCGGCGATGTCCGAGACAATTTCGGGATGAACCAGGGTAGGGTGGCGAACCAGAAATTTTCGGCGGTCGCCCTCATCGGCCAGACGGGTCAGCTGTTTCAGCAGGCGCTCCCGGTTTTTCATGCGCTCGGCTGCGGTCATGGGAAGCCCTTCTTCTCCAAGGCCTGGCGCAACTTGCCGAGGCACCGTCCGCGAATGAAGCCAATCGAACCGGTGGCCAGCCCCAGTTCCTTCGCCACGGCCTGGTAAGGACGGGGTGGGATCTCGAAGAAGAGCATGGCAATCATGCGACGACATCGCGGAGGCAGCGTGCTTATGGCTTCGCGGAGGCCCTGTTCCCGCTGCAACTGATAGAGCATCTGCTCGGGGAGATCGGAGCCGCTCGCCTCCTCCGCTTTCAAATCGACCTGGTCATCAAGCGGGGTGAATCGGTCTTTCTTCGAGCGCAAGCACTTGTGGTAGCTGGCCTGCATGAGCCACTTGGGCAGAGCCTTGGGATCGCGCAACTTTGACAGGTCCGCGAGCAGATCCAGGGCAACGGCCTGAAAAATGTCGGCGGCATCGTCCCGCGAAAGTCCGAACTTGATAGGAATAGAGAAGATGAGGTTCTTGTACTTATCAAGCAGAGCCGACCATGCCGTCTGGTTCCCCTTACAGCATTCGCGAACCAAGCGGTCGTCTGACCATGCCTTTTCCGGCGCGTCCGATCTGGATTTCACGCCGTTCCACCCGAATCTGTCCCGCTCCGTCCCGCGGTGTAATCGGAAAAAGGCGCATGGCGGAACGCAAGCGCGAGGTCGGCGAGACGAGCCAGACGCATAGAGTTCAAAGGTAAGAGCCCTAGATTGTAGCCGATTGTAGGAACTAACCAAGAGGGTGACTACTCCCCGACCTAAAGGTCGGGGCTTCTCAAGCCAACACAGGGCTACTAACTGTGCTTGACGCTTGAAGGCTCAGTCCGAGCCTGAGTATTTCTAATGCCGAGGCATGGTCTCGGGTAGTGTCTAATCCACACCCAGAGCACCGGTGGTCGTAGTAGTTAAGCGATTTGCGGCAGATCTTGTAGGCCTCTTTGCGCTCGTGCAGGGCGTCGTTGTAGAGTATCCGACACACCTCCAGAGTCTGTCCGAGCAAAGACTTTTGTCTTAAAGTTGGGTAAAGACGATATAGGGAAAGCCCTTTGCGTTGAGCTTCTAGAAAAGTGTTCGCTGGAGCTGCCATCCAGAGGCTACGGCTAAGCTTTGCGAAGGTTGGTGCTGCCTTCGAGGCTCAGCTTGGGGAGATGGAGGGAAGAGGCCGACCAGGTGCATCTGCTAATCCACTACCCGCCCAAACATTCGGTATCGGCAATGGTTAACAGCTTAAAGGGGGTTGCCAGCAGGCTACTACGAAGCGCAAGACCTGATCTGGCCCACCAATACTGGAAGGGCGTACTTTGGGTTTGGGTACGACGACTCTTGGACACGGCTGCAGGCTAGCAAGGCGGGCAGCACGAGAATGATCGGAAATCGGCGTTTGAGGTTTGCTCTACCCATGCAGCAAGAATTCTCCAGGTCACAGATCATCGCGGTAAGCATCGCGCGCCAAGGCGCGTTCCCCGCCGTGACGAAAATCAGGCCCACTTCCGCGAATTTTGGGCCCGCGGGACTAGTGGGGCGTCCAGTGAGGGCTGCTGCCAAAAAGTCCCTGGACCACGCAGATCTGGTAGGCCAGTGCCAAGCCGAAAACCAGGCTCACCAGGCCGGAGACCATGGCTAAGCGGCGCCCGAAGAGCTGGAATCGGTTGCCCACAAAGTGGAAGGCAGACGCGATACTCATCGTGATCAGCATCATGCCGGCGATGGTGCCGAGCCCAAACACCACCAGGTAAGCAATGGCCCAGTTGGAATTCCGGATACTGGCCAGAATCAACAGAGCGACTGCCGCCGAGCCGGCAAGCCCGTGAATGATCCCTACAATCAGCGGCCGGAGAGCTTGATACAGGGCACGGTTTCCCAGACCGCGATCGAGACGGGCAAGCGGATTCTCCTCCGGAGAATGAGGGTGGACCTCAGGTGCATGTCGGTGCGGGTGGCTGGGAACGTAGCTGCCGTGGCTGCGTGGGTGCGAATGAAAAATGGGCTGATTTTCCGAAATTCGCGCCGCCGGCGCGGAATTCACAAAGCTGACCAGGTTCCATCCCCCCAGCAGGATCAGCATGAGTCCCACCGATAACTCCATCGTCAGGCCAAGGCGAGCGGGAATCACAAGATTAAAGAGAATGATGGCAGTGCCAACGGCAAAGATCGTAAGCGTATGACCAACTCCCCAGAAGACGCCGATCAGGGCTGCGCGCTTGGCGTTCGGCTGCTGGCTGACGATTGTGCTGACGGCAATTACATGGTCGGGATCGGTGGCGTGCCGCATGCCCAGGAAAAATCCGATTGCGATAATGGAGACGAATCCAATCATTGCTTTGGAAAGCGGATGGGGAAAGCGGGCAAAGAGGCACCCTTTCGCGGGTTGGCCCCCGAAGCTGAGCTTTCCACTAAAATAAATCTACACGATTCCGCCTGGCATGGCTTTACTCGAGAAAATTCGCACCCTGCCCGCCGCCGCCGGCGTGTACCTCTACAAGAACGCCGAAGACCAAGTCATTTATGTGGGCAAGGCCAAGAACCTGCGCAACCGGGTCAGTTCTTATTTCCACGAAGGCAAGGTGGAGGACACCAAGACCGGCACGCTGGTGCGCGAGGCGGTCGATGTTGACTACATTGTCGTCGCCAACGACAAAGAGGCGCTGGCGCTCGAAAACAACCTCATCAAGCAGAAGAAGCCCCGCTTCAATATCCTGCTGCGCGACGACAAGACCTATCCCTACGTAAAACTCACGCTGGGGGAGCGCTATCCGCGGGTGTACGTCACGCGGCGGCTCAAAAAAGACGGCAGCGCTTACTACGGACCCTACTTCCCTGCCAATCTCGCCTACCGCATCGTGGACTTGATCCACCGGCACTTCCTGATTCCATCCTGCCAAGTCGACTTGACGCGCAACCACCCGCGGCCCTGCCTGCAGTATTACATCCGGCGCTGCCTGGGACCGTGCGTGGCAGGTCTGACCACGGCGGATATCTACCTGGAAGCGGTGCGCGACGTGAAACTGTTCCTGGAAGGACGGCAGAGCGATCTGTCGCGCTCCTTGCGTGAGCGCATGGGCAAGGCGGCCGAGAGCCAGGAGTACGAGCGGGCCGCGAAGTATCGCGATCTGATCTCTACGGTCGAGCAGTTGCAGGAAAAGCAGCGGATCGCTTCGGTCGAAGGCGATGATGCCGATGTCTTTGGATATCACTATGAAAATGGCATGTTGGCCGTGAATCTGTTCCACATGCGCGGGGGCAAGGTGCTGGATCGGCGGGAATTTTTCTGGGAGGATCTGCCGGAGTTCGCCATCCCGAAGGAATCGGAGTCCATGACGACGGGCGAAGACGCCCGCCCCTCCACCGACTCGTTCCATCCCGAAGAGTTCTTCTCTGCCCTGCTGAAGCAGCTCTACATCAGCCAGCCCTACGCGCCGCGGAACATTTACATTCCGGTCGAGTTTGAGGATCACACGATGCTGGAGGAATTGCTCTCCGAACAACTGGCGGCGGCAGGTGCGCGTGCCACGCGAGTTCAGATCATCATTCCTCAGCGCGGAGAGAAACGATCTCTGATTGATCTGGCGGGCAATAATGCGAAGCAGTCTTATGACCAGCGGTTCAGGGTCATGAAGCCCAACCTGAAGGCTGTCCAGGAGGCTCTCGAGGATGCACTCGGCTTGCCCGAGCTGCCGCGGCGTATCGAGTGCTTCGACATCTCGCATATCCAGGGGACCGAGACGGTCGCTTCCATGGTGGTTTGGGAAGATGGCCAGATGAAGAAGTCTGATTACCGGAAGTTCATCATCAAGAGCGTGGATGGGGTCGACGACTTTGCCTCGATGCGGGAAGTTGTGAGCCGACGCTACCAGCGTGTCGAGGAAGAGAAGAAAAAAATGCCCAGCCTGGTATTGATCGATGGGGGCCTGGGCCAGTTGCACGCCGCAGCACAGGCGCTCGATTCGCTCGAAATTATCAATCAGCCCCTGGCCGCGATCGCCAAGCGCCAAGAAATTATTTATGTTTACGGACAGGAAGATGAGCCAGTGGTGCTGGATCACCACTCTCCGGTGTTGCACCTGGTGCAACTGATTCGCAACGAGGCGCACCGATTCGCGGTTGCGTTCCATCGCAAACGTCGCCAGATGCGGGATCGCTCGACGGAATTGATGGAAATCCCGGGCGTCGGTCAGAGCACCACTCGGCGTCTGCTGGAGCACTTTGGCAGCGTGCAGGCGGTGCGCCAGGCCGATCGAGCGGCGCTTTCGGCGGTGGTCACGCGCTCGCAAGCCGAGGCGATCTTGGATCATTTTAGAAAGTGAGCGGTAGGTCGGCGTCCGACGCAAGGTGTAGCGCCGGTATTCGGAAAGGCATCTATCTGATGAAGAGAATTTCATTAGTTCTTCTCCTCCTACTCGCAAACCTCGCAGTCGCTCAGCAGAACACGTCTCAAAGTGCACCTGCCACGGGCTCTCAGGAAGAAAAACATCTCCGCAATATCCGCCAACTTACGTTTGGCGGCCAGAATGCCGAGGCTTACTTCTCGGCGGATGACAAGAAGCTGATCTTTCAGTCGACGCGTGACAATCTGAAATGCGATCAGATATTCACCATGAACGTGGATGGCTCGGATGTTCGCATGGTATCGAATGGCAAAGGCCGCACGACCTGCGCTTACTTTTATCCCGGCGGCAAAAAAATTCTGTATTCTTCCACGTATCTGGGCGGAGCCGATTGCCCGCCCAAGCCGGATTATTCGAAAGGATACGTCTGGGCGGTGTATCCGAGCTTTGATATTTTCACCGCCAATCCCGACGGCTCGGATCTGAAGCGGCTCACCACCACGCCCGGCTATGACGCGGAAGCGACCATCTCAGGTGATGGCAAGAAAATCGTGTTCACTTCCCTGCGCCATGGTGACCTCGACATCTACACCATGGACGCCGACGGCTCATACGTGAAGCAATTGACTCACGAGCTGGGTTACGACGGCGGCCCGGTTTTCTCACCCGATGGTAAGTTCATTGTTTATCGCGCTCATCATCCCAAGACCGCGCAGGAGATTCGCGACTATAAAGAACTGCTGGCGCAAGACCAGATCCGGCCGACTTACCTTGAGCTGTGGATCATGAAGGCCGACGGAAGCGACAAGCGCCAGATTACGAATCTGGGCGCGGCCAGTTTCGCGCCATCGTTCTTTCCTGACGGCCAGCGGATCATTTTCGCCTCCAATGTGGGCTCGACCGGCGGCATGGGCAATTTCGAGCTTTATGCCGTGAATGCGGACGGAGGGAATCTGGAGCGCATCACTTACACGGAAGGCTTCGATGGCTTTCCCATGTTCAGTCCCGACGGCAAAAAACTGGTGTGGGTCTCGGGCCGCAACGGCAAGGTACCGCATGAGACAAACATTTTCATCGCCGACTGGATCCCGTAACTCGTTTGCTTCGCTCCCCCTGGAGCTGGCTACACAGAAAGTGAAAAGGTTCTACTCTGGAATTTTCTTGACCAGCTACTCGGCCGCTTGCCTTTTTTCCCCCGACGTAGTCAGCAGTTCCATCCAGAAAATGAACCTGTGCAGTCCACGCAATTCGCCAAGGACTTGGCGAACAATGTCCGGCCGGCCTATTCCTTCATCACGCCTAACCTAACATTTGCAACGACGCCCACAACTGCTCGTTGACAACGGCTGAGAATTGGTTGAAGACACATATCAATCCCCTGATCCAGAACCCATCGTTTCAGAACGGCGGCCTGCTGATCATCGTGTTTGACAAATCAGGCAATGACAACGCGCATGGCGGCGGGCGAGTCGCCTGGGTCGCGATCAGCCCGCAGCACTCCAAAGCTGGGTACAAGCCGCCGACCCTTTACCAACATCAGAACACTTTGCGACTGATGCTGCAGGCACAGGCACCCTCGCCGGTGCTGGGGCGGGCGGACACTCGGAGACGCCCGTCCCTCCATCATTTCATCGGCATGATTGTCGCCCGCGGTTTCTTGCCAGGGATCAAGCACTGTTTGGCCGCGTTCGGGTTCCAGTCCGAGGCTTTGAAGCGGCCGGTCGCGATGATGCGCGTCGGTATTCCTTCCAAGGCAGACGGGATAGCGCGGTGCGGCTTGCCGCGTTCGACGTAAATAACGATGCCGGGCTGGCCGGGGGTGCTGCTGGTCCCAATGCCGACAGCTAGCACCGCGGCATCGCTCATCAACTCGGCCTGGTGGCGCTCTTTGACGCGAATGGCGGCAGGCACGGCAGCCTGGAAAAGTTGCTGTTCGCTGGTGGCCGCGAACGGCGCCGGCTGCGCCGCCATGCCGGTGCACCCAGACACCTGATGCAGTGGGCCCCCAACAATCGTGGCCGCGTTGGTGCCGCTCTTAAACGCGTCAAGCACTTGTTGAATCGGGTTGCCTACTGCGGCTCCGGTGTTATCTCCTGCGTACAGTAATGCGACCGGCTGGGCCGTCGTCGAGTCCACGATGAGGGAACCGGAATCGCCGGCATCGGCAAAACTCGCGCTGGTCATGACCTGGTTGCTGTAAGTGACCGTGGTGGTGGTAGCTCCACCACAACTAGTGGAGTAGTCCACCTTCACCGATACGTTTGTGAATTGTACCGTGCCACAGCTAAGGCCCGTGGTGCGCCCGCTCTTCGCGATTGGCATGTTTACAGTGGGGGCAGCTACCGTGTTGGCGGGGGGGGCAGACTGGGGGACCCCACCACTCACAGCACCCAGCTGGAGGATTGCGCCTGTCGTATCGACCTGTCCGGTGACGATTTGGGCAATAGCAGCATCCACGCCGTTGTTTTGCAGAGGCGCGAATTGCGAAAGGTCCGCAACATGCATTTCCAGCGCCGCCCTACATGACGGGCTGGTATCCACGAGTCCCGGTTGGCCAATCGGCTCTGGAAGTGCCGCTTGCCCGCTGCGCGCCAGAACGTGGCTATTGCTGAGAATGTAGAAGGTGCCTGCGCGAACTACCAGACTTCCCAGCGTGCCGGAGCAGCACAATTTCGTGGTTCTATCGTTCTCATTCCCGCCGGAGGTACCCAGCGCGATGGGCGCCGCCTCGATCTTCTGATTGATCGTCACATCACCAATCGTGACGGCAGCATTTCCTGACTGAGTGGGATCCGCTGTCGAGACTGCACTGACTATCACCTGCGACGGGCTAGGGATAGCAGCAGGGGCGGTAAAAAGACCGGTGTTATCAATTGTCCCGACCGTGGAATCCCCGCCCGGTGTTCCGTTTACTTCCCAAGTAACGGCGGTATTGCTTTGGCCACTTACGGTGGCGGCGAATTGCTGCTGTGCGCTGAGGTTCAGCATGGTCTGGGATGGAGTCACGCTGACGGCTACGGTCACGGTAACGCTGGCCGACCCTGATTTTGTAGGGTCAGCTTGCGACACCGCGGTTACGGTCACGATCGCGGGAGTGGGTATATTCGCCGGCGCGGTGTACAGTCCGGTGGGAGAAATCGATCCGGTGGTGGCGGGATTCCCCCCGATGACTCCGTTTACTTTCCAGGTAACCGTCGTGTTGGTTGTGTTGGTTACGGTCGCTGAGAAGGCGTGCGTGCCTCCCACAGGAACTCTTTGGCTTGTAGGAGTAACGGTGATCGTAACCGGCGGAGGAGGAGGCGAGCCACCGCCACAATTTGCCAAAACTAGCGCCGATAGTGCCGTCGCCGCCAGCAGCAGGCTCCGCCTGCGCATGATCACCTCCAGCGAATGCCTTACGGGAAGGCTAGTAGTCTGGTCCGAGTAGAGCGGCGATGAAGTGGTCACGGGATACGAAAGTCAGGCGCCGTTATCATTTGGACAGCCAAAATAATCTGAGTAGAGATGGGCAATCGTAGCCTGCCCTGCGATTGCGAGTCAATCTCCGTGTCAGTAGAGCTTTCCGCCCGAAGGTACATACTCGATCTAATGTCAGCGATCTACCAGGTGCCACTAGGCCAAACGCATCCACTCGTAAACAGTGTTCTTGGCCCACTCCCGATCCGTCCACCACTCCAAACCGAATTCGGTCGGATCATAGACAGCGGCTACACTAACCTTCAGGTCGGGAAACTCCCGGTGAAAGCTGCTGAGGGCGCGCCGGGGGTGAAAATCCGAGGTCACCAGCAAGAGACTGTGAGCGCCGAGCGGCCTGAGACACCCGCCTGCCCCGCCGACCTCCTCCCGGGTAGAAAGGCCTGGGATGGGGCCAGTAACGATTTGCGGTGCCTGGGGCAGGCTTTGCACCCAGCGTTCGGCGAGTTCCCGCACTGTCTATTGATAGACGCGAGCGCGCGCGGGAACATCTAAGATCTACTTTGAGCCGTATGCTTGGCTGAGCAATTCTAGGCCACGAACTGGCCGGTAACGGGTCTCGCCGGCTATGACGAGGATAGCATCGGGACCTTCGTGGATCGTCGATGACGAGCCAGCGCCTGGCCTTGGCGGCAAGGATAACGATAACGAGGAGGAAAACTGCGAGGACGGGAATAAAGATCGGGCGTTTCTTCATCCTCCCCTGATCAGGCCATGGGTGAAGGCGGGTCATAGACCCGCTTTCAGACGGACCATTCCATCATGGTAGCTGAACTAGATTTCGCTCGATCTAGCTAGGGGCGCCGGTTCGGGCCACTCACTGTGCTAGGATTATTTTTTCTTATGACCACTCCTGCCATGCCGTCTGCCCTCTCCGAAGAACTCAAGAGCAAGATCGAAACCCGCCGCGCGAATGTAGCCGTCATTGGCATGGGCTACGTCGGGCTGCCGCTGGCGCTGCTTTATATTGGGCAGAAATTTCCCGTGACCGGCTTTGATATCGACCGCCGCAAAGTCGACACCCTCAATGAGGGCGGCTCTTATATTTACCGCATCGAAACTTCCGATATTAAGGAAGCGCTTAGCCGTGGTTTCTCGGCCACCTCCGATTATTCGCGCCTGACCACGATGGACGCCGTCATCATCTGCGTCCCCACGCCGCTCGATGAATATCACGAGCCAGACCTTAGCTACATCCGGGCGACTGCCGAAGCCATCGCCCCCAATCTGCGGGCCGGGCAACTGGTGGTCCTGGAGAGCACGACCTATCCCGGAACCACGGAAGAAGTGTTGATTCCGATTCTTGAGAAAAACAACCGGCTCGGCCTCAAAGCCGCACGCGGAGGAGAGGCGAGCGGGCAAGAGTTCTTTGTCGCTTTCTCGCCCGAACGTGAGGATCCCGGCAATACCACCGTGGCGCGGCGGGATATCCCCAAGGTGGTGGGCGGACTCGATCCGCAGGCTGCCGATCTGGCGGCGGCGTTATACGGCTCGATTTTCAACCGGGTCGTGCGCGTCTCCTCGCCGGCAGCCGCCGAGATGACCAAGCTCCTGGAGAATATCTATCGCTGCGTGAACATTGCTTTGGTCAACGAGCTCAAGCTGTTGTGTCTGCGAATGGGCCTGGACATTTGGGAAGTCATCGACGCTGCTTCTACCAAGCCGTTTGGATTTCAGGCCTTCTATCCCGGCCCCGGCCTCGGCGGCCATTGCATTCCGGTGGATCCGTTCTACCTTTCCTGGAAGGCGAAGGAGTTTGATTTCCGCACGCGTTTTATCGAGCTGGCCGGCGAGGTTAACGTGGCCATGCCGTACCACGTCCTTGCCGCCGTCATCAACGCACTAAACCGGCAGAAGAAGCCATTGAATGGCTCGCGCGTGCTTGTGCTGGGCGTCGCGTATAAGAAGGATATCGACGATCTGCGGGAATCGCCGGCCTTAACCATCATCGAACTGCTGCAAAAAGAAGGCGCCGAAGTTTCTTATCACGATCCCTACTTCCCCTTCATCGGCAAGGGCCGCAAGTATGACCTCGGAATGAAGCGCGCCGAGATCGAGAATCTGGGACAGTACGACTGCGTGCTGATTGTGACCGACCATTCCGACTACGATTACCAGCGCATCGTCGAGGAATCGAAGCTGGTGGTGGACACGCGCAACGCCACGCGCGGCATCCGCCGCCCCAACCTGGTGCGCTGTTAAGAACTTCTAACCGCCCACGGTTGGGCCCCAAAGGAAATTCCCAATCCTGGGAGATTTGCTCCCGAAACCGGTAATTTTTTGGCGGGGCCGGCCCGATGGCGTCTCGACCGATTGCTTCCCGGCGGCAAGTAGCTGGTGAGGAAACCCTTAGCCACGCCGCCGTGCTCTCGAACTTGGCCTTAAGCGTGCTGCTGACTGGGGGGAGCTAGCTGTGATCGTCTCCCCAGCAGGAAGCCCGGCGCTGGTGGGAGTATGCGGGCAGGAATTGTTGGCCGTAGAGGCATCAATTCAGCATCTCAGGTTAACATGGGCACAGTTGTGAATGCGGGCCTGTTTTCTCTCTTGCCCGAGCCGAAATCCCGCTGGAGGGAGTTTTCCTTCAGTTACGGGATTGAGGTTGTGGCTGTGTCATTTGTACTCACGCTGAGTATCCTGAGGCCCCAGCTCATCACGGAAACAGCGCGCTATGACAAGATCATCTCCCTGGTGCCGACTCCGCCGCCGGTGAATCATCAGCCGGCACCGGTTCGCATCGTGGATCGGACCAAGGTAGTTGCCCAGTTTAAAGCGCCAATTCCCGACAACTTCCGCCTGCTCGCCCCGAAGCCAAGACCCGCGGCGCACGAGGAAGTCGCACCTAAGATAGAACTTGCGGCCGGCAAGGCGCCCGTCCTCTCCGATAAGCCGGTGATTCCACGCCAACTAGTCCGCACCAACGTCTTCTCAACCGGCAGCTCGGCTGCTCCGACCCTGGCGGCTGCTCCACAGAAGGTCGAGACCGGCGGGTTTGGCGACCCCAATGGGGTGCCTGCCACAGAAAATCGCGGGAGGACAGTCAATATCGCGCAACTGGGTTCGTTCGATCTGCCTGCCGGGCCGGGATACGGAAATGGGACCGGCGGCGCACGGGGTATGAAGGGCGTCGTTTCCAGCGCGGGCTTTGGCAACGGCGTGGCAACCGGTGATGGGTCGGGGCGCATTTCGACCACCCGCGGCACGGTACGACAGGGCGGATTCGGAGACGCGGAATCGGTGGTCGCTCAACCGACTCGCTCCCGTCCTCGCGAAGATGCCAAGTCGAAATTGACCCCCGCAGAGATCATCTCCAAGCCGACTCCGGCATACACCGAAGAAGCCAGAAGGTTGCGCATCGAAGGCGAAGTAGTTCTGGAAGTGGTGTTCGAAGCTTCGGGGAAGTTGCATGTGGTGCGGGTGGTGCGCGGTCTGGGCCACGGGTTGGACGAAAACGCGGTGCGAGCTGCGGAACAGATCCGCTTTAAGCCGGCGCTGCGCGAAGGCCAGCCCGCAGACTCCACCGCCATGCTGCACATCATTTTTCAGCTGGCTTAGAAACTTTCAAAAAGGAATTATGATCAGTTTCAAGAGCTTCTTCCTGGTCTTCACTCTGCTGGCCGCCTGGGCCCTCTCGTCGCTTGCGCAAGATGGCTCGCCCGACCACCCTTCGTCTTCTGAGGTCACGAAGCCCGAGAAGGTGGAACCTCGGGACCTGGACGTCGAGCCGCCCCCCGCCCCATTGCCTGCGGCTTCTTTCGACGCCGTGGTCGATCGGGTGATCGAGCGGGAGCACTTCTTTCTCACCCAGGTTCGGAAGCAGCATCCCTTGATTGAGACCTACATCCAGAACACTCGAAAAGACGAGGAATTAGGCGAAGTTCCATCCAGCGACCGGTATTTTCTCGGACGCCTGGACCTGAGCAATGGGACCAGGGACGATTCTTTTCTGGGGCAGCCCGGGTTCGGAAGCCGGTTCTTAAGCAAGCTGACCACCTTCTATTCGCTCAAGTTCCTGCCTCTGGGATTTGCGCAGATGGTCATACTCGATTCCGATTTCGAGCGCCAATATTACGACTTCCGCTTCGTCCGCCGGGAATTTATGGGCGAAGTGCGCTGTATCGTCATCGATGTTCAGCCCAAGCCGCACGCGGGCAATGGCCGGTTTGTCGGGCGCATCTGGGTGGAAGATCGCGACTACAACATTGTGCGCTTCAACGGCACCTACGCGCCGCGGCCCCGCTACAGCTACTACCTGCATTTCGACAGCTGGCGCTTAAATCTCCGGCCTGGAGTTTGGCTTCCGGCCTATGTCTACAGCCAGGAAACGGACCTCAAATATCGGGGCTCGCAAACGCTAAGTTTCAAAGCGCAAACCCGGCTGTGGGGCTACGACCTCCAGCGCCTGGCGCGCAATGAAGAATTCACGCAGATCCTCGTAGACGAACCCGAGAGCGTGCGTGACCAAAGCCAGTCGACCGAGGACGCCGCGCCGGTTCAGGCACAGCGGCTTTGGCAGCGGCAAGCGGAAGAGAACACGCTTGAGCGGCTCGAGAAAATTGGCCTGCTCGCGCCTCCCGGCGAGGTGGATAAAGTCCTCGAAACCGTCGTCAACAACCTTGAGGTCACGAATAACCTGGATGTGCAGCCCGAAGTGCGCTGCCGCGTCCTACTCACTTCGCCGCTCGAGTCGTTTACCATCGGCCACACTATCGTCGTCAGCCGCGGAATGGTGGACGTGCTGCCCGACGAAGCGTCGCTGGCCATGGTGCTCGCCCATGAGTTAGGACACCTCGTATTAGGGCATGAAATCGACACCAAGTTTGCCTTCAACGACAAACTGTTCTTCCCCGATGACCAGACCTTCGATCGCCTCGGCTTCGGGCACAGCTCGGAGGAGGAGGAGGCTGCTGACAAGAAAGCGCTGGGGTTTTTGCAGAACTCTCCTTATAAAGACAAACTGAGCAATGCAGGATTATTCTTGCGCGCGCTCCAGGAACGGGCGCCCGAGCTCAAGAGCCTGATCCGGCCACACCTGGGGGACCGGGTGGGCAGCAAGAACAGCGTGCGCATGGCGGATCTGCTTATCTCAGCTCCCAAACTGGACGAGCGGCGTGTCGATCAGATCGCCGCTCTGCCCCTCGGCGGGCGGGTTAAGCTGGATCCCTGGAGCAACAAGATTGAATTAATTAAGACTAAACCGGTAGCCTTGATGTCTCCCCGCGAGAAGATGCCGTTCGAGGTCACGCCATTCTTTCCCTACTTGACCAGGCTCAAGGAGAACCCTGCGACGCCTCAGAAAGCGGCTCTGACCGGGCGTGTCGAATAGACGGGCTGATTCGGAATCAGACTTCTCGACGGGGCAGAGACGATGCCTTCGAGGAAAACACTACGGAGCTGTCTTGGGCGGCCATCCGATCGGAGCAAGCCTAGCCAGGAGGCTTCCTATTGAATCCCGCTGGCGACTCCCGAAAATACGGTGTTGGCACTGGAACCGATGAGGCGCACCGTACCGATCACAATCACTAAAATGACCGCCAACATGACGGCGTACTCGGCGATGTCCTGACCGCTCTCATCCGACCAAAATTGAACTAGTAGATCTGACACGACCGGGCTCCTTAAAAGTTTAACGGCTCCGGGCAGCGGCACGAGGGAAAAATGGAATAAATAAAGTGTGCACGCCCAGGCTCCCGTTATTACGCTAATGCTAGTTTTCTCCAGGGGGTCCGCCAATGGCCCGGTGGTGACCCCCGATGGCACAAAGGTGGTGTATCAAAGCGGTCCAGAAATTAGCCCAAAAACCGGCTATTGGACGCTGATTAGCGGCAAAGACTGGTTCACAGCAAAAAGGGCAAGCTCCAAACGGGTCGAAACCCCGAGCTTATCGAAGATGTTGCTCAAGTGATGTTTGACTGTATCTTCGCTAATCTTAAAGTACTCAGCGATTTCCTTGTTGGCGAAGCCCGCCACTACGGCCGAGACGATCTCCAGCTCGCGGGGCGTGAGACCAAACTTCTTCTGCCGTGCGTCCTCCCCGGATGCCTGCATCAGCCCCTGCAGATACTGCACGAGGTTGGAAACGCTTTGCCGGGCCACCCAGTATTCGCCGGCCATGACCGTGTGAATGGCCTTGAGGAGAAGCTCGGTGGCGGAGTCTTTCAACACCACGCCCCGGGCGCCCAGCTGCAGGGCTTCAACAATCTGGCTCTTTTCCGCGGCCGCGGTGAGCAGGATGACCCGTACCGCATTGGCAGAACTCCCCGCACTCAGCTCCCGCAATGCTTCCAGGCCCGGGTACTTGGGCATGGCCAGGTCGAGCAGCATGATGTCGGGCTTGAGCTGACGGGCCAGTTTGACGGCTTCGGCGCCATCCTTCGCTTCGCCAAGAACCTTCAGGTCGGATTCTGCTTCCAAGAGACGGCGCAGGCCGTCCCGAAAAATGGGGTGGTCGTCGGCGATCACGATTCGGATGGGGTGGGCTTTCCTATCCATGAGCGGCTTCCTGCTCGTGCGGCACAGTTACCTCCAGGCGCGAACCTTGGCCCGGATTTGATTCTATCGTGAGTTCTCCATCAATCAAACGGACTCGTTCTTTAATTACGACCGGGCCCTTGCGGGCCTCGTCCAACTGGGCCTGAGAAAGCCGACCGGAGAAATCGAAGCCGCGGCCATCATCCTCGATGATAAGCTTCCAATGATTGTGATCGGTGGAGAGCCGCACCACCACTTGGCGGGCCTTGCTGTGCTTGCGTACGTTCACCAGCGCCTCCTGGACGATACGGGTCAGCTCGCGGCAGGTGCGGGCGGGCATGCCGGTGGGTTCCAGATCGAAGACAAAGCGCGCCGAAATTCCGGTCTCGCGCTGGAATCTTTCGACCGTGTCGTTGACAAAGCTGGGCAGTTTGCGGGCGTCCACGTCGATGGACTTCATCTCTTGCATCAGTTCGCGCAGCTTCAAGATCTCTTCGCGCAGCAAACCCTGGATGCGGCCCAGTTCCCCCGAGATTCGCGGCGACTCACCCGTGGATTGGCGGCGCAGAACATCGACTTGCATCTCCATGGAAATCAGGGACTGCACGGCGCCGTCGTGGAGCTCGCGAGCCACGCGCGCCCGCTCCACCGCCCCCGCGCGCAAGCGCAGCCGGCGCAGCAGGAACACGTTATAGACAGCCGGGCTGACCTGACGGGTCAGCTCCTGTAAGAAGCGCAATTCGTCCGGCCGGTCGCCGCTCAGAAGGGGATCGAAGAGAAAGATACGCCCCCACCATTCCCGGCCCAAAGTAAAGGACACCGAAGCGACTGCCTGAAACTTATGGCGGCTGGTCAGCCGATCCACAAACTCGGAGGAGAGGCTGCGCTGCCGCACACCCTCCTGGTCCAAACCGATCAGCTCGAAGCTTGCTCCGTTGCGACTGGCATAAAAAACGTCGGCGGGAGAGTCAGCCAAATACAAATTGCGGTCGGCGGTGGCCGGGTTCAGCCATTTCAGCGGGGTGACGCTGCCACCGGAGACGGCGACTTCGCCGACAAAAATTCGGAAGCTGTTGGCTTCCTGGCTGGCCATCACCGCGGTTTGTGCGCCGAAGGTCGAAAGTAGTTCATGAAGAATACCATGCAGAGTTCCGGTGGTTCCGAGCTCCACGCGAGCCTTTCCCAGAACGCGCGCGATCACTGCCTTTTCGGCGCGCAGTAGTTTTTGCTGCTCGGCGAGATAGCCCAGGAACAATCCAGTAATCATGAGAGAAACCGATCTCATGAAAAGGCGCTTGGGAAGAAACTCTTCGAGAACGGTTCCCGCGGGATGAAAGACTCTCTCGAAGATAAAAGCCTCAACCCAAAACAGCGCCACCGCGGCGATTGCCGTTCCCAGGGTTTCCCACAAGCCCCAACGATAGGCGGCCGCTAGCAAAACGAATACAAAGAAGAGAAAGAACGGGCTGGGCTGCGCCGCCCCGTAAATCGAAATGACGGCCGGCCAGATAATGTCTGCGGTGTGCACCAGCAGCCGGAAGGCGGGCGTGGACTCGTGGCGCCAACGCACCAGCAGCATGACTACTACACTGTGCGCGATATAGATGCGCAGCAGCCAGTAAGGCGCAGCCGAGTTCGTGCTCAAGGCCGAGGGGTCCAGCCAGATCGCCACCAATGCGGAGATCGCCAAAAAAACCCGGGCGCTGGCCAGCCAGCGCTCGACACGACGGGTCTCGTCGGGGCTGATGGGGGCCCGCAGTCTCCACTGAAACCGGTGGCGATTGGCTAACAAGGGCAAAGGTAATGTTACCGCTAGTGCTGGTTGCCCGCTTTTCTGGGATATTATGGACATTCCGGACAAAGGGCAAGCGAAACTTAAGACGCATCCCCTCATAAACTTGCAGGCTATTCCAGGTGCGGAGGAGGGCCGGGCGGAAACGATCTTTGGGTGAGCCGGCATAGGTTACTAAAGTAATTCCTGGTCCCGGCCATTCGCAGCTAGAATTGCCGCCGGGTGACTGTTTTGTCCAGGCGTTCGAAACTGTGGCTGCTGGCGACGGTGGTGTTGGTTGGTGCCCAGGCGTTGGCGGCGCTGTTGATTCCCCGCGGCTACCTGCTGACCGCGTTTAGCGACATCCTGCAAGCCTTGCTACTGGTTTCCGGCACGCTGGCTCTCATTCCAAACGCTAGCGCCACTCGCGGACGGATTCGCGGCTTCTGGATCCTGATGGCCGTCGGTGTCGCTTTCTGGTTCACCTATCAGTTGTGCTGGATTTATTTCGAAGTCTATCGGCAGCAGGAGCTGCCCGCTCTTTTCAGCGGGGACATCATTCTGTTTTTGCACATTGTCCCCATGATGGCTGCGCTCGCACTCGAACCCGAGCGGCAGCAGGATGATCGCACCACCCGGCTGGGTTCCCTGGACTTTGTCCTTTTGCTGGTCTGGTGGGTCTATTTGTATCTGTTCACCGTCACGCCCTGGTCCGTCTACCCGAACGAATTGGCCTATCAGCAGAATCTGAACACAATTTATCTGGCAGAAAAGCTGGTGTTTCTGGCAGCCCTCACCGTGGTGTGGACACGCAGTTCGCCGTCCTGGAAAACGATTTATGGCCAGCTTTTTGGCGCCAGCCTCATTTATTCCCTAAGTTCTTATGTGGCCACCTGGGCGATTCAGAAGCACGTCTATTACACGGGCAGTCTCTACGATATTCCCCTGGTGGTGTCCATGGGATGGTTCACGGTCTTCGCGCTGGTGGCCCGCGGTGTCCCGCCTCGCCAGGAAAAAACCTCGAAAACCGGGCATGGCGTGTGGGTGGCGCGACTAGGAATGGCAGCCATCTTTTCTCTGCCTCTATTTGCTACCTGGGCTCTGCTTGACCGTACGGCGCCCCGCAGCATCGAGCAGTTGCGTCTGCTGCTGACGCTGGGCACCATCATGGTGATGGGCGCCATGGTTTTCATCAAGCAGCACGTGCTCGATCGGGAACTTCTCAGCCTCTTGCGAGCCTCGCAGCATTCCTGCGAAGACTTAAAACGGCTGCAGGCACAGCTGGTACAGTCGGAGAAACTGGCTTCCCTGGGACAGCTGGTGGGGGGAGCGGCCCATGAATTGAATAATCCGCTCACTGCCATGCTCGGCTATGCTGACCTGCTGGCGTCGTCCCCCTTAAACGATGAACAACGCTCGCTGGCCGACAAGATCGGATACCAGGCGCGCCGCACCAAGACGCTGGTCGCCAGCTTGCTCAGCTTTGCCAAGCAGGCTCCCGGGGAGAAGGCGCCGGTGGACATGAGCGCTCTGGCACAGACTGCGGTGAAGCTCTTTCAACCGCAGTTACGGGCCCGCAAAATCGAGGTGCGCACCCGACTCACCACCGACCTGCCCGTCATCCGGGGCAATTCCAACCAGTGGCTGCAGGTGTTCATGCACATCAGCAACAATGCCATGCAGGCGATGGAGGAAAGGGGTGGGGGAATTTTTACCATCACCACCGAACGCCAAGGCGACAGAATCGTGATCGAGTTCTGCGACAACGGTCCGGGAGCGCGACAACCCGAGCGGGTGTTTGATCCTTTCTACACCACCAAGCCGATCGGTCAGGGAACGGGTCTAGGCCTGAGCGCCTGCTACGGCATCGTCGAGGAACACCAGGGAAAAATTTCCTGTCACAACTGTCCCCAGGGCGGCGCGGTGTTTCGCATTGAACTTCCCGCCATTGACGCGAGCGATTCGCTTCCGGAAACGAGGGCGGCGGGAGCGGCCGCTGGATCTTCGACGGAAAACTGAAGCCTACTTCGCCGGGCTCTCTTTCAACATGCGATCGAAGAAATCTGCCGCAGCCCCATAGGCCCTTATCCACGACTTCCACATCAGAAACCCATGAATCTCATCGGGAAAAACGAGTTGCTCGGTGTGAACGTGGTTTTCGCGTAATTTCTGGGCCAGATCGACGGTTTGGCTGAAGGGAACATTGCGGTCATCGTCGCCCTGAATCAAAAGCACAGGTGACTTCCACTGGACCAGAGATCGGTTGGGCGAAGACTCGAAGGCCAGTTTTTCGGCTTCGGCTTTGTCGGGAGCACCCGGCATTTTCTCCCAACGAGGAAGAAACACGGACCAATCGTGCACGCCGTGCAGATCCACTCCAGCGGCAAAAATATCGGAGTTGCGCGCCAGGCCCAACGCGGTCAGAAGGCCGCCATAGGAGCCGCCCCACAATCCGATTTTCTTCTTGTCCACGATGTCGAGACCCGCGAGGTATTTCGCGCCGGCCACGATGTCTTTGTACTCGGACGAACCACGCCAACCGGCATGGTCGGGCTCGCGGAAGGCACGCCCATACATGATGCCCAAGCGGTAGTTGACCGAGAGCACCAGATATCCGCGGCTCGCCAGGTATTGGTTCATGGCGTAGGCATTGTGGTAGTAATCCATGTAGTGAAACCCGAGCATCATCTGCCGGATGGGGCCGCCATGCATGAAGATCAGCGCCGGCCCGGCTTGAGCACGACCGTTCGGAACGAAGAGCTGGCCGTGAATTTCGAGTCCGTCTTCACTTTTGAAAATAACCTGCTTGGGAACGACCAGCTGGCGTGATGGAAAATCCCCCGGCAGAGCGGATGCCGCAATCATCTCCCGGCCCCGGTCCCTGATCCGGTAGGGCATCGCCGGGCTGGTGGCGGTCGAACCCAGACAGGCAACATAATCTCCCAGTCCGGTGGCGACTGGATTCCATTCCATCGTCTCGCCTTGAGTGATGGGGCGAGGCTTCCCTTCGGGCAGTTCTACCCGCCAAAGGTGACGCCGATCGAGGTCACCCTGGTTCGATGAATACAGCAGGGACTTCCTATCCGCGGGCAGCGTCACGTCTTCCACTTCGAATGGTCCAGGCGTGAGCAGCACGGACTTACCGCCGAATGTGGAAATCGAGTAGAGATGATTCCAGCCGTCCTGCTCGGAGGCGAACACAATCCGATCATTCGCCGGAAACAGGAAAGAAGTCTCGGCCGTGAGGCGGGGAAAGGAATCGTCGGACTGGTTACCGCTGTGCCAGATCTCCCGTCCGTTGTCGCTTGCGGCCTCCGCCACCCAAATCGCCCAGGACACGACGCGTCGCGGAATCAAGGGCAATTTTTCCTCAACGCCGGGCACGCGGATAAAAGCAATCTGCCGGCCGTCAGGCGACCAGCGCGGATAGAGATCGCGATCGACGCTGGGGGAGAGGTAACGTACCGAGTCGCGCCCGAAGTCATAAATCGCGATGAAACTGTGATCCTCGCGATGACTGACAAAAGCGATCTCGCGTCCGTCGGGAGACCACTTGGGATTGAAATTCTCGCCGCGCACATCGGTCAACTGGTGAGCAGGCGTGGCTCCGGATACGGGCGCGATCCACAAGTGTTTGCGAGCTGCCCATACCGCAAACTGCCCATCGGGCGAGAGCTCGATGTCTTCGCAGCCCTCTTCGCCGCAACCCATTTCGCCCAGCAAACGCGGCCGATCGCCGTCCACGTCCATGGCCCAAACCTGCTGCTTGCGCGCCGTGACTCCGCTGGTGGGATCGGCGACCCGGCCTGCTTCATTGGTTTCCGAGCCGCGGGCATAGACCACGGTCCGGCCGTCCGGCGTCAGCCGCAGACTGGCGATCGGCTCGCCGTCGTCCCCTTGATAGTGCGTAACTTGCCGCGCGGCAAAGTTCGGCCCATCGGCAATCCACACGTTGCGTGCGCCTTTAGCGTCAAAGACCCACGCGATCCGGGGAGCATGGGAAGCCGCGACCAGGTTCGAAGGAAACGGCGAACTCATCACCTGTTCCAGCGTGAAGGTCTGCGCGCAAGCGGAAAGCGCGAGGAGGATGGCCAGAACCGCGAGCCAAAGCATTCGAACCGATGACGGAGTGCGAAAACAGGTGCGCTTGTCTGTCATAGGGGCAACAGCCTACCGCACGTTTTCCGGCTTTGCCAAGAGCGTGTGAGTTGTGTCGCCTCACGATGTGTTCACTGGCGGGATCGGTCAGCCCGGCACTATAATGCGCAACTCTCGACGGTTACCCCCTAGGTTAGGGTCTACCGGAGGATCGTAATGGCTCATCGTCACCTGCCCCTTCTGGCTGTCCTTGTTCTCTGCCTCACGGTTTCCGCCGCGGTCACGGATGATCGGGCTTTGTCCGGCTATTCGGCCGATTCTGCCCGCGCCGAGCGCGATTGGGAGACGAAGTTCCGCGCGATTCCCAACGCCGACAATCAGCGCGAGTACATGAAGCGGCTCTCGGCGCGCCCGCATAACGTTGGCACGCCTTATGACCAGGACAATGCCGAATGGCTGCTGGCCAAGATGAAAGAATGGGGACTGGACGCGCATATCGAGAACTTCGACGTCCTGTTTCCTACTCCGAAAGAGCGCGCCGTGGAACTGGTAGAGCCCACCAAATTTACCGCTTCGCTCAACGAGCCGCCCCTCTCGATCGACCCCACTTCCAATCAGCAGGCCGAACAGCTTCCCACGTACAACGCGTACTCGGCGGATGGAGATGTCACCGCGCCGCTGGTCTACGTCAATTACGGCATTCCGGACGACTATGAAAAACTGGAGCGGCTGGGCGTTTCGGTGAAAGGCGCAGTCGTGATCGCCCGCTATGGGGAGTCTTGGCGCGGCATCAAGCCCAAAGTGGCCGCTGAGCACGGCGCGGTCGGTTGCCTGATCTATTCCGACCCGCGTGACGATGGTTACTTCGAGGGCGACGTCTTCCCCGAAGGCGGCCTGCGCAACCAAAACGGCGTGCAACGTGGCAGCGTGATGGATATGCCGACTTATCCGGGTGATCCACTCACTCCGGGAGTGGGCGCTGGGCCTGGCGCGAAACGGCTTGACCTGAACCAAGTCAAGACGCTCACCAAAATCCCGGTGCTGCCTCTGTCCTACGGCGACGCCCAGCCCCTGCTCGCGGCGCTGAAAGGTCCCCTTGCCCCGGAAGAATGGCGGGGCGCGTTGCCGATCACCTATCACATCGGGCCGGGACCGGCAAAAGTTCATCTGAAGGTGAAGGCCAACTGGGACATCAAGCGTCTGTACGACGTGATCGTGAAAATTCCCGGCTCGACTTATCCCGACGAATGGATCGTACGCGGCAATCATCACGATGCTTGGGTCAACGGCGCCGAAGATCCGATTTCCGCGGCGGTCGCCCTGCTCGAAGAAGCCCGTGCGCTGGGCGAGCTTCAGAAGCAGGGTTGGAAACCGAAGCGCACCATCCTTTATTGCCTCTGGGACGGCGAAGAACCCGGACTGCTGGGCTCGACCGAATGGGCGGAAACTCATGCTGACCAACTGCGCCAGCATGATGCCGTCTACATCAACACGGACGGAAATGGCCGCGGCTATCTTTTTGTCAGCGGCTCGCACACGTTAGAGAAGTTCCTCAACACTGTGGCGCGCGACATCGAAGATCCGGAGAAGAAGATCAGCGTCTGGAAGCGTTTCGAGGCGCATAAAATTGTGGACAGCAAGACCGACGAGGATCGCAAAGAAGTGCGCCAGCGTCCCGACTGGCGAATTAATGCATTGGGATCGGGTTCCGATTACACGGTCTTTCTCGATCACCTCGGCATTGCCTCGGCCAACCTCGGTTACGGCGGCGAAGATCGGGGAGGCATTTACCACTCGATCTACGACGATTTTTACTGGTATACGCACTTCTCCGACACCGATTTCAGCTATGGCCGCACGCTATCGCAGACGGTTGGCACTGCCGTCCTGCGCCTGGCCGACGCCGATCTTCTGCCTTTCGACTTCACCGATTTCGCCGACACCATTCACAAGTACGCGGACGAACTCGAAAAACTTCTGAAGAAGAAGCAGGACGAAGTCATCGAGCGCAACCAGGAAATTCAAGACGGAGTCTTACTTGCGAATGCCGATCCGAAAAAACCTTATGTTCCACCGGCAGTCGACCAAGTGCCCCCGCACTTGAACTTTGCTCCCCTGCTCAACGCTTCGGAAGCTTTGACGCGCAGCGCCGAGCATTATCAAAAGGCTCTCGACCGGGTCACGAAGAACGGCGGCTTGGCGATTGGCAACGCTGCCCTTCGCGATTTGAATGCCAAGCTGATTCTCAGCGAGCGCAAGCTCACCAGCCCGGAAGGGCTGCCGGGTAGGCCGTGGTTCCGGCACCTGATCTACGCTCCCGGGTTCTACACCGGTTATGGCGTCAAGACCATTCCCGGAGTACGCGAAGCCATCGAGCAGAAGAAATGGAAAGAAGCGGATGAGCAGATGGTCCGCGTGGGCGCCGTTCTCGAGGACGAAGCCGCGTTGATTCAGTCGGCGGCAGCGGAGTTGGAAAAACAGTAGCCCGCACTGCTTGTCATCCGACCCAGGAGGAAGCGAAAACACGAGGTCCGAGTCGGGGGACCGGGTGTTCGCGGGTCGCCGCATCAGCGTGAAAACTGAGCGAGGAAAGCAGGCCGACCTCTCTATCTCTTGCCGTAAACTGCGTTGGCTTCCTCAAATCGCCCCGGCGGCCTGGTCGCAACCGCAACGCTCCGGCTAACACTCGTGTAGGAACCTTTGTGTTGCGTGGCCCGCTTAGATAGTACGATTCCTTCTTTCAATTTGCGTGGCACGCGGAAAGCTTTCGCGTGCCTCCTGTCTCAAGCAACTCCATCACATCCACGCTACTGCACAGGTTCTCCGGTTGTAGGATCGAGGAAAAGGCGCCCACTGTTCCGTGGCGCCTTGAAATCGAACATCTGTGTGATTGAGTTCGCCAGTGAATCAAACGATCCCTGACCAATTCGCTCCCCGCCAAGCCAGTTGTCTTCGATAAAGCGAAGAACCGAGGTCTGGTCGGTGACAGTGTGGTCTACAAAATTCTGCTTCGCCCATGGGGAAATCACAAGCAGAGGCTGACGAGGACCATAACCGCACCGCCCTTGTGCATGCGGGTTGCTGGAGTCGATCCCCGGCAGTGCCGTGCTGCCATCGCCACAGGCGCCAGGACCGGTGAGAGCATCAGCGGGACTGGTGGACTGGTTAACAATCGGGCCCATCTTATGGTCGTACCAGCCGTCGGAGTCGTCATACAGGATTACGACTGCGGTACTGATCCACTGCGGTGACTTCTCGAGGAAGTTGACCATGTTAACAAGGAACGTCTGCTCATCGAGAGGATCCGAGTAACCCGCATGGCCATCCTGATATGCAGGTGCTTTAACAAAACTAACGCCGGGGAAATTACCTGCTTTCACAGCCGCAAAGAAGTCATTGACGTCGTATTGATGATTGGCCGGCCCATCGTGTCCAACCTCTGCGACTGAACTCGGCCGCGTGTGTTTGGGGTTGGCGGTCGATGCGTAATACTGAAAGAACGCATGGTGGGGAATGTAATCCTTAACAGTTCCCGTGTATGCGGATACTGTGCTGCGCGCGCATCCGGTCGTGCCGTTTGGATTGGTGACGGTGAGGTCGAAGCCGCTCATGAACGACCCCCAGCTTACCCCGGCTGCATTCAACAAGTCGCCAATGTTCCTGCTACCCATCTGTACCTGATTGCGAGTTGGGCCAGAGCAAACGTCACCAATTGGATCAGGATCGCCGATTACAGTGAGCGTTCCATTGCCCCCATCGGTTTCTGATCCTGTTCCATTCAAGATCTGCGACACGCCATTCGTCTGCCCTGAGACCAGGTTCGTGAGTCCAGGGGTCGAGGGACCGAAAACTGTGCTATACGAGTTGTCGCTCATCGCAAAGCGTTGCGCGTAATTCCATAGCGCGGTAACGGTGTTGCCGTCATAGTAGCCCATGACCAGACCTGTGGTCGTCACTGTCGATGGAGGGGGATTCGGCGGAGGGCCTGCTTCCCCGACCGAAGCCGGGAAAAGATCCATCAGGCCGTCGTGAAAAGCAGCCTGTTCTTGGGTATAGCCGTGTCCTTGATCGGCCGTTGCTGCCTGTGTCCGATCGAGGCGAAAGGGGTTTGACGCTCCCGCGCCATTCGCCGAATTTAGGAAATTGGGGTTATTGGTGAGCAATGCCCCGTTTAGACCATTCACCGTCGGCGTGCCTAGCCTGGCGTGGAAGGGAGGTTCGCCTCCAGGGTTGAGCGCGTTGGGATAGGTTCCAAAGTAGTGATCGAAGGAGACATTCTCCTGAAAAATGATCACCAAGTGTTGGATTGGCGTGGCTGTTCCTCGGGGCGAAGACTGCGCCAGCGCTGAGCTTGTTCCCAGCACAGAGATTAAGAGAGCCAGGAATTTCCTCGCAACCGTGGACGATGTGAGTTGCTCGAACATGCGGTGCTCCTTGAAATGATGGACTGCGGTTTTGGGGTTCTTAATCGATTCTGTTCGTAAGGAGGATCTGGCGGCACAACTCTATGCAAGAAAGATGAAGAGCACGTGAACCCCTGATTAAAAAATGAAAAATCTATCAGCAGGCCAAGACGTAAACGTTACGGGGGAGAAGATCATTCGCGATCACAGTGATCACCTTTATCCCGTGTTCAATACCTACATTCCCCACGGGCCCGGCACACGCGTCTCGCAGGCCTACCGTTGACTCGCCGCACCATCTGGCGACGAAATTGGCAGGCGAGGACCCATTCGTCCAAATTCCACGTCGATCATGTCGCCTGGCCTGAGGTTGACCTCGTGCCCCTTTTGAATCAGGAAGAACGTGGCCGCAGCGCCGAGCCCGATATACCGGGCGGTACCGGCACTTACTGCGATACCGCCGACGAGCTGTGCGAGGTCATCAGCGAACTTGGCGGTGAGAGCGGTGCCGCCTAGTTCAATAACCAGCCGCTTCTTGCTCAACGCGGGGTGCAGCATCCCCTCAGAATCGGACGTGACGGCGCTGCTGTCAGCCGATAGAAAGCTTAGACTGATCGGCCGGATAGACCCTCCGGGTAGCAAAACCCGGTCGAAGGTCATGAACACTGAGCCCGGGCGCATGATGTGACGAGCGTGCCGGGTTTTCATGTGTCCTTCAAAGACCGTCCCTTCCGGCAAGAGCGTTTGACCATTCCTGGTCACCGCGTAGTCCAGCCGTGCTTGAAAAGAAGAGCCGTTGGGGAGCTTAGAGCTGACTCTGTTGAGCAAGCTGAGCTTGGCGCGGAGTCCGTCGAGTGACATCGGGTCCGCTGGGGAACTGTCTGGCGGAACGCGAGAACCAAGCCGGAGGAAATGCCGAATCGAGTCATGGGGAAGTTGCTTTGGCTGCGGGGCCTCAGGAAGAGCTCTGGCTGAACTTGGCAGATCGACGGAAGTTGGGTTCTCCTGCCCAACTGCGGGCATGATCATCGCCAAAGTGACCAGAACAACCGCAAGCCGCTTCAACATGGTTGAGTCCTCAAGATAAAGTCTTCCTCAATGTGAGCCGCGCCAATTCGCTCTTTTCAGCATGTTCCCACAGTCATCGCACGCTAATCGGCCTTGTTACACGACCTTCAAACCTAGGAACGATGAATTCTGGGTACCTGCTGTGGATATCCGGCCTGCCTCTGAGTTCGACTGAGCAGGGCTTGTCGAGTGCTGAATAGGCGTATCGGCACACACAAAAGACCCTTTCTGGAAACGCGTCTCTTTAAACAGAAAGCTTCTGTTACTGGTGACTGGGTTGTTCTGCGCCAGGGTTGCTGCTGACCTCGTGTGTCGCCGGATGAGGTGTGCTGCTCTTTAACAGTTGCTCGCGGTTCCGCCCGAGATCGGCGCCGGAACGGATGGTCGGATACGGCTTGTCTCCCATCAGTCCTTGCCAGATAACCCGGTTGAATTTTTCCGGATCTACCCGATCTTCTTGACTGAAGTCAAAGCCCTTGGTTCTTGCCTCCCACCAGGCTGCGTCATGCGTCGGCCTGGGGATCGTGCTCAGATTCACCTTGCTCTTTCCCGGGAGCGGGAGTTGGGTGTTGTACAAGACCAGTGCCGGAGACGCCGAGAAGGTCCAGCTGGCCTGCTTCGTATCGAAAGCATCGGTCATCGGCGGAACGCCGGAGTCGTGCACGCCCAGGTTCGACAATCCTAGTACCTCCTCGATGGTGCGCAAGATGTTGACGGTTGCATAGTGAGTGGAAACAACCGCTCCCTGTTTCACATACGGTCCAACCACATACCCGGTGCTCCGCTGTCCGCTCACATGGTCTGCCCCATCTTGCGGATCGTCTTCCACCGCGAAAATCAGAGTACTGTCAGCGTAGGAGCTGTGAGCAATCTTGTCGACCAGCAGGCCAACAGCGTAGTCGTTGTCAGCGGCCTGCAGTTCGGGTGTATTCACGCCGTACACCGCGGTACCGAAGTCGCCAAAGTGGTCGTGAGAGAAGCGAACCAGTTCGAGGGCCGGAAAGCTATGCGATGCGACCTGCTGGTTGAACTCGCGCTCCCACTCTTTGAATCGGAAGAAATCCGGGAAATTGTTGTTGTATCCCCGGAAGCAGAAATCGGTTCTTGTGATCAAGGAAGGATGCGCCGGAAAGGCGACCTGGATAGGCGGATTGACAGAACATGGATCGACGATGTTGGGACTGATTCCAGCGGCCGAACCTAGATCCAGGAAGAAGCCGTAGTTGCGGACCGTTAGATGAGAGCGGATGGCGGCATCCCAAATATACCCAAGACCCTCCTCACCGTCGGGTCCGTCGGCAGCCACTTCATTGGCCGTACCCGGTAGCAAATTCGGATCGTTGGGATAGCGCGGTTGCCACGCCTTGCGCTCAGCAGCGGTAGCCAGACCGACATTGACGTTGCGGGCCTCCCCTTCACTGTCATAGTTTGCGCCGCCCTTTCCGTAGTTGACGACAACGCTTTTCTCGTTCAGATCGAGGGCACGAGCGGCGGTCGACCACTGCCAACCGTCCATGCTCACGATGCCGCTGTCGTAAAAGTTGTCGAGGTCCACGAAATTCGAAGCAATCGCGTGCAGGTTCGGTGTAACCGGCTGCGGGAACTGCGTCAGTGACGGATCCCCGTTGCCCACCGGCAGATCGCCGAGGATCTGATCATAGGTACGGTTTTCCTTGACAATGTAAATAACATGGTGAATGTGCCCGCGCAGGAACCCCATAGTCGCCAGATCCTGTGCGCTTAGGCGCAGGTTGAAGCCGTTGTTCTGTGCGACCAAATCGGTCAATCCCGACAGATAGCCATTGCCCGGTACGGGAAGAACTAGAAAACCGGCCTTCTGGTTTTGCCAAGCATACTGATTGCCAGAGCGGTTTTGCGCCGAAATGCTTTGACACGCCGAGCCATAGTTACCACCCGCATTGATGTAACGGCAGTTCAAGGGATTCGGCCCCGGGTTGCTCTTGCCATTCACGACATAAAGGGTGGAAGCGTCAGGGCTGATGCTGACTGAGTTGGGCTGCCAGCCCGTCGGGATCAAGCCCATGACGACCGGCTGATCGCCTTTAACGCTGATCACCGCCACGTTGTTCGTGCCGCCATTGGTGACGTAGGCCGTGGTCTCGTCCGGGGACAGCGTTACGCTATTAGGATTGCTGCCTTTCGGCATTGTGTTTCCGTGCCCGAGCCTTCCCACTGGAGCACTGGTATTGACTTGGCCGATGACGGCATTCGTGCCAGTGTCGATGATCAGTAGAGCGTCAGAGTTGTTGGCAGCCACGTACAGCCTGCTCTGCGCGTGGTTCAGAACAAGCCGGTTGGGATTCCCCGGGACGGGAATTCGGCTGCTCAAGCTAAGCACTCCTCCGGCGAGATTAAGAACATCGATCTCCCGATCGCGAGCGCTGGAAACGTAAATGGTGTTGTTGCCTTTCACCGCGATCCCCACCGGGAACTCGCCACCCGGTACCCCCGATTGGGCGGGATTGATGATGCCGGGCCGCAGATCGTAGTCAGCTAGCACCGTGCCGTGCACCACGTCAACGGCGGTAATGGAATCGCTTTCGTAATTCGCAACGATGAGGGTGCGTCCATTGGCGGTTATTCCCAGGCCTGCGGCCGTCGGACCCACAAACGTCTCCCGGTTCATCAGATTACCGGCGTGGCTCAAGGAGATTGCGGTGCCGACTTCTGCCCACTGGCCATTGCTCTGAGTGTAAGTGTGTACGTCGTCGTCGGCCCCGCCAGCGACGTAGAACCTCCTACCACTTGGGCTCCACACCAGCCCGCCGAACGCCCTCGGCACAAGCACGACCTGGGTTTTGACCGGCACGCTGGGCGACGAGATGTCATAAACAAAGATGTACTCACTGGAATCCGCCGCCTGATAATTCCCATTGCTGTCCAAGTTCAAGTTGAAGCCGCTGGTGAGGATCAGCAGCGTCTTGCCATCGGGGCTGATGGCTGTCGTCTCGGCGCTGTCTGGCGAGTAATCCGGATAGTCTGGGAGCACCACAGTCAGAGGTTGGTAGACGGCCCCCGGGGCGGCATCAGGGGTGATGCTGGCGCCAGTCGGTAGCATTTCGCGCTCAGACGCCGCGTAGGCGGCCGTCGTCACCGCAGCCAGAACGGCCGTGAAGCCAGCTCTGCGAAGAAAGCTCTTGATCTGCATACTCTCTAATTCCTCCAGAAATTTAATTGAAGGCCCGGGACAGAGTCTGGTTGGAAGCACAGACCCTTGACGTTCGACTTGGAACACTGTTCGCCAAGAAACTGCCCAGTGTTCCTCTGCTAGGCGTTGTGGTGTTAGCTGGTTAAGTGTCAGCCGGTGAAAAAGCGTGTAGCTTCGGTCACGAGAGTAACCGTCCTCTGTTAAACGAGTGTTGCGCAAGGGTGAATTTTTGGTGAAAAGCGGAGCGAATAATAAATAGAGGATAAACAATCGTCGCCTCCGAGCTTGGGCTGCGCTTTTTATGAGTGGCCTGGTGCGTGCAACGGAGGCTTAGGCGCGTTATCGGGGCCCCAACGAGAATTTTGTTCTCGTAAGGACTGAATCAAGCAGCAGACTTCATCCCGACGGCGGCGAGCAATTCATCCAGTTTGAGACAAAGGGTCCTTGGACTCCGGTGTCTGCACCCGGTCGACCTCACCGTCGCTCAGGATGACAGGGTTGGGGGGGGCGCCGGCTGGACTAATTCGACCGTCCTCTTCAATTGCCCACAGGCGGCGTAAATGTCGCGGCCGCGGGGGCGGCGGATGAAGGTCGGGATTCGAGCGGCGATCAAAATCTTCTGAAATTCCAGGACTCGTTCTTCGGCGGGGGTTCGAAAATCGATGCCCGGCCCGGGATTGAGCGCGATCAAATTTACCTTCGCGCGTATGCCGCGAATCAGTTCTGCAACCTCGCGTGCATTTTGGGCGAAATCGTTCACCTCGTCGAGTAACACGTATTCAAAGGTCAGGCGCTCGCGCGCGCGCAGCGGGAAATCGCGTGCGGCGGAGATCAGCTTCTCGAGGTTCCACCTGCGATTGATGGGCATGAGGCGTGTGCGCAGCTCGTCGTTCGAGGCGTTCAAGGAAATCGCCAGCTTGGGACGAACTGGCTCCCGGCCAAAATCAGCGATGCGCGGCACGATGCCGGCCGTGGAGACCGTCATGCGCGACTCTGGAATGCCGACGCCCTCGGCCAGTAGCCGCACGGCTTTCATGAGATTCTCATAATTCAGGAAAGGCTCCCCCATGCCCATAAAGACCAGGTTGACGCGGTCCTGGGGAGGAGAGACCTGCTGGTCGTTCAGCAGGGCGCAGATCTGGCCGACAATTTCGCCCGGACTGAGATTGCGTTTCACACCCAGCAACGCCGTCATGCAGAATTGACAATCAACCGCACAGCCGACCTGGCTGGAGACGCAAATCGTCGCCCGATCCCATGCCCGGGGAGCGCCCTTCTCGAGCTGGTCGCCGGCGTCGCTGCCGTCACCCGCCTCGCCGTCGTCCCCCTGGGGCATCCAGACGGTCTCAACGCTCTGGCCGTCAGCAAAAGCCATGAGGTAGCGCACCGTTCCGTCCCGGGAAACGAACTTCTTTTCGACAGCGGGGAGGACCGCCCCAAAGCCTTGGTCGCGGAGGTTGCGGCGAAAGTCCTGGGGCAGAGTTGAAATTTGTTCAAGCGACGCAACCCGCTGCCGATAAAGTCCCTCAAAGAGCTGCTGAGCGCGATACCCGGGCTCGCCGACGTCCTGGACCAAGGCGCTCAGTTCTTTGAGGTCAAGACCGAGCAGCTCGCATTGTTTGTTCGTGCTCATGCATCTAATCGGTAGTGTAATACCCGGCCCCCCTACGCGATGCTCGGCAGGCAGGCAGGTTGAGGCCAGTCAACTCTGGCTTTTTAAGTTATTGATAATAAAAGCGTAATGTCCTCAGGCACACTCCTCTCCCCTGTGTCACAATAGGAGGAGATTGGGCCAGCTTACTCGTACCTGGGCCCGCGGGAACAACTCTATGGTGGAAGACGTCAGGCACATCAAGCGCCAGGTACTGCCCAACGGTCTCACCGTGATCACCGAGGAGATGCAGCATATTCGCTCGATCTCGGTGGGCATATGGGTAAAGACCGGTTCCCGCGACGAAGACCCGCAGTGGAATGGGATCTCCCATTTCATCGAGCACATGGTCTTCAAAGGCACCAAGCACCGCACCGCCGAGGACATTGCCCGCCAGGTCGACTCCATCGGCGGCAACATGGATGCCTTTACCGCCAAGGAGTGCATCTGCTTTAACGTCAAAGTCCTGGACGAGCACCTGCCCATCGCCATGGATGTGCTCAGCGATCTGGTGCTCAACCCGGTTTTTGAGATCAAGGATATTGGGCGAGAACGGGGCGTGATCCTCGAAGAAATCAAGATGGACGAGGATAATCCCGATTATCTGGTCCACGAGATCTTCACGCAGAATTTCTGGAAAGACCATCCGCTGGGCAAACCGATTCTTGGAACTAAAGAGACGGTTCGAAAATTTGATCAGCCGGTGGTTTTTGATTCCTACACTCAGCGGTTCAACCCAGGAAACCTGATCATTGCCGCCGCCGGCAACATCAACCACGAGCGCTTTGTGGACCTGGTGGTCCAGCACTTCCAGCACATGAAGCCGTCGAAGAACGGCTATCACAGCCAGGCGCCGAAGGTTTTTCCGCGCATCATCATGCGGAACAAGAAGGCGTTGGAGCAGGTGCAGATTTGCATCGGCGTGCCCTGCCATCCCATTGCGCACGAAAAACGATACGCCTCTTACATTCTCAACACGGTGCTGGGCGGGGGAATGAGTTCACGGTTGTTCCAGAATATCCGCGAACGCCAGGGATTGGTTTACGCCATCTACAGCGATCTGAATCCGTACCGGGACACCGGTTGCCTCGGTGTTTACGCCGGGACCTCGCGGGAATCAGCCTCGCGCGTAGTCGAATCGGTGATCAACGAATTCCGCAATTTGAAGGCCGCGCCAGTGCCCGAAGAGGAGCTTCGCCGCTGCAAAGACCAGTTGAAGGGCAGTCTGATGCTGTCGCTGGAATCGAGCACGGCGCGGATGTCGAACCTGGCGCGGCAGGAGATGTACTTCGACCGCTTCTACAGTCTCGATGAACTGATTGAACGCGTCGAAGAGGTCACGGCCGAGGATCTGCAAGGACTGGCCAACGACTTCTTCCGCACGGAAAATATCGCCGTCACGGTTCTCGGCAATCTGAACGGCCTCAAACTGACCCGCGAACAGTTATCCTGTTGACAATCCAATTAAAGTAGAACCGTTCACCGAACCGGGCGGAATCCGCCCACGAGGCCGGTGAGGGCAGGCTCAGAAAGCTGACGATCATGGTTTTCCGAGCCCACGGAGATTTTGGCTCTGCCTGCGCACGGCGCAAAAATTCCCCCGCGCCGGGCGCCCCCTTTGATTGCATCAAGTCGCTCGCCCTCTACCCACGACCTTGTTCGAAGAAAGGCTTCCGGTGCTTGGGCAGAGAGATCGCAGAAGAGCCGGTCCGGGCGCAGGAGGCAATCGGAGCAGCTCTGATGAATTGCGCTCTCCATGCTGCTGTGATTCGGTTGGTGGTGAGCGCCTTCAGGGCGGCCTTGTTCCGCGAATCAGGAGTGTCGATGCCCCTGGACTCGACGATCTGACGCTTCTTCAGATCGGCAAACCGACGAGTCACCTTCTCGCGCGACGTGCCGATCATCTGCGCGATCTCCTCGTGGGTGAGCGCCAGCCTGTCGCGTGGTTCAACTTTCTTGGATTCACCATTGCGGGATCTCCACTCCAGTAAGAGCCTGGGCGAGTTTTTCGCCGGCGAAGCAGGCGTCGGAATTCTCCTTCAAGAAACGAAGGAAATCTTCGCGCTTGACGAAGTTCACCTGCCAGGGATCGATGGTTTCGCCAGTGAACGGTAGGGCTTTGCCGAAACGGTGGCGCTGAGTCGCAAAACTTCGCCCGGTTCGGCGATCTTCAGGATTTGGGTTTTGCCGTCCGTGGCGCAGATAGACAGCTTCACTCGCCCTTTGCCGAGCACGAAAACGCCGCGCGGCGCCTGACTTTCCACGAACCGGACTGCGCCTTTGGGATAGGCGGTCGCGTACTTGATGGTTTCAAAGGCCTCGATCGCTGCGGTGTTCAGGTCGCGCAGAAGATCCGCGCGCGTCTTCGAGCTCAGGCAGCTTCGATGATATCCAGCCCGTCAGGTCAAAGCACCAAACCACCCCCTGTTATGCCGCTCCGACCCGGGGAAGCTCCGTGAACCGCGCTCCGCCCGTATCTGGTTGCCCCTCGGCCAGCTTCCAATCCCGGTATCATTGCCATCGGCCTGTGACGTACATCACGCTACTATTTATAGTGTCGGTCACTTGAGAAACGTTAAGCTGTGATTGTGGGCACAGTTGAATGTGATATGGCTCACAAAAAAGCCATTCGCGGCGGCGCTGGCTATACGGCTGATTTCAGGGCATACTAGCAAGGCAAGCCACAGTAGCGGCGAAGAGGTCAAACCCAGGGGTCAGGTCGATGCAGGTAGGGAAACCCAAATTGGAACTCGGGGGAGCCCGAGACACACGAACCGAACGGAAGCAGCGGCGGCGCATGGTCTTCGCCCTGGTGCTCCTGCTGGCCGCCATGGCCGTCATCCTGGTCAAGGACCGGGAACTCTGGTTTGGTTCCGATGATGTCGCTACGGCGGACACCGACACCGATCCCGATGACAGCATGATGACTCCTCCTGCTTCCAGGCCTTCTTCGATTCGGCCGTCCTCGCCAGCAACGACGTCAAAGGCCAAGAAGCGGGTCGCCGCGAAAGTAGAGGTGGCGGAAGCCGCTCCACCGCCTTCTATCGTCACCAACCGTACGGCGCTTCCGCCACTGGAAATCGAGGTGGTGGCCGGCGACGACCGGCGCACGGTGAAGCCGGGGACTAACTCCGTGAAAGTCGACATGACGGTGGCAACGCCGGCCAATGCGGCCGCTTCCGGGCCGGCGGTAAGCGCCCCGCAGCGAGTGAAAATGTCGGCCGATACGGCACACGTGCTGGAACGGCCGGTCGATCCGTCCTATCCCATGCTGGCGCGGCAGATGAAGGTGCAGGGATCGGTGATTTTGCAGGCCCTGATCGGCACCGATGGGCTAATTCAGGACTTGCACGTGTTGAGCGGCCCCACGATTCTGTCCTCGGCGGCCCAGGAAGCAGTGAAGCAATGGCGGTTCAAACCGTATCTGCAGAATGGCCAGCCGGTCGAAACCGAAGCCAAGATCACTGTGAATTTCACCATTTCGACCTTCTGAGGATCGCAAGCGGAGGTCTCCCTTGCCCGGAAATAACCAATTCACTTCCTTTCTCTTGGTCATCAGTGTGCCCCTTTTGGGGAGTACCGTACTGCCGGGCGACGGCTCTTCTTATCCTCATTTCCAGGCAGGAGGACGCAACGTGGCCTTCTCAATTTCGAGCAGTGATTTCCAGAATGGCGGCGATATTCCGAAAAAATTCACCTGTGACGGTGCCGATGTTTCGCCGGAGCTTTCCTGGGTCGACCCTCCGGCCGGCACACAGAGCTTTGCACTGATTGCTGACGATCCGGACGCACCGGCCGGGACCTGGACGCATTGGGTGCTGTACGACCTGGCGGCGGGGACTCACAATCTGGCGGAGAACGTGCCCAAGGTCGATCAGCTGCCCAGTGGCGGAATGCAGGGACGAAACGACTTTCGCAAGATTGGCTATGGAGGTCCCTGCCCGCCTCCGGGCAACCCGCACCGCTATTTCTTCAAGTTGTACGCGCTCGACAGCAAGTCGAACCTAAAGCCCGGCGCCAGCCGGCAAGAAGTAGAGCAGGCAATCAAGAGTCACACGCTGGGAAAAACCCAAGTAATGGGAAAATACAAACGCTAGCCTTATCACGGTCTCAGGGTGGTGGACGCACCGAAGCCCGCACGACTCACCCGAACAGGGAACGCAAAAAAGGGCCCGCGGCAGCCGACTGAAACAAGACTGAGGAGAAAAACCAGGGCGGCACCACGAGGCCGCCCTTTTTCTATCAAAAAATGATGCCCAAAAATTAACGAGCGTCCCAGACTCTTTCGAGTCACAGGACGCCCGGGCAGCCCTCCCCCAGAACTGCTCAAGAAGGAGAGTAGACGAATGGGCTAGCCTTTGAGAATGGCACGTAGGTGCCAAAACGAGCCCACCAACGTGCTACTCAGAATTGGTGCAGGTTTTGGCCGCTTCTTGCTACTCCTCCGGGGCATTGCGGTCAGTTCCAGGTGGATTCAAAAGGCACGGAGCGGCTGGGCTGGCAGCCGCCCCCAGGTAGCGAGTCTTATCGCTGAAAAACGAAGTGGTCGCGCCGGTTCTGTTGCCAGCATTGTTCGTCGTCCTGGCTGCAGAACGGCTTTTCCTTGCCGTAACTGATGGTTTTGATGCGATCCGCGCTGACACCCTGCTGTTCCAGCGCGTTTTTTACGGTGTCGGCACGGCTCGCGCCTAAAGCCAGGTTGTATTCTTCCGAGCCACGATCGTCACAGTGGCCTTCAATCACGACTCTCACGTTGGGATGCTGAGCCAGGAAGGCGGCGTCGTTCCGGGTGACCGGTGCTTCGTCGGCTCGAAGGTTATAGCGATCGTAGTCAAAGAACACATCCTTGATGTTTTTGGAAAACAGGTCTGCGTCGTTCGGCGAGTGGGTCTTGGCGGCGGTCGGGTTTACGGTCACACGGGCCGTTGCATCCTGGGTTCCGCCTGGGCCTTTCGCCACCAGAGTGTAGGTGGTGGAGACTTGTGGCGTGAGTCGGCGTGAACCGGATGCGGGAAGCGCGCCCACTCCCGCTATGGTGATATCGGTGGCATTGCTGGTGCTCCAGATTAGTTCTGTGGGTTGACCTTGCTGCACCATGCTGGGGTTGGCCGCCAACGTGGCGCTAGGCGCAACCGGGGCGGGCGGCGGAGGCGGAACGGCCTTGGCCACCTTCTTACTGCAGGCAACCGAAAAGAACATGGCGACGACCATCAGCGTAAACAGCTCAAATCTCAGTTTTGACACATGATCCTCCTCTTTTTTGGTAAGCAAAAGTGCGGGGGCCTGAAACATTTCCTGGAGGCGCTTGCATCGAGGGCGCAGGAACCAGCGGGCGCCGGCAGGAAGGTAACGATCAATCAGGGGGCTAGCAGGATCAGCAGCGAAGTATCGTCTCGTACCCGGGCGGGAAGAACGACGGAATGGCGAAATCCTTAAGATCCACCAACAGGAAGAGGAAAAGCCAAGAAACGAGCGCGTATCCGAGCCGCCCAAGGGCAGCTGCGGCGATCGCCCAGCGCAAGCAGGTTCCGGCGCGCAGCGAACTAAGCGCGGTGACCGGACCATGCACGGCGGAGTAGGGACCACGGGCGACCGGAAACAGGAAAAGCCCGAGGATCGAGGCTACCGCGAGAATGGCCAGCCAGTTCGCCAATGGTTGGAAACCCATGGTGGAATTCGCTGGAGAGATTATATCGAGCTACGATATAAATGATGCCAGTAGCCCCAGCCAGAGTTGCTCACTTCGGTTCACGTCCTCAGATGCCACACGTCTAGTAGCTTTAAGTAAGAACGCGGACCGGCGCGAATGACCACAAAGTAACCGGAGGGGCGTTAACCAGAGGGTGACTTGTCCGGATGGCCAATGCCCACACACGGACCCTAGCGGGTCGACCTGCGTAACTTGTCGGTTCGATAGCCTGAAAGTAACCTTGCTCCATGCTCCCGCGCGCCTTGCTTTTCTCGTCGGATGAGCAGACAAGCAGTCTGCTGACACGGGCTCTGGCCGAGCTCGCCATCCAGGTCGAAAACTGCCCTGACATCTTTGCCGCGGTCGAGAAGCTGACGACGCGCAATTATCAGATCATCATCGCGGATTGGGCGCAGACGGTCGAAGCCGGCTTCTTTTTGAAGGCTGCCCGCGAGCTGGTGTTTTCGCAGTCGACATTTACCCTGGCGGTGGTTCGCGAAAAGGATACGGCGGCCGCGTTTCAAACCGGCGTGAACGCGATTCTGGCCAAGCCGATTAACGCTGAGCAGGCCAAAAATACGTTTCTGGCGGCGCTGAACCGAATCTCTGGGGCGCCGGACGCGGGGGAACAAGAGTTGCCTGCCCATGCGCACCAGGACCTCGAACCTGCGCCGCTCCCTGAACCATCCTTGCAGGCAGTGCCGGCTAAGCTGCCTCCGGAGGCTCCAAGCCGCGAGCAATATACCTTCGAAGACGTTCGTCTCCCCCGCAGACCGCTCTCGTTCGCCGGATACGTGCACCCGTCCCACTCGAAGCACCTGGGGCGGCGACTTGTCCGGGTGGGACTGGTGGCGGCAGTTGCTGCTATCGCACTCGGCGGCTGGAAACTAGGCTATGACACGGGAACGATTCGACGTGTCGCCGGTTCTATCGTCAAGGCCGCAGATGCGAAACAAGTTCTCGCCGTACCCAAGCCTGCGACTACCCAGCCTCCGGCCGCGATGGCCGAACAGGAAGCTGTAACCGCTGCCTACGGATTCGACGATTACGGGATCGAGAACAAGCCTATTTCGCGGGCTCAAATCCGGGTTCGACCAGTCTTCCCCTTTCCCCAGAACACGAAGACGAGACCGGCGGTCCATCCACCCAGTGAATCAATGGAAGCAACCGTCGCCCTGGCGACCAATGTAAATCCTGAAATTCCCGACAGCCTGTTGGTTCCGGTTCCAACCATGGTGGCTCGCACGGTGGATCCCAAATCACGTGCTGCCGACAACCCATGGACACTGGGCCCCTTGGAGCTGCCGGAAGAAATCTCGCGTCACTTCGTGTTACACCGGGTTTTGCCGCTCTATCCGGCAAAGGCTCTGGAAGCCGGCCTACAGGGAGCAGTGGTTTTGCGGGCGTGGGTGGGCCAGGACGGAAGCATTCGTGATCTGAAGTTGGTCCGCGGTTACCTGGCGTTGGGCGAGGCCGCGTTCCAGGCAGTAAAGCAGTGGCGCTACCAGCCTTACCGGCTGAATGGCGAAATCGTCGAAATCGAGACCTTCATCACCGTCGACTTTCAACGGCCCTGAAGAGCCCTCCTCGGTTTTGGAAGTCACGGCAGGTTCGAATCCGAAAGTCGCGTGACCGGGTGAAACTGCTGGAACGGTTCTGGCGCTGGTCCGCCTCGAGAATGGGCGGAATATCCGGGCGCGGCTGCACTCAGGTCTCAAAAACCGGAGGCCTTTTAAGTCTCAGCAAGCCGTTGGAGGAGTCGACTAAAATAGAGGTGATTTTTCACGCGGGCTCGACCACGGTGCGCAGCCCCGCCCCGCTGCTTTTCCCATCTGAGCAACTAAGGGATATCTTCAACCTTTCCGTTTCACAGATCTGGCAGGCGAAGAGCGCGAAAAGCTGGAACGCAATCTGAAATCGTTTGGGGAGGGCGGCAATGCCGAGTCCCGAGCGGTGAGGGAAGGAACCGGCTAGCTGTTCTCTTCCCTTCTAAGGAGAAGCGGCAAGCCAGGTCTCTCTACCATGACTTTGGAAGCCCTGGATTCCAGACCGGAACCTGTCATTTCTGAGTCATTTCTGCGGCTTTCTTGTCAATGTGAGCAGGCGGGAATATCATGCCGCGTGTTCGTTTCAGGATGCCTGCTTTGGCCGCAAACTGGGGAGGAGGTCCGAGATGCCAGGAACCCATCGAGTTCGCCAGATGTGGATTTCGGCAGTCGCCGTCGCTTTAGTCGTGTCGTTCTCCTTGAGTTGCAGCCGCAATAAAGCGGCGGAAAGTTCGATCAAAGTTGGCGTGGTATTGCCGATTACGGGGAGAGAAGCCAAGCCCGGACAGTACCAGCGCGAAGGAATCGACCTGGCCATCAGGCAAATCAACCAGGACGGCGGCGTGATGGTTAAAGAACTCGGCCAGAAGCTGCCTATCCAGGAAGTCTTCTATGACGACAGCTCGGATCAGGCCAAGTCGGCGTCTCTGGCCGAACGCGCCATGAGTTCCGATGGCGTGATCGCCGTGCTGGGGGCTTACTCGACGGCGCTGGGCGAAGCTGAATCGGTGATGCCGGACCGCTATCAGACCCCATGGATCTCGACCGGGGCGGCGGCTACCACGATCTTTAACCATGGCTACCAGTACACGTTTGGCACCCTGAGCCCGACTAATCTTCTGGGGTCGACCACGGCGGAATACCTTGGTTCTCTCGTCGACCAGGGCAAGCTGAAGAAGGGGCTGAAGATCGCCATGACGCTGGAAAATACGGACCACGGCGTTGATTACGGCAGGGGCATCAAACAGTGGATTCAGGATCACCCCGGGTATTTCAACGTCGTGTTCAGTGAGAATTTTGATCTCGGCTCGCCGGATTTTTCCGGGCTACTGCAAAAAGTGAAGGGCGCGCGGGCTGACATCTTTCTGGCCGACGCCCACTTGCAGGACTACATCACCATGCACCGCCAGTATCTGCAGAGCGGCCTCGCTCACCAGATGATCAGCTATGGGGCACGCGGTCCGGAAGCCGATGCCCGCAAGGCCATGGGAGACGGCGTGGACTATATTTTCGCGGGCATCTGGTGGTCCAAGAACCTGCCTTATCCGCAGGTGAAAAAATTCAATGAAGACTACAAGGCTTTCGCGGGACATGAGCCTGATTCCTGGTACCCGGCGCCCGCCTACGATGCGGTGCGGGCGCTGGCCACCGCTATTGAAAGTGCCGGCACGTTAAATAAGACGGCGATTCGGGACGCGCTGAAGAACGTGGACTTAAAAGACTCGCTGCTTCCGGGACAGGAGCTCAAGTTCGGAGCCAATGGTCAAATCAATACCCCGTTCGTAATCGTCGAGAACAAACCCGGCGGCAAGGTTGACATCGTATATCCCAAGGATGCTGCGACGGGAGAATCCATCGCCCCCATTCCGAAGCACTAACGCTTCTCATGACCCTGGTTGATTTCACGAGCCTGATGGTTTCGGCCCTGCTGCTGGCCGGAATCTATGCCGTCATGTCGGTGGGCATGACCGTGATTTATGGCGTCATGAAGATCGTCAATCTGGCGCACGCCGGGTTCATGATGCTGGGGGCTTATCTCGCGCTCGAGTTGTTCGAGCGCTTCCAGATTGACCCCATCCTGGCTGCGTTTTTGACGTTCCCCGTCATGTTTCTTCTCGGAGGAGCGGTGCATTGGGTTCTTGTGCGCAGGCTGCCGCACGCCGACGAGCCGACTCTCCCTTCCCTGCTGTTGATGTTTGGGCTGTGGCTGGTGCTGCAGAACCTGGGATACCTGATCTGGGGAAATACCGATCGCTCGATCTTCACTCCCCGAACGCTTTCCGTCGTGAATGTGGGGCCAATCGCAATTTCCACCTTGCGCCTGGTCGTATTCATCGCGGCTCTGGTTTGCCTGGGATTACTCGAAGCCTGGCTTCATTACACCTGGTTCGGCCGTTCGGTGCGAGCGCTGATCCAGAACCGCTATGCCGCGCTCATTACGGGTGTCCATGAAGACAGAACGGCCGGCATCGCTTTCGGATTAGGCATCGGGTTTGCAGGACTGGCGGGCGGTTTGCTCGGAAGTTTGTATTCCTTTGATCCCGACTTCGGCCGCGCGTTTCTAATCCGGGCGTTTGTGATCATTGTGCTGGGCGGGTTGGATTCCATTTCGGGCGTCGCCATCGGCGCCCTGGTCCTCGCCTTGGTGGAAACCTTCAGCATCATTTTCGTTCCTGCCGGATATCAACTGGCCATTTCCTTCGCCCTGCTGGCGCTGGTTCTGATTGTGCTGCCGGGCGGAATAGCCAGCCTGCTGGCGAAAGCGCGTCGGCTCGCATGAATGCCTCTTCAGTGGTTATCGCGGCACAACGGGTAGCCAGGTGGCGCAGCGCTCCTTTGCCGTGGCTTTTATTGGCGGCCCTGGCGGCCTTACCTCTTTTATCTCCCAGTCCGAATTTCGTTCGCTTGTTGTTCACGACTTTTCTTTGGGTCACGACCAGCATGGCCTGGAACCTCGTCGGCGGATTCGCGGGACAGGTTTCGTTTGGTTTCGCGGTGTTTTACGGAATGGGCGCGTATACAACTGCCCTGCTGATGAACACCGGCGTCGATCCCGTGCCGGCATTCGCAGCCTCCGCCCTATCCGCCGCGCTCGTTTCCCTCGTGGTTGGCGTACCGGCATTTCGGCTTCGCGGTCCGTATTTTGCGATTGCAACCATCGGAATCAGCGAAGCCGTGCGGGTGGTGATGACCAACCTGAGTTTCACCGGAGGAGCCAGTGGCTACCGTATCGTCGAACACCGGCCGTTTCATCAACTGGAGCACTACTACTCCGCACTGTTATTGGCGGCGCTGGCGTTTGTCATCTCCGCGTTAATCGCACACGCCAAGTTCGGTCTCGGTCTCCAGGCAATTCGGCAGGACGAAGATGCCGCCGCGGATCTCGGCGTCAATCCCTACCCTTACAAACTGGCCGTGCATGCGCTGGCTGCTGCCCTGACTGGCGTGGCCGGAGGCGTCTTTGCCCGGTACGCGGCGTTCATTCATCCCGCGGGTGTGTTCGGGTTTCATACCAGTGTGCACATCCTACTGATGCCCGTGATCGGCGGTATCGGAACGGTCTGGGGGCCTGTGCTGGGCGGATTTGTGTTCGGCATCGTCGAAGAGGAGATTGTGGCTTCCTTCCCCCAAGTCCATCTTCTGATCTACGGGTCGCTGCTCATCCTGATTATTCTGTTCGAGCCGGGCGGCATCTTGGGTGGATTGGGCAAATTGTTCAGGAGATTCCGTGGAAGACGCTGACCCGATTCTCGAAGTCGACAAGGTCACCCGATACTTTGGAGGTCTCGCCGCCGTCAAAGACGTGAGCTTTAAGGTCCGCCAGGGACAGATTTTCGGCTTCATGGGACCGAACGGCGCCGGCAAAACGACTCTGTTCAGCATGATTGCGGGAGCGCTGAAACCGAGCTCCGGAAAAATCCGCAGCCGCGGGCGCGACATCACCGGCGCGCCGGCCTTTAAGCTGATCAAACTGGGGATTGCGCGAACCCACCAGATCGTGCGGCCTTTTCGCGAAATGACGGTGCTGGAGAACGTGCAAGTGGCCGTGCACTTTGGCAAACAGGCTGTTACCGGTCGAGCTGCGGCACGGGAGCGGGCCATCGAAGCGCTCGGCTACGCAGGGATCGATCAACTGGCAAACTACCCTGCTGCCATCTTGTCGGTCGGACACCAGAAGCGGCTGGAGATCGCACGCGCTCTCGCCACCGATCCGGACCTACTGCTCTCGGATGAGATCTGCGGTGGACTGACCCATGCGGAGACCTCAGAGATGCTCGCATTGCTGCGGAGAATCCGCGACAGCGGCACAACCGTGATGTACGTAGAGCACGACGTGAAAGCCATCACTTCGGTGTGCGATCGGATCATGGTGCTTAACTACGGGAGAAAACTGGCGGAGGGGACTCCGGACGAGATCCAGAACGATCCTGCCGTGATTGAGGCATATCTGGGGACGCGAGCTAGGGGAAGATCGTGAACCATTTGTCGCCAACCCTGCTGCGGATTCAAAACCTGGAAGTCTGTTACGGTCCTGTCCAGGTGCTGTGGGGAGTGTCGCTGTCGGTAAACCAGGGACAAGTGGCGTGCCTGATCGGCTCCAACGGAGCCGGAAAAACGACTACGCTCAATGCCGTTGCCGGTATGCTGAAGGCCAAGGCCGGGAAGATTTTTCTGAAAGAGGAAGAGCTCACAGCCCAGCCTCCACGGGAACGCGTGAAGCGGCGGATCACGCTGGTTCCCGAAGGACGTCAGCTCTGGCCCAAGATGTCAGTGGAAGAGAACCTCCTGATGGGCGCCTTCTCTCCCGGTTTTCGCAAAAATGCCGATGCCAATCTAGCCCGCGTCTATGAGATGTTTCCGCGCCTTAAGGAACGCCGCACTCAGCTGGCGGGAACCTTGTCCGGCGGCGAGCAGCAAATGTGTGCCATCGGCCGTGGCCTCATGCCTGATCCCGAACTGCTCATGCTCGATGAGCCAACGCTCGGCCTGGCTCCTAAAGCGGTGGATGAGATTTTCGAGTTCGTGCGTAACATCCGCAGCCAAGGCGTCACGGTTTTGCTGGTGGCGCAAAACGTCAACTACGCTCTGGAATTTTCCGAATACGCTTACCTGATAGAGACCGGAAAGATCACTCTGGAAGGACCGAGCGCTGTTTTGCTTTCGAACCAATATGTTCAAGAGGCGTACCTGGGGAGTGCCTAGAGGCTGGGCTGGTTTAGGACGCGGGTTTGGAACGCGCCGGTTGGGAGCTCTCGGAAGAAGCGCGTGAATCTTCCCGCACCTGTACAAGATGAGCGCGCATCTCCTCGCGCGCCTTCCCCGGATCCCTCTTTTCGATCGCCTCCAGGATGCGCTTGTGATGAAACTGACCCCGCTGGGGCCCGCCGACGACATTGAAAACGCGAATTCGTTGCTCACGCAACAGGGCTACAATTGAATCGAGGAGAGACAATATCAGGGGATTCGCCGCGGCCTCGGCCAGCGCCAGGTGGAAGTCCAGGTCCGCTTCAATAAAGGCCACCGGATCTTCAAGAGAGCGATCCATCAGTGCGACCGCTTCGCGCATGCTTACGAGGTGCTGTTCTCCGGCGCGGTCCGCAGCCAGGGCGGCGATTTCCGGTTCCAGAATGTCGCGTACCTCGGCGAGATGACTGGTGCCTTCCAGTTGGCCCATCCTCATCATCAGGTCGAGCGATTGCCGGATGGCGTGGGACGTCCCGTTGGTGATAAAGGTTCCCCGGCCGGAGTAGGCCTCGACCAATCCCTTTTCGCTAAGTGCCTTAATGGCTTCCCGAACTGCCGTTCGGCTCACGCCAAATTGCTGAGCTAATTCCCGTTCCGCCGGCAACTGATCTCCGGTTTTGAGGGTACCCTTCAGAACCGATTCTTCGATCTGCTTGACAATTTGCTCGTAAAGGCGCGACCGGACGGCTTTGTGCACTCAAGTCCCCTGTCCCCGGAGCTAACTCACTTTTGCCCGCGAAGCGAAGCGCGAGAGGCGGTCTGGCACCTATACCACGGCGCTGGATGTTTATGTCAAGTCATATCGGGTAAGGCCTTCGTAAAGTTTTTGACAGGGGGAACCTGAAAGCTGGTACAGCGGTCCGACCAAGGCAAAAGTCCGATGAGGATGGAATTTCCTGGCGGACCATCCCGGTGTTCGGAGGCGGGGTCGGAGGACTGCCTCCTCAGACGGGTTCAGCTAATCTTGAGTCCGCCCGGTACGAGGGGAAGGGTCCGCAGGCGCACGCCGCTGGCATCGAAAATGGCATTGCCGATCGCAGGTGCCAGACCAAGCATAGGCGTCTCGCCCGCACCGGCGGATGGCAGGTCCTTGCGGTCCAGGATGACGGATTCAATCACGGGCACATCGCTGAACCGTGGAACGCGATATTCGGAGAGTCGCCCGTTCAGAATCCTGCCGTTCTGGAACTGGATAGCCTCAAACAGCGCGCCGCCCAGTCCCATGATGTTCGCGCCCTCGATCTGGTTGTGCAGGTTGTCGGGATTGACCACGGCGCCGCACTCGAAAGCCGTGACCACGCGCAGGATCCGAACCTCTCCGGTTGTCCTGTCGACGCTGACTTCAACCGAGGTGGCAACGTTTCCGCCTTTTTCAAATCCCCCGCCGATGCCAAAGCCGCGGCCAGCCGGTTTCTTTTGACCCCAGCCGAATTTCTTGGCCGCCGCCTCGAACACGGCGCGGAGGCGATCGTTCTTCAGATTCTTCAAGCGAAACTCCAGCGGGCCCATGTTCACGGAATGCGCCAGCTCATCCATGAAGCACTCACGGGCAAAATGATTCGCCGTCGCCGCCAGTCCTCGATACGATCCCTGCCGCAAGGGAGATCGCGTGGGATGGAAGAGAATTCGCTGATTGGGAATGTCGTAGAACGTCTGAATACCGGCGGCGCCGGAATTGTAATTATGAAAATCCCAGGCGACGATGGTGCCGTCTTTCGCGAGGCCACCGGTGATGTCGATCACGCCGGCGGGCCGGAAGTATGCCCAGGCGAATTCTTCTTCGCGCGTCCAGGTCACTTTGACAGGCAGCTTGGCGGCGCGGGCGAGGCGGGCAGCTTCCATCGCGGTTTCTCCGGTGTGCTTGCCGCCGTAGGCCGAGCCCGTGTCCGGCATCAGCACCCGAACTTTCCCTTCGGAAAGACGGAATGCTTCGGCGAGTTCCTTACGCACACCGAACGGGCGCTGCGTCCCGGTCCAGACCGTCACTTCATCTCCTGACCACTGGGCCAGGGCGGCGCGCGGCTCGAGCGGTACGTGGGCGATGTAATTGACCGTATAGCTCTGCTCGATGCGGTGGTCGGCGGAAGAGAGAGCCTTCTCGACAGATCCCTGTTCGTGCTGCCTCGGATAGCCGGTGGGGTCTTCTCCTCCGATTTCGTTCTTCTTTAAGTACTCGAACAGCTCTTGGTTTGAAATCTGCGGGTCCGATTTCCATTCCGCCTTGATCGCGGCTAGCGCACGGGATGCAACTTCCCCGCTAGGCGCCGCTACTCCCACAAAATTGCCGTCATGGACGACGACGACCCCGGGAATCTTCTCCGCTGCTTTGGTATCGAGCGCTGCGAGTGTCGCTCCGAAAGACGGTGGACGCAGAATTTTGCCGTGCAGCATGTCGGGCAACTTCTGGTCGTAGGGGTAGCGATGCTTGCCGGTCACGAAGTCGCGGCCATCCACCTTGGGCAAGGACTTGCCCTGAACCGTCCATTCCGTGGCGGGGACTAAGGGATCGACCTCCGGAATGGTCTCGGTCAGTTGCTGGCCTTTGACCAGCGCGGCGTATTCGATCGAATGTTGGCTTTGCGAGTCGGTAATCTTGCCCTCTGAAGCCACCAGCCGCTGGCGGTCGACTTGCCAATGCTTCGCTGCCAGGCCAATCAGCAGATCACGCGCCGCAGCGGAGACTTTTCTCAGTTGCAGGTTCATAGTGGGCGTGGTGCGGCTGCCGAAGGTGCCCATGTCAAAGGGCGTCAGCTTGGTGTCGCCCATGACCAGCTGGATTTTTTCGATCGGCACTTTCAACTCTTCGGCGACGGCCTGCGTCAGCGAGCTGCGGATGTTCTGTCCAACCTCCACTTTGCCGGTATAGACCGTGACCAGGTCGTTCTCTCCGATGTGCAGCCAGACGCCGATTTCCTTGGGGAGAGGTTCCATGCGGGGCCGGCCGGCACCGGACTCCTGGAAGGCATGCGCATCTTTCAATACAGAAACGACCAGAACCCCCGCTCCAAGCAATTTGAAGAACTCACGCCGGTCGAGCTCGAACGAATACGAAGGGGCACGGTTAAGCTCATAACGTTCGGGCTCCACCAAGGACTGCAATTTCTCATTCGCGCTCATAGGCCAGCCTCCTTCACGGCTTTTGCGGCCCTCTGAATAGCAGCCACAATGCGGGGATGAGTGCCACAGCGACAAACATTTCCTTCCATGAAATCGGCAATCTCCGTCACTGAAGGGTTGGGCTTTTTGTTCAACAAGGAGACGGCCGACATGATCATGCCGGGCGTGCAATAGGCGCACTGCATAGCCTGCTCGTCCAGGAATGCCTGCTGCATGGGATGCAGGCGATCACCCTTGGCGAGGCCCTCGATGGTTGTGATCTGGCGCCCGACAACGGTGCCTGCGCGCGTGACACAGGACCGCTGCGACTTGCCGTCGATCAGAACCGTGCATGCGCCGCATTGTCCTTCGCCGCAGCCGTACTTGGTTCCCGTCAGGTCCAGTTGATCGCGCAAGACGCTCAGCAGCGTGGTGTCGTTGTCGGCGTCGGCAGAATGAATATTCCCATTCACGTTGAGTTGAATTCTGGACATGCGACAACCTCAAGAGGCGGGATTTATAGCGTAATTAATGATATACCCTTCGCGACTCTGGTTCAGGATCAGGAGAATAACTTCGCCGTTTGGACCGTTGAGCGACTGCTCTCTTTGGTTTGCCCGGTCGCTTGATGCTGCCGAAATGCGATTGGAAGAGCGAACGGAAGTCTTATGCGGAGCCTGTGACTCTGAGTCTCCTCAGGCGAGAAGAGATCTATTCTAGGCTATCGGTGTCCGTCAGACACGGGGTGTTGGCAGGATGGCGGTGGGTGATTAGAATCGGGCGTTCGCTGCGAGGATCGGCGTAATGCATCTTCCTCTGGCAGTGTCTGCCGTCTTCTTATTTTCGTTCGGAATTTCTCTTCACGCAGCGGAAATCAAAGGCAAGGTAACCAACGTGGTCGGGGGCGAAGCCCTTGGCCGGATCGAAGTGTCCGTACTCGATTTAAAGGTCGAGACGAGGACCGCGGCGGACGGCACGTTCACCATACCCAATCTGCCAGCGGGAAACTATGTGCTGCGGGTGAATGCTGTGGGGTACCGGCTGCTTACCGTGCCGTTCGCGCTGGCGACGGCGAACGAAGTGAAAGAATTCTCGGTGGTCATGGTGCCCGACAACTTTCGGCGGACCGACACCGTGGAAGTGACGGCAGATGTGTTCCAGGCGGGGGACTCGCCCGCGGTGGTGGAGCAGAACCTGACCAGCTCGGAGGTGCGGGAGGCATCGACCGTGCTGGCGGACGATCCGTTTCGAGCGATCCAGGCATTGCCCGGAGTGTCGGCTTCAGGGAATAACGAACTGCTGGCGGAGTTTTCCGTCATGGGCGCGCCCTTCAGCGAGGTTGGCCTTTACCTGGATGACGTGCTGCTCGAGAGCCCGTTTCACAAGGTACCCAGCGTACAGAACGGAGCATCGCTGAGTTTGCTGACCAGTGAGATAACCGAGGAGATGAGGCTGCTGGCGGTCGCATATCCGGAGAAGTACGGAGATCAGGTCGGGGCGGCGCTGGAGATCCGCACCCGGGACGGGAGCCGGACGAGTCCTCTGTTTCGCGTGTCGCTGGGAATGGGGGACAGCGATGCCTTGGCGGAGGGAGGGCTGGGACGAGAAAAGCGAGGGTCGTGGCTGGTGTCAGCGCGGAGGAGCTACCTGGGATATCTGGTGCGGAACCTGATCCGGCCGGATTTTGCCGATATATCGTTCTACGATGGCAACCTGAAGTTAACTTATGAAGTCACGCCGAGTCATACATTGACGCTGTTCGGGTTAGGGGGGCATACCCACGTGGACGATGTGACGGCAACTACGCCGACGGGCATAAGAACGGCGAGCACCGACTTCGCCTTCCTGCGGACGGGATGGCGGTGGAGCGTGAATCCGCATCTCTTGTTGGACAATCGAGTGGCGTACATTCAGCAGCCGTACGTGCAGAGCAATCTGTTCGGGCAGGTGTTGAGCCACGATTCGTACGGAGAGTGGGTGGCGGGGAGCACGGTGGTATGGGGATGGAGCAGGAATTCGACGCTGGATGCAGGCGGGACGTTGCGGCGACTAGCGGATCATTTCACTTCGTATACACCGAATATCCTGCTGGGGAACTATACAACGAAGCAAGATGCGCTGCGGGAGAGCGGGTACGCACAACAGAGTTCGAGCCTGTTCGGCGATCGCCTCCATGTGATGGGAGGAATTAGGCTGGATGGGCGCGAAGACCTCCGCATGCCTCCATTCTCGGCCCAGGGGTCAGTTGCTTGGAAGCTAGCGCGGGCAACCCAGGTCCAGTTCGGGATCGGAAAGTACGCACAACTGCATTTTCCGGATTTCGAGTTTGGGCAAGGGATGTCGTGCTCCGGGATTTCGAGCTCGTATCAGAGATCGAATCACTACTCGGGGGCGGTGGAGCAACGGGTAGGAGAAAACACTCGGGTTCGGGTGCAGATATTTGACCGGCAGAGCCGTGAGTTTACAGTGACCAGCGGAGGGCAGCAGTGTCCGTTTCCGCTCCTCGAGGGCACGAGGCAACCCGTGCGGAATTATTCCCGCGGAGTCCAGGTCATGCTGCAGAGGCGAAGCGCCAACCGATTGTCGGGGTGGGTCGGATACACGTTCGCGCGCGCGAAAGAGAGTTTTCTTCTTGACCAGGCACCCCAGGGTCCTAAATACAGCCCATATTTCACGAGTTATTCGGATCAGCCGCATTCGGTGAATGCATTTGCGGCGTATTGTTTGAAGCCAACCGTGAGTCTAAGCGGAAAGCTGCTGTATGGATCTGGGTACCCCGTGGTAAGCGGGCTACAGTTGGCTTCGTCAGGAGGATTTCAGCCTACTCCGGTGGTGCGGCTGGGGAACTATGTGCGCGCCGATTTTCGAGCGGACAAGTGCTGGGCGTTCCGCCGTTGGAAGACAACTTTGTATGGCGAAATTCTCAACCTGACCAATCACGACAACCGGATTATCAACTTCGTCGAGTTCCTGCCGAACCGGCAGGCGGTAGTGCACGCGCAGAGAGCACTGCCGATTACGCCGACAGCGGGCATGGTGTTTGAGTTTTGAGGGGAACGCGGCGTGACGGGCATAGTTGGCCTGCCATGTGCGAAGGTTAACCGCCCGCCTCCGGCACGTCGCTGAATTCGCCCAACATTTTCATCACTCGCCGGATCAGCTCGGAGCCGACGATATTCGTCGCTACCAACTGTTCCTGATTCAGGAAAAGAAGCTGGCGTGGTCAACCTACAACCAGATCGTTTGTGCCCTGCGCTTCTTCTGTGCCAAGACTTCGAGGGAACGCTGCTGGTTCTGCGCTGGTCTACTCGAGCGTGATTGGTGGCAGCGCTAGTGACCAAGGGCACGGGATCGCCGTGGATAGTTTGGGAAATGCCTATTTGACGGGTTTCACGCAATCGGCAGACTTCCCGCAGCGCAACCAGATTTCGGGTGCCTGTCTGGAAGGCTGTGGAAGTTCATTCAATCAAGACACCTTCGTCGTCAAAGTTGCGCCATAGTATAGTAGGCGAATATCCAACCTCATTTCCGCCTGGTCCTGGGGGGACCGGCACGATTTAGTCCACTGCGAGTACGCTCGGAAATTCTGTGTGCTGGGCGTTTTTCCAGAGTGCAAGCCTAAGCACCAGCTGCCGATACCCGCTAGACTGGCTGCTTTGCCGGAGCCAAAGCAATCAGGGCAACACCAATGATAACGAGCGCAGCGACGCCCAGCAGTTCTCCGTGTTCGATCACTTTCCGGTACGCCTGGACCGCCATAAGAGAAGCGTGAGCGAGATTCGACCATGCCGTGAAAGCGATCAGGCTACGATTCGCCAAGGGGTTGCGCGCTGCCAGCAGCAAGAAAATCCCAAGTGTAACGTAGAGGCTGAGCATCATCGCCAACGCAGGGTCTCGCCCAAAAAACATCGTCAATGGATAAACTCCAGTCAAAAAAATCAATCCCACCACTAGCAACACGACCTTCAGCGCCCGTTCTCGAATCATTGTGACCTCCTGGGTGACCGGCGTGAGTCTTACGTGGATGGCTCGGAACCGGTCAACGAAACCAGAGTATCCGATTAGGCGGTGCCGGGCCCTAGGATTCAGGCGGAGCGGGCGTGCGGAATATACGCCGCGCCTAACGCGTCACTTACAAACGAGAGTGGCAGATGGGAACGGGTGTTCGAGAGCGGTGCCAGAGTAACTGATCGTTGCCGGTGTGGAGGTCGCATTCAGGCACGTCGCCAGCCCTTGCGTCGGGGGTTGATTACTGATTGTGGTATTCACCGGGTCAGAGGTTGACCACACGCCAGCACGGTCTGGAAACTTGGGGCAATGGCCTTTTTCGTTGGACATAGCCGAAAACTGCACTTGGTTTCTGGGTGCTGCCGCGCTGTGGTCAGCCGTCGCGTTGGGCGGAACGATAGCCGTAGTGATCGTGCAGGTGTTGCTCGAAGCACCACAGGCGGCCATCACCACACATGAGAATAGCAGGGATAAGGGCCAACGTGCTTGGCGCATTCTAAGAACCTCCGCTCGGCCTAAGTGTAACCCCGTTTTCACTCTGCCAAAGCGCTCGGGGGGTGCCATGAATCGTTGTGTTGTTTATCTTCCACGTAAACTGCCTCAAAAGAAGCCGAGAGCGGCGCGGTCTGACTTTGCCACGATTTCGTCGGGCCATTTATGAAGCAGCTTCTAGCTTTTGCTAGGCATTTCTTGTGACATCTATAACAACAATGTGAAGTGTTGCGTTGTACTGGTGCCAGATCTTTGGGAACGGCGCAGTGATGAAAGCCTTTTCACAGTATGCGAACAGACGAAATAGGTGTATAGCCGCTGCCCAATTTGAAGTCAAGAAAAAGGAGCGTGAGGAGGGATCATGGAATCGCAGTACAGCTCGGTAAGGTAGATGAGGCACTTTGGCTCGATGGCACTCTACTCTCTTGCTCCCTTGCACTCACCTGAAGGGAGGTACAAAATCGAGTTTGGTCCCTCAGAACCAATGAACCACTCAAGGTGTCACTCAAGGAGACGAGGAACTGCGATAACTGTGGACCAGTTTTGGTGGCGTCCCCTCGATCGGTCTTAACTCGATCTCCAGGCTTCACCGCTACCAGGGTCCAGGTCACTCCCCGCGCCGTCAATTGCCAGTACAGCACTCCAGTACAGCGCATAGCCCATGGGAACCGCTTCGTCGCACACTCGGTCGTTCCATGATGACTAGTCGGTTTTCAACGCCTAATTGATCTGTTTAGCACGGCGAGGCCTTGGCAACCGTTTTCTTCAGGGCTTTGGAGCGGGGGAAGCGCCCGGTGGTCCCGTGGGAAAGGGTCTTTCGGGCACGCCGTTGGTGTTCTGGAAAGCGGCGATCAACCATTTGCCCTCCCACTTTTGCAGAACCTGGGTCTGAATACCTTGACGGGGCTCGAGAATGTCCTGTGGGGTTCTCGCGCCGACCATGGACCATCGGACGTGCGCTACCGCAATCTGGGGTGTCAGGAACTTCACCTTCACTTCAGTGATGGTTAAGGTGCTCTCTCGAAACACGTACGCGTAGGCAGCGGCGAGCTTCTGCTCGATCTCCGCACGTCCTTTCCACCACCAGCCGACGACGTTCACTACGTCGCCATCTTCGGTAAACAGGTTGGCATATGCCTTGGCATCGTGGCGATTCCAGGCCTCCTGTTGCTGTGTCTCCAAATTACGAATGACAGCTTCATCCGGGCTGTGGTCACCACTAAAGACGGCGTGAGGGGAAGCCGCCAAGACAAGAAGCAAGAATCCCGGGAGCATTCGATGCATGTCGTACCTCGTCAGACCCATGAATCTAGACTGCAGCCACGACCATAACAATGGCTAGTTCTTCATCCCAGCCGTGAGCCCACCCGAATTGCCTTGCGACGTGGATTGTTGGCGGAACATCACCAACTATGGAGTTCTGAGCGTAGTCGATCTTCTCAGCAGTTATCTTGGGTCGCGATCGGTCTACACCGCTTGTGCTTTTTTCGGTGTCACCACGCCTTGGAATTCTAGCGGCAGGTGAGCATCCATCAACGAGGCGCCACCGTCCACGTCTATCAATTGACCTGTGATCCAACCAGCCTCTGGCGAGCAGATTAGCGCCACCGCATTACCAATATCAGCAGGGGTGCCCAATCGTCCCATGGGAGTCCAGCCGCGCTCCTGCCATTCGCGCAAACCAGTTTGAAACACTTCTGGCAGACTGTTCAACACGCTGTCTTCAATCCAGCCAGGACTGATGGTATTAACTGTTATCCGACGACTAGCCAACGCAACCGCGAAGTACCGCACTAAGACCTCCATCGCGGCTTTCGCCGCACCCATCGCCACCCATGGTTGCCAGCTGCCAAACCGCCCGCCGGGCGCGAACGTAATCGCAACAATCCTGCCACCCTCCGCCATTAGGGGGACCGCCTCCCGAACTCCGACCAGAAATGCTTTAGCTTGGGAATCCACCGCAATGTTCCAATGGTCAAGCGTGATCTCCATTGGCGGCTGATAGAAGGTTGGTGCCTCGGTTCGCGCATTGCTCACAAAAATGTCTAGCGACCCGAACTCCGATCGGACTTGCTGAAAAATCCGGCGAACCTCATCCGGCTGGCAAACATCGGCTTGCACCAAAAATCCGTCCGACCCGAGCTCACGGATCTTTTCGAGTGTCGCTTGTGCCGCCTCCCGGTTACGATAGTAGTGGACTGCCACCCGCGCGCCCTTTTCCGCGAGCTTCAATGCGATACCTCGGCCAATACCCCTAGAGCTTCCCGTGACGACGGCATGCTTTCCTGCAAAGGACATAAATACCTCCGGCGATTGCGGCGCAGCATGTTAGTGCCCTGGCCCGCAACGGTCAAGTGCTCTGCCTCCTCAGTGCTCTGCCTCCTCAGTGCTCTGCCTCCTCAGTGCTCTGCCTCCTCTGCCTGCTCTCTGCTCTGCCTGCTCTGCCTGCCCTTCCTGCTCTTGTCGTTAGAAGCACATGATGTGTCCGGTTGATTTGGCCGCGGCGCAGTTAACGATAGTTGGGCGAAGAAGGGGCTGAGGAATACCAAGCCGGCAGGCGTTGTCGCCAGTATGCTGGACCCGCAACGACCATGCGAGCCTGTGACTTACGCCCCATAGCTAAAGATAGCTAAAGCTAGGGGCTTCAAGGGCCACGCCCGCTATCGCAGGCGTTTCGGTCCTTAGGCGCAGTCCGCGCCTTAAAATCTCCAATGCCGAGGCGTGGTCGCGGATGGTCTCCAAACCGCAAGCCCAACAATGATGCTTCCTGTCCCACAACCGCTTTGGCACAGCTCGACCACACGGGCATTGTTGCGATGTGCCGCGGGCATTCACTTTCACCAGCCATCGACCAGCGCTTTCAGCCTTGTACGATAGCTT
>QIAU01000025.1:0-1212 GCA_003225055.1 Acidobacteriota bacterium
CAAGCAAGTGACGCTGTTTTTGGGTAAACTGTGACGATTAGCGTCGTTCAAGCGTAGTTCAAGCTCTGTACGTCCCGGTCCTTTGAAAGCCGGAGGGCCGGCAGCCATTTTCTCTTCATATCCAGCAAAGTTCCCTTCGCTATGGACTGCTTTTGCCCTGCTCCTTGAAAACATGTGGCTTACCAATACTTCGCTTGGACTCCTAACTGCACTACACGGGATGTGGCCCAGGCGGGCAACTGAGCTTCTAGAGTGGATGTTCGCTCACACAAGGGAGAAGGTATGAAGAGAGTAGTTCTACAATTGGTCCTAACTGCATTTCTCGTTGGTTTGGCGCATCTTGCGCATGCGACCACCGATGAGTTGAAACTCACGAGCGGCGGAGCAGCCACCGTCACGATTGTAGACAATGGGGTGGGCGATTTGAATCCCGCAGGCGGCACTATTCTTTATAGCAACACCAACTTCGACGGGTGGGACATCTCATTCGCAGGCGGGACTAGCAATTCGCCGAGCGTGAGTCCGTTCGGGATTGACATCGGTTCGCTTACGGCGAGGTGCCTATCGGGAGGAGGCTGCACCACGGATGCTCTATCCATCAGCTACAGCGACATCGGTTTTACTGATCCGGTTGCGGCCTTCACGAACACTTTTAGCTCAACCATTGCTAGTGGGTCTGCTTCACAGATAGCTTGGGACGACACGAGTAATACGATTTTCGGAACTGGAACGCCGATCGGCACGGTACGTCTACTTAGCGCTCCCTTTGGGGCAGGGTCAAAATCGGGTGGTGGTCCAGCCGGCCCGGGTACTTATTCTCTGACGCTCAAAGATACCATTGGCGCCAACTCCCAAGGGGTGAGCCTTGACGGCAGCATAACAGCAGTTCCAGAACCTCAAACGCTGGTTCTGTTTGGATCCGGATTGATCTCTCTGGCTGGCTTGATGCGCCGCAAGCTTGTCCGGGCTTAGGGCTTTCGATGGGCAAGTCCCGATCCTACACGGCTTGCCCGCAGCTTTCTTTCTAGTAGCGGCGAAGGGAAGCTAGGCCCTTGATCGGCGCTTGTTTTTCTCTTAACGTGCGAAGGTTATGGATTGGGTCTTACCGTAGCCTTCGTTGACCTCAAATACCTCTGCGACTGACGCTCCCATCTCTAGCCGCCGAACGGCGGCGAGCTTGAACCCTGGGGGATCACTTCAAAACCGGCCAAC
>QIAU01000025.1:1284-5638 GCA_003225055.1 Acidobacteriota bacterium
TGACCAGGCTGCGGATTAATTGACCCTATTTACAAGAACTTTAGGCAGCTCTTCGAGACAGAGTTTCTGGGGATGGCTCTAGTTCCCATGCGCTATGAAGAACTTGAAGATGTACGAGAAACGCTCGTTTCCAAAATAAGAAAAGGCCTTACTCTGCAAGAGAGGAAATTCCTTTTGTCTCTGAAGGAAGGAAAGCCGAAGTGGAGTTTGCTTCGGACTGGAGGGCGTTGAGAAGTTACCTGCCATCCAGTGCAAGCTCGCGAACATCGGGAAGATGAACACGCGAAACAGTGCCGAGATGGTCGCCAAGCTTAGGAAAGTCCTTGATCTCTAGGTCGCTCAGGCCAGTTCTTCCTCCCATTCGCTGAATTTTGAGTCTTAATCCACAATGGATCCATATTCACTCAGCCTAATGGCGCCCTTTCGTATGACAACATCGTCGCCATCAACAACAACAGCCGCCATGCAATCACCAGTCTGACGTTTATCGGAACGGTCGACTCTTGGCTTCGATGATGGCGGCGTTTGCGGCACTCTAAGCGATTCTTTTAATGATGCTGGTCCGGGCGGCTCGACATTTTGCTGGTGGTTGCGGGAAGGTAGACTCTATCGACTACGACGACAATGGCATCGTAAATTTGGCGGCGCCAGCATAACCGTAGGACCGCTTGGTTCTCGCCCGAAGGCCCAGTCGACGTGTATCTCGCGTCCTACCTTGTTCGGAACCCGGCACCCTCTTGATGTTTGGTTCCGGACCGCAAGCGAATCAAATAGCGACGCTGCAGTTTTGCAGGCCTCCTTGTCCCGGCCTGCCGTGCTTGCCCGCTGACCAAGCGAGTCCTTGGGAACGATTTGAGTTCTAGGCCGGGGGGAACTCGGCGAGTGCAGTCTTCACATCAGCCGCATGGTCGAATGATGGGTTCAATTGTAAGGTACGCTCCAGGTGAGTCTTGGCCTTGGTCTTCTCATTGATCTTTTGATAGGCCAGGCCCAAGTGGTAATGCAATGACGGGTCGTCCGGCGCTTTCTTGATCGCTTCCTCTAAAAGGTCAATGGCCAAATTATAAGTTCCCTTCTTGTAGTAAGCCCAAGCTAGGGTATCGGCGACACTAGGATTATCGGGCAGCTTCTGGCGAGCCGTTTGCGCCAGAGTGAGTGCCACGTCTGAGTTTCCCCCGTGCTCCAGCATTAAATAAGCCAAGTTGTTCGAAGCTAATGGGAAGTCTGGCTGCACCTGGAGAGTCTTTTGATACAGCTCTTGCGCTTTTTGCCAATTGCCCTGGCGCTGCTGTAGTGCTCCCGATAGAAAATAGGCCCGGGGGTCCTTGGGATTATGCTCGATGGCCTCTTGTGTACTGGCCGCTGCTTTATCGGAGGCTCCTCGCGAGGCGTAAACCTGCGACAAAAGCAGCAGAGGGGTCGCGTCTGATTTGTTTAAGTCGGAGGCCTTCAGCAGAGCTTGCTCAGCCTTGTCAAACTCCGGCGGCTTCCTATTCAGAAGCAAATTAGATTGAAGAACGTAGTACCCGCTGTTTTCCGGCGCCTTAGCGATCGTTTCAGTAACTTTAGCCAGAGCTTTGTCCGGTTGTTTCTCCGCAAGGAGCAGAATAGCCAGACCCTGGAGCGCTTGGGTGTAATTAGGATTAAGCGTCAGGGCTTGTTGATAGAATTTCTCCGCGTCCGCATAACGCTTCTGCGACATGCGCAACTGCGCCATGCCGTTGAATCCGGATGGATCGTGAGGCGCGACTTCCATAGCCTTGTTCAGATCGCCCTCCGCACCCGCGTCGTCATGTCTAGAGTCTTTGGCAATCGCCCGCAGGACGTATCCGTCAGCCGAATTCGGCCGTGCAGAAATGATCGCTTCTGCTGCATTTGCCACCTCTACCGGGTCCCCTTTTTTCAAGGCAACGGCAGCAAGCGCGGTCTGCGCTTGGAGGAAGCGGGGATTCAGGCGCACAGCTTCGCGCCATTGTGCCTCCGCCTGCCCGGAGTCGCCGGTCGCATTGAAGGCTAACCCCAAGTAATAATGGGCCATGACATTGTTGGGATCGTTCTTGATCGCTGCCTGTAATTGGTCAAGGGCCATTGCGGCATGACCTTGCTGCACCAGAATCTGATCGTGGGCGATCAAACTCTGCTGGTCCGAGGGATTCGCTTTCAAAATCTCCGCGTTTGCCTGGTCGGCTTCGTCCAAGCGTCCTTGCAGGATAAGCAGCTGAACTTGATTCTTCTTAACCTGAATATCCTTTGGATGTGCCTTGGATAAGGTTGCATATTCATCGAGCGCTTTGGGCAAGTCACCCACCTGGAAATAGACGTCGCCAAGCAAGCGGTACGCTTGAGGCGAATCCTTCAGGGCGTCCTTCGCTGCTCTTGCGGCCTCCTCCGCTTGAGAGATCTGGTTTGCGGCCAATAACAGCCTACAAAGAGCAATCCGCGGGGCAACATTCTTAGGCTCCAGTTCAACAGCCTGCCGAAATTGAGTCTCAGCGTCTGCCCACCGCTGTTGCCGAGCATAAAAAGTTGCGAGTCCAAACCGTGCGAAAAGCGATTTCGGGTCAACCTCGACTGCTTTCTTAAAGCTCTCCTCAGCAGCAGCGGCATCCTTAGCCGAGATTTCCAGGGCAGCCATGTTGAGGTAGGAGGGCGCCCGCTCCGGGTCGAGATCGATCGCCGTCTGCATTTCCTTTAGAGATGCGTCAGTCTGTTGAAGCTGGGCCATGGCGTTAGCCCGCAGAATATGTGCATCCACATTCTTGGGATCCTTTTGAAGCACTCGGTCAGCGTGCTGCTGAGCTTGATCGAACTGGCGACCGGCCAGCAGCAGATTGCCCATAGCGATTTGGGCCTTGAAATTGTCGGGTGCGAGATCGATTGTTCGGGTCAATTCCGTATACGCACCCCTCCAATCGCTCAGCTGTAAGTCGGCCAGAGCGAGCTGAAAGTGGGCGTCAGAATATTTGGGATCGATTTGTATTGCATTCCGGAACTGGATTGATGCCGCGCGATAATCCTGCTTTTGAAAATATCGATTTCCGCTCTCGAGATATTTCTGCTTGCGATCATTCGGATCTCGCGAACATCCCGCGAGGAGAGCAACCGCTAGGAGCGCAGAGAGAATGATCTTATTGAATTCTTTTTTTCCCATTTCGTCCTTCTTCTTGAAGTCAGCGCGGAATGTAGGAATCGAGCGACGGTAGAAAATCATGAATGAATGCTACAGCACGGTTTTCAGCGGCCGCTTCGGTCTCCCCTCGGTTGATAGAGGTGACCACCCTCACGAGAGCTCCATCGCTGCGATTCATACGAATAGAATCCTCCACTAAGTAGAACTTCGCTGCATATTCACTGGCAACAACACGGCCGTGTGACTGATACCAATAGAGTACTAGTTGCCGGTCCAACCCCTTGCCGATGACGTAGCGATTGACCAACATCGAGTCGCCGCCCGGCCGCGGCAGAGAAATTCGACTAAACTCGACAGGCGTCCACCCCGAGCCTGGTAGGCAGTGCTGCGGGGAGTGAATGGTACTGCCGGTTCGTTGCGTCGGAAAGTAAGCAACGAAGAAATCGACTACAGGCTCGGAACCAGACTGATACAATCGCTCAACAAACTCTCCATCCCCCAGAACGCTAATAACCTCAGCCGGGATCGGTACATCCCGCCCGAAAGAATCACCTACCAGCAGGGGAAACGAAGATAGACTTTGGCGCGGCGGCACATTCTCAGGCCGGCTCCGGGCATTAAGAAATACGTAGCTGCCGACGAGAAGGGCGGCCACACAAAAGAAACGAGCCCAGCAATCTTGAGCTACCCTCAAGCTGCCTTCCTCCCTTTTCCTCTGTGCCATCGGAAGTTGATCAGCCGGTGAATGGCATACAGCATGAGCAACGAGAGCAGAAAGATCACCCAGCCTGAAAACTCATGGAAAAATCCTTCTGCCTTGTCGGGATCCCAGTACTGCACCAGTAGACCCGTCCCCATAATGCGCAGTCCATTTGCCGCCACTGCAATGGGTATCGCGGCAACCACTAAAACCACTCGTTTCCAAATCCGTGCCTCAAAGAAGTAAGTAAAAACAACCGCCAGACTTGTGAGCGAAACGAGCGAGCGAATTCCGCTGCAGGCTTCGACGACCTCTAATCTCATCGCCGGCAGATGAATCACATTCCCTTCTCTGAGCACAGGTACGCCTGCCAATGATAAGAGTGAGGTGGCCAGATTGGAGGCCAGGAACTGCAGAGGAAAGGTAAGCTGGTTATATAGGATGGCAGGAATGGGGATCATCAAGAACAGGACTGCCCATGGGAATGAAATCGCACCGAAAAACCGCCAACCAAAAAACAAGAT
>QIAU01000071.1 GCA_003225055.1 Acidobacteriota bacterium
CCTGGTTCACCTCAACCGTCCCAGCTTATCCATAGGCCAATAGCCAAAAACGGCCTTGCCGTAGATGTAGTTCTCCCTGACTGGACCAAAGTCGCGGCTGTCGTTGGACATGCTGCGGTGGTCGCCCAGGACGAAATAGGAGTTCGCCGGCACCACGATCTCGGAATAGAAACGCTCGTCGGCGTAGGCCGCCGGCACATAATCCTCGTCCAACGGCTTACCGTTGACGTAAACCTGCCCATCCTCAATGCGGATATGGTCGCCGGCGAGGCCGATCACACGCTTGATGTAGCTCTTGGAAATATCGCGAGGGTAGCGGAAAACTACAATGTCGCCGCGCTGAATGGGCTCGAGCCGGTAGACGAACTTGTTGACGAAGATGCGTTCCTGATCGTCGAGGGAAGGCATCATGCTGGTGCCTTCCACCTTTACCGGCTGGTACAAGAAAATGATGATGAAGGCCGAGATGGCGAGCGAGATGATCAGGTCGCGCAGCCAAACTGCCAGCACGGGGAGAGCGGCACGCGACGCTGGCGTCCCGGCTGCGGGTATCACTTGAGTCGGACTAGGTTGTGGGGAGTTCCCCGTATCCACCATGCCGTCTCATTGTATTACGAGTTCCACCGAATCCTTTCAGGTTGCCTGTGGAGAATGTGGAGAAATCCCGCCGCGCCGGTCCCGCTCACTGCAAATCATACACGCCCGGGCTCCCCGCTAATTCCTACTTCAGGTTACAATAATCAGACTGAGGTAACCTCCTGATGCTCAAACGTGCTTTGCTGCTGGCATTCCTGTTGTTGGTGACGCTAACCCTATCGGCACAATGGACCACCCAGGACGAGCCCTCCGGAGTTCCGGCCTACAACGCCGGTCCGCCGAAACCTGGCACTAAGCTGCCGCCAATTCTGCCTAAAGAACAGCTCTGGGGAGAAAACGCCCAATATCCGTATCAGACGCAGGCCTATGATTTGGCCCAAAAGATCCCGGTAGTTCTGCATCAGCAACCGTGTTACTGCTATTGCGATCGCACGGGCCACAACAGCCTGCACAGCTGCTTCGAGAACACGCACGGCGCCCAGTGCGCCACTTGCCTGAAAGAGCTCTACTACAGCTATGCCGCGCACAAAAAAGGCAAGACCGCGAAGCAAATTCGCGCCGGCATCATCAAGGGCGAGTGGAAACAGGTCAATCTGGAGTCGGCCGCATTGAATTAGCTTCACCCGCAGGTTCGCTGTTTTGGTCGAGCCTGAGCCGTAAGCCTGAGGTTGACGTCGTCCACTCCGCACGGTATAAACCTTTCGCGTGTGGCGGCGGGATGTTTTCCACAGGGAAGAGCCGTCACCTGCCGGCCGGGCTCGCGAGAGGGAAGAGCACAGAGTCATACGGGATCCACAGTAGAACCTCGATCATGTTTTTATAATTACAACAAAGGAAACAGCTTACGACGCTACGAGGGCGATTCCTACAGATGGCCACGACAAGCAAACCCAAGAAATCCTTGGCCGATGATCCGCGTTTTGCACAGGGTGTGCAAAACTACGAAGCCGGCCTGCGGGCCATGCAGGAACACAAGTTCGAAAAAGCTAAGGGGCTTTTACAGAAGGTACTCGCTGGTCCCAGCCTCGAATTGGCCGATCGCGCCCGCACCCATCTGAATACCTGCAACCAGCATATGGAGCGGGCAACCAACCAGTTCAAAACCCTCGAAGAGCACTTTGACTACTCGGTTTCCCTGATGAATGTCGGCGATTACGTCACCGCCCGCGAACACCTCGAGAAACTGATCAAGCAAAACCCCAAAGCCGATTTTGTCATCTATGGATTGGCTGCTCTGGATTGCTTGACGGGCCGGGTGGAAGATTCCCTCAAGCATTTGGACGAAGCCATCAAAATGAATCCCTCGCTGCGATTCCAGGCGCGCAATGACTCTGATTTCCAAAACCTGGCCGAGGATCCCCGCTTTACCGAACTGCTGTATCCCGATCCGGGTGAACTGCCCATGGCTAGCGGCGGCGACGAGAGTAGTTAGGATCTCCAGATGAGCATTCAGCAGGGTCCGGCAGCTTTCCCGGACTCAGATCAGGCGCGCGCTCACAGCCGGCCTTTAAGGGTAGTTGCCATTGGCGGAGGCACGGGTCTGTCTATCTTGCTGAAGGGGCTCAAGCGCTACGCGCCCGCGCCCGGGACCGTGACTTCCGCGCCGGCGATCGAGCCGGTGATCGATAAGCTTTCCGCCGTGGTCACCGTGAGCGACGATGGCGGTTCCAGCGGCCGGTTGCGCAAGGAATTCAACATGCTCCCCCCGGGCGACATCCGCAACTGCATCGTCGCCCTCTCCGAAGATGAGGCCCTGCTTTCCCGGCTTTTCCAGCACCGCTTCAACAAGGGTTCCGGGCTGGAAGGTCACAGTTTCGGAAATTTGTTCCTGGCCGCCTTGACTTCGATTACCAGCGATTTTGCCGAGGCGGTGCGCCTCTCGGCCGAGATCCTGTTCACCCGGGGGCACATCTTTCCGGCGACAACTTCAAACGTAGAACTGGAAGCTCTGATGGAAGATGGCAGCCGCGTGCGTGGGGAGACCAAGATCACGGCCAGCAAGGGACGAATTAAGGAACTGGTTTTAGTGCCGCCCGACGTCGAGCCACTTTCCCAGACGCTCGAAGCCATCGCCAGCGCCCACCTGATTACCATTGGTCCGGGCTCGCTTTTCACCAGTCTGATCCCGAATCTGCTGGTTCGCGGCATTCCTCAGGCCATCATTGAATCCCCGGCTACCAAGGTTTTTGTCTGTAATCTGATGACTCAGGCCAACGAGAGCCTCGGCTTGACCGCCGCCGACCATATTCATGCCCTCAACCGGCACGCCGGCGGACGTATTTTTGATTACGCCCTCATCAATCGCACGCCGGTCTCACCTGCGTTGAAGGCTAAGTACGCGTTGGAAGGCGCGTCCCAGATCATCGCCGATCTGGACCGGATCGAAGCTCTAGGTGTCTGCCCGGTGCTGGGCAACTATCTGGATGAAGCCAGCAGCGCCCGTCATGCCACCGACCGAGTCGCCCGCGACCTGATTGCGCTGGTCACGCAATCGCCTGATGCCCCAAAGGTCGCGCCTGCGTTGCGCTTTCCGGTTAACACCCACAGCTGAGCTCGCGTTATATTGACTCCAATGCCAAAGACAAAGCCGAAGACGTCGGGTTCCGGTCCGACGACGACCGGCCGGGCGAGTTTTGCCATTGCCATCATGGCGGCCGGTAAGGGCACGCGCCTGAAGTCGAAACACCCTAAAGTCCTGCATGAAGTCGGAGGCAAGCCGTTGCTGGCGCATGTAATCGCGGCTGCGACCCGGGTTGTGCCTGCGCGGGATGTCTACGCGATCATCGGCCATGAAGCCGAGCGCGTCCGTAGAGCGGTCGCGGATACTGAGGTGAACTTCGTCCTGCAAGCCGAACAGCGCGGCACAGGACACGCCGTGGTGGTCGCCGGCGAGGCACTGAAAAAATACGATCACGTGCTGGTTCTCTCTGGCGACGCTCCCCTGATCTCCTCCACGACCATCGCGAAAATTCGCGACTTCCACCGGGCCGAGAATGCGGCCATGACCATTCTGACTGCCCGGCTGGAGGACCCTACCGGCTACGGACGCATCATCCGCAAAAGCGCGAAGAGCGACGAAGTCGAAGCTATCGTCGAGCAGAAGTCGCTGCAGCGAGGCCAAGAGAAGATTCGCGAAATCAATTCCGGGTTTTACGCCTTCAGAACCGAGCCCTTGTTTCAGCACATCAGCGACCTGGGCACCGACAACGCGCACCATGAGTTTTATCTCACCGACATGGCGGCATTATTGAGGAAGGCCCACGAGCGCGTGGTCGCCATCGAGACCGGCGATCCCAAAGAGGTTCTAGGCAGCAACACGCGCGCCGAACTGGTGGCGCTTGACCAGCACCTGCGCATGGCAAAATGCCTCGAGTTGATGGCAGCGGGTGCGACTATCCAATATCCCGCCACCTGTGTGATTGACAGCGATATTGAGATCGGCTCCGATACGGTCATTGAGCCATTTGTGCAATTGCTGGGCCGCACCCGCATCGGCTCGGATTGCCGCATCCGTTCCTATAGCGTGATCAGCAACTCCGAAATCGGCGACGAAGTGCTAATCCGCCCCGGAACGGTGATGGACCGAAGCCGTGTCGCCGATCGCGCCATCATCGGGCCTTATTCCCACCTGCGGCCGGGCACGGAAATCGGCGAAAGCGCGCATGTCGGAAATTTTGTGGAAACCAAGCAGGTGAAGCTGGGCAAGGGCTCGAGAGCCAACCACCTTACTTATCTTGGGAATGCTGACATCGGGGCGGATGTGAACGTCGGCGCGGGAACGATCACCTGCAATTACGACGGGGTGAACAAGCACCAGACCACCATTGAAGACGGGGTCTTTGTGGGTAGTGATTCGACGCTTGTAGCTCCGGTAAAGATCGGCAAAGGAGCCTACATTGGTGCCGCCTCCTGTATTACTGAAGATGTACCCGCCGAGTCGCTGGCTTTGGGCCGCTCCCGACAGACGGTCAAGCAAGGTTGGGCCCGCGAAAAGCGCGCGCAGATGGCGGCGCAAAAAGCTAAGTAACAAAACACAAGGGAGTTGCCATCCGGTCAAGCAACTGACCCGCGAAGGATCCCTGCATTTCCTGCAGATTCCATGCACAGATTCTCGCTTCGCTGAGAATGACAAATTAAATTGCTAGCGCGACACCGCCGCAAATAACTCCGAGTGCAGCAAGGTCTGGAATTTCTTGTCGTCGGTCTTGAAGTGCAGCTCGAGGTTCGAGTTGTCCGAATCCACGGTCAAGCTGTCCATCGCCACTTTCTCAATGGGACTGGCGTTCATCTTCTTGTACATGACCCCGGCCTTCAGCAAGGAAGACAGAGTTGCTGCAGTCACCGAATCGGCTGTCACGACGTCCAGGTCAAAGTTCACGCCGTTGGAAAAATTCATGCTGTAGCGCGACCCCAGCAGCCGTTTCTTGACGGTCTCATAGTCGGCGAGTTTGGCAGCATCGCCCAGAGCTGAGCGCAACATGTTCTGTGTTCCCTGCTGATCGAGGACGCTCCACACCGGGCCTGAATCCACGCTCGAAAGCATGTCCGCAATCTGAGGATTGCTGTCCAACCCCGTGCTGTAGCCGTCACGGGTGTCAAGGCCGTCCTGGAGCGCCAAGCGGTCTCCGAAGAGCAGCGTGTTCTCGTCGAGGAACGTCATCTCCATTCCGCCGGCCATGGGATAAATCAGCGCCGTGCGGTATTTCGCGGGCTTTATTTTCTTGAGCGCCGTCTTCTTATAGAAGGCCTTCAAGGGAAACACGCCCTGAGCGATACCCACAACCCGCGTTCCCTGCTTGGGTGTGCGGTAAGAAGCAAGAGTAAGCTGATCGACGTCCTTCTCCGGATTGACCCCGACACCCTTCAGGGCCTCTTCAAACTGCTTCAGGTTCTCGGGCAACACCTGCGCCTTGAGGGCCATGGCCGTATCTGAGCCGCGCAGCGCGCGGTAGTCCACCGAGATGATCTGCTGTATGCCGGAGGGAATGACCGTGCGCGTGTTCGTTCCCAGCGGCATCGCCCATGCCGCCATGCTGAGCAACACAATCGAAGTAAGTGTGCGAACCAGAATCCTCATAACCCCCTCTTGAATGTTCAGTGAGATATAGAACGGGGCTGCCGTGACCCCTCGCTTTATCCCATTGTATGCCACTCCCGGGGAACAGGGGCGTACGAAAGTGCACTGGCTTTTCCTGACTTCGTGGAAAACTTGGGGAGGCGGGTCTTGCGCCCGGCTGCCCGTGCCGACAAGTGGGGGCCGTCTTGCCTTGCCAAGCCGGGACCTAGCCCTTCAGCGCCGCCGCCTTCTTCCGAACTTCTCCGGCGAAGTTCGGATCCTTTAAAGAATCGAGATTGATTTCCACATTCGCTAATGCACCCTGGATTGCGGCGTGGGCCAAGGCAATTGAGGTCGTCAGGTCCGACTTCAGGTTGGGATTGGTGATCGGCCTGAGGCTTTCGGCGATCTCGGCCACTTCCCTTGCCCGTTCGGCAACACCGAGTGGCACGCTGGTCGCCTGGCGCAGGGCGGCATCGACGATCCCATCGCCCGCTGCTGAGTCCTTGGCTTGCTTATACGCCTTCATCACCAGGTTGAACGACTCGGCATCGTCGTCAACGGCAGCCTTGAGCTCTGCGCGCAATTCGTCCAGGCGCCCGATTGCCGCGCTAAGTTGATTCTCGTATTGCAGATAGGCTTTCTTCCTGCGCGACATCGCGGCCACCATGTGGGCGAGCCCTGCTGCCATAGCGCCACTGGCGGCCGCCGCGCTGCCCCCGCCGGGAGTAGCCGTGGGCGCTGCCAATTGCTCGACGAACGCCTCGACCCCAGCCCGCACTCCGCCGACAGCCATCTTGCCGCCCACCACGGCGGCCAAGCGGCTCTCCAGAATCAGCGATGAATCAAAATTCTCGACCTGCAGAAACCATTCTGCCGCGGCCTCCAGCGCTTTCTTCGGAATCAAGCCGACAATCTCGCTGCTGATCGGGCTCACACCGTAGCGCGCTGCTTCCCGCTTCACAAATTCGAAAACCCGGTGAATCGGAGTCTGCTCGAAATCGGTGAGATTCATGGACACCTGTGCCAAGCCGCGCACCAGGAATCCGGCGCCCTTTACGTAGCGCAGGCCGCCGCTTGAGAAGCGAACTGCCTGGGCGACTTTCTTGGCAATCTCGACCTCGGGAGTGTTGAGGAAGACGTTGTATGCGATGAGGAATTTGCGCGCCCCTACGACCGTTGCACCCGCCGTGGGATGCACCCGCGACTCGCCGAAATCGGGACGCCGTGCCGGGTTGGTGGCAATCTCGTCGCGAATGCCTTCAAACTGCCCGCGCCGAATGTTTTCCAGGTTCTGCCGCTCGGGAGTCGTCGCCGCCGCTTCGTATAAATAGACAGGAATCCGGTAGCGCTTCCAAATCTGCTCGCCCACGTGTCGCGCCATAGCTACGCAATCTTCAATGGTTACGCCCTCGATAGGAATAAAAGGCACGACATCGGCCGCCCCCATTCTTGGATGTGCTCCCTGGTGCTGGTTCAAATCGATTAACTCGGCGGCTTTCCCGACTCCCCGGATCGCGGCCTCCGCAATGGGTTCGCGCTCGCCTACCAAAGTGATCACGCACCGGTTGTGGTCCGCATCCAGCTCACGGTCCAACAGGTACACGCCATCCATCTTCATCGCCTCAATGATGGCGTCGACCCGCGCCTTATCGCGGCCTTCGGAAAAATTCGGAACGCATTCCACCAGCGGGGACATAATCGAGAAAGAATATAGGGCTGGGTTGGACTGCCGCAACTCAGGAAACGCCTCGCCTTCATCACGAGTTCTGCTGCGGAACTCGCGCAACACCGTGCCGCGTGGCCCAGCTGCTCGGCAGTCGTGGTACTTGTAGCCCGCAATGATCTGCCGGCCGGGCGCGACTTTGTACTACGTCGGGGAGGTCACAGTCTCGCTCAGTTCCGGGCGCGATGAAGCCCGTGATTCGTGTTCACGGATCTGGGATCGCCGCCCAAAATTCGTGCTCATCACGCGCTCTGAATCGCGTCCTGTCGCGCCTGTGTCGCGCCTTCGCGCCTAGCTGTCCTTGACAACCCATAGGTCCTGAGCGCAGATTTACTCGACGTATGCTCGCCAGTCTTACGCGCATCTCCGGCCGTGGCTTCACTTGAATCTAGTCCTCCCAAGACGCCCGTTGGTCGTTTCTCCATAACTCTCATTCGCCTCAGAAAGGAAGCCTCCATGTTGCGCCGACTTCTGGCGACGCTCGTCGCGCTGACGCTCTCTCTGAGCGCCCATGCTCAAAAGCAGCGACACTTCACGTTCCATTACTCCTTCGCGGTAAGAAATGTTCCGGCCGGCAAGCCGGTGCGTATTTGGATTCCCCTGGCCCATTCCGATGGCTGGCAAGATGTGCACGTTTTTTCCCAGAAGGGCGACCTCGTCCTAAGGAAAACCCAGGAACAGGAATACGGCAACTGGATGCTCTACGCAGAAATTCCGCGCCCTGACAAGTCGGAATATCATTTCTCCATTGATTACGAAGTGCTCCGCCGCGAGCGCGTGGTGCTGGTGAACGGGAAGCCGGGCTCCGACTTCCACCCCGACCCAGCCCATGTCCAACTTGCGCGTTTTCTGCAGCCGGACAAGCTGGTGCCGATCACCGGTCTTCCCGCCCAATGGGCCGCCGAACGGACCAAGGGTACTTCCAGCCAACTGGAAAAAGCGCATGCCATTTACGATTACGTCTTTCACACCCTGCGCTACGACAAGACGGGCACGGGCTGGGGCCGTGGAGACACGCTCTGGGCCTGCAATTCGAAGCGCGGCAACTGCACCGACTTCCACTCTCTTTTCATCTCTATGGCCCGGTCGCAGCGTATCCCGGCCCGCTTCGAGATCGGATTTCAGCTGCCGGCCGACAAGCAGTCCGGAGAAGTACCCGGTTACCATTGCTGGTCCGACTTTTATGTGAATTCGATCGGCTGGGTTCCGGTGGATATTTCCGAGGCCTGGAAGCACCAGGAATTGCACGACTACTATTTCGGCGCCTACGACGCGAACCGCATGCAGTTCACTGTCGGCCGCGATCTGCGCCTGGAGCCGCCTCAGGCCGGTCCCCCGCTCAATTACTTCATTTATCCTTACGTGGAGGTTGGGGACAAAGTGTATCCGAACGTGGAGATCGGCTTTTCCTTTGAAGACGTAAATCCAGGGAAGGTGTCACCGATGGGGCCGGCACACTAAAACATTCTCGGCCCGGCTAGCAAGGTTTCAACATCAGCCTCGCGTCCCAAGACTTGCTGACACACCACCCCTCCTGAGACCTCGCGATTAGCGCGCCGTTGAAAGGCTTCCTTTACCGAGAAGCGCCGTAAAGCCCCGCCCTTTAGTCTAGCTGGCGTGGCCCTTGAAGCCCCTAGCTTTAGCTATGGGGCGTAAGTCACTTGCCAAATCGTCCCAACCCAAACCGCACCTGAACGGTATTCAATCCGGGATTCAATCGCGTCAGCCCGGCGTTCGAGATATGCACGTAGCGAGCCTCCAAGCTGCAAGTGATCTTGTTTCCAAGATGATCGAAGCCCAGCGCGGCTCCCGAAGTGAAGTTAATCGAAGCGACTCCGGTCGGCACGTCATGGGTCGTAAACAGCGTGCCACCGCCGAGCTCAAAGTAAGGTACCCACGATCCCCGAGGCGCAAAATTCCATTTCAGGGCGAAGGGATTCAAGCCAATTCCGTAAGCCGTATTCGCCGGCTGAAAAACCAGTAACAGGGGAACCGCATCGACGGCGTATTCGAAATTTCCTTTGAGGAAGCTGGGACCGTGCAGGTCCGTCAGCACCCATCCGTAGCGCAGGCCCAGGCTGAAGACGCCGGTATTGCTGGTTCCGCCCGAGACCGAATGCCCACCTCCGGTCCACACCTGAACTTCATGCCCACCTTTTTCCGGGGCCTCCTGCGCCATCGCGACAACACCGTACAACAGCAAAACCGCAGCCAGCGTTTTCATAAGTAGCCTGATTGGACGGCAAAGTTCAGCAGCTTAGCAGGTCAAAGTGATCTAGTTCAAAAGAACTGGAGGAATTCCTCGCTCTCGCCGTCTGTAAAATAGCATCACCGACTTCTATAAACCAGACATCACTGCCAGGTCCAAGCGGGTTTGGTAAAAATCAATTTTGCGAAAATGGATTTGGTGATGGAAAATTGCAATACCGAACTGCTAAACTGCGCCCAACATGTCTCCCCTTCGCGATGTCGTAGTCTACTCCCGCAAGGGCTGCCATCTCTGTGAAATCGTTAAGGAAACGCTGAACAAGCTGGAACGCCGAGGGGGCTTCCACTGGCGCGAGGTCGACGTCGACTCCAACGACGAACTCCGGCGACAGTTCACAGACGAGGTCCCGGTCGTATTCATCGACGGCCGCAAGGCGTTCAAGTACCGCGTCGATGAACGCGAATTCCTGCGCAAACTGGCCTAAGCAACGTAATTCAACGTAATTGTCTCCTGAGCGAGGGCTTTAGCCCGAGTCGAAGGACCCTGCCTGCACACATCCTGTGCTTTGCCGCGGCATCTTACATTCCCAGTGAGAATCCCCTGTCATTTCCATTGCAGATCGCAGTTGGGAAGGGATTTTCGACTGCACTTGTGCTCGCGCCGCGAGCCCCAAGCTTCTCCCCCCATGACAGATTCGTGAAGCTGAATGCGGAAACTCAACCGACTTCCGTTAAAATCCACCTGGAATGCTGCGTACCCAACTCTATGCCGACCCCGCCGGCCGCTTTCTGCATGACGTCGTGCTTGACTCCTGCCGGCGTTTCCCGCAAAAGACCGCAATCATTGACAGCTCTTGCGGCCGCCGCCTCACCTACGGCGTATACGGCGACACCGTCGAGAGTCTGGCCAGAGGGTTTGTCGCAGCCGGCGTGAAACCGGGCGATGTCATTGCTATCTTCCTGGCTAATTCCTGGGAATTTTGCGCTGCCTATCACGCCGCCACGCTGGCGGGCGCGCTGCCCACGCTGCTCAATCCCACCTACCGTGAGCGGGAAGTCCGATATCAGTTGGAAAACTCCGGCGCCGTCCTGCTGATCACCGACGCCCCCTTCATTCAAGACGTTAATCTTTCCAGTCTGCCCAATCTGGGCCGGGTGTACACCACTCGGCAGCACCTGTCTGGCGCCGACGATTTCACAAATCTCCTGCGCCCTGCCCCCGGCACCGTGCCTACGCCATCAGAGGCCTCCGATAAGGTCCTGGCAGCACTTCCCTACTCCAGCGGCACCACCGGCCTGCCCAAGGGCGTCATGCTGTCGCACTTCAATCTGGTGGCGAATGTCTATCAATTGGTCGGGCCGCATTGCTCCGCCTTCGCTCCAGACGACGTCACGCTCTGTTTCCTGCCGCTCTACCACATTTACGGTCTCAACGTGGTGCTCAACCCCGCGTTGATCCTGGGCGCGACCCTCCTGCTGATGCCGCGGTTTAATGTTTCTCAGCTCTTGGCGTTACTCCTCACCGAGGGCGTCACCACGATGCCCACGGTTCCGCCCGCTTTGAATGCCCTGGCGCAGGCGGCAGAGGCTGGACAATTCCCGAAGCAGCACCGCTTGCACTGGGTGAAGTCGGGTGCGGCGCCGCTCGCCCCGGAACTAGCCCGCCGCTTTACCGCGCTGACCGGTGTCCTGGTCTGCCAAGGTTACGGCATGACCGAAGCCTCCCCCGTCACCCATGTGGGGTACCTCGAGCCGGAACTGTACAAGCCGGAGTCCATCGGGCAACCGCTGGCCCAAACGGACTGCCGCGTACTCGACGAAAACGACCAAGAAGTTGCTCCCGGCCAGCGCGGAGAACTGGTCATGCGCGGACCACAGTTCATGCTCGGGTACTGGAAGGATCCTGGGGCGACGGCGGCGGTGCTGCGGGATGGATGGTACTGGTCCGGCGATGTAGTCAGCCGCGACGACCAGGACTTTTACTATGTTCTCGACCGCCGCAAAGAAATGATCAAGTACAAAGGCTTCCCTGTGGCTCCCGCCGAGGTTGAATCTGTCTTGCTGGAACATCCCGCCGTGCGCGATTGCGGGGTTGTGGGCAAGGCTGACCCGGCGGCGGGGGAGATCCCCTGCGCCTTCGTCGTCCTACGCGAGGGCGTCTGTCGTTCAGGAGAGCTGGAAGAAGAACTGTGTTTGTTTGTGGCGGAACGGCTCACCCATTATAAGCAGCCGCGCGAAATCCGCTTCATCGACGCGGTGCCTAAGACTGCGTCTGGCAAGATTCTTCGACGGGAACTCAGAAAAGCCCTCACCTGAGCCGGTTCACTCGTCACGCCAAGTCAGGTCAACTCGCACGGGTATTTCGTTTTTCACGCGAATCGTCAAAAGCGAGAGTGGTTCGATCTTGAAATCCGACAGGGTTGCCGGAACCGTCCGCTGATCCGTCTCTTTGCCCTGGTTTACCACCTGAAAGGGCGGCTTGACCATCATAGTGGACGGGTCCGCCCGCAAACTGGATTTTGAAGTCGGCATGAACCGTATGCGGCGCCAACACCGTTTTCGGGCAACCGAGTGCTGCCGAGGCAAGTCCCGGCAGGGCGAGAAGCAAGATGGTGGCGAGTGTCTTGGTCTTCATTTCACTAGGCCGCACTCCCATCCGCAGTAAAGGAAACCTCATCATCGCCTGGCTTCCCTGGATTCACGATGGCCACGTTTTTGACTGAGACTTTGGCGTTCGGAACAATTGCTCCCCGGGCGTTGGTAACAGTGCCCGACAGCGTGGCGCCCGTCTCCTGTGCGCGCCATGGATTCGAGATCAGAACCACCAGTAGCCCTCCCACTACAAGCCTGTCCCCTGTCATTTAGGATTCTTCTCTTGGCACGTTGCCAGAAATATGCCAGCAGAGACGCGCCGATTCTTATCCGGAGATGTACGCTGGGGGACTCACGCTGGGGGGACTCCCGACGATTTTCCACCACGGCGGCCGAGTTCGCTGACGGCTCGTCAGTCCCCCGTGAGGAGCCTGTATTGTGCGGTGGTCAGCGCCACGACCGACAGGCGACCCTGCCTCACCAGAGGCGAATCGGCAAACAGTTTGTTGGCTTTGATCTCCGCCAGGTTGACGGGCTGGGCGATCGGTTTGCCGGCTTTGATCTTTACCCGTGGATTCCGCGGGTCTTTGGCATCCACCGAAACCACCGATGCCGTTCCCACGACGCTCTTGTGGTTTCCAGTTTCGTAGATTACCAACCGCTCCCCCGGCTTCATTTGGCGCAGATGTTTCAGCGCCACCGGGTTAGTTACCCCGTCCCAGATGGTCTCCTGGTCGCGCGCTAGATCGGCGAATGAATATTCGGAGGGCTCGGTTTTCAGCAGGTAGTCCATAGCGGTCCATTGGTCAGTGGCCAGCCCCCAAGTGGTTTTCATGCTGCCCACTTTTATTTCTCTTCCTGGCTCTTATCGTCTTTCTTATCGTTTTGCTTGTCTTCATAGATCGAATATTGTCCCGTCGGCTGCTTCAGCTTGACGGTGATTTCTGTCGTCGGCTGGTGGATTTCGTAATCCTCGCCAAAGGTCTGAAAACCCCGCGCCAGCACCTGCACCCGCAGTTTTCCGTAGGGGACGCCTTCGAAAGACGTCTTCCCGTCCAAGTCCGTCTTCAACTGGAAGCCGCCACGGTCCTGTTTGCCATCCTTACGCAAAGGATGCAGGATCACGCTGGCGTTGCGCACCGGTTTGCCGTTGTAGTCCTTAACGACCAGGAACTTCAGTTCGGACGATTTATCTTCTCCTAGAGCCCCCAAGGCCAAGACGGCCACTACGCCCACAATCACCCAGAACCTTTTCATAGCAACATCATTTTAGGCAGAGTATCCAAACCTGTCATCCGTAGACCAGCTACGCTACGCTACCACCCCCTCTTGACAAGCCATCAGGCACCTTCTTACAATTAGCACTCTCTTGCATTGAGTGCTAGCAGGTTCGAGCAATCCTGCTAGAGAGCTACTAACCTCTTACAATAGTTAGTCTTAACAGAAAGGAGTCAGCATCACTATGGCCAAGTTCACACCCCTTCATGATCGCATTCTAGTCCGCCGCGTCGAGGAAGCTGAGACCACGCGCGGGGGCATCATCATTCCCGACACCGCTAAAGACAAGCCGCAGGAGGGCGAAGTCATCTCCGTCGGCAAGGGCAAAGTTAACGAAGACGGCAAGCTGTTCCCTCTCGCGGTGAAAGAGGGCGACCGCATCCTGTTCGGCAAATATGCCGGCACTGAGATCAAGCTGGACGGCGAGGACTTCGTGATCATGCGCGAGGAAGAGGTTCTCGGCATCGTGACCGGCGCCGCCAAGAAGGAAACCGCCGGGTCCCGAAGGTAGGCTGGTCATCCCGAGCGAGCGGCTTTTGCGAGCGAGGGATCTGGGCGAGCTGACGGCGCCTCCGGTGCGCGACGCGAGCCGGAAATAAAGCGCCAGGCGAGCTTCCAAATTTCCGCAGGCCAACCCTGCAACCAATTCATAAGTAGAGGAGATTCAAAATATGGCAAAGCAGATTGTTCATGGCGAAGAGTCGCGGCAAGCGATTCTGCGCGGCGTCAACCTCTTGGCTGACGCAGTGAAAGTCACTCTCGGCCCCAAGGGCCGCAACGTTGTCATCGAGAAGAAATTCGGTTCCCCCACCATCACCAAGGACGGCGTTACGGTGGCCAAGGAAATCGAATTGAAGGAACCCCTGGAGAACATGGGCGCCCAGATGGTTCGCGAGGTCGCCAGCAAGACCAGCGACGTGGCCGGCGATGGCACCACCACCGCCACCGTTCTTGCGCAGGCGATCTATCGCGAAGGCGTGAAGACCGTCGCTGCCGGCGCCAATCCAATGGCGCTCAAGCGCGGCATAGACAAAGCCGTCGTCCGCGCCATCGAAGAGATTCAGCGTCTTTCGAAGCCGGTCAAGGGCGACATGATCGCGCAAGTCGGCACGATCAGCGCCAACAACGACGAAACTATTGGGAACATTATTGCCCAGGCTATGAAGAAGGTGGGCAAGGACGGCGTCATTACTGTGGAAGAGGCGAAGACGCTGGAGACACAGTTGGACGTTGTCGAAGGCATGCAGTTTGACCGTGGGTACCTCTCTCCTTACTTCGTTACTGATCCGGAGCGTATGGAAGTTTCGCTGGAGAATGGACCTGCTCCCGCTGCTTGAGCAGATTGCCAAGAGCAGCAAGCCGCTGCTGATCATCGCGGAAGACGTTGAGGGCGAGGCGCTCGCGACTCTGGTTGTGAACAAACTGCGCGGCACGCTGCAAGTTTGCGCGGTGAAAGCGCCCGGTTTCGGCGATCGCCGCAAGGCCATGCTGCAGGACATCGCGATCCTGACCGGCGGCAAGGCTGTTACCGAGGACCTCGGGATCAAGTTGGAAAACGTCCAGATGTCCGACCTCGGCCAGGCCAAGAAGATCACCGTCGACAAAGACAACACCACCCTCGTCGAAGGCAAGGGCAAGCACGCCGAGATCGAAGGCAGGGTGAAGGAAATCCGCAGCCAGATCGACAAGACTACCAGCGACTACGACCGCGAGAAGCTGCAGGAGCGGTTGGCGAAACTGGTCGGCGGGGTGGCCGTAATTAAAGTTGGCGCCGCGACCGAGACCGAAATGAAAGAGAAGAAGGCTCGGGTCGAAGACGCCATGCATGCAACCCGCGCAGCCGTCGAGGAAGGCATTGTCCCCGGCGGCGGCGTCGCGCTGGTGCGCTGTCTCACCGCTCTCGACAAGCTCAAGGCCGAAGGCGACGAGCAGATCGGCATCAACATCGTGAAGCGCGCGCTGCAAGAACCGCTGCGCCAAATCGCTGAGAACGCCGGCGAAGAAGGCGCGATCGTGCTGGGCAAGGTCGAAGAAGCGAGAGATCAAAACTTCGGCTACAACGCCCAGACCGGCGACTATGAAGACCTGGTAAAGGCAGGCGTGCTCGATCCGACGAAGGTCGTGCGTACCGCCTTGCAGAACGCAGGATCCATCGCCTCGCTGATGCTGACCACCGAAGCCCTCGTCTCGGAGATTCCGGAAGAAAAGAAAGCTCCGGCAGGCGCTCCCGGTCACGGCGGCATGGGCGACATGTACTAAAGGCTCCCCGCGTCTAGCTACTAGCTGTTAGCACACGACAATTAGCCCCGCTCTTCGGAGCGGGGCTTTCTTGAGGTGTGCTGATCGACCACTGCTGCATGCACTTGATGCAGCGCTCTTCTGATCTGAGCATGGGTTGCAGCTGGCGGCAGCCCCATTCCAGGAAATAGGTACAGTCCAGACGTCACGCCGATCTGTGAGGCATGGCACTCAGTACAACTTGTTTTGATATCTCTTTAATGCCGACCTCACCCGGCGGCAAGACCATATGCGCAATTGATGACCCCGCAAACATTGCCATGCCACCCAACACGCCCGCGAGCAGAACGCGTTTTGTCATAAATTCCCCAGGGAGCGGGTATTATTCGGGAGCAGCCCGCGAGCAAGGAGAGGATCTCTAGCCTATAGCCTAGGGTCATGCCGAAGTCAGCCAAATCGTTTTCAGCCGTGCTGGAGCGTGACGGCACCCGATTGAACTGGGTGATCATTCGAATTCCGCTGAACGTCGCCAAAATCTGGGGCACGCGAGGCATGCTGCGGGTCAAAGGCCAGATCAACGGTTTTGCCTTTCGTACTTCCCTGTTCCCGACCGGCCGAGGTAGTCACATCATGGTCGTCAACAAGCGCATGCAGGCCGGCGGCCGAGTGAAGCAGGGAGCGCTCGCGCAATTCCGCCTGGAGCCAGACACGGAAGAGCGCATCGTCACAGTACCTGCCGAACTCAAGCGCATCTTGAGCGAAGAAAAGTCATTCCGCCTCTGGTATGACCAACTCGGTTACTCCACTCGAAAGGAAGTCAGCCAATGGGTCGGACAGGTGAAAAGCCCGGAAGCGCGGGTGCGCCGCGCCGAACAGATCTGCGAGCGCCTGCTGGCCACCATGGAAGCGGAACGCGACCTGCCGCCGATCCTACAGGTGGCCTTCGCGCGCAATCTCGCTGCCCGCGAGGGATGGGAGCGCATGTCGGTATCCCGGCGGCGCGGACACTTGCTGGGTATCTTTTATTATCGAAGCCCGGAAGCGCGTGCCCGTCGCGTAGCCAAGGTGGTTGACGACGCGGCCCGTCTTGCCGATAAACGCACCCGCGAGGCTTGACTGTTGGCCGCTGCTATTTTGCAGTACAATTCGTCCTCATTGGGGGTGGCTTATGCGCGTCGGTATCAGCCTGACGATCTGGTTTGCCTTTTTCCTTTCCGCCGCCTGGTCGGAGGAAGGCCACCATCACAAACTGACAGAAGAGGAAATCGGCTCCGTTCATTTCGCGACCACCTGCGCGAAAGACGTTGTAGCAAATTTCCAGCATGGCGTCGCCCTGCTGCACTCTTTCCAGTACGAGCAGGCGCGCGGAAGGTTTGAGGAGATCGCGCGGCACGACCCCACTTGTGCGATGGCGCAATGGGGTATTGCGATGTCGCACTATCACGGGTTGTGGGACAACGGCGATATGGCAGCGGGACGCAAGGCTCTCGGGAGAGCGCGGGCGATCGCCTCCGAGAATTCGAAGACGACTGCGCGGGAGAAGGCTTATATCGAGGCTCTCGCGGAAATTTACCGCGAGGATGAAAACAATACATACGCCCACGCCCAGGCTTTCGAGCAAAAGATGGCCGACGTGCAGGCCGCCTATCCCGACGACAGCGAGGCGGCCATTTTCCACGCGCTCACCTTGGCCATCACCGCACCCAAAACCGACAAGACCTTTGCCAATCAGCGCAAGTGCGGCGAAATCCTCGAGCCGATTTTCGCCCACCAGCCCCAGCATCCGGGCGTAGCCCACTACATCATCCACTGCTACGACAATCCCCTGCTGGCCGAGAAAGGTTTGGGTGCAGCCCGTGCGTACGCTAAAATCGCGCCGGCTTCGGCACACGCCAATCACATGCCGTCGCACATCTTCACCCGGGTCGGATCATGGGATGAGTCCATCCGGTCCAACCTGAAATCCGCCCAGTTAGCCGCCAGCCAAGAGAGCGGTTCGGTGAACGGTGAAGCTCGCGATCAGCGTCTGCACGCGATGGATTACATGGAGTATGCCTACCTGCAGAGCGGACGCGTGCAGCAAGCCAAAGCGGTGCTCGACCAGATGAACTCGTTACCGCCGGTTGCCGGCCTGACTCTCACCGGAGACTATGCCCTGGGAGCAATTCCGGCAAGATACGCAATCGAAACACGTAACTGGGGCCAGGCCAGCGCGTTGAGGGCGCGGACAGAAGCAGTGCCTTGGGCGCAGGCTCTTACCTGGGTTGCCATCGGAACGGGCAGCGTGCGTTCCAAACATCTCGACCGCGCCGCTGAAGCGGAGGAAGCGCTGGCTTCTCTTCGCGACGCGACGGCTAAACGGAACAACACCTATTGGGCCAACCAGGTCGAGGTCGAGCGCCGCGAAGTGGCAGCGTGGATTTCTTATGCCAATGACCAGTCCACTGACGCGATCAGCACCATGAAGTCGGCCGTGGAATTGGAAGAAAGCATGGACAAGCACGCGGTCACGCCAGGAGCTGTGACGCCGGCGCGCGAAATGCTGGCCGAGCTGCTGATGCTGGATAAGCATCCTCAGGATGCGCTGACAGAGTACGAAGCGGTCCTCAAGGTGGCGCCCAATCGCTTTAACGCCCTGTATGGCGCAGCCAGCGCGGCTGATGCAGCGGGCAATAGGGCTGTGGCCACGCGATATTTCCAGAAACTATTGGAAGTCGGCGTTGGCGATGAGCGGCCGGAACTCATAACGGCCCGGAAGAAGGTCGCTGTTTCCGCCCGCAAATGATCGGCTGCACTCAAGGTCGAGAACGCCGCGTCAGGCGCGGTAGGATCGCGTAATTCAGCTGCACCAGAACCATGAAGGCGATGCTCCAGTAGGTATGAAAGATCGACAGCAGGCTCCGAACGCATATAACGATTGTCCGATCACGATGCGGCGCTTGATGGCTACTGGAACATCCCAAGGCATCTCGTCTTTCACCAAGCCTGTTTCCGTAGCGCATACCCAACTGAAATAGAGCGTCATTCCCAGCAGAAGAACGTTAATCCAGTAAACCAGAAGTGCGCACCCGGTACCCAGGGTACTCGGCCAGCAGGGTGGTCGAAAAAGGCGTCACCGACACGCAGAATAAGAATGCGATGTGAATCCAGGACAGGCTGCGGTCCGAGCGCGCCAGGTAATTCAATTGCGTCTGCTGGCCGACCCAGAAGATGCCAAGGTCGTAAATGTCATCTATATGAGCGGCGCGGCGAGAGCACCACCAGCGCGCGCCACAAATCGTGCTCGTTGCGGATGGCTCGACCGGCTGGCAGGCGAAGATCCAAGACAAGCAGAGTCATCGCCACGGCGAAGATCCCGTCGCTCAAGGCTGCGAGCCGCTCCACACTTTGGCCCGCAATCTGGTTGTACGACAGGGCCATGGGCAGCGAGTCTAGCAGGCGGGACCGCGTCTGCCCAAGGTTCCTTAGCTCGTTGAGTTGGTTGCCGGAGATTTCCTCCGTTTACCTCGATTTACCGAGAAGCGCCTTAAAGCCCCGCCCTTTAGGGCTGGGGATATAAGGCGTGATTTTGCCTTGTCTTAGATTGTTTCATTAGGTATAAGCATCAGTATGGCCCAGGAAGGGTACAAATCAAACCACAACGTGGTCTATTCAAGCAAGTACCATTGCGTGTGGACGCCTAAGTATCGGCGAGCTGTGCTGGTCGGGCGAGTCGCTAAACGGTGCGAACAGGTGCTTAGAGAAGTGGCAGACAAATATCGTGCCGAAATCATGGCTTTGGAAATCATGCCTGACCACGTACACGTGCTGGTAGAAGTAGCCCCGCAGTTGGGTATCCATCGGTTGGTTAAGCACCTCAAGGGCGTTTCCTCGCACAGCTTGCGGCAGGAATTTCGCACCCTGAAATCACGGTTGCCGACGCTGGGGACGAATAGCTATTTCGTGTCCACCGTCGGGGGGGCGCCGCTGGCGGTCATCC
>QIAU01000026.1 GCA_003225055.1 Acidobacteriota bacterium
CTGGCTAGCCACCAATGTAGCCATGATTATGAATTCCACCGCTTATCAACAGGGTGGCGTGATCTTTATCACGTGGGACGAGGGCGAGTCGTCCCAGGGAGGCGCCGACGGGCCGATCGGCCTGATTGTCCTCTCTCCCAAGGCCAAGGTTGGCTATAAGAACACCATCCACTACACCCACGGCTCGACCCTGCGGACGATCGAGGAGATCTTCCACCTAACTCCGTTGCTGGGGGATGCTGCGAACGCAACTGATCTTAGCGATCTGTTTGCTTCGTTCCCATGACCCGAGCCCTCTAAGTCGTCTATGCCGGCAGGGCGCCTGACAGCGATTTTTCGGCGCCCAGCCGTCAGCTATCGTCCTTACAATAACAGTCCGGGCGTTCTTCCCACTCCGATGTCAGAGACTTACCCGATTGTGAGCTTGCGACGCGGCCCGCTAAATTAAATTAGGGGCAGACGTTAGATTACCAGAGAGAGTGGTGACGGGCTGAAGCATCGCTTCGGCAACCCCCCAATCGAAGCGAGGAATTCAGTGACTCCACATTGAAAATTTCGCAGGTTCATCCGACGCATCCTGGATAGGCAAAGAGATTCGAGGGTAGGGTGGTCGGAGAAGCGGCAGACGCAAAGGAGGTTGTGCGTCTCGCGGAGGGGCTCAAACCAGATGTGGTAGTGATGGACCTGGATCTGCAGAACGGCAGCAGCTTCGATGCAATCGGGGAGATCAAAGCTCGGCTGCCCGGAAAGCGGATTATTGCCCTTTCGGTGTTGAAGGAGGAAGCCTACCGGCAAGGAGCCAGAAAATACCAAGCCGACGCTTTTGTGCCCAAGGATACACCAATCTCGGCGATCCTCACGGCCATTAGGCACGACAAGCACGACAAGCCGACCGAGGCTGCCGGAGGAGAAAAAAAACGAATGGCTCGGTTCACCCTAACTGTTTCTGGAGAACTGTTGCGGTCTCCCCGCATACGGGACGAATCACCGCCGGTTGGAAGTCATGGGCGCGTGACGAGCATCGCAGGCGCCTTCCTGCGCCGCAGCAGTCGAGTCCTACGTAGTTTGCTCAACCCCAAGATTTTTGTCTTTGCGCCAAGCTTCGCGATCTCCGCCATTATCTCCCACCGCCTTATCTGCCGGGCGATGTAGGCACGATGATCGCCTTCTGTGTGGTCTGTGCGGCTGTCATAAAGCTTGTCCAAGGCGGCCATATTCGCCAACTCTTTGTTTAGGCGCAGCAACTTCTTGCGTTGCCACATAATACTCACCTTTCAATTGGCGCCCGTTTGAGCGTTCGCACGGGCCTCTACAGCGCTACAAGATCTACCCGGCTAACAAAGGCACGGGCTCTATTCAATCGGGTCAACTTGGTGCCAAATCGAACAATTACAGTGGATTTTCGCAGACTGCTGCCACAATGGCCTCAGCGCCAAGAAGCTGCGCCCTGGACAGACAAGCAAGAGCCGAAGGTCTATAAGGCAAGGCCCGCGTGAACCTGGCTCGGGGGGAGAGCGGTTCACGCGGGCCAAGGGGGCCGTCCTTAACGGCACCACTTTTGATAGGAGACGTGGCGATGCGAGCTGCGACTAGATCAGCTCCACCCCTGGGAATCTGAGATCACTGCGATTGCGGCGATTGTGGGTTCCAAGCAGCGGAAGGCGCAACAATATCCCCCAGTCGATAGTGTGGGTGAGGCGAAACCGCGATATCTCCAACAGGTACGGCCTCGACTTTTCTCTCCGCCAGTACTGCCGGTCGCCCGATGCTGTAATAGGTGAATCCGGCTGCCGACATCGCCGCCGGATCATACAGGTTTCGGCCGTCAACCACGATGGGATACGCCATCACCTTCCGCAGCCGCTCCAACTCCATGGTCGCGAATTCTTTCCAATCGTTCAGGATCAACAAGGCGTCCGCACCGGTGGCGGCCTCATAGGGATTGGCGGCGTAGCCGACCTGCGCCGGCAGTAATCGTCGCGCGTGTTCCATGGCGGCGGGATCATAAGCCCGGATCTCGCATCCTTCATAAAGCAGCAGCTCCACCACGCCCAGCGCCGGAGACTCGCGCATATCATCTGTGCCGCCTTTGAAGGACAGCCCCAGTACTGCCAGCTTCTTTCCCCGCAGTGTCCATAACGCCCCTTTTACCCTTCGCACGAAGCGTCGCAACTGCTCTCGGTTTACTCGACTGACCTCTTCCAGCAAAGGGAAATCGTAGCCGCATTCCCGGGCGACGGCGTGGAACGCCACCAGGTCTTTCGGGAAGCAGGAACCGCCATAGCCAATGCCGGGATTTAGGAACTTCCTTCCGATGCGCGAGTCCGTGCCCATCCCCTCGCATACCTGCTGGATGTCCGCTCCGACCGCCTCGCAGACGTTCGCCACCGCGTTGATGAATGACACTTTGGTCGCCAGGAAGGCGTTCGAAGCATGCTTGATCAGTTCCGCGCTCTTGGGGCTGGTCACGATGATGGGAGGAATGCGTGGCTCGGCCGGTCCCGGAACGCGCGATGCGTCCTGGTAATACCGGCCGCTGGCCAGCGGTTCGTAGATCTGGTGTAGAACCTCCGAACTCCGCTCGTTGCCCACTCCCAGCACAATGCGGTCGGGATAGAGGAAGTCCCGTACCGCCGAGCCCTCACGCAGGAACTCCGGGTTGGAGGCGACGTCGAACGACCCCGGCGGCGCTCCGTTCATCAGCATCACCTTGCGGACCCAATCGTGCGTTAACACCGGTACTGTACTCTTCTCCACTACTACCTTGTACCCGTCGAGGGAGCGCGCAATCGCTCGCGACACTTCCTCCACGCAGGACATGTCCGCTTCGCCCTGCTCGGTGGCTGGCGTCCCCACAGCGATGAATACCGCCGCGCAGTTCGCCAGCGCTTCGGTCAACTCGGTCGTGAAGCGCAGCCGTCGTCCACGGTGTTTCGCCAGCAGCTCCGGGAGAAATTCCTCGTAGATCGGTACCTCACCCGCCCGGAGCAGCTCGATCTTTTGCTGGTCGTTGTCCACGCAGATGATCTGATGCCCAAGCTCGGCAAAGCAAGCTGCCGCCACTAGCCCTACGTAACCGGAGCCAATGATCGTTAAACGCATAGATTTGTCACCTCTTTGATGATTTAAGTTGCCTACCGCTGCTTCTTTGTAACGAATTCCCCGAATCCGAAATTTCCTGACCGTCGGTTTGCGGATGCCGCCCCGCCCGAACGAAGCCAACGGCAGGTTCACCTTCGGGCGTGCCTACCGGGACCGCCTGTATCGCCATCTTGCCATGAGGTCCAGGATCGCGTGCCATTCCCCTTTTCCGCTCGCCACCGGGTTGCCCTGCCCTGTGATAAGTGCAGTAAGGCACCGCGCACCTCTGCAGCTGGGCGTCACCGCTTATTACCAGTGAGCGAAGTGAGGTTCCCAGGTGAACGAACCCCTTCATTGCCCTGGTTGGCTCAGAAGCTGACTTTGATTGAAGACCGGGCTCCGGTGACGCACAAGCAGACCGCAACAACAGGTTTCTGAGTAAGGATCTTTGATTTCCTTGATTTCCAGGATAACTTAATTTTTTTGGTGAGATCATCGTAAAATGCGTCGTTCACCAAGAAGTCGCGTCCTTATCTCGTCCCGTTCCTCCGAGTCAAAGCAAACACACGCGAAGTGTTCACAGTGAGGACACCTCGCGTCATCCAAATTAATCATTGGATCTGCTGGTATGGCATAACGAATAGCGAGAGTGATGTCATCGAGCATAAGGTTAAGAGAGAATACAGAGTATAGGTTCCTCTTTCGCTGGCGAAGCCTCAAATGATGCCTGCCAAGTGTTTAACCTAAAGGTCACGCTAAGGGTCGTTCAGGCGGAGTGGTTGACTGTTCAGCGGTTACTCTTGGTTGGCTTGCCTATAATCTTGTCACCTTGTTTCAGCGAAACCTGGAAAAGTTGTGCAGGAAGCTGTCCTTGCTGAGTGGCGATCTGACATGGCCACAGAACCGCCCTGTCGTTCGGCTTGCACAATCCAAGATCCCAAGATCTTGGTGGAACCTCGCTCGAGCTAGAGTGCGGAGTCCTTCGTCAGCGTCTTCTCGGCAGGCAGGATTGTGCCTTGTGGAACGGGAACGGGACGCCTGACCGTTGAACCTTCCAATTGGCCCCGAAGTAATTCCTCAATCTGACTTGTACGAACCTCGGTCGAGAAGGACCGCGCTACGAAGGCAGCTGCTGCTCGACCCATCTCGTCACAGCGACTCCGGTCCTGTGCC
>QIAU01000122.1 GCA_003225055.1 Acidobacteriota bacterium
TGGTAGGGAGCAACGTCTGCTCAAAACCGGTTATGCCCGCCAGCGCGTTGAAATCCGGGCCCTGCTTGAAGGCGTCCAATCTGATGATGGAAGGAAGGTAATTGAATCGTGCCACGTTGACTTTGTTTGAGGAAAACGTGCTCGTCAGACTCACGGCGACGTCCTGGCCACGAGTGTGCAGAAGAGCGTAGCCCAGCGCAGGGTACGCGTTGGGGTCGGACTGATTATTGTTAAAGAAACTCCAGCGGCCATACAACCGGTTGGACTGCGTCAACGTTTCGTCGATGCGGGCGGTAAACTGATCGAGGGTGAGCTTTCGAGCCGGCGCATACTCAAACGTCCCGGAGGCGTTGTTCGGGTCGGGGAGGTATTTCAGAAAGAACAGGGCTGCTTGGGATAGCTGTCCGGTTGGAATTTTGTTTCCAGCGAACGCGGTGCGGGTCGTGCTGGTCGTGGGATCGTAGATCGTGTGCAGACCTGGAGCTGAAAAGTCTCCCATCTTTTCGGCGGGGGTAGGCACGATATCGTTAAAAACCAGTCCTTGGCGCTGTCGCACGCCTTCATAGTCGAAGAAGAAGAAAGTGCGATCATGGCCATTGTAGATTCCTGGAATCGTGACCGGTCCGCCGATATCCGCACCGAACTGGTTCTGCTTCAGGGGTTCTCGCGTGGTAGCAAAATAGTCCTTCGCGTCCAGGGCGTCGTTGCGAAAGAATTCCAGCAGGCCTCCGTGCAGCGTATTGCCACCCGCCTTGGCGGTTGCGTTCAAGATAGCGCCCGAGCGGCTGTACTCGGCCGTATAGCCGTTCTGCTGGACTTTGAATTCCTGCACCGCATCAATGGAAGTCTGGATATAGGTGCCGCCCTGATGCTGCTCCGTGATGTCGAAGCCGTCCAAAAGATAGGTAATCATACGGCCACGAATGCCGCTGATCGTGGTTCCATTGATGTATTCGGGGCGAATGCGCAGCACGTTGCCGGTGCCCGGTAACTGCGCGGCTCCAGGGGTGAGTTGCGCCAGCAAGTAGTAGCCGCGGCCATTGAGTGGCAGTTCTTCCAGTTGCCGATTGGTGATGACTTGCCCCAGCGTGGCGGATTCGGTGTTGAGCAACGGGGCGCTCGCCCTGACTTCGACTACTTGGCTGGTCGGCCCTAGTTTCAGGCTCAGGTCGACTCGCACCGCCTCCCCGACTTCGATAGTGACGCCCGTCTTCAGCGACGTCTGAAAGCCCTGAGCGCTTGCGCTCACGTTGTAAGTGCCGGGATCCAGTGGGGTAACCACATAGCTGCCCGTCGCATCGGCTGCGACGGTTTGAGAGACGTCCGTGGCCGCGTTCGTAACAACGACCTTGGCGTTAGCTACGACCGCGTTGTTGGGGTCGTACACGGTGCCGACGATGCGGCCCGCGTGCACCTGGGCAACTGCGCAGGGGGCGCCCAGAAACAGGAGGGAGGCTCCACACAGAATGGGAACTGCAATTTGGGCAAACACCCCTCTGAGCCTTGGCATAACAGTCCTCCTGGAGTTCCTCGAAGAGAAGAGTTGATTTGACCTGGGCACGAACCGCACTACGCCGCTGTTTAAGGCGCAGACATGGTAGTACCATTCAATGCTGAACTGTCAAGAAAAAAATCGCCGGAAGTCTCGAGGATTCTTGCACTAAAGAGAGAACGATTTTGTCGGCATTTCTGGTCCAGCCCACTTCGAGCGAGGATAGCGAGCCTGTGACTCGTAAAGCGCTTGGCACAACGATCGAGCAGAGAATTGTGCTTGGGCGGAGGCGTCTTGCGTGCTATAAAATCCGAGGGTGTTTAGAAGGAGTCAGCTCTCCCTTCCGTCTGTCATGGTCCTACCAAACAATACAGAATCTCAGTTGCCCGCAAAGCCGGTGAGAACAAACGGCGCCTAGCACGCTGGAGGAGTCAACCATGAGGATCACCAATGTTCGCACCCGGGTAGTGGAATGGCGAGGCAAGACCGTGCCCCCGCAGTTGCACTTTTGTACGAACCCCATGGATCTTCTGGAACTGCCGCTCGATTCGATGGGCGCGTTTCGCTTCTATAACTGGCTCATAGTAGAGATTGAATCTGATGCAGGCCTAATCGGGATCGGTAATGCCGGGCTGGCGCCACGAAGCACCAAGCAAGTCATTGATTCATACTTGAAGCCGGTTCTCATCGGCAGCAACCCGTTCGATCTGGAATACCTGTGGCAATACATGTATCGCAAGACGATGGCATTCGGCCGCAAGGGAATCGGCATGGTGGCCATCAGTGCGGTGGACATTGCTATTTGGGACCTGCTTGGGAAGGCGTTGAAGCAACCGGTGTTTCGTCTGCTGGGAGGAAGGACCAAGGCGAAGATTCCGGTGTACGCCAGCAGGCTCTATAGTCAGCCGTTGGAAAAACTGGCCGAGGAGGCGTTGGGTTACAAGAAACAAGGTTTCCGCGCGGTGAAGCTCAGGTTCGGATGGGGGCCCGCCGACGGCCGCGCAGGGATGCTCTCCAATGTTGACCTGGTCCGCACTGTGCGGGAAGCAGTCGGCGAGGAAATTGACGTGATGGCCGATGCCTACATGGGGTGGACGCTGGAATACGCCCAGCGCATGATTCCTCTCCTCGAGAAATACAACCTGCGCTGGTTGGAAGAGCCTGTCATTCCCGATGATATCGGGGGATACACCGCCCTTAAGGCAATGAACCGGATACCCATCGCAGGAGGAGAGCACGAGTTCACGCTATATGGGTTTCGCCAGTTGCTGGAGACGAAGGCAGTGGATTGCATTCAGTTCGATACCAACCGAGTGGGCGGGATTACGCAGGCGCGAAAGGTTTGTGCTCTCGCCGAGGCATACTCCGTTCCTGTAGTGCCTCATGCCGGCCAGATGCACAACTTTCAAGTAGTGATGGCTTCCTACAATTGCCCGATGGCGGAATTCTTTCCCATGGTGGATGTCGAGATTGGCAACGAGCTCTTTTGGTACATCCTGAAAGGCGAGCCGAAACCGGTGAACGGAAGTATTGAACTGGATGATTCCGTGCCGGGGCTCGGCGTAACGGTTAACGAACAAGCGCTGAAGAACTTCGAAGTTCTGGAGTAAGTCAACTCCGAGGCCATTCCCGGCCACCCCCCTCATTTCCTTTCATAACGGGGTGGCGGCCGCCAATTGTTGTGCTGAACGATCTATGACGACGGGATTGCGCAGAGCGCGGCCAAAACCCTCGAACTGAATCTGCACTTGATCCCCGTGTTCGAGAATGATCCCTTCGCCAAAGCTGAAGGCATCGGCGCCGAAAAAATGGACATGAAGATCCCCCGGCTGACGGTGTCCCCGATGTTTGAAGTGATGATGCTCGATGTTTGCCAGGCTGTGCGACATCGCGCTTTCACCAGTGCGAAATTGGCGATGCCACAGGGTTTTCCCATTCCGTTCGATGGAGACCTCCCCTGGGACCGATTGGAACTGGGGATCCAGCACCAACTCAGGCCCGATGGCGCAGCACATTAACTTCGAAGCCGCCAGGTAAAGGTAATTCTTTCTCTCCACTACATGGTCGGAAAATTCATTCCCCATTGCCATGCCGATTCGCCTCGGCTTGCCGGATACGTCGATGATGTAGATGCCGGCGATCTCCGGCTCCTCGCCGCCGTCCTCAGCGTATGCAGGCACCTCTAATGGCTCTCCGTGCGCACGCAGAATCGTTCCACAGCCTTTGTAGAACCATTCCGGAGAAATCCCAATCGCGCCCTGGACCGGCCGCCCGCCCTCAACTCCCCACTCGTACATCTTCATGCTGTCGGTTGGAGTTGCATCGGCAGCATGCATCGCTTGCCGGTTTTGTGCGCTCTTAATGTGCGTCAGCCCGGTGCCGCTTACCAGGCATTTCCCCGGCTCTTGCGGGTGATCGATGGCCGGGAGAATGCGCCAGTCAGATCGACCCATGTAGATGTCGTCATAGGCCAGATTATGGCCGGAAGTACACTTCTTCACCGTGGTAATCAGGTCCGTGCCCGCAGCAAGAGCGTGCTGTGCGAGCTCGTAAATGGACTTGGCTCCGTCCAGAAGGATGATTCGTTGATCGTTGACCATCCCGATGCGGCGCTCGCCTTGGCCATTGCGAATCTGCAGCAATCTCACCGCAGAGCCTCCGCTACGGATGAAAAATCCTTTCCTTCCCAGCCACGCTGTCGCGCCTCACGAAATAGCTGCTGCGCCGCTTTTCCCGTGCGGAACTCCACACTGTGCTCCGCGGCCTCCCTGCCGGCATATTGCAGATCCTTTTGCATCAACTCGAGCGCGAAGTTAACCTCATAGGTTCGTGCGGTCATGCGGGCTGAGAGTGCTTTAATCAGCGGGCTGCCAGGGGCGCCGTTGTTCAGTATTTCCAAGGCACTATCGCGGTTCAGACCGCTTCGCTCGATGAGCGCGAGTGCCTCCGCCAACGACGCTGCCTGTACGCCGCATAGATAGTTGTTGATCAACTTGAGCAGAGCGCCGGAGCCGGAAGGGCCTACATGGATCACTTCCTGGCTCATTGCCTGCAGCACCGGACGCGCACGCTCCAGGGTTGCGGCATCACCCCCAACCAGAAATGCCAGTTGACCGGATGCCGCGTGACTCTTGCTGCCGGTCACCGGAGCGTCCAGGAATTCACACTTGTGCTCGCCTGCAGCCCGCCCCAGTTCCCGAACCCAGCCTGGCGAAAGCGTACTGCACTCCACGATTACTGTGCCCGGGCGCGCCGCGCTCAATGCCCTCATTTCGCCCAGCCAGACTTCCCGCGAAGCTTTGTCATCAGCCACCATGGAGAGGACCACATCCGCATTCCCTGACGCGCCGGCTGCCGAAGACGCAACTTGTGCGCCTCTCCGTTCCAGCGCAGCGGCGCGCGCCGGCGTCCGGTTGTAAACCGTCAAGGCAAAGCCGTGCTCAAGTAATTGACTGGCCATCCCCGAGCCCATTACACCCAATCCAATCAGTGCTACGCGTTGCATAGTAGACACTCCCCTTATTCGAAGGTCCGTCCAGTTCACTATCGGTTCACGACCGAGTTTCATGCCTGCGGCAAAGCATACTGCGGCTCCGAAGCGACGACCCGCCGCACTTGGCGAACCATTGCCAAGATCAATAGGAACGCAGCCACGTGGAATGTACTCACTATTCCGAACACTGTCGACCATCCAAAACCATGGTCAAGAAGGTAGCCAACAACTAGATTGAAGACTACACCCCCGAGCGAACCCCCGAAGCCAACCAGACCAGCAACCGAACCGACATTGCGCCGTGGAAACAGGTCGATTGGCAGAATCATGATCAGTGTCGACCAGGACTGCTGGCCAAAGAAGGCAATGCTGAAAATTACGAGGGCCCATCGCACGGCGGAATGGGGAACCAGCAGGATCAGCGGCATGACCGCCACACTGGCGCCCATGGCAGCCTTGCGAGCAAAATTCAGCGACTTGCCGCGGGACAACAGCCAGGCTGAAAGCCAGCCGCCGAACAGACACCCGACTCCGGCCGCAGCATAGGGAATCCACGCATAGTAGCCGACTTTCTTGGTATCAAAGCGGCGAACGTCGTAAAGATACTTGGGGAGCCAGAACAGGTAGAAATACCAGCCTGCATCGCTCAAGGACTTGGCGAGGACCAAGCCCCAGGACTCGACATAGGTCAGCAACCGAAACCAGGAGATCGGGCCTTCCTTGCTTTCAGTTGTGATGAACACGTCCTGGATCTCGAGGCGCTCATCGGAGCTGAGCTTGGGATGTCGTTCGGCAGGAAAGTAGGCACGCAACCACCATACCGTCCAGGCAAGTCCGACCGTTCCCACAACGACGAACACCCAACGCCAGCCAGCGGCGCCGATGATGATCGCTATCGCGGGCGGCGCAGCAACCGCGCCCACTGCTGTACCCGCGTTGATGATGCCCATTGCCGTTGATCGTTCACGGATGGGAAACCACTCCGCAACGGCCTTGGTCGCCGCGGGAAATCCGCCCCCTTCGCCAATGCCCAAAAGCAGCCGCGAGACCACCAGCATGCCAAAACCGGTCGCCAGGCCGTGTGCCGCACACGCCAACGACCACCAAGCCATGATGAGCGCGAATCCCCGGCGCGTGCCCAGAGCATCCAGCACGCGCCCGCCGCCCGCGTACATAATGGCGTAGGTCGCCAGGAAGGCTGCCTGTAGCTCTGAAAACTGAGTGTTGGAGATCGGAATATCCCGCTGAATGGCGGCGATGGCTACGGGTACCGTTTGCCGATCGAGATAGCTGATGGCAATGGCCGCGCCAGTTAGGGATGCGATTTTCCAGCGCAAACGCATCACTAGTTCTGATGCTTCTTCTTCCGGTGCCGGGGTGGTCCCACCACCAACTCAGAGATGCGGTTTTCAAGACGCGAGCTTTCCTGCTGTTGGTGAGCCCGCGAAAGCAGATCCCTCACATCGAGGAGGTGTTCGGTCATTCGTTTCCGCGCCTCGGCGGCATTTCCCTGCACGATCGCGGTATAGATGCGTTGGTGAAAAGCCAGGGTGTGATGTACGGAGACCATCTGTGAAGTGAATTCAATCAACTTGTGAAAGGATTGGTGAACCACGGTAAAAAGCATGCCGCACACCCGGCTGCCGGCGGCGTTGAAGATGATCTTGTGAAACTCCAGATCGTGCTGGCTGAGGAGGTCGTGGTTCTCGGCGTTCTGCTTCATCGCCTGCATTTCGTGGCGCAATGCGGTGCGCTCCCTGACCGAGGCACGACTCGCAGCCCGTGCCGCCAACTCCGGCTCCACTATGATTCGTGCCTCAATCAGTTCATCGAACGAAATACCGCTCAGCAGGATGAGGAACTCGAGTGGCTCGCACAACAGACTGCTGGTGCCGTCGTTGACGTAAGTCCCGTCTCCCACTCGCTGCGAGATAACGCCAATAATCTCCAGGACCTTCAGCGCTTGTCGAAGCGAGGAGCGGCTGACGTGAAACTTGTCCGCCAACTCACGTTCCGCGGGCAGGCGGCTTCCTGAGATCAGCGTTCCTTCCGAGAGCAGCCGCTTAAAAGTAGTCAGCAGCCGTACTGTGACGTCTTCCTTATAACTGGTTAGCGGCGTAGCTGCCATAACGTCGGTTCCACCTCCAATGTAAAGAGCGCCCCGAGTAGCTTTTGGTCCGACCGACGCGCGACCCCCTTCTAAGGTAACGGAATTTAGCCTCTTCGCCCAATTCAATGTTCTTCTCGCCCCTAGTTGGCAGGCGACGCCGCGGTCAGCGGCGAACTCGGTGGCCATTGTCCAGAAGACGTCACTCGGAACTGTCCCTTCAGACGAATGTCGTCGGACGCGCTCCCCACCATAACGTCAAACGCCTCCGGTTCCATCACGAACGCTTTCTTGTTCGTGTCCCAAAAAGACAGCCGCTCCACCGAAAGCGAGAAGGTCACGGTTTTTTTCTCGCCCGGCTTGAGCGTGATGCGTTCGAATCCCGCCAGCTGCTCCCGTGGCCTTTTCACCGTGGGCGAAACCTCGTGCACGTAGAGCTGCACTACCTCGTCGCCAGCCCGCCTGCCGCTGTTCTCCACGTCCGCCTTGATGGTGATCTGGCCATTTCCCGGCACCTGCTCGGAGGAAAGGCGTAGGTTGCTGTACGAGAAGGTGGTGTAACTCAGGCCGTGCCCGAAGGCGTATTGCGGTTTGCCATCGAAATACATGTACGTGAAGCCTTTGGTGATGTCGTATTCGGTCATCGGCGGTATGTCGCGAACTGACCGGTACACGGTGTAAGGAAGCTTTGCTCCGGGGCTGTAATCGCCAAACAGCACATCGGCGATGGCATTCCCGCCTTCCTCCCCTGCCCAGAACATATCGACAACTGCGGGAGCGTCGAGGTCCTGCGACCCCTGCCCCCCACCGAAACCGGCAACCAGTGATACCGGACCGCCGTTGAGAAGAACAATTACCGTTTTCGGATTGGCTTCCAATACCCTTCGCGCCAGCTGCATTTGTACTGGAGGCAGGTTCAGATATTCCCGGTCAATCCCTTCCCGCTCCAGCATCTGATTGATGCCGACAAACAGGATGGCCACGTCCGCCTTTTTAGCAGCGCTTTCAGCTTCGGCATAACTGGCCTCCGGGTTGTCAGATTCGAGAATTCCACTGCCGCGCGCGTACAACACCTTAGTTTCTGGTCCTACCTTGTTCTTCACGCCCTCCAGCGGTTTAACGAACCTGGAATACATGCCCGTATAGTTAGGACCGATCTGAGCCATATCTGCAAACGGACCGATCACGGCTATGGTTTTGAGTTTGCTCTTGTCCAGGGGCAGGGAATTGTCCTTATTGGTCAGCAGCACGATGGATTCTTCGGCCATGCGGAAGGCGAGTTGGCGGTGTTGCTCGGAATCGATTACTTCGGGACCGATCTTGCTGTACGGAACCATCGATGGTGGATCAAACTCGCCCAGGCGAAAGCGTACCGTCAATACTCGGCGGAGCGCCTGATCGACATCCTTTTCCGTCAGGAACCCCTCCGCGAGCGCCTTTGGCAAAACGCGAGCATAGGCACCGTTGTCGAGATCGCTGCCGGCAAGAATGGTTTTGGCGGCGGCTTCTTCCAGGGTTTTATATCTCCGCTGGGCGGTCACCAGATTTTCCACGGCGCCGCTGTCCGGAACTACGAACCCGTCGAACTTCCACTCATCGCGGAGGACTTCCTTCAGCAGAAACGGGTTCTCCGCGTTTGGGATCCCGTTGATCCCGTTGTACGACGACATAATGGACTGCGCATGCCCTTCCATGATTCCAGCCTTGAACTGCGGCAGAAAGTACTCCCGCAGGCTGCGCTCATCCACCTCCATGATGGAGCTCACGCGGTCTCGCTCCTGGTTGTTCACGGCAAAATGCTTGAGAGTAGCAGCCAGCTTCAAATATCTGGGGTCATCGCCCTGGGTTCCTTTCACGTATGCGACCGTTATCCGGGCGGCGAGTAGCGGATCCTCGCCAAACGCTTCCCATATCCTGCCCCAGCGCGGATCGCGGTCCATGTTGACGACGGGGGAGCGGTACACCAAGCCGTTATGACGAAATCGTTCTCCATTCGCGGTGACCGTGACCGCTTGTCCCTGCCCACCTGTCGCCTCCACTTTGCCGGGAACAGTGGGCCAGTAGTTGTAGATTGCCCGGCCCTCGTCCGCTATGGCGCCTGCGACCTCCTGCACCAATTCCGGATTCCATGTGACAGCCATGCTAATAGGCACGGGAAACATCGTTGTGGGCCGGGTCCAGACGATTCCATGAAGGCTCTGGTTCCAGCCATTCATCGCCGGTATCTTCAGTCGGTCGATGGCCGGCGCTGTTGTGCTGAGAAGCGAAGTCTTTTCTTCCAGCGTCAGCCGTGCGATCAAATCATCCACTCGCCTGGCGATGGGTTGAGAGGGATCGAGGTAAACAGGTTGTTGAGCGATTGCAGCCAGCGGAATTGCAAGAAAGAGTGCCAAGATACCGGCCTTCAGTTTCTTCATGCTTCTGCTCCCCGGCGGGAATGACGGCTACTGCCCTGCGTACGGCAAGCCAGTTCTAAAAAAAATTGGTTCTACCATTCGCAGCCATCTCATGTCAAACAAATCGCCAGCGAGTCGCATCTGAAGCGGCTGCTCTCTTCATTATGTCGGGTATTACCCACCAGGATCGCACCCACTGCGGACTTCAGAAGCAGACCCCGAAAAAAAGCGCTGCTCAGGACAGGGGAAGGTGGTAGCGTGGCCTCGTGTCGGTGGTCTTCATCGTCGTTACGACCGTGCGGCCTGAATTTGGCGCCACCCTAGTTTTCTGCCGGCCGATCAGTTCATCGATGGGCACGCTATCTGTTGCTGCCTGCCATGCAGTCCTAGCCGTGGTGTGATTGGGTTTCGACTTGGATCCTTGAGGGAGCAATCGCCGGGCCGACCGACCTGTTATTGGTGTGAATAACGTGTGCGATAGCAGGTATAGAGTTGTGGCGAAGGACAACACCGCGCACCCTATTCTAGCGTACTACCACGGCGAAAGTTCGACCAGCACCTGCCAATGAGACTTCTTGTGCAGATCGCGAAGGGCCTCGTATCCGCAAGGCTGTGCATCCGTGGAATTTGACCAGGATCTTTACAACGCATTGGCGCGGCTGCGCGATGTATCGGGTGATTCCTCGGGCAGCCCACGAGTTGCTCGATCACGGTTGCACTCTCGGAACGATTCGTCAAGCGCGAGGACGTCGACGTCGTCCGGATCGCGTTGCGCTATTACAGTAATTTGCGGGCTTGAGGCAGGGCGGAAGCGTAAACAGCCTCCTCAACAACAGACACGGGCAAAGCGCCCATAGCCAAAAGCAACGTATCAAGCGACAAGTGTTTCTTTCTCGCTAAAGTGACGGCATACTCTTGGACTTCCGCGAACGTCGCCTCGGCCGTCAACAGTTCTGCCATTTCAGGATGTTGCAGAACAGCTTTCGCTCGGCCACCGAGCACAGCCGCAAGGAGGACATTAGCGTCGGCGACGAGTCTCACGCTTACTCTTCCGCCATGACTGGAATTCCTCCACGATCTTTTCCTCCTTGAGTCCGCGCTTCCGGAGTTGGCGCGCGATCTCCGAACTCAATACGGCAAACAACTCACGTTTCAATTCAATCGGAAGACTCGCTTCTGGCCGTGGGAAAAACACACCGGCCAACCTTCCCCGACGGGTCACGAGGATCGGGAAGAAAATCACTGAGAGCGATGAGCATGGATGCACTCGCTCCGCACGTGGAGACAACGAATTTCATTCGATGGAAGGTGAAAGGCTCCGAACTGCCTTTGAATTGGCATCAAGCCAAAGTACGCTATTACGATCAGGTGAATCCTCCCATGTGATGGGGCTGCAGCTTGATCTGAAGACCCTTTTCAACCCGAAAGACAAGGAACAGATCATCTCCTGGCTCCAAGCGGTTCGCCCCACCAGTTCGCGCCTTTGGGGAAAAGTTGTCCCCGCACCAGATGGGTCTTTAAGCGATGGATTCCGCATGTGCATGGATCAGAAGCCTGTGAACGCAGCACGCCTCTCTTATCCCGGGAGCGAAGTGGGTTGCCCTCTGGGTCCAATCCCTTGGCCGAAGGGGTTCAAAACGGTGCCGGAGCTGGACCGGAAGGTCGGCGGGACTCAGCCCGAGGAGTTTCACAGCGACGTGCGCGAGCTAAGGAATCTCGTAGATCGCTTCACGCGGCAACCCGGAACCTTCCAATGGCCAGCCCCATCGCCGATTATCGAGCGTGGCGGGTTCCCGTCTGGATTGTTGTCTTCCTCTGCGAAGTAGGTCGGTGCATACCAGCCATCGTAAGTTGGTTGGCTCCTGAGTCCGGCCTCCTCCGCACAGGCCAAGCCAGTTCAAAAGCCCAAAAACAGCAAGGCTCGTCAGCGCTGCGACTTTTACCCTCCTGGCTGGAACCGGTTGGATTTTTTTTTAGCTGGCGCTGTCGTCTCCCGCGTGCCCCGCCCGACTTCTGTTCCCTGCCCGACTTCTTGTCGGTACGGCAATTAAGTGATAGCTTGTCCGGTCAGAGTACATTAAGCTTTGCCATGCCATACAGGCTTAGCCGTATGACCCTCCACTCTGGAATTGCTAGTTTCGTCATCTTGCTTCTGGCCATCAGCCGGCGGCGCGGGGAAGTGGCTAAGCGACTTGCCGCCGAACAAAGTTACTCTGTCCAGAGGCGGGGCTATTCGTCCTTGCCAACTCAATCACGTCAGACGAAACCAGACGAGTCTCTGCCTGACGCGCACCAGGGTCGCAGCTGGCTCGTTTAGGTACGCAAGCCGCTAGGCTCCGGTCACACAAAATTGAATTTGCGGCAGCAGTCGGTCCGGCTGCAAATTCCTCAAGTTCGGGAATGCCACAGGAGCGAATATGAGGGGAAAGCGAACGGATGTGTGGTCATGGTTAGCCTGCGTCCTCGGTTTGGTTGTCCTCTTGGCCGGTCTCAGTTTCAGTCAGACCCAAACCGAAGGAACCATTAGTGGCACCATCACGGACGAGACTGGCGGGGTTGTTCCGGGCGTCAAGGTCACGGCCACAAACCAGGGCACTGGCCAGGTGCAGGGGACAACGTCGAATGATCTTGGTAGATACGTATTCGTGAACCTGCATTTTGGAACTTATGATGTTGCGGCCGAAAAGCAAGGTTTTGCCCGCTGTGTCAACACGGGCGTGCGGCTTGATCCGGCGGCCAGCGTGCAGCTGACCTGCAGGTTAAAGGTGGGGAGTATTAGCGAGAGCGTCACAGTACAGGCCCAGGAACTGAGCGTGCAAACCGAGGATTCAAAGGTTGCGCACGTCATCAACGATACCCAGATGCAGGAAATTCCCGTCAATGGGCGAAATTTCGCCAGCCTGCTTGCGCTGCAGCCCGGGGTTGAACAGGAATTTGCGTTCAACAGCTTTCAGGGGAGCGGATTTAGCATATTTGCTACTGAAAGCACGCATGTGAACGGGCTTCGGGGGGATGAGAATAACATTCAAATCGAAGGCTCACCTTCGACCCGTACCCGTGGCAACGGAGCGGTTACCGCGCCTCCAAGCATGGACGCGATCGGCGAGGTCAACATCGTGACTACCGGGTACTTACCGGAGTACTCGCGCGCTGGCGGCGGCCAGGTCATTATCCAGATGAAGTCGGGGACCGAGCGATATCATGGAAGCGCCTATGAGTACCTGCGAAATGACGCCATGGATGCGCGGAACTATTTCGCAGTCGCCCCGACTCCCAAGAGCATATTGAAGTACAACAATTTCGGCTATTCGTTCGGCGGTCCGGTTATTCCCGGCAAGAAGAAACTCTTCTTTTACTGGTCACAGGAGTGGACCCGCATTGCCTCCTCCTACACGTTAACCGCCACCGTCCCCTCGGAGCTGGCCCGCCACGGTAACTTCTCCGAGTACTGCGCCGCCAATGATGCCGCCTGCCCCAAGGTGCCTTCCTATCTCGCCAATACCAATGGCTTGGGGGCGACGGGTAGCAATTTCCCCAACGACACTATTCCCCAGAGTCTGTGGAGTCCGAATGGTGCGGCCTTCGTGGGTGTGATGGCACTACCCAACCAGCCAGGACTGTCGAACAACAGTATCCAACAGATTCCGCAGCCGAATACGATTCGCACCGAGACAGTGAAATTTGACAGCCAGTTCGATTCCATCAAGTCGCACCTCTCGGTTTCGCTCCGCCACTACCGGGCCGATAACTTCGATGACGGATTTGCCGGCAGCAGCCGGCTCATGAACTGGAACATCCAGCTGCCCGAGCGCGGCGGAACCATCGATTTCACCACTACTTTCAGCCCCACGTTGCTGAATGATTTCACCTTCACTTCCACCGAGGACATCGTCCACGTAAACCTGCCCAGCGGGCCCGGACTGAACCGAACCGGCTTGGGAATCAACTTTCCCTTCCTCTTCGGTGATGCCAGCAAAGACATCGCGGGCAAGACTCCGACGATCACAGTTTCAGGTTTCGATACGGTGAACGGGTCGACGAACGCCTATCCGTCGGGAAGTATTGGGCATGTCTGGCAATGGCAGGATACCGTGAGCAAGAACCGCGGTGCTCACCTGCTGAAATTTGGAGTGTGGATTGAGAGAGATGGTGAAGACGATAACGACCAGTTGGCTATTGGCGGTGGCGCCGTAAACGAACCACCCAATCTGAACGGCGCCTTCCGGTTCGCGGCCTCCCGTTCGGTGAATCCGGCAACAACCGGGGTTCCTCTGGCGGACGTGTTGCTCGGGAACTTTGACGACTACCAGGAACTTGGCTTCCGCAATCGAACCCCCTGGTCAGCCAACCAGTATGGCCTGTTTGCGCAGGATACTTGGAAGGCAACCCGCCGATTGACCATCTCAGGCGGTCTCCGCTGGGATTACTACGCACCCTACTCTAGCAAGTATTGCAATTGGTCCACCTTTGACCCATTCTTCTATTCAAACGCGCCTGGTGTGAAGCAAGTGGTAGATCCTACCACCGGGTTTATTGTTGGCGGCAACCCCTACAATGGGATCGCAGCGCCTTGCACTAAGCTACCCAGCGATGCCGTTGGCCACTTGAAAGGGGTGTTTGGAGTGCCTCTAACCGCCAGCAACCTTGGGGCGACGAACCAGCGACTCATCGACACCGGGATCATGCGAGGATTGCCTGCGGGAATCTTCGAGAAGCACTATCGCAACATCCAGCCCCGGCTGGGTTTCGCCTGGGACCCCACTGGAAGCGGGAAAACCTCGGTGCGCGCGAGCGCGGGAATCTTCTACGCGCATATCACCCTCAGCGATTCCACGCTGCTGGGTAAGAACGTTCCATTTCAAACCGCCGCGCAGGTTTTTGGAGAAAAGGCTGATTGCCCAGGTGCGGCGTTGGATGTCAGCAGGAACTGCCTTGCCTCTGGCGGAGTTCTGCCGCAGTTGCCGATTCCAATCAGCGGCGGTGATCCCATTTCTCCCATCCCGGTTGTGTACCAATGGAGTGCTAACGTACAGCGCATGTTGCCGGGAGACACTCTCGTGGAAGCCGGCTATGTCGGAACCCGGGCGCGCCACCTGGCGGTCAACGCAGACTTCAACCAATACCGGTTGGGTGTGCTCCCTGGACTGATTGCCGCTAACGGGGGCCCAACCAATGCACCTGCGAATTTGGCGGCAGCCAACGCTCCTTACCCGGGGTTCGGCCAGACTATGGTGGGTTTGAACAACGCAAACTCCCGCTACGACAGCCTGCAGGTGAGCGCGCAACGCAGATTACATCACGGGCTGCAGTTCGGCGTTTCCTATACCTACTCGCACGCCTACGATGACGGGTCCAACCGCTACGCCAATGCAGTTGACACTTACAATGTGGGTTTGAACTGGGGCCCGCCCGACTGGCAGAGGAACAATATCCTGGGCATTAACTATGTATATGACCTGCCGTTCCTGACCAAGTCCCATTCCCTGTCGGGAAAGCTTTTGGGAGGATGGGAGATCGCCGGATTCGTTTCCTATGCGAGCGGTCACCCCTACAACATCGTTTCCGGCAGCGATGTGGCGGTGGTCGGGGACAACTTTAATCAAAACGCCAACCGGATCTCAGGGTGCAATCCAAACAGCGGTCCACACTCGCGGACTCAATGGTTCGACGCCCACTGTTTCTTAACTCCCTTTAGCGGCACATTTGGTAATGCTGGCAGGAACAGCACATGGGGACCGGGTGGCGGCAACTGGGATTTCGCGCTCTACAAGAACGGGGCCGTGACCGAGAGACTCCGATATCAGTTTAGGACCGAATTCTTTAACGTCCTGAATCACCCGTCATTCAACTGTGACGGCTGTATTGACCATGGCAACAGCAATACGTTGGGTGACAGCAGCTTTGGCCAGCCTACGGGTACGAACGATCCTCGGGAAATCCAATTGGCGCTTCGCTTCATGTTCTGACGCGCAGGTACCCGTACGCTTCAACGTTCCCCGAATTCGGGGTCCGAAAGCGAGTCGCGCATGGTTTAGAATTTGGATCTTGACCATGTGGTCCGCGGTGCGATTGCGGTTGCGGTACGGTTTCGTCTCCGTGATTGTGGGGTTGGTGGCCGCCTGCTGCCTGACGCGCGGCCAAAGTGCAGGCGAGAATCAGCCGAATCCTCTATCTGATGACCGTCAGAATAAGCAATACGAGACGGCGGTCTCGCAATACGAGCATTTGCTGGCCACCGCTCCCGACAGAACCCCTGGCTCGGCCTTGTTTGGAGTTCGAACCCAGCTGGCCACCGCCCTCTTCATGCTGCACCGATATGACGATTCTCTGCACGCGCTTGAGCCTGTAGTTCCGGCAAACTGGAAAAGCTCGTCGCACTCACCATCCCAAACCGCCCCGAACCTTGTCGGTATACCAGCACAGGCATGGGTGGTTCAGGGCCTCGATTATCTTGAACTGAATCGACTGCGCGAGGCTATCCGCTCGCTTCGACAAGCGCTTGCCGTAAACGCAAACAGCGGAACTGCTCGACTGGCATTGGGCGATGCCCTGGCACGCGGCGGCCAGCTCCGCGAGGCGCTGCGGGAGTACCAGGAGCAAGTGAGACGGGCTCCAACTTTGTCGGACCCCTGGTACAAACTGGGTTTGGCTCACTCGGCGCTGGCCGGCCGCCTGGCGGGAGATGCGGGCGAGAAGTTCCGAGACAGCGTAGTTGGCCAGCAGCTTGCGGCTGAGAAACTGCTGGAGACCGGCCGTAGCCTGGACGCGGCTCGAGCTCTCTCACGTTTGCTTCGGCAAGCGCCTGCTGCGCTTCAGCTTCATGCGGATTTGGGTGCGGCGCTGCTCGGGCTGGGGTACGCAAAGTCTGCCGAGGGCCACTTCCGGCAGGAGTTGTTGCGGGACCCGGATTGTCCGCTGGCCAGGCTCGGGTTGGCCCAAACAGCGGCGCTCCGCGGTGACTGGGATGAAGTGCTTGTCCAGTTACAACAATTGGACAACCTGCATCCGCGTGAAACGATGCTGCTGATGGATTCCCCCCCAGCAGGCGTAGTGCGACAAGCCTGGACGGAGGGAAAGATGCACGCCAGCGAGGGCTTCGCAACATCGCGGGTGGGCGCGATTTGGAAAGCATGGCTCAGTGACTCGGATTTAGTTCAGGTTGCAGGCAAGGGTGGGACGGCGGCGTGCACAAAGTCTTCGCCGAAATCCAGCACTCCAGCTGGCCTGTGGTTGTCCCAAGCTTGCTATCGATTGCTGCGATCCAAGCTCCGGGCGAAGAGGAGTCTTTTGCGGGCAGAGAAGATTAAGTTAGCAGAGGCTGAGTTTCGATTAGGAGATTATGCGGGGGCGTTGCGCGCTGCTGAGAACGTGCTCCGATCTGATCCCGAGCAGCCATGGGGGACTTACTGGTTAACCAAAGCCCATTCCGCACTGGCGACAGATTGTTTTGTCAGAGTCGGCACACTCAACCCGGACTCGCCGAGGGTTCATCAGATGCTCGCCAAGCATTACGCCGGTTGGGCCGACTACTCCAAAGCAAAAACAGAATACCTGGCTGCCCTTCGCTTGGCTCCGGGTCTGCCCGACCTACATCTCGGCTTGGCGACCGTGTATTGGCGTACAGCGGAGTGGCCGCAAGCGCAAAAAGAGCTGGAAAGAACGTTAGAACTGGCGCCCGGTTCAGCCGTCGCTCGGTATGAGCTGGGAAACACCTATGTCCAACAGCGACAGTGGGACTCGGCAGTGCCACACCTGCGTCAGGCTCTGGCCGATTCGTCACTCGCATTCGGGGCGCGGCTCGATCTTTCTAAAGCAGAGAGTGAAATGGGGCAGACGCGTCAAGCCCTGGAAGATTTGTTGCCGATCGCTTCGGAAGACAAGGATGGGGAAGTTCATTTCCGGATTGCCAAGCTCTACCGCAAGCTGGGTGATAGCGCCCATGCACAAGGAGCACTTGAAATCTTCAAGCAGTTGAGCGCCGCTGCACAGCGGGCAAGCGATAGCGACCTGGACTTGGTGGAGAGTGAGCGCGGAAAAGAGACGAAGCAACCGGGATGGTAGCGAATCACTTTGACGATTCCCATAACCACACATGCATATTCTTGGGCGCCGCTGCAGACGCGACGCAGCTTCCTCCACAATTGCGGAAAATCGCTATGCTTCGTGGTCCCAATGTTCGGAAACGGTCGCTTGGGACAGCCCGTGCCTGCCTGGGGACCGTGGTTCGTCGAGGTTGCTCGCGCAGCCGGCCTGGCCGCCTTCCGTGATACCTGCGGTTCACTGGCAAAGGATTATCTTGTGGAGACCTTAGGCAGCGGGGTGGCTGTTTTCGACTTCAACAACGATGGACTGCCGGATATTCTTCTGGTGAATGGCTCTTCTTTTGAGATCCTCGATAATCCTCACGTGCCCAAAACCTCGAGCCGCCTCTTTCGCAACAACGGCGATGGAACTTTCACAGACGTAACTCGGGAAACGGGGCTCATCAATCAGGGATGGGGCGTCGGAGTTAGCGTCGGCGATTACGACAACGACGGTTACCGCGACGTCTTCATCACCAATTTCGGCACCAACGCTCTGTTTCACAACAATGGTAACGGCACTTTTACTGACGTTACGCGTGAAGCCGGGCTGGAGTCGTCGAACTGGAACACCGGCTGCGCCTGGGGAGACTACGATCGCGATGGTCGCCTGGATCTGTATGTCTCTCGCTATGTGGATTTCGATCGCGCAAAAATTGTTGGGCCGGGCTCGGGCACATACTGTCGCTATCAGGGCATTCCCGTTGCGTGCGGGCCGCAAGGTCTGCCGGGATTGCCAGACTACATGTATCACAACGAAGGTGGCGGAAAATTTCGCGAAGTCAGCGCCGATGTCGGAATTCGGGATACCGGCCGCGCTTACGGCCTGGGCGTGACCTGGGTCGACTTTGATAATGACGGCTGGCCGGATATTTACGTGGCGAATGATTCCATGGCTAATTTTCTGTGGCGTAACCAAGGCAATGGAAAATTCGAGGAGATTGCCTTCGAAGCCGGATGTGCGATGAGCGCGGACGGCAGGGCACAGTCTTCCATGGGAATTGCCGTCGGAGACTACGATAACGATGGTTGGCTGGATCTGCTGGTCACCAACTTCGCCGAAGATTACAGCACGCTCTATCACAACAATCATGGCCAGTTTGAGGACGTGACCTACCAGGCCGGCCTCGGCACAGCAAGCTACAACCAATTGAAATGGGGGGCTGGTTTTGTCGATTTCGACAATGACGGCTGGAAAGAACTTTTCGTCGCGAACGGGCACATTTATCCGCAGGCGGACCAGACCAATAGCAAATACCGCCAGGCCAATCAGCTCTTCCGCAATCTGCGTAATGGTCGCTTCGCTTTAGTTCCCGGCCACGAGACCGGCCTCACTGAGCTGCGCAGCAGCCGGGGAGTTGCTTTTGGTGACCTCGGAGGCAAAGGGCAGATTGAAGTCGTGGTGAACAATATCGACGAGGAGCCTTTTCTCTACCGTCAAATCCGACAAAACTCCGGGTCATGGGTGCGGTTGAAGCTGGTGGGCACAAAATGCAATCGCGACGCCATTGGTGCCAGGATTATGATCACCGCCGGCGGGCTGACCCAGATCGACGAGGTTCGCAGCGCGGATAGCTATGTTTCATCGAGTGACGTCCGTGTTCATTTTGGCCTCGGAAATGCATCGGTGATCGAGCAGCTGCAGGTGCGCTGGCCTGACGGAACGGTTGAGAAGCGGACAGGGCTGGCGATCAATAAAGAGCACGTCATCCGTCAAGGTGGAAACTGATGCGCCTGGAATTGGATCTGGTGGACTCCTATCGGCCGGCGGTTGCCGATCGGCAGGCCAGGCGTGTTCGAGCTCAGCCACGCAATCCCCGGTTTCCTGCCTGCCCGAGCATCTTGTACCTGCTACTTCTCAGCTTGTGTTTACTGGGCATTCCGCTCGAGCTGAGAGGCCAGAGGACGACACACCCTCAACCCGGTCTCCAGCTGCTGGATGTAAGTCCTGACAGGGCCGAGCAATTAGCACCGCGGAACCGCACTCAATTACTGTCCGACATTGCGGCTGTCCGGCAGGCGCTGCGTGCCGATCCTGATTCGGCCAAAAACTACCTCTCGCTGGGGCTGGCGTTGAAGGCCATGGGCGAAAATGAGAGCGCGTGGAAGGCCGTCAGTCGCTCAGCGGATTTGGATCCCAGGCTGGCGGACGCATGGTATCAAAAGGGTGTAATCCAGGCAGACGAGCAGAAATGGCTGGACGCCGTTGCATCCTTTCGCAAAGCCCTAGAAGCTTCTGCCGGTCACGGTCCCGCACACCTGGCATTGGGAGAAATGTGGATCCGGTTAGGAAGCTTTGAGCAGGCCGCTGAAGAATTGGAAACGGTGTTGCGCCTCAATCCTAAACATCCGGGTGCACATTATGGTTTGGGATTGATTCACCTGCAGCAAGGCGATTTGACCACTGCGGAAGCCGAGTTTCGCCGCGCCCTTACCTTGCAACCAAATTCTGCCGCTGCTCAGGAGAACCTGGGCGAAACGCTGGTTCGCGAGCACAAGTGGTCCGAGGCGGCAGCCGTTTTAAACAAGGTTTTGGCGGTGAATCCGGACTCACTCGAAGCCACTAATGCTCTGGCCACCTCGTACCTGCATTCTGGCCAGCCAGAACGGGCGGCGGCAGAGTTTCGAAAAGCACGGGAGCTGTCTGGGCGGCAAGTGACTCTTCAGAGGGTGGAAGGAGAGTACAACCGGGGCGTGGTACTTTGGCGTGCCGGCAACCTCAAGAACGCGGCCGCCGCTTTCCGCAGTGCCATCGCCATGAACCCAGATTACGCAGATGCGCACAACAATCTGGGCGGCGTTCTTTGGCAAATGAATGAGGTTGCCGGAGCGCTAGCCGAGTTTCAGGCGGCGGTTCGCTGCAATCCGGATTTCGCGGAAGCCCACAACAACTGGGGTAGCGCGCTGATCCATGCGGGAGAAACTGATCACGCCATTGATCAGTTTCGCGCGGCGGTAGCTTCGCGTCCAGCCTTTGCTCAGGCACACTTCAATCTTGGTCGCGCCTTGTCCAAGAAACGCGAATTCCGCGAAGCTGAAGCGGAACTTCGCAGTGCTTTGATATTACAGCCGGAAATGGCGGCGGCACACATTGCACTGGGTCTTGCGCTGGCTGCCGAAAGCGGAACTCTTTCCCCCCAGGCTCGCGCTGAATTGAATGAAGGATTGCGTCTGGATTCGAGCCTTCGCAGTTCCATTCCTCCCGACTATTCCAAAGAGTTGCGCTGAAGAGTCGGGGCGGCGTTGGTCACCCTGGGCATGACTACGAGGGAACTTTGATTCCTTTTCCTTCTTCCAAGGTTATATAACGGTCGAGGGGCAGATCAATGAATCGCTCTACCAGGCCGCTGGGCTTCGGCCATTTGACTTCTACCCAATCGATTTTGGTGCGACTCCCGATTCCGAGGACTGCCCGCGGATCATGAGATGCTAGGTAGCTGCCACCTCCCACCTTGAAAACGTACCGCTTCAGATCACCTGATTTCCAGGTAATCAGGGCGCCCACGGCATCCCGGTTTGCCCGGTTCCCAATCAGCCGAACCCCTAGCCAGTGATTCCCCTTGCCCGAATTGTTGCGCAACAGCAGAGGTGGGCTATTGTTGACCGCGACTAGAACATCTACTGCTCCATTGTTATCGAAGTCGCCAATTGCCAGGCCGCGTGCGGCGAACTTCTTGCTGAATACCGATCCGGCTTGCCCGCTGACGTTTTCAAATGCCCGTTCAAAACCAGACCCGCGGTTGCGAAAGAGCAGCATCGGTTCGGAATATTGCACGTCTTGGAAGCGTTCTTCGATTCGGTCGTCAGGATGCCCGTTGGCGAGAAAGAGGTCAAGATTCCCGTCGTTATCAAAATCCACGAACTTCAGACCCCAGCCACTCATCAGGAGTGTGAGGTTTCCGATGCTGTTCGAGATGGCCACATCATCAAACGTTTGATCGCCGTTGTTGTGGTACAAGGAATACATCTCGTGGTCAACGTTGGCCACGAAGAGATCGACTCTGCCATCCTGATCGTAATCAGCTGAATCGACTCCCATCCCCGAACGGGCCCGGCCATCGGTGCTATAAGCAACTCCGGCTTCCACTCCGATCTCTTTGAATTTGCCATGGCCGTTGTTCTGGAAGAGGAAGTTGGCCACCGTATCGTTGGTCACAAACAGATCGAGATTGCCGTCATTGTCAATGTCGGATGCCACTACACCCCATGCCTTACCCGGACTGGCCGCAATTCCCGACTCTTTGCTCACATCGGTAAAAGTGCCATCTCCGTTGTTATGGAATAGCCAACTCGGCGTGGCATCGTAGACTCGGGGAATGCAATAGTAGCGCTCGCCTGTCTCATTGTTGCCGCAGAACTTGTTTTTTCCTTTGTCGAAATCAACGAAGCGACACACGAAAAGGTCCAACCGTCCATCGTTGTCACAGTCGAACCATACAGCGCTCGAAGACCAGCCCGGCGCGGCGACGCCAGCCTTCTGCGTAACATCGGTGAAGGTGCCGTTACCATTATTGTGGTACAGGATATTGTGTCCGTACTGGGTGACGTAAATATCCGGGAAGCCGTCGCCATCGTAGTCGCCTACAGCAACCCCCATTCCATAGCCGCCGCCGAGGACGCCCGCTGCTTCTGTGACGTCAGTGAAGGTGCCATCACGATTGTTGCGATAGAGGGCATTACGGAGGGGTGGGCTCGGATCGTAGAAGTCGCAGTGGCCGCTGTTCACCAGGTAAATGTCCATCCAGCCGTCATTGTCATAGTCTAGAAAGGCACAGCCGGCCCCAACCGTCTCCGGCAAATAATATTGGGATGACCTGCCGTTCGCGTGCTGGAAGAAGATTCCACTGGCAGAAGGAGGAACGGGGATGAAGTTCGCTTCGGTGCCTGGTTGGCCGGAAGCCGTTGTCCGTCCAAGACTTCTCGTTATAAATGAGCGGGAATCCCGCAGTCCATTGCCAAGGCACGCAAAGCCAAATGCCTTTAAAAAGTCACGTCGGGAAAACGCCCTCACCCAAACCCCACTGGTTCCAACATTCTAAGCGCCTGTCATCGTACTGTACACCACCTGTCTTTTTGGACCTTCAGGCGCGTTACGCAGTTCCCGCGCCCCCAGAAGAATGGGCCTTATTACCAGCTCAGCTGTACCTGGCTCCTCGCTGTCGCCAGTGCACGCGGCCGGTAATCATCAAATGCAACCCCGGCCAAAGATCGCCCTCAACTCCAATGGCTATTCCCTTGCCGATCCGCCGCAGTTCACGTACAGTGTGGCCTTCCACTTCCGTGATTGATGGTTCTGCGGTACGAAGCAGAAAGGGATTCGTCAACTGTGTTTGCTGGATCGGCTGCGCTATGATCCCGGGCTCAAGCGCGTGGATAAAGGCGACGATATCGGGCAGTTGGGGCATAACTCTCGCGTCACCTTTTTGCGGCGTTTAGAAACAACACCATCGTAACCGGCTTCGTGCCCTGGTTTCGCCACGCGTGCCGAGTGCCATTCTGGACGACGACGGCGCCCTTCTTGAGATGAATCGATCTGCCGCTTCAGGTGCTCGTGCAGCCGATTGATTCTTTTAATTAGGCCCTTGCTCAGAAATCGAAACGCAGGCCCAGCTGGACTTGACGGGGATCATTCGCCTGGGTGGTGATCACGCCAAACGTCTGCGGGCTCTGCAGGCTCACGGTCGGATCCAGGAAATTCACGTGGTTAAACAGGTTGAAGAATTCTGACGAGAAGGTAAGCTTGGTCTTCTCCGTCAGCTGGATTTTCTTCACGAAACTCACGTCCACATTCCAGGACCCCAAACCTCGCAGCGTGCCGCCACGCGAGGTGGCGTCCGTGCTGAGCCGGATAGGCCGAAAGAGGGCGCAAACAGCCCCCGGATCGGCGAAGATGTTCAGGCCTGTCCCGCCTGTCGCCGGGTTGGCGCTGGAGCCGCAGCCTGCAGTCGTTGTGACGTTGTGGCGGCCGGCGCCCGCGCTTCCCGAACCAGTGCGAATGGCTTCGGAGACCTCGCCCAAGCTGGTCTGACCGAATTCCTGTCCCGAGCCATCCAGCACGCGCAGCGGCAGCCCGCTGTTGGTGCTGATGATGGGCGCGAGCTGCCATCCTCCGACCACACGGTTGACCCATCCCGTCTGTGAATGGAAGGGAACTTGCCAGACGCCGAGCACGGTGAACACGAACTTGCGGTCAAACACGGATGTGCCGTAGTCGTAGTCCGGGTTGTAGCTGTTGGTGAATGCCCGGTCGGTATCCTGATTTACGCCGGTGTTGTCCAGGCTGTGTCCATAACTAAGGTTCGCGTCCAGGGTCAGGCCGTGATAGGCGCGGACGCGGTAGGACACAAACCCGGCGTTGTAGCTCGACCGAGCCAGGCTCGACCAGTAGAAGAAGTTCGTGAACTGTGTCGCTGCCTGGGTGGCCGGACCAAGTTTGAACGCCGACTGAATGCCGTTGAAGACGTTCCTCACCTGCTGGTTCGTAAAGGCCGACGAGAAACTTTTCACCACGCCTGCGGTACAACTGGTGAAGGAGCTACCGCAGAACTTGGCGTTTCCGGCCAGCGCGGTTTCAAAGAAGGCTTGCGGCGGGACCGTCGACCCCGCCTTTAGCGCTAGTGCCACCGCATCGAAGGCCTGCGCGAAAGTCTGCCCGCCGGCCAGCATGAAGAAGGGCACCTGGTTAAGATCGATGCCCATATAGATGTTGTGCGCATTATGGCCGACATAGCCGACCTCAATCCGCCCGTTGCCGACCTCCCGTTGAATCGTGAAATCCCACTGATCGTGCGAGCCGGGCCGCCATTGAGGGTCTTGCAAGAAGGAGTTGGGCACGAAGGGTATGGTAGCGCCGGGCGGAGGGACACTGCCCCCAGTACCCGGTACCACCGGCGTGGAAAGCGTTGAGGCCAGCGGGGGCAGGGTAATGGTGCTGCCGTCGATGCCGATACGGAACGCGTTGGAGGGGTTGACGCCGCCACTACCTCGGCAATCCCGTGTCGTCGCCGCGTTCAGCCCCGGTCCCTGACACAATAGAGCCTGGCCAAAGCCGACAGCCTGCAGTGGGTCGATGGCGGTCTGCACGCCGTTCAGGCGATCGTAGAAGTGCCAGTAGCCGCCGCGAAACACAGTTTTGCCCCGGCCCAAAATCGTTCCCAGCACTCCCGACTGGGAGTTGGGCTGATAGGCGGCTGAAACGCGCGGCGAAAAATTCCCCTTAACGAAATCGAAGGGATATTTCCGCCCGGTCTTGCCAATGGGGACAAAACCGACAGGTGGATTGAAAACCTGTCCCGCCAGAGCAGCCTGGCGGCGCTGTTCCAGATAAGCCCTGGGGAAAATCAGGTTACCGCTGGAGTCCGCTGTCATCATGAATTTACCGTTGTCCTCCACGGGAGGAATGCTCGCCTCCCAGGCCAGGCCGTAGGTCAGAGTAAAAGTGGATCCGAGACGCCAGGTGTCCTGCGCGTAAAGGGTCGCCTGGTTGTAGCGGACCGTTTCGCTCAGATCGGTGCCATCGGGCAGAAGACTGAGACCGGCATTGCGCGCACGCAGAATACTGGCCCCATCCACCAAGCCCAGGACCTGCGCGTACAGGTTGTTCCAGTTTTCAGTCTGGCTGGAGGGCAGGCAGTTCGTCGTGACGGTTGCCGAGCAGGTTGGCGGCCGGGACGACGCCGGAACGGTAAGGCCTCCAAGGTTGCTTACGGTCCCCAGGAAGTATTGCAGGGTCTTCTGGTTGTTCTGCTGACCGTCGTCGCGCTGGAAGTAGGCCCAGGTGTGTTTAAAGGAACCTCCAAAGTGCAGCAGGTGCTTCCCCCGGAGCCAGCTGGCGTCGTCGCGCAGGTCCAAGCCGTGGGAGTTCCACATGCGCGTACGGGACCCCTGGGTATCGATGTTCACCGGGACCAACTGTGTGCTGACGTTGTCCCCGCCCGGCACCAAAGCAGCGGGAGTGATGGAGGGCAGTTGGGCAAAGGGAGGTAGGTCGATCCATTGCCAATAATCCCGCAGCCAGCTCAGGTGGACGTCATTGGTGAGGTACTGAGTAAAATTCGACGTCACGCCGGTCACCAGATAGCGAGGTTGGCGCGGAATGGTGGAGAGAATCTTCGGGACGCCGCGCACGTCATTCCCAACGATTCCGCCAATGTCTTCCTGGCGAGCGATGCCGGCGTATTCCGTGTAATGGCGGTAGCTCACGGTCCATTGCAGCTTGGGATTGAAGGTGTGGTCCAGGCGGATCACGCCCAGATTGGTATTGAGGGGGAACTTACCGAACCCGGAAAAACCAATGGTATTCAAACCATCGCCCTGCGTGGTGTCATTGCCCGGCGGCATAAGGGCCCACAGCTGACTGATGGCTGGCGCCAAGCCCTTACTACGGGGATCGCAGGAAGCCGTGCCCGTGGTGTCGCAAAGGCTGGAAACATTGCCCGGCTGCAGGAAATAGCTGACGGTGTTCCGAGCGTTGTCCTTGAAGCGAAGAATGCCCTGGCGCATGGTGGAGGTGGGCACCAGGCGGGTTATGAAGGCTGCATCGCTCCTGCGGCGCCCCTCGTAATTGGCGTAGAAGTAGGATTTCCAGATGTCGGATAGGACGTGGCCGCCGAAGCTGAAGCCAAAACGGTTGTCCACGATGTTGGGCCTCGCCCGGCCGATGCGATTGGCGTCCCAGCGATTGGCGTTCAACACCGCCCCGCGGTAGTACTCGTAGAGCGAGCCGTGGTATGCGTCCGTGCCGCGTTTGGTGACCAGCACCACATGCGCCCCGCCCCCCAGGCTCAGCGGACCGCTGGGGTTATTGGTCTCCAGGTTGAACTCCTGGATGCTTTCGACCGGCGTCGGAATGGAGCCTTCCGGGCTCCCGCTGAAGGCCTTCCAGTAATCGGTGTTTCCGGAAGTCGGGTTGGTGATCTCCCCGCCATCGAGCAGAAAAGAATTCTGGTCGCTGCGCGCGCCCGCCACCTGGCCGCCGAAGCGGCTGGCCTGCGAGGTGGAGGTGGATTGCTGCGGCATGGCGAGCGGTTGCAGCAGCAGCAGGCTAGTGGTGCTGCGGTCAATTGTCGGCAAGGCGAGAAGCTCGTCGCTGTGCACGGTGTTTCCCACGGTGGAATCCAGCGTCTGCAGGTCGGCGCCGGGCGTGGAGCGCACCTCGATTATTTCAGCGGCTTTTCCAAGCTTCAGGTCGATATTGATGGTGGAGCTCTTGCCCACCTCAACCGTCAGCGATGACACAACCGCCTGCGCGAACCCGGCGGCAATTGCTGTGACGGAGTAGATGCCGGGTGTGACTTGTGAAAAAGTATATTGGCCCGCTCGGTCGGTCGTAGTAACACGCACCGAGCCCGTGGCAGTGTCGCGAAGCTCGATCTTCGCCTGCGGGACGACCGCCCCGGATGGGTCTGTAAGCCGACCGAGCACCTGCCCAGTAGTCAAGGTTTGCGCAGTCGCGGCATACGCAAACGAAAAGAGGCATAACAAGACCACGACCGCATACTGAAAGGAGTCACGGGTCGCCGGTCCTTGCTTGAAAGTCCTCATCGCATCCCCCTTTGCCACGCCAGTCGCAGGATGTCCGGGAATGCCTGTCTGCGAAATGAGGCATGGAACTTGTCGCAGTCGTAGTCTCACAAGGGAGAGCGCAGCCTCGGTTGCTCAGCGGTCGCCGATCAGCGGATCGGTTGGTTAGAGGCAGGCCTCCCCATACTGGCCGGTTTGATGGCCCATTACTATACACTCGGAGTGCTTTCCGGGTGTCAATTCCGCCATCTTTCGTGATCCGCCACAGGACCAAAAACCTCGATAGCGTCCAACTGGGCGTGTCGACTATCGGAGGTAATTGTGCGGCCTACTCTTCCAAGGCGAGGGCAGCCCTCAGGGCTGATGGGTGCCGCCGCCATAAAATAAAATAGGTCCCAATAATTGAGCTTTGAAAGACGGTTCACAAACGGTGAAGCGCAGAAGTTAACTTCCGCAAACTAATCGGGTTATGCGAAAAACTCGCGGGCGGTCACAAAGCTGTACTTTGTCTACGTGCTATGGATCCCACAGTGTCATTCAGAGTCCGCCAGGCCGTACAATTTCCTGGCGTTGCCATTGAGGACCATCCGGGCGATTTCCAGAGCGCGCCCGCGTGTAATCTCGCCATCCCGGGCCATTCCCGAGAGTGCGACGGCAAGCGAATCGCGAACGCGGCGGCTGGTGATCCAGCCCACGTCCTCCCAGCCAATCTCCACGCTGGCGGCGCCGGCTTCGCTGCCGATGGGCTCATCGGCTCCGTAAAGGTCCGTGCCGAACAGGACCTTCTCCGGGGCGAACTCCAGCCATTGCCGCAGCACTGGAGCGAACGCGTCCACAGAGAGCAGCCAGCTTTGCTCGGACGTGTCGGTATAGACGTTCGGCTTAGTGAGCAGACTTGCCATTTCCCGTGACCAGGGCCAGCCACCGTGAAGGAGGACGAAGGTGGTCTTGCGCAGGTCTGAATCGTCAAGCAGCGCTTCGAGCAGTAGCGGATTTGCACCTGCTAGCTTGAAGTAGCTGCCGCAACCAAAACCAGTATGGAAGTGAAGTGCGAGCCCCAGCCGGCCGCCTTCCCGCGCCAGGTATTTCAAGAGGTAGTCCTGCAGCCCTTCATAGGCCTGTGTGTCGGCGGCGGTCAGCGGCCGCGAGCGAAGCGAGGCATACGCGCGCGCGGCGGACGCCGCGTCTATGCTACGAACCTCCAGGCTACGGAGATAAGCCATCTCGAATTTAATGGCGACAGCCCCTGCCTCCTTTTGCCGCTCCAGAGTCGGGGTTACAACTGTTTTCAAATACTCGTCGAGGGTGGCGGGAAGGGTGCGCAATCCCAGTTCCTTCACATAGCGCGTCAACAGCGCTTCTTCGCGCTCGAAGAAGAAACGACGGTCCGAGTTTTCGGCCTTGAGCGCGTCATTGTTCAGCGGATACATCAGCGCATCGTCGTAGGGCACCCAGCGAAAGCGGGGCGGGGCGAGACCGAGACCCATGGCAATGCGGTTGGCGAACATAATTTCGATATTGAGCTGGTCGAGCACCCAGAGGGGGAAATGATCGCCCTCGCGTTGACGCACTTCGTGCTTTGTCCTGGCGAGTTGCGCTAGGTGCTCGGGTAGACGGTCGCGAAATGGATACCCGTACAGGGCGCGCCAGGCAGTGAACAATTCCGGGATGTCGCTGCGCGCCATGGCCGGCGTCAAGGCCGGCTCCTTCTCCGGGCAGGGCAGCGCGTCAGATTCCGTATCTTTTTCGCCGTCAGCTTTTACCTTCTCCACGTGTGTGTGGTTATCAACGGCGGAGAGCTTGTCGATCTCGGCCAGCAGCTGCAGATCGGCTGGCGCAGAACTCTGCGCCGATGCCAGCGCTGCGAGCAACAACAGGAGCCAGAAGACACCAGCTTTCATAGCGGGCATTCTAAATCGATGCTGCGATTAACGTACAAACCGACTGGGAGTCACCTGGTCTGAACCTGAGGTTCTTACGGACATCACGGGCGGTCACCTTGCTCACGCATCCTCGTAAGCGTATTCCAGAGCCGTGGTTTTCGTTCCTACGTGAACTCGATTCGTCAGTGCAGGAAGAAGTTCGGTTGGATTGCATGGGCGGATTCGTTGTCACAATGGTGTACGGGTTCTCGCCGGCAACTGCGGATCTAGATGTCCTTGAGATTACCCCAGCAGGGGTAAGACGATCCATGCTTGAGCTTGGCATGCAGGGTGGCCCTCTTTACAAGAAATACAAGATCTACCTTGATCATGTCAGCGTGACTCGTGTGCCGGAAAACTACGAAGATCGCCTCACGGAGATATTTCCCAACACCTTCAAACATCTCCGTCTCTTGGCCCTTGATCCCTACGACCTGGCGTTGTCAAAGCTGGAACGGAATATCCAACGGGACCGCGACGATGTAAAGCACCTGGCGAAGACTGTTCCATTCGATCTTGAAGTGCTGAAGGAGCGATATCAGAAAGACCTGCGTTGGCAGCTGCGCAACCCCGAACACGAGGACCTCACCCTCCGATTGTGGATTGACGCGATAGCGGAAGAACGATCGCAATAGATTGTTCGTAGCGCTCACAGACTGCTCCCAATCTGTCCTGAAAAATTCCCGGCTAGACCAGGTACACAGCTCGGACCGTCTGAGGAGAGTCGTGATCGCAGGTGAGCAGCCTGGGGAACTGGATGCGGAACATCACCGTGCCGCAAGGTGCTCTATCGGTTAATGTTAGAAGACTATCCTCAAGAGCCGGCACCCGCCAGGCTGGCAGAACGTCAAGGTTCCGGTCATGATGTCCATACGGTTCAGCGCCATACCGGCGAATGCAGCCTGGCGACGCGATTCGTGATCTGGTCCATAACACGGCGTCATCCTTTAATGAGCTGGTCCACGGCTTCGGAAAGAGGAGCGTTGTGTGCTCCGGCGTGTCACACGACGGCTTTTAGGTAGTCCAGTGGTGACCAGAAAGGGATACGAATTGTTGTTCGCCCGCGTCGCCCGCTCTCTGGATACCGGCGCTGGGTTGGGTGCTGGTGCAAAGAATCCTGCCTCTTGGAGCGGACCAAAGAAGTGCGGGTAATCGTCGCGCTGAAGGAGAAGTGGAAGCCCTTGCGTGCGAGTTCGTCTTCATCATGGTGATGAAGGATTGCTGTTTTGCGGTCAGAGTGCTCATGCGAGGGCTCCGCCTCGCGTGCGAGGTCTTCAAGCACCTGCCCTGCATGCAGCACGAGTAGCGCCGCCGCGGGCCATTCGTTTGTGCAAAATCTTCCAGGATGTCGAGCAGTTGGTCCCGACCTTTTCGTGGCGTAGGAACGGGATGAGGTGCATGCCGCATTCGTGCAAGTAGTAGGTTTCCAAGCCGTGGGAGGCCGCAAAAGTTTGCCGGGCGGCAGATGTGATGAGGCCATATCTGGAGTCGCCACGTTGAACAAGCGCGGTGAACATGGCCGCCTCGGTTCGCCAGAAGCTCAAGAATCTGGCGCGCTGAATTTCAGTGCGGCCTCATGAGTGGCCACAGCTTAGACCGCCATAGGCGTGAAGCGGTCTGGCCCAAGCAGTCGAGTTAAGGATTTGGGGGATTTTGATCTGTGTCCCAAGACGTGCCATAAGAACCGATGGACTCCCCCTTGGATGTGGGACTCGATTGGAGCGTACTTGGCCTCTGCAGAACTGCGGACATTCTGACGGCGATGCTCTTACGCGAGCCGGTTCTTGCTGGAGCTGGCAGGGATTGACCCCTAGCTTTGGGCATTCCGGCCGCCAGTCTTGGCCAGGGGCACGGCTTTAAAAAATGCCGTGCAAATCTCTTCAAATGATTTGGCTTGCCGAAATGCTCCCAGCGCCTCCACAATCGATACCCATGTAGCCTGCGAGATGAGCTTCGCGAAAGGCGGATGAGTGCTCAACTATGCGACTCTCGAATTGATGCGCCAGAATCATCCGGCGTTGCGGCTGCTCCGCTCGGATCACGCGCCGCTGGTGGCAAGCTTTCTACATCGGGTCTTCATCGCGCCGAATGTGCGCTCTATGGCGCAGGCAGATTTGGCTGAGGAGCTGGAGGACGAACTGTTTGGCTTGCGGGAAGCGGTAGGGGGAGACTGCTTTCCCAAGTCTGCATTGGAGTATCTCAACGATTGGGCCGCCCCTGATCGTGGGTGGCTACGCAAGTTTTATCGCCAGGATTCCGATGAGCCTTATTTCGATCTCACCGCGTCGACCGAGAAGGCGATTGTTTGGCTCACGACACTCAGCGAGCGCAGTTTCGTTGGTACCGAATCGCGTTTGCTCACTGTGTTTGAACTGCTCAAACAGATGGCCGAGGGCAGCGAAACCGATCCACAAGCACGCCTCGCAGAACTGCAGAAGCGCCGCACGGAAATCGATGCCGAAATTGAGCGAATTCTGGCAGGAGACATCCGCATCCTGGACGACACCGGCCTTAGGGACCGCTTCCTGCAGTTTATTCAACTGGCGCGCGATTTGCTGGCGGATTTTCGCGAAGTGGAGAGCAACTTTCGAAAGCTGGATCGGACAGTGCGGGAACGCATTGCGCTGTGGGAGGGCTCGAAGGCCGCTCTGCTGGAGGAAATCATGGGTGAACGCGATGCGATTGCCGAATCCGATGAAGGCAAGAGCTTCCGGGCGTTCTGGGACTTCCTCATGTCGAGTCGTCGGCAGGAAGAACTCACGGTTCTCCTTGAGCGAGTGTTGAAGCTGTCAGCGGTCTGTGAGCTAAAACCTGACGCGCGCATCCGCCGGGTACATTATGATTGGCTCGACGCGGGCGAGCACACACAGCGAACCGTGGCGGAGCTGAGCAAACAGCTGCGGCGATTCCTGGATGACCAGGCGTGGCTCGAGAACCGGCGCATTATGGACATCCTGCACAGTATCGAGGCGAAAGCCCTGGCCCTGCGGGAGTCAACGCCGGCAGGTGAGGTGATGACGATTTCCGATATTGCCGCCGATATCGAGTTGCCGATGGAACGTCCTCTCTATGTTCCAACGACCAAGCCCCGTATCCTCGACTTCGACCTTGAATCGGACAATTCAGACGTGGATGCGACCGCCCTCTTCCGCCAAGTCGTCATTGACAAAGCGGCATTAGCAACCAACATCCGGCAAGCTTTGCAGACCCGTTCTCAAGTTACCTTGACCGAGCTGTGCGGCATGTATCCGCTCCGGCATGGCCTCTCAGAACTCATTGCGTACTTGCAGCTTTCCAGCGACGTCTTCAAGAGCGCGGTGGACGAGACGTGCAGCGAAATCATCGTTTGGGAAAGCGCGGGAATGGACGGACAGAACTGCGTGAAACGGGCGCGTGTGCCACGCGTCATTTTTGTGAGGTGAAATGCCCGACGAACAGCGAGACATAGCGGCGCCGGGCAATGACCTTGCAGTTTTGATCATCTCTTTGCTAAAGGGTGCGGTTTATCAGGAGAGCGATTCTGCCCTATGGAATTTGTTACTGAATCTGCAGTCCAGGGTGCGCGACTACGTGGCCGTACTGGGTTTGGAACTGGTGCTAGATGAAGCGGAAGGGTACGCCTTCTTGCGATCCGGTGCGGAGTCCGACGAGGACACAGGACAGAAGCTCCCTCGACTAATTGCCAGAAGGCCCTTGTCGTTTCCGGTCAGCTTGCTGCTGGCGCTGCTGCGAAAAAAGCTGGCTGAATTCGATGCCGGCGGCGGAGATACGAGGCTGGTCCTAACCCGGGAGGAGATCGTCGAATTGGTTCGCGTATTTCTGCCCGAAAGCAGCAACGAAACCAGGATAATCGATCAGATCGAGGCGCTCGTGAACAAGATCGTCGAGCTTGGATTTCTGCGCCGGCTGAAGTCGAATGCGACCGGTGACAAGGGGAACTCGGTGTTCGAGGTGCGGCGCATTCTAAAAGCTTTCGTGGACGCGCAGTGGCTGGCTGATTTCGACGCGCGCCTGACCGCATATCAGGCGCAGCTCGCGATAGGAGCGGGAGACGCAGGCGATGCATGAGCGGCAGGCTTTGGAGCTACCGGGCCTGGAGGATGAGCTGGCTGGAGCCCGCTTGCACCGTCTTGAACTGTTGAATTGGGGCACCTTCGACAGACAAGTTTGGAGGTTAACTCCAAATGGTAAGAACACGCTTCTTACCGGCGATATCGGCTCCGGTAAATCGACCCTGGTCGACGCCATAACGACCCTGCTGGTGCCGGCGCACCGGGTCGCCTACAACAAGGCTGCCGGCGCTGACACCAGGGAGCGCACGCTCCGATCCTATGTGCTCGGGTATTACAAGTCTGAGCGAAGTGAAGTGACAGGTGTTTCCAAACCGGTACCCCTCCGCGACCACAACACCTACGCCGTGATTCTCGGCGTCTTTCGCAACCGCGGATACGAACAAACCGTCACACTTGCCCAGGTATTCTGGATCACAGATCGCCAGGCGCAACCCGCACGCCTGTTTGTTTGCGCAGAGCGCGACCTGTCGATCGCGCAGGATTTCGCACATTTTGACGCGGACATTGGGCAGCTTCGGAAAAAGCTGCGTGGGCTAGGGGCAGAGATATTCGACAGCTTTCCGCCCTACGGCGCTTGGCTTCGCCGCCGCTTTGGAATCGAGAACGACCAGGCCCTAGAGTTGTTCCACCAGACCGTGTCGATGAAATCGGTAGGCAATCTGACCGATTTCGTGCGCGCCCACATGCTGGAGCCCTTCGACGTGGCACCGCGCATCACGGCCCTGATCGCCCATTTCGATGATCTGAACCGCGCGCATGAATCGGTGTTGAAGGCCAAACGGCAGATCGAGCTGCTCTCTCCACTGGTGAGCGATTGGGAGCGGCACTCTACCCTGTCGTCAGAAATCGACGAGCTCCGCGCATCCCGAGAGGCTATTCGGCCTTACTTCGCAAGCTTGAAGCTGGGTTTGCTCGATAAGCGCATCATCAACCTGACGGAAGAATGGGAACGGCAGAATGCCAACGTGGCGCGCGTGGAAGAGCGCTGTGAGGCACTGCGCGAGGAGCAACACAAGATAACCAGGAATATTGCCGAGAACGGCGGAGATCGGCTGGAATGGCTAGCCGGAGAGATCGCCAGGAAAGAAGAGGAGCGCAAAAAACGGGATGGCAAATCGCAGCGTTACGCCGAACTGGCGCGCAGCGTCGGTGAACCCCCAGCTTCTGATGAGCCCGGGTTCCTTGGACAACGGCGACATTTCTCCACGCTGGCGGAGACGGCCCGGACGCGCGAGACGGATCTGCAGAACCAAGTCACCGAGCACGCCGTGAGCTTGCGCCAGGGCCGGCAGGATCACGAGAGGTTGTGCGCTGAGATCACCGTTCTTCGCTCTCGTCAGAGCAATATGCCCCCGGAACAGATTGAACTGCGCGACAGATTGTGCGAGGCCCTCAGTCTGCGAGAACCAGATGTGCCTTTTGCAGGAGAACTGCTGCAGGTCCGTGACGACGAACGCGACTGGGAAGGCGCGGCGGAACGGCTGTTGCGCAGCTTTGGTTTGTCCCTCCTGGTTCCGGATGAGCAGTATTCCAGGGTCGCAGATTGGGTCGATCGGACGCACCTCAGAGGGCGGCTTGTTTACTTCCGCCTCCGCCCGGTCCCCCGCGCAGATCTGGCCAACCTCCACCGTGACTCGCTCGTTCGCAAATTGGCGATCAAGCCCGATTCGCCTCTGTACACCTGGCTCGAACGCGAGTTGGCCAATCGCTTCGACGTGGCCTGTTGCATGACGCAAGAGCAATTTCGACGCGAGGCGCGGGCCATTACCCGAGCGGGCCAAATCAAGGCGCCTGGGGAACGTCATGAGAAGGATGATCGTTTTCGACTGGATGATCGGAGCCGTTACGTGCTGGGTTGGACGAACGCGGCAAAGATCGCGGCGCTCGAGGCCAAGCGAAAGCAACTGGATTCAGAACTCGGTGAACTCGCCGCTTTGATGAGCAAGATTCAGGCCGAGCAGAGCGGCATTAAGGAGTGCCTTACCGCACTATCGAAACTGGACGAATACAGGGAATTCCGCGAACTCGATTGGCGGTCGCTGGCCGCCGAGGTGGCGCAGCTTAAGGCTGAAAAGCAGAAGCTGGAGTCCGCATCGGATGTGCTCAAGCAACTGGTCGAGCGCCTCAACCAGATCACCTCCGATTTGAAAACGATGCAGGCCGAACTGGAACAGCAGAAGGATAAACGCTCGAAGACCGAGCAGCGGCGGATGGATGCTGAGGTCCTGCGGACTCAGGCGCAAGCCGTGATTGCACAAGCGATCGGCCCAAACCAGTCCATGGCGATTGAGAAGCTCGACAGCGTTCGCACCGCGGCTTTAGGTGAGCATCAGTTGACAGTGGAGTCCTGTGACAATCGTGAGCGTGACATGCGCGAATGGATGCAGGCCAAGATTGACGCAGAGGACGTTAAACTCAAACGCCTGCGCGACAAGCTCATTCAGGCGATGATGGCATACAAGGACCAGTTCAAGTTAGAAACCGCGGATGTCGACGCCAGTATTGAGGCCGGTTTCGAATACCGCAACATGCTGCACAATTTGCAAGCCGACGATCTGCCCCGCTTCGAAGCGAAGTTCAAGGAACTGCTGAATGAGAATACCATCCGCGAGGTAGCCAATTTTCAGTCGCAGCTCGCTCGCGAGCGGGAGACCATCAAGGAACGCATCGCCCATATCAACGGATCGCTCACTCAGATCGATTACAATCCCGGCCGCTACATCGCATTGGAAGCGCAGCTGACCGGCGATCCGGAGATACGCGATTTTCAGACCGAATTGCGCTCCTGCACCGAGGGAGCATTGACTGGCTCGGAGGATGCCCAATACTCGGAAGCCAAGTTTCTGCAGGTCAAGCGCATCGTCGAGCGCTTTCGCGGGCGCGAGGGACTGTCGGAGCTGGATCGCCGCTGGGTCAGCAAGGTCACGGATGTGCGCAACTGGTTCCTCTTTGCCGCGAGCGAACGCTGGCGCGAGGACAGCAGCGAATACGAGCATTACTCTGACTCAGGCGGCAAGTCGGGAGGTCAAAAGGAGAAGCTGGCATACACGATTCTAGCGGCCAGCCTGGCTTACCAGTTCGGCCTGGAATGGGGCGCCGTGCGCTCGCGCTCGTTCCGCTTCGTCATGATTGATGAGGCTTTCGGTCGCGGATCCGACGAGTCCGCCCAGTATGGATTGCAGCTCTTCACCAAGCTCAACCTGCAACTCCTGATCGTGACACCGCTGCAAAAGATCCACGTGATTGAACCTTTCGTTTCCAGCGTGGGCTTTGTCAGCAATGAAGAAGGGCGCGAGTCGAAGCTGCGCAACCTCAGTATTGAGGAATACCGCGCAGAGAAAGCGAAGCGGTCCGAGGCACGCGACGCTGGTTCATCAGAGGAGCCGGCGCCACACCGAGTGATGCATGCAGAGCAAGCCTAGTACGGTTGAAGGCTGGACAAGAGCATCGGATCTCCGCGCCCAAGTTCAAAAGCTTTGGGATCGCGGTGAACTTCTGGCCGGCCTGGTCACGGGCCAATCGCCATTTCCGAAACGCTTGTCGCTCAAAGGTCCGACCTCCAGCGATATGATGGAGTGTTTTGACGACGTGCGTGCCTGGATCCAGGAGCTTCAGGCGGTACCTCATTGTCGAGTGGCGATGCGGGAGTTCAAGCACCGAGTACTCGGGGCAAACCTGGTGCCGAATGAGGTCTGGATCGAGTCACTCCAGGAGGCTCTGGCCCTGACGGGCAAGCAGCGCGAGGCATGTCGCTTCATAGCTCTAGTTGAGTCCGCTCGCAAGCAGCAGCCCGAGCTGCTTGACTGGCTCGCGAGGCGTCCGTTTATCGCATTGGAGCTCTTCGAGGATTGGAGCCGTCTGCTGGAGGCCGTCGCGTGGGTTAAGCAGCATCCACGTCCCGGCGTTTATTTGCGGCAGGTCGACATCCCCGGTGTACACAGCAAGTTTCTGGAAACCCACCACAGTGTCTTATCGGAACTGTTGGACATCGTGTTGCCACTCCACGCAATCGACACCACAGCGTCGGGGGCGACCGAATTTGCGAAGCGCTACGGCTTTCGTGAGAAACCCACCCGGATCCGTTTTCGGGTTCTTGATCCCGGGTGCGCCCTGCTGCCCGGCGGCGTCCCCCAGGACATAACTCTTGATGCCGAGAGTTTCGCTCGTCTTGCCCCGGGAATTTCGCGGGTTTTCATTACGGAGAATGAGATCAACTTTCTGGCCTTTCCGAGCGTCAATGACAGCCTCATCATCTTCGGTTCAGGGTACGGCTTTGCGGCACTGGCCAGGGCCGAATGGCTCTCCCACTGCCGGATCTACTACTGGGGCGACATTGATACTCACGGCTTCGCAATCCTCGATCAGCTCCGCCGCCAGTTGGGCAAGGTGCAGTCGTTTCTCATGGACCGCACCACCCTGATGGCGTTCGATTCCCAGTGGGGCATCGAGGAGAAGCAAACGGTGCGTGCCCTAGACCACCTGAACGATGAGGAACGAGCTCTTTACGACGATTTGCGAGACAACCGCATACGCAAGAATCTGCGCCTTGAGCAAGAAAGGATTGCCTTCGGCTGGGTTGAGTCGGCGATATCGTCGCTCACGTAGCCGAGAAACGGACGCGCCCGCTGCCATCGATACGCTTCGCACCCATGCGCGCCAAATAGGGGCTTTTTCGCATCCGTTTTTGCTGGACAGCCACAGGAGTCCCCCACAGCGTCAAGCCAGGACGGATACGATACGTGTAACGCAGCGAGTTAGGGCCGAGTCCGCCGATGCCAGCCTTAGCGCCTTCTGGTACATGCGTCGGACCTGATCGTAGGCAGCCGCCCAACCTGGAGTACGTACGCAAAAATCCAATCCTCATTGCCTGAGAAGTGGGTTGTCTGCTTCCAGAGTTTGAGCGCGTTCAGCATCTCGCTGTCGACATGCAGAGCACACCTTTGACTCTGAGGTCTTCACGTCATCGACTTTCCGGCTTCGCTTGCTGTTGAACCTAAACAATCGCGTCGCACCTTGACTTTAGCCAGTTGTTTCAGGCGGTGTCGAGCGAGCCTCGCCGAGTGTTTCGATGCGACTTGGTTGGGCCGGTGCTGCCAAGAAAACGAAGGCAAGCAGTTGCGGCAGCACATGATCGACTTCCCGGAAAGTAAAGGCTTCTTCACTGTAGGTGCATTGCTTGCCATGGAAGGTCGTCAGCCAGACCCGCGTTTCGCACCGCCCCAGCCGGTTGTGCTCAACAGTGTTTCAGAAGAGATTGTTCCTGCAAGATCTTCCGTGGTTCAGTCTTTCCGCTAAAACCGGGATCACATCGGAGACACAGGGCAACGACGATAAATACTCTCACCGGCAGGTTGCGCGTGAGTCGATCTAGCCTTTACCTTAAAGCTTCTCTTTTTTCGGAGGCTTCCTTGGCTGGTTTGGCCAACATCTCCCCTACACTTAAGAAACGCGCTGCACAAATCAAACTGCTTCTCATGGACGTCGACGGCACGATGACGGATGGCAGCGTTACCCTGCTTTCGCAAACCGATGGCACTGCGTTAGAGATCAAGACCTTTGATGCGCACGACGGCCAGGGGCTCACTTTGGCACACACGGCCGGCCTACGCACGGGGTGTATTACGGGCCGCGAAAGCGCAGCACTGCTGCGACGGGCCCATGAAATGAAGATGGAGTTCATTTATATGAAACAGCCGGTGAAGATGCCAGCCTACGAAGAAATCCTCAGAAACACGGGCGTCTCTGATTTTGCAGTTGCCTTTATCGGCGATGATCTTCCGGACATTCCCGTAATGCGCCGCGCTGGACTTGCCATTGCTGTGGGCGACGCCGTCCCCGAGGTAAGAAGGACCGCGCACTACGTTACGAAAGCTTTCGCGGGACGCGGAGCGATCCGCGAAACCGTTGAACTCATTCTCAAATCCAAAGGCATCTGGGAAACGATGATCGACAAAGCGCGTGCGTGACGCAGTTCCCAGTCGTTCATCTTCAGCCGGACCGGCTCCCGTATTGGCACAGATGCGGGTCAACGGAACCTACCATGTGGCTCCGCCCGAGTCACGGGCAGACCGTAAGTTGAGGAGTTGAGGCTATCCGGTATCTGGAAGAAGGACATGCTCGGGGCAAGGTAGTAATAACTTTGGAGTCTAACAACCAAACGTAGCAATGCGCTGCACCCAGCTTGCTCCGCTGCGCTTCACAAAGTCAGCGGGCGCGACTGTTTGGCGTCCTGTGGAAACCGCTCTCTACTTTGTGAGTCTTGATTCCCGTTCCGTCTCTTGGGGAACAAATCCCCGAGTAATCGATCGAATGATGATTGCTTGATCTTCGTATTTGGTCGGAATTTGGGCGTTCTTCATTGGGGGTTGGCTCATCATCAGGTCTGCGGCGCAAAGATGGCGACAATCGAGAAATCGGGTCAAACACCTTAATTTCAGGAGCTTAACGGCTAAGCCAATTCCTGTCGTTTGGGCAGGTCATTGCGTGAATTCCGGACAGGAATCTTTTGGCGCGAATTGTTACAGGAGTGTTAAGATACGCTCGCTCCGACAGCACAGAAAGACCTTCGCTGCAGCTCAGCTAATAAGCAACGAAATTATTTATGGCCCCGGATCAAGAGCGCCTCAATTCTGTTTTTCAGAAAGTCGAAAGGCAACTGGGCAAAGTTGCCTCCAATCCGCAGCCCGAGACCGTTCACCGGTTCCGCACTTCCACGCGACGGACCGAAGCTTTGCTTGAAGAGCTGATTCCCGAGCAGGATCGCAATCAAAGCAAATTGCTGAAAGAGCTTTCCCGCCTGCGACGCCGGGCGGGACGAGTTCGCGATGTGGATGTACAAGTAATGGCTCTTCGCGGCCTCAAAGCTCCCCAAGAGCCCACCCTCAAAGCTGATGTTCTGCGCTCCCTGGCGGAGATGCGCGCCAAACGAGAAGCAAAGCTGCGCAAAGCACTTGACAAGCAGACTGTTCGCCAGCTTCGAAAGCGTCTGAAGCGGACTGCCGAGAATCCTCAGGTTCTGAAAAACGGCCGCGATCCTTTTACCGTGGCTTCTCAGATGTTGGCGCGGTTGATTCGGACGTCGGGCCCACTGCAGGAGGAACTCCTGCACCAGTATAGGATCAAGGGTAAACGCATCCGCTACGTAGCGGAACTGGCGGGCGACATGCCGGAAGCGCGGCATTTGGTGGAGCAACTCAAGCGCGTGCAGGATGCGTTAGGTGAGTGGCACGACTGGCTCACTCTGACCGAAACTGTGCGGCAGCATGTAGGTGACGACGCTCGCTCGGCGCTCTTGGCGGAGTTGAGCAACATCACCCGGGCCAAGTTCCGAGAGGCGATTGCAGTCGTCCAGGAAACAAAGTCCAGGATGTCAGCTAAACCCGTTCTCATAACTCAGGCCAAGGGTGGCCAGCGCAAACCGGTGGCGTCACAGCGACCAGTGGCGGCGGCGATTGCGTAAGGTTTGCAGAAAGAAATCATTTGATCAGGCGGCCGGTCAGGGCAGCGAGACTTTCAAACCCGTCCCAGAATTCCTTCCATTCCACTAAACTGTCTTTCTGCACAAGCTGCCACGCTTGCTATGCCGACTATTGCCGCCGTTGATATCGGTTCCAATTCCGTTCGTTTGAAAATTGCGCGGCTGCAAGGCCGCCGTCTGCGCGCGCTTCATGAGGACCGGGAAGTGACCCGCTTGGGGGAGTGGGTTTTCCGCACCGGCTTTCTCTCGCCTGATGCCATGGCCACCACTATTAAGGTGCTTCGCCGGTTTCATCGCATGGCACAACGGTTGGGTACTGATTCAATCCGGGTGGTCGCGACCAGCGCCTTACGTGACGCCCGGAACGCCCGCGCGTTTCTGGAATGGGTACGCTCGGCGACGGGTTGGCGAGTGGAAGTTATTTCGGGACTTGAGGAGGCGCGCCTCATTCACCTGGGACTGGTTTCCAGTGCCAAGCTGAACTCCTTGCCGGTACTCATGATCGACTTAGGCGGGGGCAGTTGTGAACTGACGATCTCGGCCGGTGGTCACATTCGCGACACTGTAAGTCTGCCCCTAGGCGCGGTTCGGCTGACCAACGAGTTCTTGCAGCACGATCCCCCGCGCAAATCCGAGTTGGAACGGCTACATGGATTTATCGGACGGGAACTGGGGCGGGTTGCTGATCGTATTGTCCAGGCGCGTATTCATTCGGTGATCGCAACTTCAGGAACGGCAGCCTCGCTGTCCGCGGTTTGTCAGAAGATCTCAAAAAACCGCGCCTCGAGCGTGACGCGGCTACAGATGCGGCGCATCGCCAAGCTGCTGGTGAAAGCGACCATCGAGGAGCGCAAAAAATTGCCGGGCATCGGTCCCCGACGCGCTGAAATCATTGCGGCTGGCGCCGTCGTCTATTCCGACCTGTTGGAGCATTGTCACTTGGGAGGATTCCGCTATTCCCCGCTGGGACTGCGCGACGGTCTGCTGGCGCAAATCGCAGCCGAACAGGGAGGCATAGCCCCACGCAAGCACATCGAGTCCGAACGCCGGGACTCGATCCAGGCCGCCGTCAAGCACTACCGGGTCGACGTTGGTCATGCGCTGCAAGTGCGCAACTCGGCTCTCCACCTCTTCGACCGTCTGAAATCGATGCACCGATTACCACCACAATATCGCGAATGGCTTTCTGCGGCGGCTATGCTCTACGAGGTCGGCGATTACGTGAATCGTAACGGCGGCCACAGGCATACCTATTACATCATCTCAAATTCCGAGATCCTGGGATATACCCCCGAGCAACGGCGCATCATCGCGGCCATTGCGCGCTATCTCGGCAAGTCCCGTCCCGGCCCGGCAGATGGCCCCATGAAGGTGCTGGCTGCCGAAGACCGCGAACATGTTCCCAAGGCTTCTTTATTGTTACGCCTTGCCCGCGCTTTTCATCTTGGCCGCACTGGCGCGGTACAGAGTGTCAGTGTGCGCGTGCACGAGGCGAGCATCGATTTTCGCCTCTCGCACAAGCGCAGGATGGGGGTTGATCTGGAACTGTGGGCGATCGAGAAAGAAAAGAATTATTTCCGTGAAGTTTTTGGCCGAACGCTCTCTGCCGCGCTGGCATAAATGGTCCGCAACAGTTTTGGTGTCAGGCACCACTGGAGTGCGGCCGTGTTCCGGGTTGACTCAACTCTTGCCACTGCGCCCTTCTTGAGGTCTACCGATGCCCGGCATCCGGTCGTCGAGACCATCCGTCCTAGAAACTCGCTCAGGTTGGGATTGTGTCCCACTACCATAATTGTTTCCTGCTTGGCGTACTTATTGAGGAGTTTGCGAAAATCGGCAAAGCCGGCCCCAGGGCGAAGGCCATCATCGATCTGGATCTTGGTTTCGTAGCCGATCTCATTTCCGACCAGCGACGCAGTCTGGGTTGCGCGCTTCAATGGACTGGAGACGATCACGTCCACCTGCGTATCCAGTGCAGCCAGAGCACGGCCCACGTACCCGCATTGCTCGATTCCGCTTTCATCGAGTGCCCGTCTTTCGTCTTTTTTGGGGTTGGCAAGGTGTTGCCCAGCGCTCGCGTGCCGCAAAAAGTAGATGACCATCTAGCGTTATCGTTCCTTTTCAACCGGCGCACGAACTTTTCTTGCTGGCGCGGCCGGAATGCTGGCCAATGTGCTCTTTCCCTCTGCCAAGGATATGAGGAACTCCTGCGCATTGAATGCCGCGCCGGTCTTGGCTGCACGACCATGTTCCCGAACCTGTGCCGCGCGCAAATAAGTTCCATCTTTCTGAAGAATTCGAGCTTTCACATTGTCGGCCAGGTACGTTTCGAGAATTTCCTGGCCTACCCGTTGCTGCAGCAGCGGGTCACGGATAGGCAAAAGAACCTCAACCCGCTCGTAGAGATTGCGCGGCATCCAGTCGGCGCTGCCGAAATATATTTCCTCCTGCCCCCCGTTAGCAAAGGAGAAAATCCGGCTGTGCTCGAGAAAGCGCCCAACAATGCTACGCACGCGGATCCGGTCGCTCACGCCGCGCACACCCGGACGCAGCGCGCACATCCCTCTCACGATCAGGTCAATATTCACACCCGCCTGCGCAGCCCGGTACAGCGCGGCAATGATGTTTTTGTCCAGCAAGCCATTCATTTTGGCGATGATGCGCGCCGGCCGTCCCTGGCGAGCATGCTCGACCTCCCGAGCGATCAGGTTGAGGCACTTCTCTGCCAAATCGAGCGGGGAAACCAGCAGGGGATCGTAGTTGGGGTGCTCGGCATAGGCGGTTAAGAAGGTAAAGACATCGTGCACCGCGCCCGTAATCTCGGGATCCGCCGTCATCAGGCTGAGGTCGGTATAGATTCGCCCCGTTGTCGAATTGTAGTTGCCGGTACCGATGTGAGCGTATCGCCGAGTAACCCCGTCCGGATCGCGCCTTACGAGAAGTGAAAGCTTGCAGTGTGTCTTCAAGCCGACAAGCCCGTGGAACACCTGGACGCCCGCATCTTCAAGATCGCGGGCCCAGCGGATATTGGATGCTTCATCGAACCGAGCCTTGAGTTCGACGACAGCGGTCACCTCCTTCCGGGAGGCGGCTGAGATCAGGGCGGGCACCACCAGCGAGTGCTCGCTGGTGCGATACAGAGTCTGTTTCATGGAGAGCACTCGCGGATCCTCAGCCGCACTCTCGATAAAGGAGACCACCGCATCGTAAGAATCAAACGGATGATGGAGTAAAACATCGTGCCGGCGAAGTTCTTCGAAAAGATCCTGCGACTTGCCGGTAAGTCGCAATTCCCGCGGGACAAAAGCTTTGAATTTCAGCTCCGGGTGCTCGACCTGCTCGTAGATATTGAAAAGCCGCGAGAGGTTCACCGGGCCATTGGTGGGAAACACCTGCCAGGAATCAAGTTCGAAATTGGTTCGCAGACGCTCAATGATTTCGGGGTCCGCGTCTGCCTCAATCTCCATGCGAACGGCGTCGCCTTTGCGGCGATTGTGAAGTTCTGTGCGCACCGATTCCAACAAACTACGCGCCTCTTCTTCCTGCAGGTAGAGATTGCTATTTCGCGTGACCCGGAATGCCGCCGATGACAGTATGTCGTACCCGTGATACATCTGGGAGGCATGAAACGCTACCAGGTCCGCAAGAAAAATAAAATCATCGGTTGCTTCCGAGGGCAGACGCACCAGTCGTGGAAGAGCGCGCGGAACGGTGACCACGCCAACGTACGCCAAAGAAGCGCGTCGGCGACGGCGCAGCAGAAAGGCTAGACACAAGGCTTTGTTGATGACCCGAGGAAACGGATGCGCCGGATCTACCGTCACGGGCGTCAGGAGCGGATCCAGCTCCCGTTCGCAGTATTCTTCCACGAAAGAGCGGGCGGTGGAGTCAAGCTCGTGTAACCCGAGAATGCGGATTCCACGCTCCGCCATAGCTGGTCTCAGTTCAAGGTTCCAACAACGATACTGATCCTCGACAAAGCGGTGGGTTTCCTGGGAGATCAGCTCACGCTCTTCGTTCAGGCTCAAGCCATCCGGCCCGGATTCGGTGTAGCCATCTTCAATCTGCTGGACCAGGCCGGCAACTCGCACTTCGAAGAACTCATCGAGATTGCTGGCCGTGATGGCGAGGAACTTCAGCCGTTCCAGCAGGGGATTGCTGTGCTCCTCAGCTTCCTCCAAGACTCGGCGGTTGAACGCGAGCCAGGAAGACTCCCGATTTATGTAGTAAGCCGGGCTGTCAAGCGAAATGCGAGCCATAAAACGGCCGAGCCAACAAGACAGATGCTAACAAAGTAGGTCAGACGTCGTGACCCAAGCACTAATCTGTACCTTGCTCAAAATTGCGTGTGGTCCGGAGCGCACCAGAGCACGCTGGATTCTATATAAACGAATGTGAACAACAGGTTAAAATCCTCCCCGGATTGTCGGGTTCCTGGCATGCCAAGTCGGTGAACGCAAAAAGGCGGGGAATCTTCGTTCCCCGCCTGCTGTGACTTCCGGGAACGCTTCTATTGCGAATTGAATAATATAGTGACATTTCTGGATCTATGCTATGGTCTGGGCATGGGAAATCCAGCAGGAGTGCGGCGAGATTTCGAGAAGTTAGAGCAGCGTCGCCTGGAGGCGGCCGATCTGTTACGCCAGGGCGTCCACCAGGCGGAAGTGGCCCGCCGGGTTGGAGTGCATCGGCAGTCGGTGGGCCGTTGGGCGGAGGAACTCAAGCGGGGTGGAAGGCGGGCGCTGCGGAAGGCCGGACGCGCCGGTCGCCCGCCGCGTTTGCGTCCCGAGGATCTGCGGCGCATCGAGAAAGGGCTGAAGCGCGGACCGGAGGGGCTGGGCTATGAGACCGGCCTGTGGACGTCGTGGCGGGTTGCCCATCTGATTGAGCAGGAATGTGGGGTGAAGTATCACCCGTCGCAGGCTTGGCGCATTCTGCGGCAGTTGGGCTGGAGCTGCCAGCGTCCGGTGGAACGCGCCTGGGAGCGGGAAGAGGAGAAGATCCGGCGGGGGAAGCAGAAGCGCTGGCCGGAGATTAAAAAAAAGCCCAAAAAGAGGGCCGAACGATCGTCTTCATCGACGAAAGCGGACTGAGCGAGCGGCCCACCGCTGCCGGACCGGGGCGCCGAGGGGGCAGACGCCGGTGCTGCAACACCCCTTCAACTGGAAGACGCTGTCGGCGATTGGCGGGGGTGACGTGGTGGAACTTCTCCTTCCGGCTGTTTCCCGGCGTGATCAGGCAGCCCGCAGATCATCCTGTTCCTCTCGCACCTGATGCGGCACATCCCCGGCAAGCTGCTGATGATCTGGGACGGGCTGCCGGCCACCACAGCTGCGCGGTGTGGGGAGTTCGTCCGGCAGCAGCGAGGGCGCCTGTGGGTGGAGTTTCTTCCCGGCTATGCGCCGGAACTGAATCCCGTCGAGTACCTGTGGTCACACTGGAAGCAGCGCGAACTGCCCAACTTCCACCCCACCAGCTTCGGGCCGTTGAGCCATTACGCGCTCGCAAGGCCCTGCGCCGGATGCGCCGCCGGCCTACTCTGGTTTGCGCCTTCCGGAAACAGGCGGAGTTGTTTCTTTTGTAACTATATTATGCAACATTCAATGAGTCTTCAAAAAGGAAGCCCGGGAAGTTCCTCCGTGTTTTCCTGCCGTACCGCCTTTAACTGCTTAGGATCGATTCCCAGGGCGTGCAAAAGCGTCGGCGCGACCTGCGAAGTTGCTACCGGAGTCTTAAGCAGCCGGGCCGGAAAAGCAGGGTTCGAAACGATCAGGCCGACGTTAGTATCCCCGAAGCTGAACCCGCCGTGCTCGGCGTTTTTCTTGGTCGACCCCGTGTAGATGGTACCGTAGGCGGGCTGGACAATGATGTCCGGAGTACGATTATCTGTGAGTGGGTTATTGAATCGAAGCTCGAGTTCTGCCCCGGCCAATACTTCTTCAACAAAGAGCGGCCCGGCATTGGCGTTCAAGTAGGCGGCAACTGCCGCCGTCTGGCTCTGGTCTTGCAGCCAGATCAGGGCGACGTCGTCGTCTTGAACCAAGCCGCAGGCTCCGGTGCTGCAATTGTTAGCATTGGCTATGGCTATGGCAGCGGGATTTGTGCCTGCATCCGGCAGGGCAGCAACCAGATCCGCAAAATGACCGGGCTTGTTGACCTTCACCGGATTGATGGGCGACTGGCCGTGTTTCGCGCTGACAATGAATAAGGTCGAGTCATAGGCATCCTGCTCTTTAAGCGCCTGGATCATTTTGCCCAGCGACTCGTCGGTCTTCTCGAGCCCGAAGGCGAGCACGTCGCTCGGGGTTCCGGACCCGTCCTTGTAACCGCCCGGCTGGCCATTCAAGGTTGGATCGGTGTCTGTGGAGCAGCTACCATCCTTATTGTCAATCGCCAGCTTCTGCCCTACACTCACCGCCTGGAAGTTCATTCCAAAAACTGTGGGCACGCCAGGTCCCGCCGATCCGTCATGCCGCAGGCCGTGAATCTGGTTGATGATCGCCTGGACCTTTTTCTGATCGTTCGCAGCGGTACAAACCACGCTGCCAGTCGCATCAAATCCGTTGAAATTCGTAAGCTCCGGCGTGTACAGGTCTTCCACACCCGTGCCGGAAGGGCCATTTACTAGATCATAGGCAGGATGTTTGTCCGCCCACGCGGTGTGCCCGCCTGCGGCACGGACCACTTCGAAGATGGTGTTGGTCTCCAGTGCACTGTGCGGATACAAAGGCACGCACTTACCCCTCACCAGACGCCGCGGCAGTTTGGTGGGATCGAGCACATTCAGCGAGACGTTGTTTGCCTGGTACAGGTCGATGCTTTCGTCAAAGACCATCCTGTTGCCGGCAGTGCCCACGCACAGGGCGTTCGTGGGGTCGAAAAGAGTGCGGTCATAACTGACGTCATAGAAAAGTCCGGTGCTGATGGGCGAGCCACCAGTCACGAGTGCCAGAAGACCCGGGAAAGAATCCGAATTCCCGGGTGTGTATGCATTGGAGAAGGTAACTCCGTGACGGGACAGTTCGGCTAAAGCCGAGCCAGGATGAGCTTCAATGTAGCGCGCAATGTCAAGCGCATGCAGGCCGTCCACGCTGATCAGAAGAACGTGTTGGATGGTTGGCCGGGAGTTCTGCGCCGTTGCTATGCAAGCAGACAGTTGAACAAACAACCCCAGCAACATCAGCTTAGTTAGGGGAGAGAAATGATTCAGCACGTGAATTCCTCCTCACCGATGGAAGTGGTAGGAGCTTACAGCCGGTGTGTGGCGATACGGTTAACAGCAGATGAATACCCGATTAAAAACTGCGTGGAAACCGACTGTATCGCTTATGCGAGCAGAGGTTTCCGAATTGGTTCGTGCCAGGGGAAATTAACCGTCCTGTAACATGGCTGCGTTAGCCTCAACACAAAGGTCAACAATGCTACTCGCTTCCAGCTGGGAAATGCCTCGCTCGCAGGATTGGTAACCGCAAGGATCACGGAGTCCCTATGAGCCAGCTCATATTCGTGGTAGAGGATGACGGCGATATCTCTCGCCTGGTCTGTCATCACCTCCAACGGTCGGGGTATCGGGTTCGCGCTTTTTTTACAACGACCGACGTGATCCGTGAAGGGGAGAAGGCACAGCCCTCACTCTTCCTGCTGGACATCATGCTGCCCGGGGGAGACGGTCTGGACCTCTGTCGCCGTATTCGAGAGTCGCCGACGCTTTCGAAAGCAGGGGTCGTTTTCCTGACAGCGAGGACCGGTGAGCAGGATCGCATCCTGGGATTGGAATTGGGCGGCGACGATTATATTACCAAGCCCTTTAGTCCGCACGAACTAGTGGCACGAGTAAAAGCCGTGCTGCGAAGATTCGAGCCCGCGCTCACCTCCTATGTTACTAGGGTGGGAGCGATCGAGATTGACAGCGCTGCGATGACCCTTTCTGTTGCTGGCAGGGTCGTACCCACGACTGCAACGGAGTTCCGACTGCTCGACTACCTGGCGCGGCATCCGGGGCGGGCTTTCTCCCGCGATCAATTGTTGGAAGCAGTGTGGCGCGACGCGCAATTCGTGACGGTTCGGTCGGTCGACGTCTATGTCAGACGTCTGCGCGAGAAGTTGGAGCCCGACCCCGAAAATCCCACTTACCTCAAGACGGTGCGAGGAATCGGATACCGTTTCGAGACGGCGCGCAGCAACGGAGTAACAGCTCGGGAAGGCCAGGAAACGTCGAACGAGCTGTCCTGAGCCTTTTCTTTGTCCACCAAACTGTTTCACAGCCATGAATATTTGATTATTTTAATAATTGGTCATGCCGCAGTTACCTTTGAAATTCTTTTCACCCAGAATTCACCATGCTTTAACAGGGATGCTGTTAAATAGAAGGCATGACGACACCGTGTTTCGACACGTGATCCTTTCCGATCTGCACTTGGGGTCGGAGGTAAGCCGTGCCGAGGCTGCTCTGCAGACGCTGAAGGCGATCTCCTTTCGCCGTCTCATTCTCTGGGGAGACATTTTTTGCGACCTGAATTTTCGTCGCCTCAAGAAAGAACACTGGCGTTTCCTTAGCTATATCCGAAAGCTCTCGAATCCCAAACGACGTGTGGAGGTTGTCTGGGTCGAAGGCAACCATGACTACGGCCTATCGGACGTAATGTCGCACCTGGTTGGAATTGAGGTATACCAGGAATACCAGTGGAATTACCGCGGCATCCGGCACCTGGCAATTCATGGCCACCAATTTGATCGTCTCCTCGTGAACAACCGCTTTCTCAGCAGTTTCCTAACCGGATTTCATCATGGCCTGCAGAAGGTCTCGTTTGGGCACAAACGAATCGTCGGCTTTCTGGAGAGGTTTGATGCCGTGTGGCTGCGCCTGTCCGCCAAAGTAGACGCTGAGGCTTTGGCGCACGGCCGGGCTCGTAGCGCGCAGCGCGTTTTCTGCGGCCATACCCATGAAGCTCTGCAGAGATCATCAGGTGGAATTGAATACTTCAATACCGGAAGCTGGACTCAGGAGAAAGCGACTTACATAACTGTAGGTGGGGAAGGAGTAACAATCCATGAATGCTATGAGCGAATTGACGATCGTGATTCCGGCCAAGAACGAGGCGAAGCTGATCCCGCATTTGCTGACCTCTTTGCTTCTGCAGGATTACGAGCCGATGCCGACTACGAAAGTGTACCTGGCTGACGCCAATTCCAACGACGCTACTCCTGAAATCGCACGAAGCTACCGTCGCTGGCTCGATATCGAAGTTATCGCTGGCGGGCTTCCTTCCGTGGGTAGAAATGCCGGAGCGCGCCTTGCGTGCACTCCCTACGTCCTTTTCATCGACGCGGATATAGAACTTTCCGATCCGACTCTGGTGCGGAGGGCTGTGGAATTAATGAAACGCAAGAACCTGCATTGCGTCACGACCAATATTGCCTGCCCGACGGGATCGGCTTGGGACCGCATCCTGTACTCGGGCAACAATCTCATGCAGCAATTGTCGCGAGTCTACAAGCCGTTCAGTACGGGCATGTTCATGCTCTTTGACAGAGCCCGGTTCCATGCGCTGGGAGGATTTCACGAACAGGCACTCTATGCCGAGGATTACCTGCTCAGCCAGAAGGTTGCGCCCAGAAGGTTCAGAATCGTGTCAGGCTGTGTGCTGACGACCAACCGCAGGTTCATGAAGATGGGGCATTTCAAGCTGGTGCGCCTGTTTTTGAACACTGCCTTGCATACTCGGAACGAGAGCTTCTTTCTGCGTGACCACCAGTACTGGCACTCGGAAACTTAAACAGATTGTTGCTTCTCGGGAGTAGCAGAAGAGAATTGCTGCATCAGGTCGGCAGAGATTCCGTTCGCGCGCGCGCGCTTGCGCTATATAGGCGGCCGCTGTTGAGTCGAAGGCTCGAGCGCGCCCAGGCCGAATTTCAGTTTCCAGCCTTCACTCCACTCGAAGTTGTCGGTAAGTGTCTAATGGAAGTAACCCCGAATATCGTTGCCTTCCTCAATCAACCTATGTAGTTCCTGAATTACATTGATGATGAGCCAGGGGCGGACGCGGTCCTCAGCATCGGGAACGCCATTTTCTAAGATGTAGATGGCTTACCGAGCCGGGCTGCACGCCGAACAGCTACCCTGATCGCGCCAGGGAAGGCCTCTCCGTACGGCTTTTCGACACCGCTATCACCTTGAGGAACGTGCTCGGGTACGAAGACATTTCCGAAGAGCCGAGATCGATGTTTAAGGCTGAACGCTACGTGAAACCCGCTGTAAACGTTTAAGCCCACAAAGTCGCAGGTCTCCTTCGCGTTCCGGAAGTTCCGATTGGTGAGATTAAATGGAAAGGCAGGCCGGCCCCTCTCAACTACGGCGAGAAAACTCTCATTGAAAAGCTGACTTAGGAGTCCGGCTATCCAACGAACGGGCGCAAACCAGGGATTCGACGGTTCAAATACCCCGTAATTGTGAGCCCAACCGACCAGCGCATGGTAGTGGAGTTCATGAATTGGGCGATAAGCGTGCGCATGGCACTGCGCCATGGCATTCACGACGCGCAACGACGTCCCTATTTCCCCTTTCCGCCCGGGCGGAAACTTCTCCCAGAACATAACCCAGCGCGCGGCGAAAACATCGGGTTCGTTGAAGGTCACCCAATATCTGCAGAGATCACCTAATTCGCCCACCACTGTCCGGGCAAAGCGCTCGAAAATTTCAACTGCGTTGGGCCCGAGGAAGGCACCTTGCCGCTCAAACCATTTCAGATGGGTGAAATGGTGCAGACAGACGATCAGTTGAATGCCGCGTTGCTGAAGGTCTTGCAGCATCTGCCGGTATCGCTGCAATGCTTCTCCGTTCCATTGCCCTGGTTGCGGCTCAAGGCCCTCCATTCGACGGAGAGCCGTAGGGCATTCAGACCCAGGTCGCGGGCGAGATCAAAATCGCGCTCGGCATTGTTCCACCAATCGCAAGCAAGGCCACAACGTTCACCCGACTCGATGCGTCCTGCGGCTTCCCAGTCGTACCACTGATTGTCTTTGTTTTCCGCTTCCACCTGGTGCGCCGCGGTCGAGACGCCCCAGAGAAAACCTTTGGGGAACTCCACCCCTAAGCTGGGGCCCCATGAGCCTTCTAATGCAGAATTGCTGATCGTGGCAGCCGGAGTCATTGGCTGGCATTCTAAGCGATGAACCTCCCCTCCGTAATCAACAACTCGAAGGAGATTCTGCTGCTTCTTGGACTCCCGGCGCGCACGATGCTGGTGCGCGGGAATGGCTAAGCCAGTTCGAGATCGATCTTCTTCGCCGGCCGGTCCAACTTCGTGATTCGAAAACTACGAACTTGTCCGCTGCGGACCTCTGGGGGCTTCGATGATTGCGCAACGGCGCCCCTTTTCCAATGCTCCTCGAGCATCGTACTGAGCGAAGCCAAGTCTGCGTTGGTTCCGGTCCGATCTGCCGCCGGAGTATCCACCCGGCTCTCTTCCGCCGAGACCCGGCATCGCGCTTGAATTCCTTCGCCCAGTTCCACCCGCACCGAGATCCCCGAAACCTCAATCACGCGGCCGCTTACAACGTCCCCTTCCTTGTGTTCGGCGAGATATTCGTCAATATCGGTCGGCACCAGCTGCTTTATTCCGAGTTTCAGGCGGCGTTTATCTTGATCGACTTCGAGCACCTGTGCTTTTAATGATTGCCCGAGTCTAAGCACGTCTTGTGGGTGGTTGATCCGCTTTTCCGCGCTAATATCGCTCACATGGATCATGCCTTCAACACCCTCGGCTAGCTGCACAAATGCCCCGAATTTCGTGAGGCTTGTGATGTGGCCCTCTACCACCGACCCGGCCTTAAACTTTTGTGCGGCATCCACCCACGGATCACCTAACGCCTGCTTCAGCCCCAACGAAATCCGCCGCTCGTCGGTTTTGACTCCCAGGATCACGGCTTCCACCGTTTCACCGGGCTTAACTAGGTCGCTCGCTTTTCGCACTTTCTTGACCCACGACATTTCCGAAACGTGAATCAATCCCTCGACGCCGGGCTCCAGCTCCACAAATGCTCCGAAATCGGTCACGCGAGTCACCCGTCCGCGAACGCGTTCTCCAGTCTTGTACTTGCCCGCAACCGAATCCCACGGATGCGGCAGCAGTTGCTTGATTCCCACTGATATGCGCCCCTTCTCGGCATTAACCTTCAGAACCTTTGCCTCGATCGTCTGTCCTATTGTGAGAACGTCCGACGGTTGATTGATTCGGGCCCATGAAATGTCGCTCACATGCAGCAAGGCGTCCACACCGCCAATGTCGATGAAGGCCCCGTAGTCGGTGAGGCTGCGAACGGTGCCGTTTACCGGGCCCCCTTCCTTCAATTCCGAGTAACGCTGTTGCTTGACGGCTTGCTCTTCCTCCTCCGCCACAATGCGACGATCCACCACAATGTCTTGTTCGGCGGCGTCGAGTTTTATAATACGGCAGCGAATCTCCTGCTCGATCAGCTTCTCCATCTCCGACGCGTCACGCACGCCGCTTCGCGAAGCCGGCATGAACGCGCGTACTCCCACGTCAACGTTCAGCCCACCTTTCACGATTCCTGTCACGATACCGATGATCGTGGTCCTGTCGTTAAAGGCCTTCTCCAGTGCCGCCCAGTCGGTTGGGCGAGCTGCTTGGCTGCGAGTCAGCTGGTAATAGCCCTGCGGATCGCGGCCCTTGATCGTAACCTGCAGCTTGTCCCCGGGATTCGGCGCCTCACGATCGCTGGGAAACTCCGATCGCGGCAAGACGCCTTCTGTCTTGAACCCAATGTCGAGAATCACTGACTCCGCGGACACGGAGACAACTGTCCCCTCTCGCCTGCCTTCCGATGTTTTGGCTGTATGGCCCTGCTCGAATTGCGAAAGGATGTTGCCGAACGATTCGTTAGTTTCGCCCGCCGGAGATTTTGTGGTTGGATCGGACATGATCGGCTACAGCCTTGTGGATTCGTAATGATTCAAGGATAACATCGCGCCACCCATAGTGCGGGTGCGTTTGCTGAAAACCGTGGCATGGGCAGATCTCGCCAGAGCGGCCGAGTTCGTCTACAGTATGAGTCGATGAAACCCACCCTCGGCATAATTTTCGGCGTAATTTTAGCTCTGTTCTCGACTCGCGCACTAGCCAGCGATACAACTGCTGATTTCGACATCAAGGCTGCTGAGCGCTTTGCGAATCTCGCACTCGCCTGTGTCCACAAAGAGTATCCCAATAAGATCAGCCATACCTTGAACGGCGATCGGGATGTGGCTCCGCCCAGGAAACTGACACCCACGTTCTACGGCTGTTACGACTGGCATTCTTCCGTACACGGGCACTGGTTGCTGGTGCGGCTCGTCAAAACTTTTCCTAACGCCGGCTTTGTCCGGTCTGCCCGCGAAGCACTGCGCCAGAGCTTGACTCGAGAACACATCGTGCAAGAGGCGGCGTATCTCCGAGGAGAAGGACGGGCCAGCTTCGAGCGCCCTTATGGGCTGGCTTGGCTATTGCAACTGGTAGCGGAACTCAGGCAATGGGACGATCCTCAAGCCCAAAAAATGGCCGCCAATCTCCGCCCCCTGGAAGAAGCAGCACTGGAACGGCTGAACCTCTGGCTGCCCAAGCTCCCGAATCCTGTGCGGATCGGCGAGCATGATCAGACCGCCTTTGCCCTCGGCCTGATGCTCGATTATGCGCGGGGGGGAGGCGATGAAAAATTTGCTGCACAGGTGCGATCGAAAGCCCGGCAATTCTATCTTAGCGACAAGAACTGCCCTTTGGCCTATGAGCCCTCCGGCGAGGATTTCCTTTCGCCTTGTCTCGGCGAGGCAGACGTGATGCGGCGTGTGCTGCCGAGCCGTGATTTTGCTCGCTGGTTGCAAGTTTTTCTGCCCCAAATCTCCTTGGCAAAGAGCGGCAACTGGTTACCGCCAGTCGTCTCGCCTGATCCCAGCGATCCCAAGTTAGCTCACTTGGATGGCCTAAACCTGAGTCGTGCGTGGATGCTGGAGGGCGTGCGCGCGGGCTTACCGGAAGGCGACAAGCGGCGCAAAGTAATCCAGGCGGCAGCCGAGATGCACAGGCGGGCGGGATTGGCGGCCGTCACGGGCGAGCACTACGAGGGTGGCCACTGGCTGGGAAGTTTTGCCGTGTACCTGGTTACCAAGAGCGGCATACCTCCGCAGTAGTACGGAGGGTTTATGAAGCGCGAGCATTTCGTCCGGATAGTCGAAGCGGCGCTCGACTCGCTTCCAGGAGAATTTCGCCGCTGCATTTCGAATGTCGCGGTTCTGGTAGAGGATGTCCCCCCGAACCAGCCGTCAACACAGTCGGGACCGCAAGCGCAGCCGCTTCTCGGCCTGTTCCATGGCGTGCCTAGGACCAAGAAGAGCACATTTAACCTGCCGACGGGCCCTGATTACATCGTGCTTTACCGGAAAAACATTAAGCGGTTTGCTCCAGCGACGCCGAAATCTGCGAACAAATCCGCCGGACCGTGGTTCAGGAACTGGGCCACTATTTCGGAATGGATGAGAGCCAACTGAAAGATGTTTAGCCGAGAAAGTGCCTGGAGGAGGCTCCCTAGTCACAACGGCAAGAACAAATGGGGAAGTTGAAGCCTCATTTTGCGGCCTCGGCCCATTCTTCCTCGCCTCGCCGCAGCAACGTCTCGCGGTCTTCTGGCAGAATCCAGCGTTGCCCTATCAGATCGTCCACTGCGTTTGCGTATCGCCGGATGTAGTCTTCTCGACCGGAATAGCGTTCCGCTATCGATTTGCGCGGATCGCCCAGCTTTTGACGCTCAACGGCAGTCCTGGGAAATGGGAGGTAGGACCCCTCGAACGAGACACGCTGATCGGGTGCGCCGGTCAAAGGATCGCGGAGATTCCAACTGGTGTAGGTTGCCAGAGGAACTGTGATCTCGGGCATGCGCACACCGTCACGTTCGTTTCCATCGTCATCGACTTGGGGCACCAGGACGGGGAAGGCCTGACCGACCTTGGGCGGCTGGAGGCTTAGAATTCCGTCCCGCCACCTTGGGCCAAAGTCGAGACGATAGGCCGCATTTGCTTCGTGCGGACGGTGCACAGCGGGGATCGCCGGCAACGCGTAATCTCTCAGAGGCACGAGGGTTCTGTTCGCAATCTTGGGATAACTGCTGGCGGGCGGAAGGGTGTTGTTGCGTACCCACGCGTCCAGGTTCGAGATCATGGCTCGCCAAAAATATTTCACCGGGATGGGCGATTGCGGCTGCTGTCCGAGCAGGTCGCCTTTGCCCTTTTCCGGAGGGAACGGGCCGGAGAAATGTTGCAAGCCAGTGAAGTGATAGATGCGGACATTCTCCGAGATAGCGGCGTCCTGTTGTCCATCCGGGCTGGTATGAAGCAAAGCAGCGGCTCGGCCCCAATATTCGTAGGATGTGTTGGAGAAGAAGATTTTGGGTACGACTTTGTCCGCCGCGGCGCGGTCGAGCAATCCGCCTTTCTCTGCCGTCAGAGGATCGATCTCAGATTCATCAGTAAAGGGAAAGATGTCGGTGGGGAAGAAGACCGACGAAGTGGGCTGCGCGTCCCGCGACGGCTGCGCGAAACGGTAGTTGAAGCTGCCGCGGCCCGCCCCCGCAACGTGGGCAAGCACGCCATCGAGCGCCATTCTTCCGTCTTCGTCGGTGTTGAAGCCCTGATAAAGAAAGTCGCGCAGGAAGCGTCCGTTCTGCGAAATGCCCTCGCCGTAGACCCGCGCTGCCGGAGTGATGGCATCGGGTGTGTGCTTGGCATAGGACGCAAAATCGCGTATGACGGCGAAGCCGGCCCCGGCTACGACCGGGTCAGTGACAACATAAACGTATTCGTATATTTTGCCGGGTTGAAAACCACTGTTCAGGTGGATATATCGGTTGCTCAGGGTGAGCTTGCCATTCACGGTATGAGCGAACTGCCACTCCGTGCGAGGAATGAGGGTACGTTGGCTGTCTCGGGAGTCCCGGACCGTCAGCACATTGAGGGGATCGTCCGGTGCGGCGACCGGGTATTCAAGCCCGCCGATATTACCGAGAATAAGGTGTCCCAGCGGAATCTCCGGCATCACCCTCGAGGGCATCAGATCGCCACGCAGCAGACCGGTGATGGCCTTTCCATTTTCTTTCGCGACAGGCGCAGAGAGACGCAGTGCGTCGGGACCGTCAGCATCCCATTGCCAACCGAGGCTCACGACGGTGAAGCCGTTACGCAGCAGCCAAGCATCTCCCGCGTCGCTCTTAAGATCGAAGTCCCCACCATCCGCAAGAGCAATAATGCGTGCGCGACCGCGGTTGGGCACCTCCAAAAGCAACGAGCCATTGCCCCTCTTTGCGTCCTTCGGGCGGACGGCAATGAAGTCGGAAGAGACCTCGACCTCGCCGTTCATCAAGGTCACAGCGTTGCTGAGATCGACGATCCGCAGGTTGTGTGGATTGGCCACCGGAAGCGAAAAGTAGACGCGCCCGATGATGCGCTCATAGGTCCCTGCGTCGCCCAACGCCCTACCGTTCCAAACATCTGTGCGGGAAGAGATCTCGACACGAGTGACCCGGGCATCGAGCGGCGGAACCAGGAGGGCGAGAACCAGGAGTGACGAAGCTAAGCCAGGGGGCAGCATGCGCCGAAGCATAGCATGTCCGGCTGCGTGTTGTTTTGCGCGGTCGTCGCGAATCGCTTTTTCTCGTGATATAGTTCACGGCCGCAACTAAACAGACTGAAGCCGATGCTTGCCTTTCGAGCCATGCCGATGGACACCCCATGAACAAGACGCTGAGGTCCGTCATCGCCGCCGCTCTTGCTAGTTGGTCATTCGTTCTCTTCGCACAAACAACGCTGAAGGACGCATTCAAGAATTCGTTCTTGGTGGGTGCGGCCGTCAATCGCGCCCAGATTTCCGGGGAAGACAGCCGCGGAATAAAACTTATCGAGTCACAGTTCAACTCCATTACGCCAGAAAACATGTTGAAGTGGACACTCGTACATCCTCAGCCCAATGTTTTCGACTTCCGAGCCGCCGATGGCTATGTCGAGTTTGGTGAGAGGCATCGCATGGTCGTGATAGGCCACACGCTGATTTGGCATAAGCAGACGCCGAATTGGGTTTTCGAAGACGAAAAGGGAAATCCGGTCACTCGTGACCTGCTTCTCAAGCGGATGCGAGACCATATCCACACTGTGGTAGGGCGATATCAAGGACGGATTCACGGCTGGGACGTGGTGAACGAAGCGCTTAATGAAGACGGGACCATGCGCCAGTCGCCTTGGATGACAATCATCGGCGCCGACTACGTCGAGAAGGCATTCCAGTTTGCGCATGAAGCCGACCCCAAGGCCGAGCTCTACTACAACGATTACTCGCTCGAAAACGAAGCTAAGCGGAAGGGGGCCGTGGCGCTGCTCAATAAACTGATGAAGGCAGGAATTCCGGTGACAGCCGTGGGCCTGCAAGGCCATGACACCCTGGATTGGCCCACCCCACAACAACAGGATGAGTCGATTGTGGCGTTTGAGAAGCTTGGCGTGAATGTGAACATTACGGAACTGGACATCACGGTATTGCCCCGTGTGACGAAGGAGCCGGCAGCGGAGCCAAACCCGAACGCGGAGAATACACCGGCATTGAATCCCTACCCGAATGGCCTGCCGGACTCAGTCCAACAGGCGCTTGCGAAGAGATACGCAGACCTTTTCGCCCTATTCCTGAAGCATCAGAAAGCCATTCGGCGGGTGACCTTCTGGGGCGTTACGGATGCGGATTCGTGGCGCAATAACTGGCCGGTTCGGGGAAGAACGGATTATCCACTTCTCTTCGACCGCCGTGGCGTGGAGAAACCGGCCTTTGAAGCCGTGATCCGCACCGCCCAGGCGAAGTAGAAGTAGTTCTGTGTTCACGATGCTGGTGAGGAACATGAAGAAGCTGACTTTTCCCATCATTCCGTTCATCTGCTCTCTGCTTTGCCTGCCGCAGTGGGCGCAGCAAGCAGAACAGAGTGCCTACAAGAATCCGCAGTTGCCAGTCGAGGAGCGAGTAAACGACCTCGTTTCGCGCATGACCTTGCAGGAAAAAGTGTCGCAGCTTGGTCATACGGCCGACGCGATTCCGCGATTGGGTGTTCCTCAGTATGACTGGTGGAATGAAGGCCTGCATGGCGTGGCGCGCGCGGGTAACGCGACGGTCTTCCCCCAAGCCATCGGAATGGCAGCCATGTTCGATGAGCCGCTCCTGCGCCAGATTGCAGACGTGATCAGCACTGAGTTTCGCGCCAAGTACGTTGAACGGATGCACTCGGATGGATCGACCGATTGGTACCGCGGTTTGACGGTATGGTCGCCCAATATCAATATCTTCCGCGACCCCCGTTGGGGAAGAGGACAGGAGACGTATGGAGAGGATCCATACCTGACTTCCCGCCTGGGCATGGCTTTTGTGAGTGGATTGCAAGGAGACGACTCAAAATATCTGAAGACGGTGGCGACTCCCAAGCACTTCGCCGTGCATAGCGGTCCCGAGACGACGCGTCATATTGTGGATGTAATTGCCTCGAAGCACGACATGGAAGACACATATCTTCCGGCTTTTCACGCGACGTTAATGGATGCGAAAGCCGAGTCGGTGATGTGCGCGTACAACTCCTTGAATGGTCAGCCGGCATGTGCGAATAACGATCTCCTGAAGACCCATCTGCGGGGTGACTGGGGTTTTAAAGGATATGTAGTTTCCGATTGCGGGGCGGTGACAGATATCTTCGCGGGGCACCACTATACGAAAACGCTTGAAGAGGCAGCCGCGGCTTCTTTCCGCGCCGGAACAGATCTGATTTGCGGCGTGCCTCCCCAGGAGCGCGTGAAATCCGAAAAAGATGCGCTGAAGAAGGCAGTGCAGCAGGGCATTCTGCCCGAGTCCGTACTCGATGGGGCCTTGCGGAGGTTGTTTTCGGCGCGCTTTCGACTGGGGCTGTTCGATCCTCCGCCGATGGTGACCTGGTCGAAGATCACGGCTGCAGAAAACGATACCCAAGAGCACCGTCAGTTGGCCCTACAGGCAGCTCGGGAATCGCTCGTGCTACTGAAGAACCAGAACGATTTCCTGCCGCTGAAAAAGACTTACAAGAATATCGCCGTGCTGGGGCCGAACGCCGATAGTGTCGACGCGCTGGTTGGAAACTACAACGGGACACCCTCGAAACCGGTCACCCTCCTGGCGGGCATCAAGAAGCGATTCGCAGGCTCGAATGTGGTGTATGTCAAAGGAACTGGTTTAACCGGCCCTGCAACGGAAGCGGTTCCATCGGACGCTCTCTTCACGGGCGTCGATCGCAAGCAACACGGGCTGAAGGCGGAATATTACTCGAACCCAAAGCTCGAGGGTACGCCAACGATGTCGCGGACGGATGCGAACGTCAATTTCGAGTGGGCATATTCTGGTGTCACATCGGAGCTGGTACGCAACTTCTCAGTGCGCTGGGCGGGTGTCGTCGTGCCGCCAAAAACAGGAGACTACCTGATCGGATTTACCGGAGAAGACGGCTATCGCGTATGGCTGGACGGAAACCTTATCGTCGAGGACTGGACACGGCATCGGCCAGCAACAAACCAGACAAAACAGCTGCACCTCGAAGCGGGCCATGCTTATCCGATAAAGATCGAGTACTTCCAGTTGATTCGCGGGTCGGAGGCTCGCCTGATTTGGGGCCTCCTCGGGAAAGCCCAGCAGGATGCGGTGGACGCGGCACGAAGAGCAGACTTGGTTGTGATGGCGATGGGGCTCTCACCCAGAATCGAAGGCGAAGAAATGAAGGTGGACGCGGAAGGCTTTGCGGGAGGCGATCGAACCACAATCGACCTGCCCGCTCCCCAGCAGAAATTGCTCGAGCGCGTGTACGCCATGGGAAAACCTGTGGTGCTGGTCCTGATGGGAGGAAGTGCCATCGCGGTGAATTGGGCTGACGAGAAGCTGCCGGCGATCGTGGACGCATGGTATTCGGGCGAGGAAGGCGGGACTGCGATCGCAGAAATGCTCGCCGGCGATTTCAGTCCAAGCGGACGCTTGCCGGTGACATTCTACAAATCAGTAGATCAGCTGCCTGCTTTTGAAGACTATGCCATGGCGAAGCGCACCTACCGGTATTTCGCCGGCGAGGCGTTGTACCCATTCGGTTATGGATTGACCTACACCTCATTTACCTACATGAACGCGAAGGTGAATCAGCCGAGTGTTCCGGCCGACGGGTCCGTCAGCGTCACCGTCGATGTATCGAATAGCGGCAGACTGGCCGGGGATGAAGTTGTCCAACTTTACTTAGCGCACCCTGGTGTCCCTGGTGCTCCCTTGCGCGCTCTGCAGGGCTTCCAGCGTGTGCATCTTGAACCGGGTCAGACAAAGACAGTGACGTTCGATTTGACGAACCGGCAACTTGGCGTCGTCGACGAGGCGGGCACGCACCGCATTCTGCCCGGGAAAGTGCAAGTGTGGATAGGCGGCGGGCAGCCGGTGTCGCGCGCCGGGCTAGGGAGGACAGGAGGCGCTGAAACGCAGTTCACCATAACCGGCGAGTCGACGCTTCCGGAGTAGGACTGATGCGGATCAGAATCGGCCGTGCCACTCGGAACTCTGAAAAATGAAAATTGTTGACGCCAAAGTAATCGTCTGTTGTCCAGGCAGAAACTTCGTAACCCTAAAGGTAATGACAGAAGACGGAGTTTACGGTCTGGGCGATGCGACTCTTAATGGACGCGAACTTGCAGTGGCCAGTTATCTCAGCGATCACGTGGTGCCGCTGCTGATCGGGCGTGATGCGCGGCGGATCGAAGATACTTGGCAGTATCTCTATAAAGGAGCGTATTGGCAGCGCGGTCCGGTAACCATGTCGGCGATTGCGGCCGTGGATGCGGCTTTGTGGGACATCAAGGGCAAATCATTGAACGCGCCGCTGTATCAGCTGCTCGGTGGCGCGTCGCGCGAGACGGTCCTCGTCTACGGGCATGCGAGCGGGGTAGGAATCGAAGAGACGGTTCAAGCCGTCGCGCAGTATCAAAAGGCTGGATACAAGGCCATACGAGCTCAGTCGGGGATTCCGGGCCTGCCGAGTACCTATGGTGTTGGCCGCGGATCGTTCTACTACGAGCCGGCGGAGAAGAATGCGCCACCTCAGAGCCGGTGGTCGTCGGAAGCGTACATGAATTTCATTCCGACCTTGTTCGCACGCTTGCGGAAGGAGTTCGGACCCGAGCCGCACTTGCTGCACGACGTCCATCACCGTTTGACGCCTATAGAAGCGGCAAGAGTAGGGAAGTCGCTGGAGCCCTACCACCTGTTTTGGATGGAAGACCCAACCCCCGCGGAGTTGCAGGAGAGCTTTCGATTGATTCGTCGGCACACGACTACACCGCTGGCGGTAGGCGAGGTTTGCAACTCCATTTTCGATTGCCAGACACTGATCCAGGAGCAGTTGATTGATTACATTCGAACCGCGGTGGTGCACTCGGGAGGCATCACTCACTTAAGGCGGATCGCGAACCTGGCGGAAATCTACCAGGTGCGAACCGGATCACACGGCGCGACGGACCTCAGTCCGGTCTGCATGGGAGCGGCGCTGCACTTCGACTTAAGTGTTCACAATTTCGGGATTCAGGAATACATGAAGCACACGGACGAGACCAATGCGGTATTTCCCCACGCCTACCAATTCGAGCACGGGATCATGCATCCCGGAGAAAAACCGGGGATCGGGGTGGATATCAACGAGGAACTGGCCGCGAAGTATCCATATCAACGCGCATATTTGCCGGTGAACCGGCGGCTCGACGGCACGATGCACAACTGGTAGCAACTGCAGAATCCGACAGCTCAGAAACCTCCTCGGCCTCAGGTGGTTCGTGCCATGGCTGCAGTGTCTGACGGCGATGCCGAGGGAGCCAACTCGAGGCCAAGATAGTCACGGGCATTTTGGAAGCAGATACGCCGAACCATCCCGCCAACGAGAGCTTCATCGTTCGGAAGATCGCCTTTCTCCATGTCGTTTCCCAGAAGGTTCGAGAGCACGCGCCGGAAATACTCATGTCGGGGAAACGACATGAAAGAGCGCGAATCGGTGACCATGCCTACGAATCGGGAAAGCAACCCGACGCTTGAGAGTACGTTCAGTTGCCTTTCGATTCCTTCTTTCTGATCAAGAAACCACCAGGCACTGCCGAACTGAATTTTTCCCGCCGTAGACTCATCCTGGAAGTTACCGGCCGCAGTCGCGAAAACATAGCTATCTGCCGGATTGCTGTTGTAAATGATCATCCGCGGCAGAGCGTGCTCCGCCTCCAACCGGTCAAGGTATGCGGAAAGCGCTAGCGCTTGCGGGAAGTCGCCAATGGAGTCAAAGCCCGTATCCGGCCCGAGTTCAGAAAGTTTGCGCGTGTTGAGGTTGCGAATCGGACCGAGGTGAAGCTGCTTGGTCCAGCCGCGCTTGGCATCGAGATGGCCGAAGTAAACCATCATGAAAGACGCGAAGCGCTCCTGCTCAACCGGTGATGCGCCACAGCGCGCACGTGCGCGGGCGTAAATTTGAGCGGCTTCGGTTTCAGAGCAGGGATTCGCATAGCAACGGGGCAGGCCGTGATCCGAGATGCGGCCCCCGTTGTCATGGAAATAAGCATGCCGAACGTCGAGAGCACGGAGTAATCCAGCAAGGCTCGAAGCATCGACGTTGGACGCGGCCTCAACCCGATCAACCCATGGATTGAAAAGATCGGGCTGGTCCACGAGAAGCGACTTGTCCGGGCGGAACGAGGGATAAATACGAAACCCAAGGTCCCGGGAGTTAATGACAATATGATGCTCGAGCGAGTCGGCAGGATCGTCGCTGGTGCAGATTACGCGGACCTGGAACTTCCGAAGGATGTTCTGCGCAGTGAATTCGTCAGTCTGCAACTGCTTGTTGGCGCGCTGCCATATGGATTCTGCGGTTCGATCGTTGAGCAAATCGTCGATATCGAAATAGCGCTTCAGTTCGAGGTGGGTCCAATGGTAGAGCGGGTTGCGCAATGTGTGTGGAACCGTGTGCGCCCAAGCGAGAAACTTTTCCTGGGGTGAAGCGGAGCCGGCGCAGAGTCGCTCGGAAATGCCGTTAGCGCGCATGGCCCGCCATTTATAGTGATCACCCTCAAGCCAGATCTCGAACAGGTTCTCGAAGCGACGGTTGATGGCGACATCGGCCGCGTGAAGGTGCGAGTGATAATCGATGATTGGTTGCGATTTAGCGTACTGATGATAAAGGCGCTGCGCAGTGCGGGAGTCGAGCAAGAAGTTGTCGTGGATGAAGTTCAACATTCGCTCCAATGTCGCCCGATTCTCTTACTGATGGAAGGGCGGCATTCTGCCGTCAGGGGAGCAACTAGAGCAGTCCAGACTAATTTCTCTTAAGTTTGATCGTCAAATTAAAAGGGTATCTTACCAGGAACCTTGCAGAGTACGAGCCGGAGTTCGCCGTCTACGCCGGTTTCTTCAGGCTGATCTTCGATCAACCGTCGCGGCAGCGATTGTTCCGCGATTTCCGCGATTGTTCCGGGTTGACAATCCCAGGGCAGGCCAATAGGCTTTCGCGTTAGTTTGAGGCTCAAACGAATGTAACGGGAAGAAGCGACGCCAAGATCAACCGTGATGCAACGAATTAGTCCTCTCCTGGGAGTTCTGTTTCTTCTTATTTCCGCCGGGCTCGCCGAGAACGGTGCGGATGGGTGGTTGCGCTATGCGCGACTCGATCCCGCAGTGGCTACCCAATATTCATCCCTGCCCCAGGTAGTGGTTGTTCTCAACCATTCGCCGCTCTTGCAAACCGCGCAGGCGGAGCTCCTGGGGGGAGTTCAGGGCATGCTGGGCCGTAGGTTGCGGGTCACCGCCGGAGCTCCTAGGGAAGCGGCGATTGTCATGGGAACGGTCGAGACGGTTCGCCAGCTGGAGGCGGGATTCAGGCCCGATCCCGGTTTGCAAGGGGATGCCTACGCGCTGATGTCTGCGCAACTTGGTGGCCAGAAGGCGCTTGTCATTACCGGTGCCACGGATCGCGGCGTTCTCTATGGAACCTTCGCGTTGTTGCGCAAAATTGCGCGGGGTGAGCGCATCGCGGCGGTTAACGAAGTCGAAAGGCCGTCGGCGCCGGTGAGGTGGGTAAATCAGTGGGATAACCTGGATGGATCGATCGAGCGCGGCTACGCGGGCAAATCCATTTTTTTTGAGAACCGACACGTGCGCGCAGACCTGTCGCGGGCGGCGAAATATGCCAGATTGCTTGCCTCGGTGGGAATTAACGGATGCAACCTCGGTAACGTGAATGCCGATCTTCATATTCTCGATCCCACTCTCCTTCCGCAACTGGCGCGAATTGCTACGGTGTTTCGTCCGTATGGCGTGCAACTGGGCGTTGCGGTGAACGTGAGCGTGCCGAAGCAGGGGGGAGGGTTGGACACGTTCGATCCGCTGGACAGGAGGGTGGCTGACTGGTGGCGCGCAAAATTCAATGAGGTTTACCGGCAGATCCCGGATTTCGGAGGAGTGGTGGTAAAAGCGGATTCCGAGGGCCAGCTGGGCCCCTCCGCGTATGGAAGAACTCCCGCGGAAGCTGCCAATGTAATTGCGAAAGCGCTGAAGCCGCACGGTGGCGTTGTTTTCTATCGTGCGTTTGTCTACAACCACCACCTAGACTGGAATGATCTGAAGGCGGATCGCGCCCGGGCTGCCTATGACATCTTTCATCCGCTGGACGGGAAATTCACCGACAACGTGATTGTGCAGATCAAGTATGGTCCCATCGATTTTCAGGTAAGGGAGCCGGCTTCGCCATTGTTCGGTGGACTGGAAAACACCAATGAAGCCATTGAAGTGCAGATCACCCAGGAATACACAGGCCAGCAGCGGCATACGGTGTTCCTGGTGCCGATGTGGAAGGAGATTCTGGACTTCGATACGGGCGTTGCCGGCCGGCACACGCCGGTCAAGGATATTGTCTCGGGCCACAGTTTTGATCGACCGACCGGAGGATACGTCGGCGTCGCGAATGTCGGGCTCAGCACAAACTGGCTGGCCAACCACCTTGCTATGGCCAACTTGTACGGGTTCGGACGGCTGGCCTGGAACCCGGATCTCAGTTCGCAAGCGATTGCCGAGGAGTGGACGCAGCTCACGTTTGGCGATGATCCGCATGTCGTGCGGAAGGTACCCGAGATCCAGCTGGCATCGTGGCATGCCTATGAAAGCTACACCGGTGTTCTCGGGTTGCAGACGCTGACCAATATTACCGGTCCGCATTATGGTCCGGCGCCCGAGTCGCAGGAACACAATGGCTGGGGACAGTGGATTCGCGCAGACCCTGACGCGGTTGGCATGGACCGCACCATCGCAACAGGAACGGGGTTCGTCGGACAGTATTCGCCGATGGTTGAGAGAATCTATGAGCCGCTGGCCAACACCCCGGATGAGCTCGTCCTGTTTTTCCATCATGTGCCCTACACGTATAAGTTGCACTCGGGGACGACGGTTATCCAGACCATCTATGACTCACATTATCAGGGCGCGTCGAAAGCGCACGATTTTGTGACCACGTGGAGGTCGCTGCAGGGTCACGTCGATGATGAGCGCTTTAAGGAGGTTCTGGCGCAGCTGGAGTATCAATCGGGCCACGCGATTGTGTGGCGCGACGCAATCGACGAGTGGTTCCATCGGATTTCCGGAATAGCCGACGAAAAGGGAAGAGTGGGACATCATCCGAATCGGGTAGAGGCGGAGGCGATGGAATTGAAGGGTTACCAGATCTTCGAACCGGCCTCTTGGGAGGGGGCTTCGGGCGGCAAGGGTGTGCTGTGTCCGGAATCATCACCATCATGCTCGGCACAAACGACATTTCGAGGTACTGCTGGCCGCTACCAGGTAGAGGTCGAATACTTTGATCTCAGCCATGGCGTCTCGCAATTCAGGGTGTTCATCGGAGATCGGGTCGTCGGTCAATGGCGCGCGGATGACGTGTTGCCAGGCCCAGCGCCTAGCGCGGATTCATCGGTACGACGGAAGATCAAGGGACTTGAGTTGCGTCCGGGTGATGTGATCCGGATCGAGGGGATTCCCGATCAGGAGGAGCGAGCGCCCTTGGACTACATTGAAGTGATACCGGTAGTGCCGCGGTGATGGGCCGCTTCGGCCTCAAATTTTCCCCTCAAATTTTACCCCTCAAATTTTCCCCTTGACACCTTGCGGCCTAGGTATATAGTTCGCGACGCGAATTTAATGCTCCCTTAAGAACTGACGTTTGCGATTCCGGGCCGGCCCATGCGGCACGATTGCCGCATTAACTGAAAAATCGGTACTCGGCAATATCGAATGAGACGGCTCAACTTTACCAACACGCAGGTTGCTTCAAGCGAAACCGCTCGAGATATCAACCGCGGAGTTGTTCTCAACCTGATCCGGCGCCGCCAGCCGATTTCGCGCGCCGATCTGGCGCGAGTCTCAGGTCTGCAGAGAAGCACCGTGTCGCTTATCACCGAACAATTGATTCGTGAGAAGTGGGTGGTGAACGGACCTTTGGGACGATTGCCGCGCGGACGCCGGCCTACCTTTCTGCGCCTGAATGAACGGCGCGCGATCGTGGTGGCGGACCTGCGCCCCAAGCAGAGTACGGTGGCTGTGGCCGATGTGAACGGGCGGTTTCTGTCCCAGGAATCGATGCCAACCTGCAACCATCCCGCGAAAACAGCGGCGAAGCTGGCGGCGTCCATCCAGCACCAGATGCAGTCGCATCCGGAGTTGGTCTTCGAAGGGGTGGGTATCAGTTTGCCCGGCCGAGTGGAAGAAGGCACAGGACGAATCATTTTTGCGCCGAACTTGAAATGGCCGGAATTCGATCTCAAGAAGCCAATTGAGGAAGCCACGGGAATGCAGGTGGAGATGGAGAACGCCGCCAATGCCTGTGTTCTTGCCGAGGTGTGGTTTGGCGGCGGGGAGATCGTGCGCGACATGGTAGTGGTGACGGTGTCGGAGGGCATCGGCACTGGCTTGTTCGTGAATCATCAGCTGGCGAAAGGACTACATGGCGTGGCCGGCGAGTTCGGACACGTGCCGCTCGATGCCGATGGCCCGCAGTGCTCTTGTGGGGGCCGGGGTTGCTGGGAGATTCTTGGATCGAATCGGGCCGCCGTACGCTATTACTCTGAGTCCGCTGCAGATTCCGGGAGCATCACTTTCGAGGATCTGATGATGCTGGCGGAAACGGGTGACCCGCTCGCCCTCAAGGCGCTGGAAAAGATGGCGCATGCTATCGGCCGGGGTATGCGATCTATAGTGGCCGGGCTGGCGCCGGAAGAGATTGTGGTGGTCGGTGAGTTCACCCGTTTATGGCCGCGTGTGGGTCCAACTATCGAGGCGGAAGTGGCGGCGGCGGTCCTGGCTGGCAAACCCCCGCGGGTCCGTCCCGCAGCAGATCCCGGCATGGCGCGTTTGCGCGGAACGGTTGCGCTGGTGTTGCAGAAGCACTTTGGCGCTTCGTCTCCCTGACACCGTCCATCCAAGAACCCGGGGGGCTGGACTTCAACCAGCTAACAACACCTTCGGCGTTATCACCAGTACGCTTGGTGGGCGGCGGCAAGGCACGGACCTGGACGGCACCCGCCAGATCGTGAAGCCTTCCCGCAGCCGCTCTCACGCGAAGGACGCAGGCCGGGTTTCCGGCATACTAACTACTCGGTTGCTTCCTCGAGAATTCAACGCCTGCCGAGGAGAGAACCTGGATCGATGGGATATCCAGCACTGGACCTCAATTCGAAAACGGCCGTGGTCGTCGGCGGCACTTCAGGCATCGGACTGACCCTGGCGAAGGGGCTGGCGCGGGCAGGCGCGGATGTAATACCGACGGGACGTCGCAAGAAGTTAGTGCAGGATGCGGTTTGCGAGATAGCCAAGATGGGCCGCAAATCTGTGGCGATAGAGTGCGACGTCAGTGATCGTTCGTCCGTGGAAGGCTTGTGCAAGCGCGTGCACGACGAATTCGGAAAGGTGGATATCTTGGTGAATTGTGCCGGTATCACGCAGCGAACGCCGACGCTGGACCAGGACGAAGCTGAATGGAACCGGATTCTGGACACGAATTTGACTGGAACGCTGCGATCTTGCCAGATTTTTGGAAAGAAGATGGTTGAGCGGCAGTATGGGAGGATCATTAATATTGCTTCGCTTACGTCCCAGGTGGCCTTCTACGAGGTCGCGGCTTACGCTGCCAGCAAGGCTGCGGTTGCCTCGCTCACGAAGTCGCTCGCCGTGGAGTGGGCGCGACACGGCGTGTGCGTCAACGCGCTGGTTCCGGGCGTCTTCCGCACCGCCCTCAACGCAGAAATTCTCGATGGCACGGGACGCGGGCGGGAGTGCTTGATGCGAACGCCCACGGGTCGCTTCGGGGACGTGGAAGAATTAGTGGGCGCAGCGGCGTTCCTCGCCTCAGATGCTGCGAGCTTTGTAACCGGACATTTGCTGGTTGTTGATGGCGGGTTCCTGGCCAGTGGAACGAACCAGTGATCACCTTACCGGTTCGACTTTCGGTCATCACGGTTCGGTGCTTGCGTCATTTGCGCTTCAACTTGCTTTCCGAGTAGAGGGTGCAGCCTTTTCCGGGCCCGGCGAGTTCGAACTTTTCGTTTACCTGTCGCTTTACCACGATGGACGCCGCGCCGGACTTCTCGGAGTTTTCAGAAAAGACCCTCCATTTCGGCGCCGGTTTGCAACCTGCGAACGAATCCTCAAGGGCCCGCATAATTGCTGCACGTGCCAGCCCTCATTCGTCGGGAGCACCGCCCATGCCGAGGCCCACCTGGGTTGCGAGGGCGACGAATGCGAAGCGAGAGACCTTGAGGTCCGTGTTTTTGAGCTGGCGATATTCCACTGGCAGAAGACTCGTGTTGAAACTGCACCTGCAGCCCGGGCAGCAGCGTTATGGGCCAACCCAAAGCAAGGCGCTGGTGTGCCAATGGGAGGACGGAGCTATGGAGGTGTACTACCGCGGCGCATGAATGGCCTTTACCGAGTTGCAGCAGCCCATAGCGAAGACATCTCGGCCTGGCGACAGGGTGCTTACGCTTCGCCCTAACTTCAGGGCTTCGCTTCAGTGCGCATGCCAACGACAACATCAACAGCAAAAAAGGGGACATTTCTCTAATCAATTTTGACCACTGGCAGCACTGGCAGAGGGTGACACTGGCAGAGGGTGACTTGACAAGAGCAGAAATGCTGGATAAATTATCCGCCCTTGCCCGAAAACTTTTCTCGTCCTTCTGCTCCGGAGGCGATTTATGAGTACTTCGCGTCTCGCTTGCCTAGCTTGGCACCCGTCGGACTGGATTCGCGCCGCCGTTCTGGCCGTGTTTTGCCTGCCCGCTCTATTGTCGGCACAAGTATCCACAACCGGAAAAATTACGGGTGTAGTCACTGATGCTTCCGGGGCCGTCGTGCCCAACGCGACCGTAGAGGTGAACAGCCCGGCCCTGATGGTTCCGCGAACCAGCCGCACCCACGCCGACGGCAGCTTCCTCTTTGACCTGCTGCCCCTCGGCGCTTATGAGCTGGGGGTGACCGCCAGCGGTTTCCAGACAGTTAAGCGCACCAACATCGTTCTGTCGGCAGGGTTCACGGCGACAGTAAACCCTCAGCTCACCGTCGGCGAGCTGAAACAGACGATTGAAGTGCAGAGCGAGCCCGTCATCGACGTGCAAACCGTCCAAACGCAAACCACTTTCGACCAGCGCTTGCTCCAGGAAATCCCCAGCGGCCGCGACCCCTGGTCCACGGTCGCGCAAATGCCGGGCGCCACGTTAGACAGGTTCGACGTTGGCGGCAACCAAAGCATGCAGCAGTCCACCATGCAGGTGCATGGTAGTACCCCAGGCGAGCAAGTATTCAGCTTCAATGGCCTTGACTTGAACTGGCCTGGCGCTAATGGTGGCTACACGCAGTTTTACACCAACCATGATTCTTTCCAGGAATTCCAGGTCGTGTCGGACAGCACGCCAAGTTCTGTTTCTATCAGCGGAATCTACATGAACATGGTGACCAGGTCCGGCTCAAACACGTTGCACGGAAATCTGGGGGCCTACTACGGCACTATGGCCCTTGAGGCCGGCACGAAATTCCCAACTTTCAAAGGTGCGGACGTCCCTGCAGGGTCGCCCACCGTCATGCTTCGCGATACAACCGCGAGCCTGGGCGGGCCGATTATTAAAGATCGGTGGTGGCTGTTCGGGTCGTATCGAAGGTACGACCTGCGCTCGATTTTTCTTGCCGTTACAGATAAGAACGGTAACCCGATCGCAGATCCCAACCACCAGACCAACACCGACTTGCGCAGTGATTGGCAGCTGAATTCCAAGAACAAGTTGAGCTTGATCTGGCTCTACAACGAGCAGAACCGGTTCTTCCGTCGGGATTCGGCATTGGTGAGCCCGGAGGCCTCCTGGCGGCAGATCGAGCCCGCCTACATTCTGCAGGCGCTGTGGACCAGTCAAGTCACGAACAACCTGCTGCTCGATGTTCGCGCCGGATACAACAAGGAAGTATTTCCTCTTGGTCCACAGCCCGAAGTCAAAGCCACCGACTTCAACCACACAGACCGCGTTACGGAAACCCAGACGGGGGCTGCGCAGAGCTATTTCTCAAATCCTGCGTGGCTGTTCAAAATTGCCGCGGGCGCTTCTTGGTACAAGGGCTCCCTGGCCGGCACGCACAACCTCAAGTTCGGCTTCGAATGGGGCGACAACTACAACCCGTACATCCAGACGGTGAACCAGGGAATCAACGCAATCTACGATCACGGCAATCCGGTAGAAGTGATAGCGTTTAACACTCCCTTCACCGCAAAGTCCTACTTCCATGACACCAGCGCCTACCTGCAGGACGCGTGGACTGTTCGCCGGAGGTTTACGCTGAACTTGGGTCTGCGCTTCGACCGTTTCATCAGCTTCTACCCCAGGGAAACCAGCGATCCCAATCTGACTTTCCCGGATCTGTTCCCTCCCAAAACTTACCCGGCATCGGGCAATTTGGTCACCTGGAACAACCTTGCTCCCCGCCTTGGCCTGGCCGTAGACATAACCGGTCGCGGTACTTCCGTTTTGCGCGTCAGTTACGGCCGCTTCTATAAGATGGAAGGCACCGGCCTGGTCGAGAGCGTAAACCCGGTAGGATTTAGCAGCAAGACCTTCACTTGGAACGATGCCAATGGTGACAAAATACCGCAGGTAAACGAGTGGAAGGTCGGCAATCCGATTTTGCAATCCGGTGGCGCGGTTGGTACCCACATCGATCGCGGTCTAACCCGGCCCTACTCGGATTCCGTCACTGTGAACTACGAACAACAGGTCTGGCAAGATCTGCGGCTCGGTGGAAGCTACTACTTCCGCAAGAAGAAGAATCTATTCGGAACCACGAACCTAGCCGCTCTCCCGTCTGACTACACGGCTGTGACACAGTACAATGATGGCACACCGATCGTTAATCCTCTCACTAACGCCCCGCTGACGCTTTTCAACCTCAAGCCGATCCTGGTCGGAGCATCCAACTTCGTGGTGACCAACATTCCCGCTCTGGACGACAACGCCTATCATGGATTGGAATTCACCGCGGTCAAACGCCTCTCACATCATTGGCAGGTCTTGGCTGGGTTTACTGTCCAGCGCCAAAAGGGCGCCTTCGGCCGTGGCTATTCCGATGATGCCTACTTCGACAACTTTAATGACCCCAATAACGACATCAATCGCCGCGATAACTACCTGAATTTTGATTCCACTTATGTGTTTAAGGTCGACAGCACCTATGAACTTCCATGGGGGCTCAGCACCAGCGTGAACTTTCAGCACGTCACGGGGTACCCCCTTCAGCCGGTTGCCTATCTAGGTGGTGGCACATTGCTCAACCAGGGGTCCGAGCAGATCATTCTCCGCCCCGCCGGTGGAGTGAGGCTGCCGGGCGTAAATCTGCTGAACTTGCGCCTGGCGCGCGATTTCAAGGTACGTGACCGTCTCACAGTTAAGCCGCTGATTGACTTGTTCAACCTGACCAACCAACAAACCCTAATAAACGTGAATGCGACTTTGCCCTCGACGTTCGGCGACCCGAGTTCGACTTATCTGAAGCCAATCAACACCATTAATCCGTTTATTGCACGAATTGGGTTGAGGGTTGACTTCTAGCGAGTCCCGCTGTTCCCGGCTCTAAGAATGTAGGGCGGATGTAGATGGCATCCGCCTTATCCGTGGGAGGGTCCATGTTCGGATTGAAGCTTCCAATCCTGTTGGCAGTCGTCAGTGTGGCGTGGATCGGGGCGGCTTCCGCACAAAACAACCCTGCTTCCCGACTCTCTATCGATCAGCTAGTCGACATCAAACATCCGTCGAATCCGGTCTGGTCGCCGGACGGTTCGCATATCGCATTCATTTGGAGCCGTGCAGGGGTTAGCAACGTATCCCTTGCTGCGACCAATGGGGTAGGCGCGCCGGTTCCGCTCACATCGTTTACGGAAGGGCGAGTTTCCCATGTGTTCTGGAATCGTAGCGGCGATAGACTCTATTTCGCGCGTAAGGGCAATTTGTGGGAGGTCGGGTTGGCTGGCGGACAGCCGCGCCCAGTGTGGAAGTCCCCAACGACGGAAGCCGACTTCGTGCCTTCGCCGGAGGGCACGCGTGTGGCTTTCGTGCGCGCGGGCGGCGGTGGAGCGGGTCAGGAGCAGGGAAGCGATTTAGTCGTGCGGTCTGTTGGCGACGGAACGGAGCTGAAACTAGCTCACGACGATTTCAGCATCCAACAACTCCTTTGGTCGCCCGACGGAACTCATCTCGCCTACGTTGCCGGCGCGAAGATCGTCCACCATGACGAGTCTCCGGCGTACTCGGGCGCAAAATTAATTTACTCGATTGAAGAGGAGCAGCCCGGTCAGCTTTCTGTCATTCCATCCAGCGGGGGGACCGCGACCCCTGTAGCCACGAAGGGCTGGCACGAAGCGCTATCCTGGGGAGATGCCGGGCATTTCGTTTTCGCGCGTCTGTCCAACGAGTATAAGAAGCGCACCATTTACGTCGCCGACGCTCGCGATGGCTCTCAGCGCGCCATCCGTGAGGATGCCGAAGATAAATTTTGGAGTCTACCCGATTGGGAAGCCGGGCCCGACCCGCTGCCATCCCCGGATGGTCGCTGGGTCGCATTCCTCAGCGACCAGGATGGCTGGGATCATCTGTATGTCATTCCCCTGACTGGCGGCGCCGCGGTTCAAATTACAAAAGGCAAATTTGAGGCCTGGCGTCCTGCCTGGTCGCACGACAGCACCCGCATTGCCTTCGATGCCAACGAGCCGGACCACCCGGGTGATCGGCGCATCGGCATCGCCGCCATTGGCACGGATCCCCGACATGCACGAGTGGAATACATAACCTCCGGCCAGGGCACAAATGTCGAACCCCAATGGTCGCTGGACGATCGTCGGCTCGTTTACCAGCACACCGATACGCGCAACTCCGCGGACCTTTTTGTCACTGACGCGAAAGCTGGCGGGAAGCCGGTGCGTCTCTCGGATTCCATGCCGTCCACCCTGGATCGTGAATCCTTCGTTGCACCGGAGTTTGTCCATTATCCGGGGCCGGACGGCCTCTCCGTACCGGGCTGGCTGTTCCTTCCCAAGGGCCTCGATCGCAGCAAAAAACATCCTGCTATCGTTTGGGTTCACGGAGATGGCATAAATCAGAACTACGACGGCTGGCACGTACAGCGGAACTACGCCGTGTACTACAGCTTCCACCAGCGCCTACTCCAGGAAGGCTATGTTGTATTCGCCCCCGACTATCGGGGCAGCATCGGCTACGGCCGGGAGTGGCGCAACGGCGTCTACATGGACGTGGGCGGCAATGACGCGAAAGACGCATGGATGGCGGCGAACTACCTGAAGACCCTGCCTTATGTGGATAGCGACCGGATCGGCATTTGGGGATTGAGCTATGGCGGGTTCTTTACGTTGATTGCGATGACCGACCAGCCCAAGCTGTTTCGTGCCGGCGTCGACGTTGCGGGCGTAGTCGATTATGTCATGTATTACGGCGATCCTTTCCACAATGACTGGACGGTAGGACGCATTGGCACTCCTGAGGAGAATCCTAAGGTGTACGCGAACGCCTCCCCGATCTCGCATATCGACCGGCTTGCACGCCCGTTGCTGGTCCTGCATGGTACTGCTGACGTAAACGTGCCCTTTGTCGAATCAGTCTGGCTCATGGACGAGGTCCTTAAGAAAGGAAAGGGCAATCTGGTCTCCTTCATGATCTACCCCGGGGAGTTTCATTACTTCGAACGCGAGCACGTTTTGCGCGATGCCTGGCAGCGGGTAGACGACTTCTTTGCCACGTACCTGCGGGGCGGCGGTTCACCGGCATCTTCAGTTACATTGCCGCCCCAGGGTGCGACGTCGCCATAAAGAGGATCGCTCGCAGGATACTACTTGGCCCACCAAAGTAGTGTTTCAACGTCGACGAACAGGACAGGCAGAACTCCCCTTCGGCTGCGCGTGACGAAATTGAGTGTCGCTATCAGTACCTGGTCCGCAAGTGGGGGCAGCGAATTACGCCGGAGGAGCAAAAGCGCCGCCTGCGAAGGATTCTGACGGAAAACGAGCGGATGCTCGAGCCTATTCGCACGCTTCAGCTCGCCAATGGCGATCCACCAGCACCCGTGCTGCGCTTCGCTAGTGACGAGGTCAACGAAGAGCGGTCGACTTCCAATAAGGCACTGATGCTCGCCGATAACGTCTTGTATCTTTCCATTCGCGAACTGGGCGAGCGCATTCGACGCCAGGAAATTTCGCCTGTCGAACTGACAGAAAGTTATCTCCGTCGCAGTGGGCGGCTTGGCCCAAGGTTCCAAGCCTACGTCAGCATCACGCGTGAGCTGGCGTTGGAGCAGGCGCGGGCCGCAGAGAAACAGATAGCGTCAGGCCACCGCCACGGCCCGCTGCACGGCATACCGTATGCCGCAAAAGATCTAGTTGCAGTCAAAGGTACCCGACCACCTGGGGCGCTCGTCCGTTCCAGCAACAACGGCTCGATTACAACGCCACAATCATAGAGAGGCTGAACAACGCTGGCTCGGTCCTGATCGGCAAAACGGTCATGATTGAATTGGCCGGAGATCTGGGATACTCCAACGCGCGGTTCGATCCTTTATCCGGCGGCGCATTGCGGCATCTGTGGTTTGCGGCCTAGCTTTGGCCGGGTCAGCCGCTTGGGTGCAATGGCAATCGCGTGGACTATGGATAAGCTTGGACCCATGTGCCGGACGGCGGACGATTGCGGCCTCGTACTGTCGGTCATTGCAGGGTATGACTCCAGAGACCACGACTCGCTCCCGCACGGTCTTGCAGAATTTGCCTATTCTGCCTCAAGCGACCCTCAGTTCCGTATCGGCAAGGTCACGAACGCACGGCCAAGACTGCCCGCAGGTTTCGAGATCGCTGTCGGTGACGCGCTGGCCGTGATTGAAAGCACGGAAGCGACGATTTCCGATGCCGAATTTCCGGATGGACCATACGAACAAGCCGCCGAGCTCACCATCCTGATGGAAGCAGCGGCATCGTTTCATGAACTCATCCATTCGGGACGCTGCGCGGAGCTAGACGATCCACTCGCCCGCATCAACGGCTACGCCAGCCTGGAATTCTCCGCCAACGACTATCTGCAACTAGACTAGAGCGAGTCCGCAAAGTTCTTCAAGAGCGCATGGGCAAGCTATTCGACAGATTTGATGTCTGGTTACTGCTTCTCAGTCGGGCGCGGCAGAACTGCTGCGTGAGCCGGAGGGGGGCGCGACGAAGCACCCTACTACTAAAGACGCCTCGAGCGCGCCACCCGAACGAAAGCCGTGCTCCGGATGGAGTTTCGAGTTTATGTGGATTGTCGGCCCTGACCGTGCCCTGCGGCTTCAGCAAAGAAAACCTGCCCTACGGTCTCGGCTTCATGGCGCGCGCTTTGCAGGACGGAAACATTCTGGCTGCGGCAAATCTTTTCCAAACCCACACCGATTGGCATCGTCAGTATCCGGCGATTGAAGCCTGATGGGCGGGTGCACGGCAATGGCTTGACGGTTTTCAAACCGATACGGAGGTTGCGCCCTTGCTGTTCGAAGTTTCTTCTTGCTTGCGCCGATGTTCGGCGACAAAGCGGCTCAGCGATTTCCCCGCGCTTCGGATGTGGCGAGCCAACAACTCACAGGCGGCTTCTACGTCGCGTTTACGACAAAGCTCGAGCAGCATTCGGTGTTCTTCACGAGCACGTTCCAGCGCGCGGGTTAGGTACAGTTGCAAGCGGATGTAACGTTCGCCGTTGAAATTGATATTGCGAATCACCGCCATGAATTGCGGACGGTGGGCGCCGTTATAAAGCGTCGAATGAAAGACCCAGTTGAGCCGGCCCCATTCGCCAACGTTGGTTTCATTGCGCAGGGCGGCGTCGTAGGTGTCTAGGACATCTTCTGCTTGCGCGAAGTCCGCATCGGTGAGGTTCGGGATGGAAGCGCGCAGGACTTCCGGCTCAAGGATGGCTCGCATTTCAAACAGCTCTTCGATTTCATCGCAGGAAAGAAGGGACACAACCGCGCCGCGATGCGGAACGATCGTGATGACGCCCTCGGCCTCGAGCTGGCGCAGCGCTTCCCGGACCGGAATGCGACTGACCTGGAATTCCTGTGCGATGGCGTCCTGGCGAAGCTGTTCGCCCTCACGAATGTCACCCCGCACGATTTTCTCGCGCAGCTTCTCGGCAACGGCTGAGGTGAGCGATTTGCGGGGAATCCCTCCCGAGAATGAGTTCTGTGTCATCGCGTAATCCAATATATATGTAGAAGCTACTGAAATCTGGAACCTACTACTGTAGGGAAATGCAACCCAATTGTGCAACGACCGGGTTGACACTGGATACTATATACACGAAAATCGGTCCTTTCTTAAATGAGTATCTGGCGACAGCATGGTGAGTTAAGTGACCCCACAGCGTATCCATATTATTGACTCCCACACCGGGGGTGAGCCCACCCGGGTGGTGATGGCGGGAGGCCCCGAGCTTGGCCGGGGTAGTATGTCCGAGCGCCTGGAATGCCTTCGGCGCGATTTTGACTGGTTTCGCTCGGCCGTTGTCAACGAGCCGCGCGGGTCAGACGCGGTGGTCGGGGCGTTGTTATGTGAGCCCGCCGATCTCACTTGTGTCGCGGGCGTTATCTTCTTTAACAACGTGGGCTATCTCGGCATGTGCGGTCACGGAACCATAGGCCTGGTCGTGACCCTCGCTTATACGGGCCGAATCGGTCCGGGAGTCCACAGGATCGTGACGCCTGCGGGAAGCGTAAGCGCCCAACTTCATCCGAGTGGTGCTGTTACCGTCCACAATGTGGCCAGTTATCGCTACCGGGCTGGCGTCACTGTGGATGTCCCCGGCCATGGCCGCTTGACCGGGGATGTAGCTTGGGGCGGCAACTGGTTCTTCCTGGTCAAGGAGCACGGGCTGAAGCTTTCTCTGGACAACATCGAGCAGCTTACCGAATTTACCTGGGCTGTTCGGAAGAGCCTGAGCGCTGCCGGAGTCAGCGGTGACGGCGGGGCTGAGATCGACCACGTCGAGCTGTTCGGCCCGCCTGATCGCAAAGATGCCCATTCCAAAAACTTCGTCCTCTGCCCGGGCAAAGCCTACGACCGTTCTCCGTGCGGCACGGGAACCAGCGCCAAGGCGGCATGCTTGTACGCCGATGGGAAGCTCAGGCCGGGTGAGGTTTGGCGTCAGGAGAGCATTGTCGGGAGCGTGTTTGAAGTCACCGTGGCTGTCGACGGCAGCAAGGTGATGCCCAGCATTACAGGTACCGCCTTCGTGACCGCTGAGGGCGACCTGATCCTTCAGGAAAAAGATCCATTTCGGCTCGGCATCCCGGCAAGCGCCGGGTCGGAACCCGCTGTATTGGCGAGGCACTGATGAGGCAGACTTTCGATGTCGCCATCGTGGGCGCCGGAATCGTTGGCGCCGCTTGTGCTCTGGAGTGTGCTCAGGCGGAACTAAAAGTTGCGATCATCGAATCGAGCATTGTAGGTGGCGGTGCGACCGCGGCCGCGATGGGCCACATCGTCGCGATGGACGACTCCGAAGCCCAGTTCTCGTTAACTCGCTTCTCGCAGCAACTTTGGAACACCCTGCGGACTGAGCTGCCACGCGAAGTGGAATTTGAGCTCACCGGCACGATCTGGGTAGCGGCGGATGAAGACGAGATGTCGGCGGTGCGCAACAAGAACCGTTATTTCACATCTCGCGGAGTGCCTGCCGAGGTCCTGGATGCCGCCGCATTGAAGCAAGCGGAGCCGAACCTGCGTCCCGGACTAGTTGGAGCGCTGCTAGTTCCGGAAGATAGCGTGATCTATCCGCCGACCGCCGCACGTTGGCTTGCGGAACGAGCACAACAGTGTGGCGCGTCATTGGTGCGTGGCAAAGCCATTCGTCTGCGCGGGGGCTCGGTAGAAATCGCCGACGGCACGGCGATCAGCAGCAGCCTGGTGGTGAATGCCACGGGGGCCTGGGCGCCGGAGCTTACGCCGGGCCTTGAGATCAGGAAACGCAAGGGCCATCTGGTCATCACCGATCGATACTCAGGTTTCTTGCGGCACCAGCTCGTCGAGCTCGGGTATCTGAAGAGTGCCCACTCCGTCACCAGCGACTCCTGCGCATTTAATGTGCAACCTCGGGCTACGGGCCAGATTTTAATTGGCTCTTCACGACAATACGGCGCGGAGCACAGTGCCATCGACCACAAGATCGTTGCCGGCATGCTGGCGCGCGCCTGCGAGTATATGCCGGCTCTGGGGAAGATGGCTGCGGTCCGCTGTTGGACAGGATTCCGTGCCGCCACTCCTGACAAGCTGCCCCTCATCGGCCCTTCGGTCACGGACCAGAAAATATGGCTGGCAACGGGGCATGAAGGGTTGGGGATCACGACCTCGCTAGGCACGGCAAAGCTGCTGGTCGATCAGATTGTCGGTCGTCGCTCCGCTATTCCCATTGAACCCTATTTGCCTGCGCGTGGCTCGCGGGAGCATGTGTATGCCTGAAATCATCCACGTCTCGGTGAACGGAATAGCCGTTGCGGTCGAGTCCGGAACCACGGTTGCCGCTGCCGTCCTGCAGTGCGGGATTTCCAGCTTTCGTCGCTCCGTCACCGGCGAACCGCGAGGCCCGCTGTGCGGCATGGGAATCTGTTTTGAATGCCGTGTCACGGTCGACCGCCTTGCCCACGCGAAGAGCTGCCAGACACTGTGCACGCCTGGCATGGAGATAACAACCGATGAGTAGTCCTCGCTGGGACATTGTGGTGGTCGGCGGCGGCCCGGCCGGCATTGCGGCGGCAGTGCGCGCTGCCGAAACTGGCGCGTCAGTGTTGCTCGTTGATGACAATCCCAGTTTGGGCGGGCAAATCTGGCGGGGCGCAGAGGACAATTCCTCACTTCGAGTGGCGCGCTCGTGGCGTGAGCGGCTGAAGCGCTCGCCTGCTCAGGTGCTGCGAGGGTTCCGCATCTTCGATCAGCCCGTGCCGGGTGTGTTACTCGCTGAGAGCGCGGAATCGGTTCGTGAAATTCCACACTCGCGGCTGATCATTTGCACGGGCGGGCGGGAATGCTTTCTACCGTTTCCCGGTTGGACCCTGCCCAACGTCATGGGCGCCGGCGGACTTGAGGCCATGGTGAAGTCCGGCGTGCCGGTAGCGGGGAAAAGTGTGGTAGTTGCCGGAACTGGTCCGCTGCTTCTGCCGGTCGCGGCTTACCTGCGAAAACGTGGAGCAAGGGTGCGCCTGATCGCAGAGCAGGCTTCGCGCGCTGCGATGCTACGTTTCGCGACCGCGTTTGCTTCCCAGCCGCAAAAGGGAGTGCAAGCAATTGGGCTCATGTGGCAGCTTGTCGGCGTCCCGTATCGCCTTGGCTGCTGGCCGGTCGAAGCGAAGGGTGCTGGAAAAGTGAGGGCAGTCGTGTTGCAGCAGGGGGGTCGCCGGTTCGAGGTCGAGTGCGACTATCTTGCTTGCGGTTTTCATCTGGTCCCCAACACGGAGCTGGCCGCGCTTCTGGGATGCGAACTACGCGATGGCGCAGTTTGGGTCGACGATGCACAACAGACTTCTGTGCCGAATGTCTATTGCGCGGGTGAACCCACTGGCATTGGCGGAGTCGATCTTGCGCTCGTGGAAGGCCAGATCGCCGCTCTTGCCGCCACGGACAAGCCCCGAGAGGCTCAGCAGCTGCACCAGCTTCGTGCCCGCCATCGCGCGTTCGCAGCTGCCCTGCAACGAGCTTTCGCTTTGCGCGAGGAGTTGAGAAAACTACCGTGCCCGGATACTTTGCTGTGCCGCTGCGAAGACGTGACCTTTCACCGGGTCGCCAAGTGCCAGAGCTGGCGCGAGGCCAAGTTGCACACGCGCTGTGGTATGGGTCCGTGCCAGGGACGCGTTTGTGGTGCGGCAGTCGAGTTCCTGCTTCGCTGGAATATCGAGTCGGTTCGGCCGCCGCTATTTGAGGTGCGGGTAGAAAGCATAGCGATTGAACTGACCGTCGGGCCCACGCCCCAGGTCTCCCAAGGAGCGGAAGGATGAAGTGGCGAGGTGTAATGCCGGCAATCACGACCTGTTTCGACAAGTCCCTGGGCGTCGACCATGGCTTTGTGGCGGAGCACTGCCGCTGGCTGCTCGACAACGGATGTACCGGAATCGTCGCGCTCGGCTCGCTCGGCGAAGGTTCGACGCTGAGCTTTGACGACAAGCTGACGATTGTTCGCACCTGTGTACGGGCCGTCGGCAATCGCGCTCCCGTGGTGGCCTCGATCTCATCGTTGAGCACCTCAGAGGCGACAGCTCTGGCGCAGCAAACTGCCGACCTGGGATGCGATGGCCTCATGGTATTGCCGCCCTACGTCTACCGCGGCGACGCGCGCGAAATGCTAGCCTTTGTGTCTTCTGTCCTGTGCGCCACCAGTCTTTCCTGCATGCTGTACAACAACCCGATCGCCTACGGCACCGACTTTCTGCCCGAACACATTGCCCAGCTTGCCGGCGAGCATTCGAATCTTCACGCGGTGAAAGAATCCAGTGCCGACGTGCGCCGCATCAGTGCGATTCGCGCTCTGGTTGGCGACGGTCTCGAGATCTTCGTGGGCGTTGATGACGTGATCGTGGAGGGTGTCGGAGCAGGCGCGGTGGGCTGGATCGCAGGGCTGGCGAACGCATTACCGCGTGAGTCGGTGGACCTGTTCAATTACGCGGTCGAAGGTGAACGCGAAAAAGCTTTCGAACTTTACCGCTGGTTCCTGCCCCTGCTGCGCCTGGACACGGTTCCTAAATTCGTGCAGCTCGTCAAGCTGGTGCAGGAGATGGTGGGTATGGGAAACAGCCGGGTGCGCCCTCCGCGTTTGCCGCTTGCAGGCGCTGAACTGGAAGAGGCTCGGAACCTGATCCGGACCGCAATGGCGAATCGTCCGAAAGTAGCAGCCGGATCCAGCAAGCCGGCCGCCCTACAAAGGCAATAACTACGAAAGCCATGGATCTGCGCGGGCAGTCTGTCGTGAATTTCGAAGTATCGCGGAATGGGCGGACGTTCACCGCTTTCAATCCGGTGAACGGGCAGGCTCTTGCGCCGGAGTTCCGCTCCGCCGGCCCGGAGGACGTGGACCGCGCTGCCGGTTTCGCGGAGCGCGCCTTTAAGTCGTATAGCCGTTGGAGCGGCAAGCAGAAAGCTGAACTCCTGCGGCGCATGGCAGCTGATATCGAAGTGCTGAGAAATGATCTGATCGAGCGCACTGCGCTGGAGACTGCGTTGTCCGAGGATCGGCTGCACGGCGAACTGACGCGCACTTGCCATCAATTACTACTCTTCGCGTCTCTCGTGGAGGAAGGTTCGTGGGTAGGAGCGCAAATCGACCGCGCCGACCCCGAACGAAAGCCTGCTCCGAAGCCCGACCTCCGATCGATACTGCGCCCGCTCGGGCCAGTTGCTGTTTTCGGAGCCAGCAATTTCCCACTCGCATTTTCCGTGGCTGGTGGCGACACTGCTTCCGCATTAGCCGCCGGCAATCCGGTGGTGGTCAAGGCACATCCGGCACACCCCGGCGCCAGTGAGATGGTTGGCCGCGCCATGGCTGAAGCTGTGCGCAAAACTGGCGCTCCGGATGGCACCTTCGCGCTTCTGTTTGATGCCGGCACTGAAGTGGGCCGCGCGCTGGTCGAGCATCCGGCAATCAAGGCGGCCGGATTCACAGGCTCCCGCGCCGCCGGACGCGCATTGGCGGACCTGGCCGCTAGGCGACCCGCCCCCATTCCTTTTTTTGCGGAAATGAGCAGTACCAATCCGGTTTTCATTCTGCCGCGAGCGATGGCGGGGCGAGGCGAACAGATTGCCGCAGGCCTGCATGGTTCCGTCACTCTCGGCGCAGGTCAGTTTTGCACCAAGCCGGGCCTCGTGCTGGTCGGCACCGATTCGGCTTCGGAGCGATTCGTAGGTAGGCTCGGCGAACTGATTGCAGCCACTCCGCAGAGCGTTCTGTTAACCGCAGGCATTGGTAAATCCTACGCAACGGGCGTGGAACATCGTGCGCGGTTGCGGCGTGTCGCTGGCCCCGCCGGCTCGGGGAAAGGGTTTGGCGCGTCCGCAACGCTGTTCGAAACCGATATAGACAGGCTGACTCGTCAGCCCGATCTGGCTGAGGAGTTATTTGGACCTTCGACTGTGATTGTTCGTCACAGCAGCCGTGAGCAGTTGCTTCGCTTCGCTGATGGCCTTGAAGGTCATCTCACGGCCGCCATTCACGGCACCGAGGAAGACCTCCGCGAGGCGGCGGACCTGGTGGCGATCCTGGAACAGAAAGTCGGCAGAATCGTTTTCAACGGCTATCCCACCGGCGTGGAAGTCTCTCACGCCATGGTTCACGGCGGCCCGCATCCGGCGACTTCCGATGCGCGCTTCACATCGGTAGGAACGCAGGCCATCCTGCGCTTTGCGCGGCCCGTATGCTTCCAGAACTTCCCCGATGAAGCGCTGCCACACGAATTGCAAAGGGCCAATCCGCTGGGCATCTGGCGTAGGCTTGATGGACGATTGACGCAAGAACGCGGCTAACAGTTGCTGGACTGATTAGATGGAGGGAGGCGGCTGATGAGATCATCACATCGATGGATGCTGGGTTTCGCGATGTTTGCCAGTATTTTTCTGCTGATAACTGGCAGCGTAGCCCAGGACGAAAACGAAGAGAAGCATGAAGAACCCGGCTTCCACTTTCGTTTCATTGGTCCGGTAGTCGGAAATCGCATCGCCGCGATCGCCGGCATCGCCGGCGACCCGAACACGTACTATGCCGGCGCGGCCTCCGGTGGCGTGTGGAAGACCGTGGACGGCGGCAATCGTTGGCAGCCCATCTTCGACGACCAGCCTGTACAGGCGATCGGTGCACTGGCGGTTGCGCCCTCCGATACCTCCATCGTGTGGGCCGGTACCGGCGAAGCTTGGGCCATCCGCGACAGTGATGTGGGCGGCAACGGCGTCTATCGCTCCATGGACGCGGGTAAGACATGGACGCACATGGGCCTGGACGAGACTGGGCGAATCGCACGCATCGTCATCAATCCTATTGATCCGAAAATGGTCTTTGTGTGCGCCGCAGGCCGCTTAACCGGTCCTCAGCAGGAGCGTGGCGTCTATCGCACGGCCGACGGCGGCGAGCACTGGCAACGGGTTTTGTTCGTCAACGAAAACACAGGCTGCTCGGGTCTCTCCATGGATCCGCAAAATCCTCGAACCATGTTTGCGGGCACCTGGGAAGTTGTGATGCATACCTACGCCGAACTGAGCGGCGGCCCGGGTAGCGGCGTCTATGTTACGAACGACGGCGGCGACACCTGGGCGCACATCGAGGGCCATGGCCTTCCCCATTCGCCCGTAGGCAAGATTGACGTGGCGGTTGCCCCCACCGATTCAAACCGCGTCTACGCCCTCATCCAGACGCCCGACCAGGGGTCAGTTTGGCGATCGGACGATGGCGGCCAGAAGTGGAAAGTCGTCAACTGGGATCGATCGCTCATCGGACGCGCTGGCTACTACATCCGCATTCAAGTCTCGCCCACGAATGAGAACGAAGTGTTCGTCGCCAACAGCAGCTTTCATCATTCGGTGGACGGCGGCGAGATCTTCGCAACCGTGAGATGGGGCGGCGACACTCACGACATCTGGATCGATCCCAGGAATGCTGATCGATTTGTGATCACCGATGACGCTGGCCTCATCATCACGCAAGCGCACGGGCGTGGTTTTCACCGGGTAACGTTCCCGATCGGCCAGATGTATCACGTTGCTGTCGATGACCAGGTTCCCTACTACGTCTACAGCAACATGCAGGACGACGGCACCATGCGCGGACCAAGTACTTCGGCTCCCAGCACTGGCTACGAGCCCGAGGAGGAGGAATCTGGTTGGGAACACAGGCTGGGAGGATGCGAATCAGGCTTTACCTTACCTGATCTGACCGATCCCAACATCATCTGGGCGTCCTGCTATGGCGATGAAGTAACCCGCTATGACGCGCGCCTGAAGAAAGCGCACTCCGTAAGCCCGTGGCGTCACACCCTGGACTCCCCGCCAAATGAGAGCAAGTACCGCTGCCACTGGACTCCGCCGCTCGCTATAGACCCGTTCGACCATAACACCGTTTATTACGGATGTCAGGTGATCTTCCAAACGTCCAATGGCGGTCAGAGTTGGGCGGTGATTAGTCCGGATTTGTCAACCCAGGATCCGAGCCGCATTATTTCATCCGGTGGAATCGTGGGTGACAATCTGGGACAGTTCTATGGCGAAGTCGTGTTCGCGATCGCGCCTTCTACGTTGGAGAAAGGACTGATTTGGGCTGGCACCAATGACGGCAAGGTCTGGTACACGAACGACGGCGGCAGCCATTGGAATGATGTAACGAGAAACCTCAAAATGCCGGCCTGGGGAGCCGTCACCAGCATTCAGCCTTCTTTCTTCGACGCCGGAACGGCCTACCTTTCGGCTGACTACCACCTGATGGATAACCGCGATCCCTTCATTTACAAGACCACCAACTTTGGGCAGTCCTGGACGCTGATCTCAGGCGGCATTCCGAAGGGTCCGCTTTCGTACGTGCGAGTGCTTGCGGAAGATCCCAACAGGAAAGGCCTGCTGTTCGCAGGAACCGGCAACGCCCTCTACTACTCGCTTGACGACGGCGGACACTGGACCAATCTTCAGGGCGGGCTGCCTCATGCCACAGTATCGTGGGCGGTCGTGCAGAAGAATTTCCATGACCTCGTGGTGTCGACCTACGGCCGCGGTCTTTACATTCTGGATGACATTACGCCTCTTGAGCAGATGGGCGCTCGAGCTCCGCAGCAGCCAATCCGGCTGTACATGCCGCGTTCTGCCTACCGTTTCTCGCGCCACTCACGTGCGTTCGTCAATTACGAACTCGAGACCGCACCAAAAAAGCCGGTGCAGATCGACATCCTCGATTCTTCCGGCCAACTGGTGCGGCACCTCGAGGAACCCGCGCGTCAGGGATTTAATCGTACCGCCTGGGACCTGCACTACGACGGTCCTCGTCTGGTAAGGCTACGCACGACGCCGCCGGAAAACCCGTACATTTGGGAAGAGCCTCGTTTCCACGGAAAAGATTGGCGTCCCATCACGCACTGGGGCATGCGAACGAAGCTGCCCGGGCCCCTCGTCCTGCCCGGACAATACACGGTTAAGCTTACGGTCGACGATCAATCGGTCACTGCGCCGCTCGAGGTGGTGCGCGATCCCAAGACTCCCGCCACCGATACTGAACTGGCTGCGTCCGTGAAGTTGCAGCTGCGCATTCGCGACGACGTCAGCAAGGCCGCGGACATGGTCAACAATATCGAGTGGGCGCGCAGGCAACTCTCTTTCTTGGACAAGATGTACAGCGAGGCGAAAAAGACTGACATCGCAAAGACGATCCAGGAGATGGACCAGAAGATGCAGAAGGTCGAATACATGCTGGTGTCACGAGCCCTCACCACCAGCGACGATAAGTACTACAGCGCAAGCTACAAGGTCTACTACAACCTGCTGTGGTTGAATGCGGAGATCGGTCCCGGCGCCGGGGACGTGGCCGGCGGCAGCGATTACGGACCTACCGATACCGAACTCGCTCTCCTCAACGACAACGAGCAGGAGTTGAGCGCAATCGAACCGGAGTATCGAACGCTGATGCAGCAGGATCTACCGGCATTTAACCATGCCATGCTTGAGCGCGGTGGTACTCCCATCATCGCCGGAGCTGAAGCGCCGGCAAAAGCGGTTGCCGGATCGAACCAATGACCTTGCCCACGTAAGGCCTGATGAGTAGCGATGGAAGTGACGGCAGCGTCACAGTCGGGGCTCCGGCTTCCGCCCCTCGCCAGTTCGCGCAAGGTCTTGGTCTGTTCGATGCCATCACCGTTGTCGTCGGAGTGATGATCGGTTCGGGCATCTTCATTGTATCCGCCGACATGGCGCGTCTCGTCGGCAGCGCGGGGTGGCTGCTGGTAGCGTGGGCAATCGCGGGCCTGCTCACTATCGCCGGCGCCCTGTCCTATGGCGAACTTTCCGCGCTCATGCCGCGGGCAGGGGGCATGTACATCTATTTGCGGGAAGCCTTCTCGCCGTTGCTCGGATTTCTTTACGGCTGGACGCTCTTTACCGTCATTCAGACCGGGACGATTGCTGCGGTTTCGGTGGCCTTCGCGCGCTTTCTGGGCGTGTTGTGGCCGGCTATCTCCGAGGATCGCTACCTCATCCCGCCCCAACCCATCAGCCAGCGATACGCGGTCTCGTTGTCCAGCTCGCAACTGCTCGCGCTCGCCATCATCGTTCTGGTGACCTTCACCAACACTCGGGGACTTCAGTACGGAAAAATCATCCAAAACATCTTTACCATCGCCAAGACCGGGGCGCTTCTTGCGCTTATCATGTTGGGACTTTTTCTGGGCCGGAACTCGGCTGCTGTGCATACAAATTTCGCGCATACCTGGACGACGCAGGCCGTCAAGCCCATCGTTCCCGGCTTGGCCGCGACTACCTTTTTCGGACTGCTGGTCGCCTTGTGCATTTCACAGACGGGCTCGCTGTTTGCCGCCGACTCATGGCACAACATCGCATTCACCGCTTCCGAAGTGCGTAACGCACGCCGAAACGTGACCCTGGCCATGGTGATCGGCACCGTCGTGGTGATATCGCTTTATATGCTCGCCAATGTTGCGTATCTGGTGACGCTGCCCTTGCCGGCCATCCAGCATGCCGCTGGGGACCGCGTCGCGACTGCCATGCTGCAGGCCATTTTCCCCGGCGCGGGCACTCTCGCTATGGCGGTCGCAATCATGGTTTCGACATTTGGCTGCGTGAACGCGCTGATCATGACCGGTGCCCGCGCCTACTACGCGATGGCTTGCGAAGGGCTGTTTTTCTCGCGCGCCGGCCGGCTGAATACCGCGCGTGTTCCTGGGTGGTCGCTCATCGCCCAGGGGCTCTGGTCGGTGCTGCTGGTACTTGCTCGAACCTACAATCCGGCGAGCGGCGAGTATGGAAATCTGTATAGCAACCTGCTGGAATACATCATCTCAGCGGCCCTGTTATTTTACATCATGACGGTTTTGGGATTGTTCCGGCTGCGCGTCATCCAGCCGGACCTGGAGCGCCCCTATCGTGCCGTGGGTTATCCAGTCGTACCAGCGCTGTACGTCATCGGCGCCAGCGCCATTCTGCTGTTCCTACTGGTTTATCGCCCGGCCACAACCTGGCCGGGATTGTTTATTGTGGCTCTGGGCATTCCGGTTTACGCATGGGTGCGAGCAGCGAAATCACCTGCTAGGAACGACGGAACGGGAACGTAATACTCTGGACATGAGCACAATTCACCCTGCTCCAGCACCACTGCGACTACGGGGATCCTACTCGCGACTTTATTGCGGTTACAACCCGTTCAACGATCTCGCCGATGGCGGAGTGCAGCTCCACGGAGTTAGCATCCAGCAGCAGCAGGACGCGGCGGGGGTATACCGCGTTCCGGGTGCAAGTTTTGTGACTTTCGTTAACCCGAAATATCTGCGTTCCAGTAGGGCCGGCGCGAATACTTCGATCCTGTCGCCGAACACCACGCCCGGCACGATTGCGCCACCCATCTACCTTTATGGGCCACACGGTTTCTATGACGATATAGCCATCACCAAGGAAATTCCATTCAGCGAACGTTGGCGATTCAAATTCCAGGGCGAGTTGCTCAATGCGTTCAACCATCCCGTGTTTGGACAGGCATGCCCTTCAGCAACCGTAACGTTCGCAGCTCCATTTGGGGACAGGGGGATTGGAACGATCCCCGATACGGCAACATCGCCGGGTTCAATCGCCAAATTGAGTTTCGAGCGAATATTGAATTTTAAGTTGGCTGATCTCCCCCACGACTAGCATTCACTGGGTCCACGACAACCATCGGGAGCCAGTGAATGCTCTTTTCCGGGCTTGGCACGTGCGGCAGCCCACGTCATGGCGAGTGGTGTGGGCATCGGACCGTGTCCGAATGGCACAAAACTTCAGGCTTACTTTACTTTGCGGTTTTGAAGTTGGCCGTGCCCACCACGATCACGGTTCCGTGTGTTCGCAGGTACTCAGCAGATTTGCGACTCTCGGGGACCGTGCCGGTTGGCTCCGGCGCGACTGGCGGTTTCTCAGTCCAGATGCCGTACACACGTCCGTCGCGCGCGCTAATGCCCGTGTAATCGCCTAGAAACGTATCTCCCGAGGTGAATTCATGGCGTGACCACGAGTAATTGCGGAACGTGCGCCCGCCATCGGTTGAGCGGGCCAGGGTCACGGTCTGCGATCGGTTTTCTGAGTCGTTTCGGCGGTCATAAAACAGCACGTTGACGCTGCCATCCACTGGATCGGAAGCGAGCCATTGGAAGAACTGGTCAGAGCCGTCGTGTGGTTCGTCGTCATTCACCCTGACGGCCTCCGACCACGTCGTACCGCCGTCCACCGACGCGGCGCAGAAAACGTCCACGTCTCCGTTGCGATAGTCGCTCCAGGTGACGTAGAGCCGCTCCGTTCTACTCTTGCCGTTCGGTCCGATTGCGATTTGCGGGAAGCCATTCCCCCGCGAAAGATCCTGAAGGCGGAACATGATGGGTGCGGTTTGGATCACGTTGCGCGGCTCGGAGAAGCTTCGGCCGCCATCTCGCGAAGTTGTAAGCACGATATTGCCGTTGTCGGCCCACACCACGTACAGGGTGCCCTCGCGACCGACTGCCCCGGCGAAGCCTTCGAGCGCTCCGTTATCATCGCGCGGCAGCCCGCGGCGCTTATCGATCTCGACCGGCTGCGACCAGCTCTTGCCGGCATCGGTCGAACGTGAAAACAGAATCTCGGAATCGGCGACGGTCCAGCGCGTCCAGCCAACGTACAGGTTGCCGAAGTAGGGACTTGAGGAGTTGTTGTCAGCGACGATATATGGCTTGTCTTCCCACGGCACAGTAGGACTCTCGGGTTGCTGAACGATGGCAATATCGTTCTCGTCCCAGGTTGCGCCTCCGTCGGGTGAACGACGTACGTAGAGTCCGTTGCGCGAAGAATTCTTTGCCCAGTAGTTGAACCTGCCCAGCCGATTGAAAGCCATGTAGCAGATGTAGGCCTTACCTTTGCCGTCGTACGCCACGGAAACGTCTCCGGAAACGCGATACTGCGGCGGTTCCACCGATCGAACCGCCCAGTGCCGGCCGCCGTCGATGGAATAGCCGACGTGTGCATTGTCCTGATAGGCGGCCAGCACGTGAAGCGGATTGCGTGGGTCCACGGCAATGGCTGGTTCGGTGAAATAACCGCGCTCCGGCGTGATGACGACCGTCGTCGCCCCCGGAGCTATGGGCAGTTGCTGCGCTGCCGCGCTGCTGATCGCAGCGACGGTAAGAAACAGAAGCAAATGAGCCCCACACGGCAATTGGGCAACATCGGCAGCTCTCATGCCTTCTTGGGTGTGACCTTCCAGTAGACGGTGTACTGCTCATGCAGGATGCGCGCCATAGGCACCAGCGTCATCGGCTGCGACTGGCCTACGGCTCGGAATGTCAACGGCTCCTTTTCTGCCTGAACCCAACTTCCGGGGTCGTCGGGATCAGCAACTATCGCCGGCGCGGTTGCGGGCTGGTCCTTGCGTTCGTATTCAGCGTCGTACCAGCGCTCGCGTGGTGCTTCGCCGAATCGGCCGGCCAGCACCAGTGGACCGTACATCACCGCTTGCACGGATTCGTCATCGGGCATGGGGGCGACATGAAGATCCATGGGAAGCGTCAATTCGACGGTATCGCCGTTCTTCCAGGGCCCGAGCAGCGCCAGGTAGCTCGCCGGGCTCGCAGACACCGGCAGTGGCCGACGGTTCAGCTTCACTTGGGCATCGCGACACCAATATGGAATGCGAAAACGCAACGCGACCTGGCTTGGCTGCTCCGTCAGGACGGTGAGCTTGGTCCCCTGCTGGCGGGGAAAGTCCGTCTCCTGGCGCAGGCGCACTTTCTTCTCTTGCCAGTCCAGTTCGGAGGCAATGTACAGGTTCACGTACACCGAGTCGTTATCGTGGAAGTAGATTGAATCGTTGAATTTTGCGAACTCTTCCACGCCCGTTCCGTTGCAGCACCAAAAGGAGTCGTAGGGCTTGGCGTAGATCTTCCAGTACCCCGAGGCCAGGGGGTAGTAATACATCGTGGTGCCGGTCTCGGGATCCATGGTTCCCAACCGATGGTTGAGGACGAGCCGCTCGTAGTAATCCATGTAACGCGCCTCGGGCGACCAGCCGAACAGGTGGCGTGTGAGTTTCATCATGTTGTAGGCGCAGCAGTCCTCGGCGGTGTACGGACCGAGGGCGGCGGACAGCTTCCCCGGATCGGTGTCCCAGCCCTCACCGTTGCTGGTGCCGCCGTTTGCGTAGGAGCGTTCGCGGGTTACTTCGTTCCAGAAGTACTCCGCAATGTTGCGGTACTTGGTGTCGCCCGTAAGTTCATAAATTCGCGCCGCCGCGATCACCTGCGGGATGTGCGTGTTCACATGTAATCCTTTTAGCTTGTCTTCATGGGCGGCCAGGAGGTCGAAAAACGAATTCTTATCAAAACGGCGCGCCATGTACAGGCGCCGGCGTTCTCCGCTGACGGCCGCGAGATTGGCCATGACCTCGCCCATTCCGCCGTATTCGGTCGTGAGGATTCGCTGCCAGTGGTCGTAACTTATGGGGCCGCTATAGGCGCCAACCCACTGCGCCATCTTCTCTGCCGTCGCAACGGCTTGGTGGTTTCCAGTGAGGGTGTACATGTCGAGGTGACCGGCCATGATCTTGTGAAGAGTGTAGAACGGCGCCCAGACTTTCTGGCGTTCTCGCAACCGGTCGAAGAACTCAACTGGAAATGCGCTCAGATATCCATTGCGGGCTTGGCATTTTGCAAGTTCTGCGACTAGCGAATCGCCGCGCTGCTTGATCTCCTCATCGCCCGTGCTGGCGTAGGCGAACGCACAAGCCGACAGGTAATGACCGCCGCAGAAGTGCCCACGCAGCTCCGAATCGGGCTTCTCCCACCCTCCGAACGGCTGCGCCGACGACGACAGTTCCGCCGTAACCCGGAAGCTGTGCAACAGCCGGTCTTCAGGCAGACTCTTCAGATATTCAAGGTTCCGATCAGAGGCGTTCTGGAAAATCCCTGGTAGCAGGCGCACCTGCTTCATGGGGAAGGGAAGCGCCTTCCAAGAAACCCTTTCTGCGCTTGCCGCGTGGTTGCGCGGGACATCAAGGATGGGGTCCTGGGCCGCACCGAGAGCACGCCAAGGTAGGAGCCAGACACCGGCGCCGGTGATCAGCGAGGCGACAAACTGTCGGCGAGAACAAGGATCGCAAGACATCGTTCCTCCTGTGAAGGCGACTTGCCTGCGCAGATGATCAGAGCTCAGCTGCGACGCGCGCCCGTCTGAGTGGGTAATTTCCAGTACACGTCGTAGCGCTCGTGCAAAATGGAGCTGATCGGCACCAACGGGACCTCGCCCCCCAGTCCTTTGGCTGTGAATGTGAGCGAGTCGTTGGACAAAGCCGCTTCGATCCACGTCGCCGGATTCTCCAGTTCACCGTTCGCTCCCGGCAATGGCGCGGTTCCGGATTCGTCCTTCTCGAATGGTCCTGTCTCGCCGTACCAGCGTTCCTTCGGCGCGTTGTCGTATTTGGCCGCCAGCACCAGCGGACCGTACATCGGCGCCTGCACGCTGTCGTCGTCCGGCATGCGCCAGGTGTGCAGGCTCATGGGCAGGTTCAACTCGATAGTGTCGCCATTTTTCCACGGTCCGCGCAAAGTCAAATAGCTGCTCGGACTGGCGAACGCCGGTAAGGCCTGCCCGTTGACCTTCACGCTGCCGCTCCGCGCCCAGTAGGGAATCCGCAAGTGAATCGCAACCTGGCTTCCGTGGGGCGCCAGGACCGTAAGCTTCGTCCCTTGCTGGCGGGGAAAATCAGTCTGTTGCTGGAGCTTGAGCCCTTTTTCCGGCCAGCTAACCTCTGACGCGATGGACAGGTTTACATAAACCGAATTGGCATCGTGGAAGTAGATCGTGTCGTTGAATTTCGCGAACTCCTCCACCCCGGTTCCGCTGCAGCACCAAAACGAATCGGTGGGAATAGCGTAGGTCTTCCACAGCTTCACTCCCTGGGGGTAGTAATACATCGTGGTGCCGGTTTCCGGATCCATCGTGCCAAGCCGATGATTGAACAGGGTGCGCTCGTAATAATCCATGTAGCGCGCATCGGGCGACCAGCCAAACAAGTGACGTGTAAGCTTCAGCATGTTGTATGCGCAACAATCTTCCGTGGTTGACGGTCCCAGTTCCTTCGACAGCTTACCCGCATCCGTCAGCCAGCGCTCGCCGTTACTTGTGCCGCCGTTGGCGTAGGAGCGCTGGTCGTGGATCTCATCCCAGAAATACTGCGCGATGTCGCGATACCGGGTCTCGCGCGTGAGTTCGTACAATCGTGCCGCTGCGATCACCTGGGGAATATGGGTATTGGCGTGCAGGCCGCGGAGTTCATCCCTGTGCTCCGCCAGAGGATCGAAAAAGGCCTGCTTATCGAAGCGGCGTGCGACCACCATGTAGTTGTCCTTGCCCGTGCCCGCGTAAAGATTGGCGAGCACCTCGCCCATTCCGCCGTACTCGGTTTCCAGGACACGCTGCATGTGCTCGTAGCTGAGCCGAGCGGTGTAGGAATCGACCCAGCCCGCCATCCTTTCAACGACGTCCAGCGCCTGGGCATTGCCGGTGTGCACGTACATGTCGAGCAGGCCGGCCATGATTTTGTGAATGGTGTAGAACGGAGCCCACACGCGCACCCGCTCCCGCAAACGGTCGAAAAACTCCGCCGGGAACGCGCTCAGATAGCCATTCTTGTTTGCGTCTTGGCATTGCGCCAGCGCAGCCACCAGCGCGTCGCCCTTCTTCTTAAGGTCACCGTCGCCCGTGCCGGCGTAGGCCAGTGCCACTGCCGAGAGATAGTGGCCGCCGCAAAAGTGGCCGCGCAGTTCTGAATCGGGCGCCTCCCACCCTCCAAAAGGCTGCGCCGAGGATGACAGCCCCGACGTCAAACGGAACGAGTGCAGCAACCGGTCATCGGGTAAGGAATGCAAGTAGACCTGGTTGCGTTCCTGACCCGCTAGAAACGGGCCGGGTAACAGACGCACCTGCTTCAGAGGGAAAGGAACAGCTTTCCATGGCACGCGCTCACGGCTGACCGCATTCCCCTTCTGATCGACGGAATCAACGACCGGGTCCTCGATGAAGCCGGAAGTCGAGGGAGAAACGAAGCTGGCGCCAGCGATCGCCGCCGCTCCCGCAAGAAAATGACGGCGCGAAAGACCACGCTTCTGAGACATGGAAGAGCAGCCCCTGACGAAGATGGCAAGCTACGTATACATTATCCATAGTTCCGCACCGTCAACCAGCAAAAATTTGCAAGTCTAGCTGTGTCTAAAGGGTCCCTTAGCAGTCGGAGAATCGCCCTACGATCTGAAACTGTTTTTCATTAGCGGTGCCCTTCGTAGCTGTGAAGTCGGTCAGATAGTTGTCGAGCATCTTCCGTGCCGGCTCGAATCGCCCCCACTCAAGATTGGTGGCCAGCGCCATGGTGAAGACGTCTTGGAACCCGCCATACTCCGATCCGTAGTAGTCACGATCCACGGCGCCATACTTGGGGTAAACGCCGCCGGGTCGGACCATGAGTTCCTTGGCGAAGCAATGTCTCGACATGTCGGCCCAGGACTGGTCAGGAAGAGAGAGGGGCGTGAAATCGTGCAACTGCCTGCTTCTGCAGCCGGCGGGTCGAAGGCTAGCGGCTGGGCGGAGCTACCGATTGCCAAGACCGCCGCCGAAGAGGCCGCACTCCGGAGAAACCCTCTGCGACCACAGCCCGGGAACTTTACCGAAGAAACGGCTAAAATGAAAGCGCTTTCAGCCCGTCTGGCAAACCGGGGATTACACCTTACCTTAGGGTGTGCCGCCTGCCGCAACGCCAAGCCATAAGGATGGTTCGATGAAGCGTTCCTTCTCTCCTTGCGCAACATCAGCAGCTTGTCGTTTTGCGCTGATCCTGCTGCTAACCTCGTCGTCGAAGCTTGCCGCACAACCGAATCAACATCCTCCACAGCCCCCCAACCCTGGCCCCATGCTGGCGCAGGGAGTCCAGGACTTCCAAATGCCGGATCTCACGCTAAGTCTGGTGCGCTCGTCTCAGACCGTTGCGGGGCTGAAGCCCAAGGGTGCGAACGGATTCGACTTTGCCCCGGGCGACCTGCTCATTGAGCGTTCGAACGATGGCTACTACCACCTCGGCGACGTCACATTGCGCCTGCGACGTGGCAACTCCGGCGATTGGAGGGACTACTCCACGGCCATTGCGCGGCAGCCCGTATCCCCCTTGCCGGCTGTCGGCAATGTGCTTGCGGCCGCCGACCTGGCTCCTACGCTCCCTGCCGATATTCCCCTCAAGATCACGCGTACCTGGGTGCTCGTCGACGGCAAGCTCGTCCTTCTTTACGCCCTGAAGAACAAGACAAGCGAAACCGTACAGGTGGGCGCGCTCGGCATTCCGCTGGTCTTCAATAATGTCATGAACCACCGGACCCTGAGCGAGGCGCACGAGAAGTGCTCGTTCTACGATCCCTATATCGGCGAAGAGGCGGGCTATGTGCAGGTCACACGCCTGAATGGTCAGGGTCCCACGCTGATCGTGGTGCCATTCGGGAAGACACCGCTGGAAGCGTACAGCCCCATCGTCAACCCGCATGACGAGACGGAGACGGCAACATTCGTCTATACCGACCGCACCCCGCGAGGCGTCACGTTTGAGGGCTTCTACAACTGGATGGTGCACAGCCAAGCCTTTGCCGAAAACGAGTGGAAGAAGGCGCGCCAGTGGAATGCGCCGACCATGTTGACCCTCGCTCCGGGCGAATCGAAAGCCTACGGTCTGAAATTTCTGATTTCACCCGAGATCCGTGACATCGAGAAGATATTAGCCACGAATCAGCGTCCGGTAGCCCTGGGAATTCCCGGATACGTGCTGCCCATGGACCTCGAAGCGCGCTTGTTTCTGCAATATGCCCGCTCCGTCAAGTCGATCACGGTTGAACCGGCGGGGGCGGTCACAATCCAAAAGGATACTTCCACGTCTGAGCAATGGAAGGCCTATACCCTGCGCGGCCAGAGGCGGGGACGAGCGCGAATCTCGATAACCTATGCTGACGGATTATTGCAAACTGTGCACTATGACGTGATCAAGCCCGAAGAGGAGGCCGTGGCGGACATGGGTCGCTTCCTCACCGACAATCAGTGGTTCTCAGACAGCAATGATCCGTTTCATCGGGCTCCGTCGGTCATCAGTTACGACCGTGAGCTGAACCATATCGTGACCCAGGACCGTCGTGTCTGGATAGCCGGACTGAGCGACGAAGGTGGCGCGGGATCCTGGCTGGCTGCGTTTATGAAGCAGTTGGGAGCGCCGGAAAAGACGGAGGTAGACAGGCTTCAGCAGTTTGTCGACGGCGTGCTGTGGGGGAAGCTGCAGTACAGCGAAGGTGACAAGCAGTTCGGCGTTTGCAAGAGCTTGTTCTATTACCAGCCGGACGCTTTCCCGGCCAACTACTACCGCAATGACCTGAACTGGAAGACTTGGACCAGCTGGAACAAGAAAGCCTCAGAGGCTGTAGACCGCTCCTTCAATTACCCGCACGTCGCAGCCGCATACTGGGTGCTATACCGGCTGGCCCGCAACCACGAAGGCCTGGTCACCCAGCACGGGTGGGACTGGTACCTGAAACACGCGTACGAGACCGCTATGGCAATGATGAAGTACGCGCCGGGGTATGCGGTGTTCGGACAAATGGAAGGCGACGTGTTCGTGGCCATACTCGACGACCTCAAGCGCGAGCAAATCGCCGACCTCGCCAGCCCGCTCGAAGCCGCTATGCGACAGCGCGCCGAGCACTGGAAGCAGGAGGCTTATCCATTCGGCAGCGAGATGCCCTGGGATTCGACGGGACAGGAAGAAGTCTATGCATGGACCAAGTATTTCGGCTATCTCGATAAAGCAAAGGTGACGCTGAACGCGATTCTGGGCTATACGCCGACTGTCCCGCATTGGGGTTACAACGGCAGCGCGCGGCGGTACTGGGACTTCATCTACGCTGGAAAATACACGCGCCTCGAACGCCAGCTTCATCATTATGGCTCGGGTATTAATGCCATTCCTGTTTTGTCGGAATACCGTGATCACCCGGAGGATTTTTACCTGCTGCGCATCGGTTACGGTGGCACGATGGGAGTTTTGACCAACATCGATCAGGAAGGATTCCTGGCGCCAGCGTTCCATGCCTATCCCGACCTGCTGCGGCCCGACCCGCTGTCGGGCGATAACGGACCGAACTTTTTCGGGTTCGCCTTCGCCACGGCGACCTACATGTTGGATCATCCCGAATTCGGTTGGCTCGCGTTTGGCGGCAACGTCAGCGAAAGAGGCGGTGTGGTTGAGGTCAAGCCGCTGGACGCCTTTCGCGCCCGCGTGTACGTCGCGCCGCTCGGATTGTGGCTCACGCTCGAGTCGGGCAAGTTTGACAGTGTGGGATTAAATCCCCAGACGCGCACCCTGCGCATCGGGCTCGCAGCCAGGACGCGGTTTACTCCTCAGGCGCGACTGCGAGTCGAACAACCCGCCAAAGTACCGGGAGTCGGCATGTATCGACCTTCAGCGGAAACAGTCAAGGCCAATCGTGACGCCTATGAGATTCCACTGGGAGCAAGCACTACTTGGGTTGAACTGAGTCCTAAGTAGACCGTTCTAGAACGTTTAGAACGTTAGCTGCTCGTGACCATATTGGTGCCACAATGGTAGGATTCTGCCGCGCGCGCGGTGGGATGAGGAAGCTGCTTTCCAATCGATCGATGCTTCTGGGCGGCGAAATGCTCCATGACCGGCGAAGGGCCCGCTGGTTGCTTGCTGCCTTCGCGGTGTGGTGCGCGTGGTATTTGAATGCCCAAGTCGCGCCGGATCGCCTGTTGCGCGGCACCATCACTGGCAAAGACAATCTTACCTACAAGCTCGTCCCCTTCACCGTTCCGGCGGGCGTAAAGCGGATCACGGTGGAGTTTGCGCACACCGGCGCCGAGCAGAAGACCGTCATCGACCTGGGCCTGATTGGTCCTCGCGGATTGCGCGGTTGGAGCGGCGGACGGACGGGCACGGTTGTGATCGCGGAGACTGACGCCACACCGTCGTATCTTCCCGGCAAAATCGTCCCCGGAACTTGGAATCTGTTGATGGGAATTCCCAACATCCGGCCAAACGTGACCGCTACCTACACGGCGAAAATTTATTTTTCGCGCTCTGGCCGCGCGGAGGAGGCTCCCGCGGATGTCTACCCGGTGATCAGCAAGCAGGCGCGATGGTATCGCGGCGACCTCCACATGCATACCGCGCACAGCGACGGCGGCTGCAAAAGTCAGAACGGCAAGCCCGTACCCTGCCCGGTGTTCTTCACCGTCCAGGCGGCCGCGCAGCGAGGGCTCGATTTCATTGCCATCACAGATCACAACACCATGTCGCAGTACGATGCAATGCGGGAATTGCAGCCCTATTTCGATGATGTCCTGCTGATTCCGGGGCGCGAATTGACCACCTTTCAAGGGCACGCGAACGTCTTTGGCACGACCGACTTCCTCGATTTTCGCGTCGGCAGCACCGAGGTGCCGACGTGGAACACGCTGCTGAAGAAAATCCATTCCGCTGGCGGACTGGTTTCGATCAATCATCCTAAAGACCCCACCGGGGAAGCCTGCCTGGGCTGCGGCTGGGATCCAAAACCGCCGGCCGATATGCATCTGGTCGAGGCCATCGAAGCCATCAACGGAGTTGTCGCCGAAGGCCCGACCGCCGGCATTCCGTTTTGGCAAGAACAACTCAATCGCGGCTACCGGATTACCGCGATCGCTGGTAGTGACAATCACAATGGGTTGGCTCCTGTGCCCGCTCCCGGATCGGTTGGTTATCCCACAACCGTGGTGTGGGCCAGCGAGCTATCGATTCCTCGGGTATTGCAGGCGATTCGCGCGGGGCATGTGTTCATCGACGCGACCGGCAGCAAAGACCGCCTGCTGGAAATGTCGGCGAGACTGGGCAACCTCAAGTCAAGCATGGGTGACGCGCTGCGGGTTCCGAGTGGCCTGACGGCTGAGTTCACGGTACGTACGGCGGGCGCAGCCGGCGGACAAGTTGAAATCATCGAGGACGGCACATCGGCATCCTTGCTGGCCGACTCCAGGATCTCCCAAGACAACCAATCATTCACCTTCCCGTTCAGGAGCGACGGACAACGGCATTGGTTGCGCGCCAATGTTCGCGACCGGCAGGGCCGGTTACTGCTCGTAGGCAATCCCATCTACGTCAACCTTCCGGAAAAGGCTCGGCGCCTAGCAACCCATCGGCGGGCACGATGAGAGCAAGACCCATAGCATTGCTGGTCTGGTGCTGGGTCGTGATTGTAACTGCGTCCCAAGTGTTGGCGCAGCAACCGACTCTCGACGCGGCGCAGCCTGGGTCACGCGTCCTGATGGACGCGCACAACTGCTATCCCTATGGCGAATGGTGGTATGACCGCATCGACCGAGCACTCTCGGCGGGCACGCCGCTGGCCATTGAGCAGGACTTAACCTGGTATAGGGATCCGCACACCGGAAAATCTTGGCCGGTTCTCAGTCATGATCGGCACGCGAACGGCCACGAGCCCACGATCCAGCAATACTTTTTCGAGCGGGTGCGGCCGATCATCGAGAAAGCACTGCGCGATGGCAACGGCTCCGAGTGGCCGCTGATCACCCTCAACCTTGATTTCAAGTCAGAAGAGCCGGCTCTCTTGCGCGCAGTGTGGGGCCTGCTCACCCAGTACAAAGACTGGATTACCGCCGCGCCCCGGACTGCCCATCGTTCGACGGTCGAGCCCCTCGACGTGAAACCGATTCTCGTGCTGACCGGCGAATCGGACGCCCAGCAGGCCGCATTCTACGATGCCGTACCGGTTGGTGGGAAGTTATTGGTATTCGGCGCTGTACATACCAACACGCGCGACCTGATGGCTGCTCCTGAAGTGATCGAGCCGGCGCCAGCCGACAATTATCGCCGCTGGTGGAACAATAGCTGGAGCGTGGTCGAGGCCGGCGGTCCGGCACAGGCGGGCGACTGGACTAACGCAAAAAACCTTCGCCTGCAGCAACTCGTCGCGCATGCGCACCAAAACCATCTCTGGATCAGGTTCTACACCTTGGATGGCGCTGCGAGTGCCGAACTGAGCTCGCATGGCTGGTTTCGCAGTTACAACTTCGGGTCCAGACTCGCGGTCCAGACTCGATGGATGGCTGCGGCGCGCGCCGGAGTCGACTACATCGCCAGTGACGAGTACGAAGATCTCGGTGCTTACCTGAAGGCGAGAGCGCTGGTTTCACCCGCCGGCAAGGATTCTGGTCGGTGACCAGCAAAATCACGACCTAAACGGAAAGCACCTTACCTTATCGGCGGTGCCAGCCTAGCCTTCTTCGTCCGGCGGTCCGGCGGCCCCGGCGAGATCCTGAGGACGGACCTTCTCCGTGTTGAACTTTGCTGCGCGGTCGCGCATGGTCTTGAGCACTTCTTCAAGCGCCGGCGGTTCATCCTTAATCCACCGCAGCGGGTTGATGCGCGCCACCACGAATGCGCGCAGGTACGGGCTGACCAGTCCTCGGTCCTTGAGCTTGTTGACTACGGCCGCAACTTTCTCTTCGAGATCGAGCACCATCGAAGCGCGCTTCTCATGATCCTTGAGGGCTGAGCGCAACGATTCATCGGTAAACGTTTCGAGCCGCCGCAGAATGGGGTGGTAAACTCCGCCACCAAAGCGGGGCACTCGCTCGTAACACACACCGAGAGTGACCAGAGCGGCTTGCTCGAGATAAAAACTAAACTGCGATTCTGGCCGCGTGCCGTCCTCCTCGACCAGCCCTCGGTAAATGCGGATGACCTCTAGCGAGCGCTCTTTGAGGTTATGTGCTTTCTCGGTATTCAGGGCCAGGATCTGCCACGCCACCTCGCGATCGGCTACCACCAGAGCAGTGATGGACTTAGCGCCCAGCCGACGCATGGCTTCCAGGCGATGTCGTCCATTGGGAGTCCAGAAACCGCCGCCCGGCGCGACGACTGCAATGATGGGGTCCAGAAAACGTCCGGTTTTGTTGATGACGTCGGCCAACCGTTTGTGATGCGCATCCGACAAGTCACGCTGAAAGGGCGTGGGCTCGATAGTATCGATCGGCAGAATCGAAATTATGACCGGATGGCCGGCAAGCGGTTCTTTGTATTGCCCCGCTACACATCCACCGACGTTCTCGATTTCCTTGGCGACGCTGGCGGCGGATCCTTCCGGTTGCACGAGCTGACACTCTGCTGGTTTCAGGCCCACGGTACCGGGCTTAGCTTTGCGAGGACGTCGTCGGGCAGGGGCACGTTTTGCCATGGCGGAGACTCCATTTTTCCGGGGATCAACTTCTCAATCTCAAGGTGCTGGTTCCCTACAGCGACTTCTTCGCTCTAGTCACCCAAGACCGTGATTACGACAGTGCGCTTACGCCCGCGCACATCGCATTCCAAATGAAAGATCTGCTGCCACGTTCCCAGCACCAGCTTGCCATCGGCGATCGGCACCGTCAGGGACGGCCCCAGCATCGTCGCCTGAAGATGTGAATGCCCATTGCCGTCGTGCCACGCTTGCTCGTGGCCGTAACTGCGGCTGGGTGGGATGAGCCTGTCCAGGATGGCAGGCAAGTCCTCGAGCAGTCCGGGTTCGAACTCAAGGGTGCCAACCGCCGCCGTGCTACCAACGTTGAAGACATTCACGCTGCCGGTACGAACGCCGGATGCGGCAACCGCCGCCGCTACTTGCCCCGTCAAATCGTGCATGTCGCCATGGCCCTTTGTGCTGATGGAAATCTGCTGCTGATAGTTCATAATTGGGCGCCCTTCAGCCAAACACGGTAACGCAGGCAACGCGACGGTCACGATGTCAGCGTCAACCGCAAGCCCTGGTCACTGACCCGGTCGACTGTGATCGCAGCGCAGTTTTTCACCACCCAGTCCGCTCCGGCCGCTACCAGTTCGTCACTCGCAACTGTCGTTGAAAAGCCGATCACCCGTGCGCCGGCAGCCTTCCCTGATCGGATGCCGGTGGGGACATCCTCAACCACGACGCAATTCTGCACAGGAAAGCCGACGACGGACGCTGCTTTCAGATACGGCTCGGGGTGCGGCTTTCCGTTGACCACGTCGCTGGAGGTGATCAACCGTTCTGGAAGTGGCAGTCCGGCAGCTCGCAACCGCACTTCGGCCAAGGGACGCGTGGACGAGGTCACTATGGTCCAACGATTCGCTGGCAGTTCGGCAAGCAACTCGCGAGCGCCAGGCAGCGGCACCACACCTTCGAGATCTGTCATCTCGCGGCGTTCGACTTCTCGATTCTCTTGCTCGTGATCGGCGTTGGGGAGATAATCCCGCACCGTGGCCAGACTTGGCCGGCCGTGCGCCCGGGTAACGACTTCGTCCGGGTGAAATCCGTGCTCAATAGCCCATCGCCTCCAGACCCTTGCCACGGCTGGAGTGGAATTAATTAATACTCCATCCATATCGAACAATAACGCGTCAGTTGCGATCTGGATTGACGTCAAGACGTAATTACCTCCGCTCCATAATAACCAGTTCTAATCGGTCTCGTATTCGTGGAGCTTCAGGATGCGCATGGTGAAAGTGGCGCTCTGCTGCCTCGTTTCTCTTTGATCAAAATCGAGCCTCCCCTGGTGCGAAATCGTAGGTACCTGGTTCTTAAACGCTTAGAGATGATCTGCAACTCCCCATGCCCTTCTAGGTAGCGGCTCAGGCCCCCAGCGTGCAACCGATGCTCCAGCAGTCGCTTCGAAGTAGCTGTTCAGCATGGGCAGAGTCTAGGGAAATATTCTCCGATCACTGGCGTCGCCAGTTTTGGCGGGCTGGACGCAAATCATGACAACCTTTGATTTTATTTGCGCTGTTGGCCAGGTTTCCATGCCGCCGATTCGAGTGCATCGTCCCACGCCAACACTAATTTGTTCTGCTGGTTACTCAATCTGGTGGCCGGAGGGCAAAGAATTTCAGAACGACAGATATGCAGAGTGCGTTAAGGATGAGCCCGCCGTTGGAGTGTCGAAGTCGACACCTGTCGACATGAAGAAGAAGAATAACGCGCACAGCAATCGCGCCGAACTGAAGAAATCATTCGCGCAGGTGGCGAAAAAATGTGCCCCTCCGAGTCATTGCCAAAGAGGCAGAAATTTGCCTTCAGGCTTCTGCCGAAATTTCCGAACAGTCCTCTCCGAGGGCCTAGCCTTGCAAGAATGGCATTCTAATTTCATTTGGCATTGTGAAAGATGACTCCAAGTGTGTAGCGGACTCCGGAAGTGACTCGGCTCACGCCGTGGCGGATATTTGCCCGGTAGAAGCCTTTTGTGCCACGAGCCGGACGGTAGCGCGTGGTAAAGATAACGATTTCACCTTGCTGAGTTGCAATTACTTCTGCTTTCGACTGTGCCCTGGGCCGCTGCTCGAGCAACAGAAACTCGCCGCCCAGGTAATCGCGTCCTGGCTCGCTTAGAAAGCAGGTCATTTGCAGAGGGAATGCCAGCTCGCCGTAAAGATCCTGGTGCAGACAGTTGTATCCGTCCTTCTCGTAGTGCAGGAGCAGTGGAGTGGGCTTGGATTGGCGGTGCTTTCGGCAGCGCTCCAGAAACTCAGGAAGGGTTGGGGGATAGTCTTCCTTGCTGCCTAGAGCTTTCATCCAACCATTGGCGACGGCGGCGAGATGAGGATAGAAATTGCTGCGCAACTCCTGCACAATTTCGGGAAGCGGTTCAGCGAAGTACTTATAGTCACCCACCCCGAAGCGGAACCGGGCCATGTCGATTCGGCTGCGAAATTTCGAATCATCACAATACAGCCCGGTCAATTCCTCGCATTCCTGTCGGCTCAGCAGCGCCGGAGTCTTTGCATAGCCATATTCCCAAAGCGACCGCTCGAGTGTTTGCCAGTCCAGATCGGCAATCCGCTTCTTCATCTGCGGTTTGGAATCGAATACATACATCGGAGATCTTGCTTCTCTGACGGGTTTCTTCGGCAGACTCATAATTGACTCACACCCTAATGCTACCTGTCGGTGCCGAATTCAAATATCCGAAGCTTGCCCTGGAATTATTCGGATGGCAGCCTCCTGTCAGACAAAACTTGTCATCAACCAGCTTTAGCTGCTAAGGTCTATGCATTGCCCGTAGTGAAAAACGCACACATGGCTTGCCTCAGGCAGAACGACGAGCTTTAGCGGAACGTATTAGCCGCGGTTACAGAATCGGCATTGCCGAAGCCAACACAAGCAAAAATAAAGGCCGGGAGCAAAGCTCCCAGCCCAAAGGTTTCGCAAATCGATCAGAAGTTGAGTTTAACTCCAAACTCCATCTGGCGCGGCGTATTGGCCTGCTGCGTCAGCACGCCCCAAGTTGCTGGAGTGGAGATGTCGAGTTGTGTCTCGAGGAGTTGGTTGTGGTTGGTGACATTCAGGAAGAGGAACTGAAACATAAGGTTCCCGCGCTCGCTAATTTTGATGCTTTTCCTCACGCTCATGTCTATGTTCCAGTATGCCAGACCGTGGATGGGGCCCGTCCCTGAATTCCTGGTATCGATGCCAAGTAGCGGGGCGCGCACTTGGTTATACACAGCATTGGGATCCGCGAACAGGTTGAGTTCTGTCCCGGGAGTGGAGCCCGCGGTGCTCGTGCCAACGCTAGCTGTGGTGTCGCCCGCGACCCCCCTGTGGACCGACACGTGACCGTTGAACTTCGAGGTGAACACGCACTGTTCGTTGCTGAAGAAGGTGTTCCCATCGCCTGATCCGAACGCCTGGCCATCCGTAAACGTGTTGCAATATAGTGGCTGACCGCTTCCCGTGGTAAAGATCGGCGAGAAGCTCCAGCCGCCCAGCAAGCGCCCGATGGCCCCCTGTTGCCCTTTATAGAACGGCGGCTGATAGACGAAGAACGCGTTGTACACGAACTTACGGTCAAATGCCTGCGGCCCGTACATCTTCTTCAGGTCCCAGACGTCGTTGGCAGTGTACTCGCTGGTCGCCTGAACAAAAGCTCCGGTGCCCAGCGCCTTGCTGTAGGTGAAGTTCGACTGGGCAGTTAGTCCATGCCAATCCCCCAACTTTACAGAGACAAAGCCTGCATTGTAGTTCCCATAACCAACACTAGCATTCACACCGATACCGCCAGAAAGTTGGCCGTTGGCGCCGAAAGGCACGCCATTGGGGGCGATAGGAGTGTTGGGAACAAAGGTGTTCAACATCGTCCGGCCGAAGTTAAAGCCCGGCGTGGTTGAGCCATTGGGCCCACCACCGACACCTCCCTGGTCGAGATCACTCCACAAGCTCCAAACGGATTGGCTTGTCAAGTTGCCGAGTTCCCCATCCACAACTGCAGCCGTGCAGTTCGGGTATGCAGTACCACCAGCACCTGAGTAGTTACCCATGCAGTAGGCTGAATTCAGAGCGGCCTGGAAGAAAGGTTGCGAGGCAATGGAATTGATATAAGCAGCGTATGCGGGATTCGCTGTCGTCACCCCATTCACCTTGATAGTGGCTGCTGGAACCGCTGCACCGCAAGCACTTGCAGATGTTGCACATCCCAATGCCCACTCGATGTTCGCATAGGCTTGAGCAAAATTCTGCCCGCCGAGCGTCATCATGTAAGGTACGGAGTTGAGGTTGAGCGGTTGGTACTCGTGTGTGACGCGGCGGCCGATGTAGCCAAACTCGATCGTGGCGTTGCGCGACAACTGTCGTTGAATAGTGAGGTCAAACGAGTCAACGACGTTCGGCCGGAAATGCGGATCCAACGACTCACCTGACGATGTGGCAACGTTGTTGAAACCGGGCAAGTAAGGTTGCGGCAACGTCGGTGTCGCCAACCCCAACGGGGCCGAATTACCGTCAACGCCGATACGGAAGACATTGGCAAACTTCCCGGGCGAACCAGCGCAGGTTCCGTCCATTAAGGCTGTCTGGCAGTTCACCGGCTGGATGAGTCCCGGAGCAAGCAGGGGAACCAGTACCAGGTTAACGCCGTTAAGGCGGCCGTAGATTCGGCCATAGCCGCCGCGAATGACGGTACTGTCATGCCCGAACACCTTGCCAAACATCGAGTCGCTCTCGAAACGCGGGTTCCAGGCCACGGCAATTCGCGGGCTGAACTCACCGTAATATGGGTTGTAGGGGTACTTTAACCCGTTGGCCGTATTGCCCACGAGGGAGAAACCAATAATTGGATTATACACCTGGCCTGCCAAGGCCGCCTTCTTCCGTTGAGCCAGATAGGCGATGGCGTCAATCTGCTGACCGGTTGTATCCACCAACGTTACCTGGTTTCCATCCTTCTCGACCGGCGGCATCTCCAACGTCCATCCCAGACCATAGGTCAGCGTGAACGTCGGCTTCATGTGCCAGGTATCGCTGAAGTAGGCGTTGTAGTAGGGAATTGTGCTACGGTTGACTGCTAGCGTTCCCCGGGGGTTCAACGCCAGGTTGGCGCCCGAGCGAGTGTAGGCAATCTGGGAGTCTGTGACGATGCCCAATATCGAGGATACATAGCGTCCCCACCCAGTCTTGCTCGACCCAAAACCTGAAGGATAAGTACTGCTTAGGTCGCCCTGCAGGAGGCCCGCGCCCAACGAGTCCCCAAGTTGGTACACGGCATTGAAGTTAATCGTACCGCCATTATCACTGCGCTCGTGCCAGTTGAAATTATGTTGATAGCTGCCACCGAACTGCAACAGGTGGTTGCCTTTCAGCATTGAAATGTCGTCGCGGAGGAAATGATCCTGCCCGTCCCAGAAACGGACACGAGTGTCTTGATTGTCCACGTTGTACGGCGAAAGGACGTTGTAATGCTGCTCCCCGAGCGGTTCAAGAGCTCCGCCCAAGCTAGCAAGCTGCGGCGGATCACTCAAACTTTGGTAAGCCCACCAATTCCGCAAGAAGCTGTAGTGGAAATCGTTCGTAGTGTTGGAACTGATATTCGTGGTCAAGCCGGCCACGTAGTACCACGGTACCTGCGGGCGATGGGCCACCGACGCCGCCACGCCTACTTTGTCACCTGGGAAGAAGCCGCCAATGTCAACCTGGTTATTGGTAGTTCGCAACAGATGGTAGTAGCGGTAGCTCGACATGAAATGCCACTTCGAGCCGAAGTCGTGGTCCAAGCGAAGCGCTCCGTTGTTATCGGTCTGCGGGATGGAAAGGTTGGCTTTAAATCCCTGTACATTAAACGTATCGCAGCGGCTCCCCACCTGGAGAGTGCAAGCAGGGTCGTTAATGATGGACGCCGGCAAGTACTTATTCCACATCGCCTGAACCACCGGGTTTATCCCCCCGCTGCCCGCGACTCCGAGCGTGGCGCGCGGATCGCAAAGTCCGTTCGCATTCTGTGGGCAGGCCGTTGGCGCATAAGTCGTACCCGGCACAAGCGCGCCAATCACCGGCGCACTGGCAGGGTAAAGGGTTGGAGTCGGGTTGAAGTTGATCACGGTACGGACGCCGTTGATCTTGGCCTGCAGCAATCCCAGCTGCATGCCGACTGTGGGAACGTCCCTCTCGATGGTTTGGACATTATTCCAGCGGAAACCTTGGTAGTTGGCGAAAAGGTACGTTTTCCCCCCGAGGATCTCCTTTGGAAGAATCGGGCCGCCAATTGATCCGCCAAAGCGGCTGTAGTGATAGCTCGGAAGCTTTGTTCCGCTCAGGTTGTTATCCCATGTGTTGGCGCTGAAATTGTTGTCCAAATAGTATTCGTATGCGTTGCCATGCCAGGTATTCGTACCCCGTTTCGTGACTACCTGGACTTGAGCGCCGGCTGAGCTGTTGAAGTCGGCCGTCTGGTTGGCCGTGTTGACCTTGAATTCTTCAACGCTATCAGCTGGGGTTGGCATCACACCGGTCGGCGCAGTAACAAGCACTTGGTTGCCAGAGGCTACGCCCGTAGGGTCACCGGCAAAGCTGGGCGTGTAGACGCTCATGCTGCCGTCCATATCGTTGGTGTTGTTGCCGCCATCGAGCTGGAAACTGCTCTGATCTACAACAGCGCCGGCAACGCTACCATCAGGGCTGACTCCGGGCTGCAGTTCGACAAAGGTGCTAACGTCGTTGCGGCCCAGTTGAGGAAGATTTTCCAGGGCGATGCCAGTTACCGTGTTGCCTATGGTAGCGTTCATGGTCTGAAGCTCGGTACCCGCCGCCTTCACTTCGACTTCCACGGTGGCGGCGCCAACCTGAAGCGTCCCATTCACCGTGGTCGCGGTCCCAACTTTTACCGACACTTGGGGAGCCTTCATTGTGGCGAATCCGGTCTTGCTTATTGAAACGTTGTAATCGCCCGGCGGAACATTCACGAAGATGTACCGCCCGGTTTCATTCGTCGTGGTTGTGCGCGAGGTGTTGGTCGCAACGTCGGTTAGCGTCACCGTGGCGCCCGACACCACGGCGCCTGACTGGTCGGTTACTGTACCAGCCACGGTTCCGGTTGCAGTCGATTGCGCCCACATAGGTAGGGTGCCCACGCAAAGCACAACAAGGAGAAACAGAGCCAGCTCCATGCTACGCATGTGTAATGGTTCCTCCGTTGAATTTCGGAAACCCAAAATCAGCAGAATGCAGCTGCACAATAAAGGCTGGACTGCTGTCAACGGGGGAAGTTCCTTACCTACTGGTTGGTGCTTGGGCCAGCACCTTATCGCAATCGGAATAATCCGGTCAGATCAAGCAATATTAACAAGCTGCACGCGGCACAGTATTGTCTGCTCGCCATGTCTAGCTGTCAAGTTAAATCCTAGACTTTGGTTGCTGCTGCACAAAGAAACTTCCTGCAGGTATCAAACCGCACATGCTGCAACTGAATGATTCTTAAGTACGCTGCCGCTGCCGACAAAAACATTATGGCCGTAAACTTAACAATTTACGCCATTGTTTGGCATGTTGTTACTGTTGTTGTCTATTAATAACAATAGATTGGTTTGATAGTACGGATCTTACACAACCTGGAGATTTCACATGCTGTCTTTGCATAGCGCATGGACTGTTGTGGACATGAGTTTTGTCTAAGCGATCGGCAGACGGGCCGAGAAGCTGAGACCTGTCCCTCGCCGACAAACTCGCAGGCGCGGTCGAGGTAGACGTCCCAGATGCAAGGTTGGGCGGGCAGGCTTTCGGGGCCGATCTCCCCTTCATGGTGGGTGCCGGGTCGTCCGGCCCACACCACGACAAACTCTGCTTTCATGCCGTTGTACTGGACGTCCACGACCTCCCCTGGCCCACTCTTTCCAGCAGAGCGCCGTATTCGCTGATGTTCATGGCCCGTGACCAACTGCATGAAAGGAGTGCAGTTGGCGTCAACGCCCCAGATCCTGACCGGCCGAAGAGCGTTGACTCGAGGCTGGCGTGTCAGGTCTGTTCTGCCGACATGCTACGACAGTCTAAACAAGCCGCAAAGTCACACCCGTCATCCAGATAGGTGATGAAAGTAAGTCACGCCGCTCACGCGGCGGTACACGCCGCACTGGTGCTGAAGCCCCCGCCCGCAACTCGGCCTTCTCGGTGACATCTTCGAACCTACAATTGCCCAGATTGTGATAGTGATGTCCGTGAATTTCAGTCCGGCATCCTGATAATAGAGGGTGAGCATCAGGTTGCCGCCGCTTTCCCGATAGCGGTCTACCCTTGAGCCATTGACTGCGAGGATATCGAGGTGGCCATCGTCATCACAATCAATCAAACCGACCCCACCAGTCATGGACTCGACAATGTAACGCTATCGGGAGAGGGAATGTGGAGAAGTGTAAGGCCGGATTGGCGGCTGATGTCTTCGAAACGAGAGTCCTGAATTTGAGAATGAAAGGCTTGTGCGAAGGCGACAACGGCGGACAAACCGAGTACTGGCAGAAGACGCTTCCACATGGGTGAGGGCTTCCTGATTGTACCGTCCAATGCCGGCCCGACTGGAGGTAGCGTGACAGAACTCTGTGATAGCCTGAGCCCTGTGAAACGCGCATGTATTGTGGCTTTCGTGCTTTTCACCGTTGCAGGTTCACGGAGCCAAGTCAATCAGCCGAAAAAGATACAGCCAGACATGTTCCTGGTGACGATCGACACGCTGCGTGCGGATCATGTACATTGTTACGGCTATTCGCAAATTTCAACACCGGCACTCGACAGCCTCGCTAACGACGGCATTCGCTTTGATCGGGCATTCACGCCCAGCCCCTTAACGAACACTTCTCATACGACGATCCTGACCGGTCTGCTGCCAAGCGCACATGGCGTAACCGATTTCGCGGTACCCCTGGCTACGGCGCATGCGACCTGGGCGGAGCTATTGAGGAAACAAGGCTATCAAACCGCGGCATTCATTGGCGCCATCATCCTGGACAGCAAGACGCTGGCTCCGGGACTCGATCGCGGATTCGATTTCTACGATAACTTCCCGCAACATATCCAGAGCATGTCGCGGTGGGGACGAGTGGAACGAAGAGGAATGGAAGTCGTGCGGCACGCGGAAGGCTGGCTCGATACGCATCGTGCGGGCGCGCATTTTGTATGGGTGCACCTTTACGATCCGCATGATCCTTATGAGCCTCCGCCGCCATACTCACATATATATAAGGATCGGCTGTACGATGGCGAGATTGCTTACGCTGATTTCGCTTTAGGACATTTCGTTGCTTATCTGAAACAGCAACATTGGTACGACGAGGCTCTGATCATCGCGGTCGGGGACCATGGTGAGGGACTCGGACAGCACCAAGAAGAGACGCATGGGATCTTTCTTTATGACTCTACCCTACACGTGCCCTTGATCGTGAAGCTGCCAGGCCAGGGCAAAGCAGGGAAGAACGTTGCTGCTCAGGTCCGCACGACCGACCTCCTGCCAACCGTATTGGATTGGTTGGGAATTGCTGCACCTGCGGAGTTAAATGGTCAGTCTCTTCGAGCGTACCTGGTGGTGAACGAAGTGGCCGACCGCACTTCGTTCGGAGAAACCGATTACCCGCTGCGTTTTGGTTGGGCGCCGCTGCGATCTGTCCGGGAAGGAGGATTCAAGTTCATAGAGGCTCCGAGACCGGAGCTCTATGATCTACGCGCCGACCCGCTGGAAGCCCATAACAAATACGCACCTTGGGATCCAACAGTACAGAGGTTGAGAGCAAGCATGGCCGAACTCAGAGCTAAGTTCCGTCCTTATCAACTGTCCTCACCTGCAGCTGTGGGCAAAGGCACGACCGATGAGCTGCGGGCTTTGGGCTACCTCGGGCCGCCCGACGCTTTGAGTTCGACTAATGTTCCGGAACCCTCGCTTCTTCCCGATCCCAAAGATAAGATTCAAGAACAGAACCTGCTGCATGCGGCAATGCTCGCTTCCGAAAACAACCTTGTGAACGACGCACGTTCGGCTCTCAACAAAGTCCTTGAAATGGACCCGGAGTCTCCCACAGCACTACTGCAGTTGGGACAGTTGGAACTCGACTCAGGAAATGGTCAAAAGGCCGCTTACTATCTGCGTAAGGCGTGCGAGGTTCGCCCTGACGATGCGGCCGCGGATTTCTACTACGCAGCTGCGTTAAACCTGACTGGGGATCTCGCCTCAGCGCGGGATGCTCTGGAGGGAAGCCTGCAATTGCAACCCAGCCAGTTTCCTGCGCGGCTATTACTTGGGCAAATATTCCTTAAGTTGGGAAATCCTAAAGCCGCCGAGGATCAATTCCAGGCCGCGCTGTTGCTCGAACCAAGGAATGCGGAGGCCCAACTGGAATTGGCAAAGGCCCTGATCGCGAGCCGCGAGTTTTCCGATGCTGAGATGCAGTTGCGGTCCCTAAGCAAGATTCAGCCTAAGAATCCCGACGTGTATGAATGGTTATCGAAAGCCTATAGCGGCCTAGGCAAGAAGCAGGATGAGGAACGGGCGCAGCAAAGGGCAAGGGAATTGAAAGCAAAAGCGGGTAAGCGGGCGACCAGGACTCGTAACCCCGGCAAGTGAATTGTGTGACTTTTTACCCATGAATTGGCCACCCTTGGAACCCTAAAATAAACTCGCCGCCCGGCGGGTAGTGGCGAGCTGTCTGTTTCCAACGTGGCATCTGTAATGGCACAGCTGCCAGGTGGAAGCATTACTCGGTCGAGAATGCGGATTGGAAGCATTAACTGGCCGTGAGTCCGCATTGGCGCTCATCCTTGCGTGCGAGCCCTTAGAGAAGGAGACTTCTGAAAGCATCCGTGGTATCCCGCGCCCTGAAAGCTCCTTGTTGTCGGGAAGAGCAGCCCGGGTTCGTGTGGGGAACACATGGGATAGGAAAGTCCGCAGTGATTCACCACATTGTCGCCGAGTTGGCGATTCCATTGCGTGACATACGGGCGCTGTGACTCGATCCGGTGGATCCGTGCGGTCTGCCGTTTCTTGGGAACGATGGCAGATCGAAGTGGGCAACGCCGGATTTCCCCCCAGAACGGAGAGGGCATTTTGTTTCTCGACGGGCTGAAAGCGGCGATACCGAGTATCGGAACTAGGAAGGATCAAAAAACCGGGCCGCCTGCGTCGAACGAGTTTCGTCACAGTGCACTGATCTCCTAAAAACCGGCAAATATCCGCGGCGCCGGCCGGGTGCTGGTGGCGATGGGCGCTTCGGAGCTGAGGGGGGTCTTTGATTTTTCGCGCGGTTAGCAAGCTGTCCTTTCATTTCAATTTCGATAGAAACGCTGATGGGTTGTGAGAGCTGTCGTCAACAAGGCGCTACAATCTTTGCTGACGCGAGAAGTGTCCGAATCCGTTCAACAAACATCGCAGCGGACAGTTATTGACTTTCATGCCCAAAGTCAAGCCCGTTCAAGGTGTGTCGAAATTATTCTTGCCAACTGGTAGTGATCGGATCGTGCTATGTCCGTCTCGCTGCGCTCGGCTGGCCGCAGCGTCGTTGCTTCTCTTGTGGTCGGCGCTATGTACTTGCCAACCGCAGGCTGGCAGTGTTCTTTGCAGTGGCGGGAACGGAAATTTTGACGCCGAATTCCGCACCGGGGTCAAGGTGCACGTTGGGCCGGCAAGGAACGGTGGATTGGCGACGCGGGCCTGCGCTGCAAAGCTTAGCTGGGGAAAGCAAGAGCTGATCGTGGCAGAGGACGCTTCGCAGCTTGATCTCGACGCATTCGGCGTGGACTTGGGGCATGGTATCCCAGTGGCTGCTTTCCAGATAAAGAAATCCGACGCCGATTGCTGCATGGATTATGAGATTTATTCTCTCGAAAAACCGCCGCGCTTATTGCGGACTATCACTGGCGGAGAATTCTTCAGCGCGTCCGATATAGATTTGGATGGCAGCGTCGAAATCTGGACCGATGATGCCGCCGCCGTGAATGGCTTTGAGAAGCTGACGCTGGGCGAACTGGCCTCCGCTCCGACCGTTGTCTTCCGCTTTGCACACGGTCAATTACGGGATGTAAGTGCCGAGTTCCAATCTTACTTCAACAACGAAATTGCTAGGATACGCGGCGGGATTCACCCGCAGGATCTGGAGGATTTTAAGGATAGCGATGGCAAATTGGTAGCAATACAGACCCCGGCTTCGACAGAGCGATTGCACCATTTGCGAATGGTGAAGATTAAGGTGTTGGAGATGGTTTGGGCGTACCTTTATAGCGGACGTGAGCAGGATGCATGGCGTTCGCTTGCCGAAATGTGGCCCTCAGCAGATGTTGATCGGATTCGTGTCGCACTAGTGAACGCACGGGCGCACGGAATTCACGGCCAAGCCGACGGTACGTCCCCAGGTCCTCCTCGGGGCAGGAAAAAGCACACGCAGGTTTTCGATTCGGTAAGCAAGTCAGGGCCGGCAAGCAAGTTGGAGGTTGTCCCGCCAGAGGCGATCCTGCTTCAGCGCCCACCCGTGCCGGAGATTCAGCAGCAGGGGCCGACGGAGCCGGAGTTGCTTCTGGATCTGGTCGTCGATGGGTCCGGGAAAGTGAGGTCGGCCGAGCCGGCAGGAAAGATGAAATGGGCTGACCCGGAACTGATCAAGGCTGCGTTGACTTGGAAATTCATCCCCGCGTTCAAGGATGGTCGGGCCGTTGCCAGTCGTCTGCGCATAGCTGTATCTCCAAGACAATAACTTTGGCCCAATCGCGTATGCTCTGCGTTTGCTCACCACCCGTTAATCTGTCGCTGTCAATAATGTTGGAAGCATAAAACTTCTCAGGACTGGTCATCATGGCCGCGGGCCGGGAGAGTCGGGAGGGGCCGCGGGATCTGTTTGTAGCAGCCGGGTGCTCTCCAGTTGTATAATTCCGACACTTCACGCTACGAGGTCTTCCATGGTTCCGCAGCGTCCGACTGCGATTTTCGGAATCCTCTGCCTCTTTGCCATGCCGCTGGCTGCTCAGAACCAAAGCACCAAACCCAAGCCACGGGTGGTGGTGGTAGGTGTAAACGGCATGGAGTTGGACATCCTGCGTCCGCTCCTTCTTAAAGGTCAGCTGCCCAATCTGGCTGAAGTGATCAAAGATGGTGCCTACGGCAAGCTGCGCACGGTTCCCGCACCGAACTGTCCCCGCGTGTATACCACAATGTTCACCAGCACCAAGCCGGAAGAGCATGGGGTCACTGGCTTTGTCGTGGGAGGGATTACGGCCAA
>QIAU01000032.1:0-4221 GCA_003225055.1 Acidobacteriota bacterium
CTTTCGTGGCGATCAACTGTGCTGCAATCCCGGATTCCCTGTTAGAGACTGAACTGTTCGGGCATGAGAAGGGGGCTTTTACCGGAGCTAGTTCACTGAAGAAAGGGAGATTGGAAACAGCTGAAGGTGGAACACTATTTTTGGACGAGATAAGCGAACTTGCCGGCGACATGCAGGCAAAGTTGTAGCGGGTTTTGCAGGAGCGTGAGTTCGAACGTGTCGGCAGTAATCATCCCATAAAGCTCGACATCCGCGTAGTCGCAGCCACCAACAAAAACCTGGCTGAGGTCGTCAAAACGGGCGCCTTCCGTACTGATTTGTATCATCGCCTGAACGTGGTCACCTTGACCTTGCCTGCGCTACGGGAGCGACGCGACGATATTCCCGCGTTAGCCGAGCACTTGATCGCCAAGGTCAGCCGGAAATGTAAAATGCGACCCAAACAACTCTCAGCAGAGGCGAAAGCGTGTCTGATGAGGTATCAGTGGCCAGGTAATATTCGTGAACTGGAGAATGCTCTTGAGCATGCCATTGTCCTGGGCTCCAGCAACACAATCTTGCCGGACGATTTACCAGAAGCCATTGTAGAGATGGGGTCGCCGGCTCTGCCTCTGAACGCGCACTATCACGCAGCGATTACAGACTTCAAAAAACAGCTCGTTCGGGAGGCTTTCAGGCAGGCGAAGGGAAGTTATTTGGAAGCCGCAAAGAATCTGGGGATGCATCCTAATTCTTTGCTTCGGTTGATTCGGAGTTTGGACCTTAGATCGGATCTACAAGCGCGATGAAACTTTCGATTCTCGCGTGAGTGGTTTTAGCAGCGCTCGTGATGGTGCCGGAGGCTTCAGCCACCGGCTTTAACATAACCAACAACAATCTCGGACTTTCAGGTGCATAGCCCCTCTCTTTGCCCCTTCGCCAATTTACAGATTGACCAGGGTTGTGGCGCAAAGGCCCGTTATGCACGTCCACAGAGTGACACCTGTAATCGGGTGGTGATTGTTATGCATCAGCTGTGACGCCGGAGAGGTCGAGGCCCTGCCGAGAGCAGCCGAGAAATGTCCGCCAAGATGCACTCGGTCGGCCACGCCCATCGGTAATCTGGAGGACTCAATTCTCGGGTGACATAGTTCGCAGCCATGACCTATTTTCCCCAGCCCCATCCAGGCAATCGGGAGCGTCGCCTGAAGCTAAGCGGCTCCATCGTTGTTGCGATTCGTTCAGAGGGTACGCAGCCTGTCCGTGCCAAACTGCATGAACTCTCTGTTACTGGGGGACTGTTGGGCGTGTCCAAGGCTTTTGAGCATGGTGACTTTGTGGAAGTGGCATTTCAGACGAGCATGGGCACCGTTCACGGTAGGGCCGAGCTTCTGGCGGCAAGACGCGAATCAACCTCCGGCTGCCTGCAACCTTTTCGGTTCGTTGCCCTAGAGGACGACGACCACACCAGACTGCGCATGGCTCTAGACTCACTTCTGGACCGGACTGTGGTCGGCGTCCGATCCAGCAAGCCACCCTCGCTTTAGTTGGATAATGAGCCTTCTTCTGACATGCGAGCAGCTCGGCGCGGGCCAAGAACTTCAAGACGACGAACGCCTTCACTGAATGGACGTCCGGAGCTGGATAAAAGGTAAGTCGTACCTTCGTACTCTGGCCGCTCGCCCGGCGCTACGCTGAAATGGCTACAAGTCCTGACCTTGTTGGGGCGGGTGCTTATGTCCAAAAAGCGAGCAGTTTTCTTCGTCGTTCTCGTCATGTTCTTCGTCGTGGCCGCACTCTTCTGGCGTCCTACCATCAAACCAGCACATTGGACCGTCATAGAAGTACGCTACCTTAAAAATGGCAGTTGTTCCTTTGTAGCCGAGTGGGGTAAGGGAGTTCTGTCCATTCCTGAATACATCAAGGCCGAATCGCAAGACTCTAAGCACCAACTGTGTCCGCAACTCGGGGATACTCTGAACTCGCCAAGGTTGGACATTCTGACTGTTAGTGCCGGAAGCGGTGACGAGCAACGCTCTGCGGACGTCATTGAGCGGTGGCGAGGGCAGGACTTCAACCCACATTAGGCTTCGTCCCAAGCGTGTCCCTACCTGCCGATTCGATCACGAGTCCCGTTAGCGAAATCCTACTAGCGTTAGCAGTGCAGTGGGCTGAACGAATTATGTGCAAGATTGACTCCACATTTCCCCAGAAGGGAGTGGGCGGAACAGGTTGCTGTTAGAGATGGCCGTCCGTTTTGGAACACGCCCTTTTTAGCGGTTGGCCTCGCCTTCCGGACGATCGAGACACTTTATTTTCTCGCCACCAACGCGAACGGCGCTTCCGGGCAGCGCTTGCCGGTGCGGTGGTCGCCCGAGGATGCTGGACGGCTTGTCGTACTTCCTCGGACTCTTCGTTTCGCCACTTCGGAAACTGCTACACGATTCAAGGAACGCTGGAAGCGGCGCTCGGTTACCGAGAGTACTCAGCCACTCGAGTGAAGTCGCACATTGAGAGTGCGCAGAAGTTCATTTCCCAGCTAACTTGCTACCTTTTCCTCTTCGCGGAACGCAAAGGCATAGTCGTGCGCAAACTGATCGAAAGTGATTGGCTTGCGTCCGAGGAAGCGCTCCACTTCCTCTGTCGTCCGCTTCGCTTTCCCTACTCTATAGAAACGATGCAAATCAACCATCGCCTCAGCGGACCATTCGGGTGTGCCGGCGGACAGCATGGCAGTCTTGAATTCGGTCGGCGGCAGGTCGATATAACTGATCTTTCGTCCTGCGACGCGCGAAATCTTCTCCGCAATTTGCCCATTCGTGAGAGCTTCTCCTCCGGTTAGTGCATAGGATCTGCCTTCGTGTCCCGTGGCAGCGAGAACGATCACCGCCACCGCGGCAATATCCCGGATATCAATTATGCTGACCGCACCGTTTCCTTGGCATCCATAAAAAGCATCTCGAGATCTGATTGTGGCCGTGTTGTAGTTGACCAGGTTCTGCATGAACGCGTTAGGGCGAAGAAACGTGTGGGGCAGGCCCGAGGCTTCGATGTTCTCTTCCGAATCGCGATGTCCGCTCGGAAAGATGGATTGGTGTCCGCCAAGAGCAGAAAGTTTGACAATGTACTTCCTACCACTGGCTCGGACCTCCTTAATGAACCTTGCTTCTAGGGCGAGCAAGTGCCGAGTAGGCGGGCCAACCAGAAAGATCTTGTCTACCCCGTGCAATGCTGGACGAATTGTCTCCGGTTTCGTGTAATCCATGATCACGCCCTCCAACCCAGCGGGGGCTTTAGCTGCTACGTCAGGCGATCGGAAGGAGGCACGTATCGTCAACCCCAGCGTAAGCGCTTGCTTTACTACTTCCCGACCGACATTCCCACTTGCTCCGGTAATCAGAATCATGACACTCTCCACTCATGATGGTAAGCCGTATCGGACGATTTCAACGGGCTAGCATCGTCTGGGCACCCTGAAGAAAGAACGCAGCGGCTTCGGGTCGCCCGGTTATAAACGATTCGACTGATTTTTGACGAGCCGCAAAGGCTCAGATGCAACTCGTTGGTGCTCGTGGAAACTTCGCACGCTGACCGCGTCTATTGGTTTAAGCGGTTGGACCTGGTTCCTACTATCCCTGCCAAACATGCTTACCGCAAGAGCATTGCACGGTATCGGTAGGCGCCTTTTTTGTTAGTTGCTGTTTGCAGACGGGACATGGCTTGGTCATCACGTATGTCATAACCTTGCGCCTCCGTTTGAAAATCGGCCATCCCGGTAACATGCACGTCTCCTACCACAGAACAGTTTTTTTGCAGCACTCGTGTTCAAGGCTGGCAAATTCCGAGGCTTTGCCCGCGCAAAGTTTGGAAACAGCGTCTGCGGGCAATCTCAGCGCCCATGACCACAACTGGCTCATTGAGTTGCCGTGGGAAGATGGCGATTCATAAACCATTTGACTCGCGAGTCGCGAGGAACCAGTCCGTATGGCAGCGTCGATTGTTCACTCAGCGTAGTTCATTTCGTCACGGTGGTACAGCGATTGCCGTAGCGCGGATTTTCCCAACTGCATCCCGAAAGTTCCCTTCATTCTCCATTTCAGGCTGCCTACCCTAGGAAAAATTGCCTCAACCTGATCGCATGACTCGCACGATGGGAGGGCCGCATCGAGTGCACCCACAACTTCCTCGTGTGTGGTTCTGCATTCACAATCAGCAACTTGTTTTCATTTTGTCCGGCAATCT
>QIAU01000032.1:4247-4581 GCA_003225055.1 Acidobacteriota bacterium
GGGTCGGAGTCCATGCGAACCCTGGTTACCATGTTAGTTCTGTGCGGAGCGGCCCTCAGTCAAGAACTGCCCGATGCCCCGTCATCCTCAAGTACCAATCAAATTCGAACTGCTGACAAGGCGTTCTGGCTCTCAACCGGAGTTTACGGGGCATCCGTTGCCGGAGATGCCATTACGACATCACTGTGGGTCAGTCGAACCTCAACCTGCCTTCGCGAGGGCGTAGCAGTAGGACTTCACGGAACACGCGCTAGCTCTCCCCGCGCCGCTCTGACTATGGCTGGAGAATTTGTGATTGCCTCTGTCGCCAGCTACGAGTTCAAGAAACATAATC
>QIAU01000085.1 GCA_003225055.1 Acidobacteriota bacterium
GCATCCCTGTAGAAGATTGAGCCAAGCCAGCGACAAAGGTGATCGTCGCTCCTTTCGAATCTGCGGGCGCACTTTGGCACTGGGCTTGTCTTTCAAACTCCTCCGGAGAACGGTAGCCCAGGGCCGAGTGTAGCCGCTGTTGGTTGTAATCTTGCTCGATGAAAATTTCAATGTTCGCACGCAAGTGCTCGAGATTTTCATACGCGTTCGCATAAATTTCTTCCCGCTTCAGCGTCTTGATAAAGCTCTCGCAACTGGCGTTGGTCAAAGCTGTCAACTGCACCGCATAGCGACCTCGCGGGTACCTACTTTGAGGTCACCCATCCTCACCATCCGCTGAAACGCCAGAAGTTCAAAGTGGTGACTTATCGCCACAACTGGGGGGAGGATCGGGTCTATTTCCATAATGCCGAGGGGCGTTTGAGCTCTATTCCGGCATGCTGGACCACGGTCGTGGCACCAGATCCTTTTGTGGCAGTGGCCGACGGCCGATGTTTCTTTCGCTACCAAGACTTGATCCAACTGGCTGACTTAATGGAAAAGCTGCGATGACGTGCTGTAAAGGAAATTACGCCTTTTATGTAAAGATAAATATGCCGATACGGGACAGCAAGTGGGATGCGGGAAAGCGATGTAATTTGATTAAATATGGAGTAACTACGCGGATTCCACGAAATAAAGAGCTTGACACTCTCGAGATGTGCGGCATAATTATATTTACATTACTCTGGATTATCTTCCGAGGTGCACATGCCCGAGAAAGATCCCAAACTGGCAGCCCTGCGGCAGCAAGGAACGTTGAATCCGCGGCCCGGCAAAGTCAGCGACCCACTGTTTGTCCAAGACAGCTTTTTCGATTCCAGGGATCTGGTCCAGGTCAAGTACGAAATGCTCCGCCGAGTGCAAGCCGAAAACCACTCGGTGGTCCGCACCGCCACCGCTTTCGGTTTCTCCCGGCCCTCGTTTTATCAAGCACGGCACACCTTCCAGCAAAGTGGGCTCGCCGGCTTAGTTCCACACAAACGCGGCCCCCAGCAGGCGCACAAGCTGACCGACGAGGTTCTGGCATTCCTCGGCGTGACCCGTCAGAAAGATCCATCCCTACGGACCCGGGAGCTGGTGCGATTAATAGAAGCACGCTTCGGGACGAGGGTTCATCCACGAACGGTCGAACGCCGCTTGCTGCGGCATCAAAAAAAACGCCGCTGAAGGAATCGCCGGGCGAACGGGTGGTCGACCAGCATTTGGTCGAGCAATACGAGCAACTGCGGCGCCAGGCCACCAGAGGTGCGGGAAATGGAGGCCAAGGCCTGGGGCTTGCGCTGTTTCTCCGGAGCGGCATGGCAGCCTGGATGCAGGCCTGGTCCCAATGCGTTAGCGGTGTCAGAGCCAGCACATCGTCTCAGCCAACAACGATGACGTCAGCTCCGATCGATGTGCGTGCCCAGATCGCCACGTTGTTGGCCGGAATCATTCTCAATCTTCAACCAGAGGTCACGACATGACAGCCACCATGCATGAGAAGGTACAGGTCCAACATCTGCAGCGAAACGCTTACGTATATATACGGCAGTCCACGCTGCGCCAGGTGTTGGAGAACACCGAGAGCACGATACGCCAATATGACCTTCGCCAGCGTGCGGTAGCGTTAGGCTGGCCCGTGGAAAGAATCATGATTATCGATAGCGACCTCGGGCAATCCGCTGCGGCGGCGGTGGATCGCCAAGGATTTCAAAAGCTGGTGACGGAAGTGAGTCTGGGCAAAGCTGGCATCGTGCTCGGTCTGGAGGTCTCGCGACTGGCACGCAACTCCACCGACTGGCATCGGCTTCTGGAGATCTGTGCGCTCACCGACACGTTGATTCTGGACGAAGATGGAATCTATGACCCGAGCCACTTTAACGACAGACTTTTACTCGGATTGAAGGGGACGATGTCGGAAGCGGAACTTCATGTGATCCGCGCCCGCCTACAAGGCGGCATTTTGAACAAAGCACGCCGAGGTGAACTGCAGTGTCCGTTGCCCGTGGGCTTGGTCTACAACTCCGAGGGCCGGCCGATCCTCGATCCTGACAAACAGGTACAGGAGAGCATTCGATTCTTCTTCGACACCTTCCGTCGCACCGGTTCGGCCTGCGCTGTCACCAAGGCCTTCCGTCAGAAAAAGCTCCTGTTCCCCCGCCGGCTGAAGTTAGGAGCGAACAAAGGTGAGCTGGTGTGGGCAGAACTCGCGCATAGCCGGGCACTGTACGTCCTGCACAACCCCCGCTATGCTGGCGCATTCGTTTACGGCCGCAATCGTACGCGCCCGAAAGCAGATGGAAGTACTTCCTACACCAAGCTGCCCAGAGAACAGTGGACGTTGTTAAAAGATATTCATCCCGGCTACATCTCATGGGCGCAGTATGAGGAGAACCTGCAACGGCTCCGCCAAAATGCTTGCGCGAACGGCCAGGATCGCAGAAAGAGTCCACCCCGCGAGGGGCCAGCGTTGTTACAAGGCCTTGTTATCTGTGGCATCTGTGGCAGCCGAATGACCGTTCGCTACCACACGCGACGAGCGAAGATCGTGCCGGAGTATGTATGCCAGCGCGATGGAGTCGAGCACATCGTCTCGGTATGCCAGCACGTCTTCGGCGAGCACATTGACCAAGCCGTCGGCCAGCTTCTCATCGACACCGTCACCCCTCTGGCGTTGGAGGTTACGCTCACCGTCCAGCAAGAGATTCAAGCCAGATTGGATGAGGTGGACCACCTGCGCAAGAAACAGGTCGAGCGGGCCCGGTACGAGGCTGATCTGGCTCAGCGACGCTACCTTTACGTGGACCCCGCGAACCGGCTGGTCGCCGATTCCCTCGAGGCGGAATGGAACAACAAGCTTCGGGCACTGAATACGGCCCAACAACAGTATGAGGAGCAGCGCCAGAATGATCGCGTCTCTCTCGATGAACAGCAGCGGGCGAGTATCGCAGCCTTGGCCCATGACTTTCCACGAATATGGCAGAATCCAAAGATCCCAGACCGCGAACGAAAGCGGTTGATGCGTCTTCTACTGGAAGACGTGACGCTGATCAGAAACAATGATGAGATCACCGCGCACATTCGATTTAAGGGTGGGATTACGCAAATGCTGACACTACCGCGTCCCCTAAACTCCTGGGAAGCGAGAAAGACCCCTCCCGAAGTTGTGACCGAAGTCGACCGCTTGCTGGATCACCACACCTATCAGCAGATCGCATCAATACTGAACGAACGTGGCCTGCGCTCGGGAGAAGGAAAGTCGTTTTCGGTGCGGATCGTCGCTCGCATCCAAAAACGGTATGGCCTGATGCCGCGCTATGATCGGTTGCGCAAGGCAGGTATGCTGACCGTGAAGGAGATGGCAGCGTTGCTCGGGATCACCCCACAATGGGTCAAGATATGGAATCGCCATGGACTGATATGCGGTCACGCCTGCAACGACAAACACGACTGTCTGTATGAACATCCAGGCGACACCCCGCCACGAAAAGCTCAAGGCGTAAAGCTGTCACAACGGCGCCTCGCGACCGAAGTACTATCACAGCGTACCCAGGAGGTGCAGTGTGAAGCATAGCCCTTGTCATACGGGTTCGCCGGCCGACTCATGCTCGGAATCATCTGGTGCTGCTCGAGGATGGCTACGTATTCCCCCGAAGCGTACTGCACACCGCGATCCGAGTGATGAATCAGACCTGGTCGCGGCTCCCGTTTTGCGATGGCCTGTTGCAACGCCGCGATCGCCAGCCGGCTCGTGAGCGTTCGCTCCAGTGCCCAGCCCACCACTTTGCGAGAGAAGCCATCCAGAATCACGGCCAAGTAGACAAACTCCGCTCGTAACCGGATGTAGGTGATATCGGCCACCCAGAGCTGGTCGATGCCGGTTAGCTTCATACGACGCGCCAGGTTCAGATAAACCTCCAGTTCGTGATCAGAATCGGTGGTGACCACGAACGGCCGGGGCTGGACGGCCAACAGGTTGTCTTCCCTCATGATTCGGGCCACGCGCTTGTGATTGGCCAACATGCCTCTCCGCCGCAGCTCCGCCGAAACCCGGCGGTAACCGTAGCGGCGTCGATGTTCCAGTACGATTTGCTGGATGGCCGATCGCAGTTCCATGTCTTCTTCGACCGGAGTTCTCTCTTGCAGGGAACGGTAGAAACCCGCCCGGCTCACCTGCGCCAACTGACACATTCGCTCGACACTCATGCTGCCTTGCATCGGCATCACTTCTCGGATCTCGTCGTAGATGCCTTCTCGCCAGAGTTTCCTCTCCGCTGGCGTCGAGCCTCGACTTTTTGCAAGGCGCCTTTGAAAAAATCCACCTCCACTGCCTTGTCAGCCAGCAGCCGCTTCAACTGACCGACCTCCTTGCGCAGTGTGGATTCGCGTGAGTTCTGCGGCGGCGATTCTTCTGGAACCTCAGCCGGATCCAGCTGGTCTCGCCATTTGTAGAGCAGGCGTCGATGCACGCCTAGTTCTCGCGACAGCGCCACGATGTTGTCGCAGTTCTTCAGCCGCTCGACTGCCATGCGGCGGAATTCCTTCGGGTACCGCCCCACTCGTTTCTTTGCCACTTGCAGTTCCTTTCCCTGCACAGTGTGCCTTTTCCGAGTGTCTCATTTTTGGGGTTCAGTCCATAATGTTCTCGACAAATCGACCATGGTCGATCGATCGCCATCCGCCGCGATAACGGTTTAACCTTCTCATCCTCGAGGAATTCCAATGCGACGAACAAGCTCCTTAAATCTGGGATCCCCTCGGAGAGGGTTCAGTCGGGGATCCACCCCGATCCATGGTATTCAAGTTGAGCGCTGAAGGAAGGCTTGCTCCAGCGATTGGATCGCTTTCTCGTTTTCACCCAGCTCAGTGTAGGCAACCGCTACGATAAACCGGCAGATATATTGCCCCTTCGCTTCTTCTAACGCTTTATTTAGAAGCTGCTTGGCCTTGCCGCTTTGGCCGACGCGGGCGAGCGCAGACGCCGCGGTGGCAATTCCACTGGGGCTGTTCCCAACGCGAATGGCGTCCTCGGCCGCCCGGAGAGTTTCGGCCCGTTTACCGATCTGGGCGTAGGCCGTGGCGAGAATCGCATAAGGAATACCTGCCGCAGGTTCCAGCTCAATGGTTTTCTGGCACTGCTCGATAGTCTCCGGCATTCGACCGGAGAAGTAGTAGATCCAAAGCGCTTCCTTGCGACTTTCGACCGCAAGCGGATCGTAAAGCCTTTTCTGCCGCCGGCCAGTCCCAATCGTAAAACAAATGCACATAGCCAAGCTTGACATGGGCGCTCGCGAGGTTGGGGTCGAGCTGGACCGCTCTCAGGGCCGCTTCTTTTGTTCGCGGCATGACCTCGGCTGGAGAATTATAGGTAGGCCAGCTGTACGCGGGAGATTGCTTCGTCGAAGCGCCCCAGGGTCGCCAAGTAATCCGCATAACCCCAGAAGGCCTGCAGAGGAGCTGTGAGCAACGCACCACCAGAAATCCTGACTGAGCGAGCAAACTGCGTGGCACGTTTTGCGGCGCAGGTCAGAGAAGAGCACTCAGTAGCTGGCGAGGTTTTCAGGCGATCCGAGAGAAATTAGCCAGGATCAGCTGACCTAAAATCAGCAGTCCAGAATTTCACCGGACAACTCACTGAAAAGATTGGCTGCCCCCCAGGGATTCGAACCCCGATATGCTGATCCAGAGTCAGCTGTCCTGCCGTTGAACGAGGGGGCAGCGCGGTGTGGCTGGAACCTGCTGTATTACAGGCTTTTCTGATTTTAGGGGCTGCCAGGATTATGGTCAACCGAATCGGCGGCGCGATCCGCGCGAGGGCAACTCCAGCCCCTTGCCGTCCATCTACCAATAGCCAAACCACACCGAGAGGTCATATATGACTACACAAGCTCCTCCCATCGCCAACAAGTGCGCTCATCCGGCGTGTAATTGTCCGGTGGAGCCGGGACAGAAATATTGCAGCGGCGCCTGCGAACGGGCTCCCGATAAGGGATTGGCGGGAACTGAGTGCAATTGCAATCACCACTCCTGCGCTCTAGCGGCCTGAAGGCTAAACTTGGGCTTACCTCACCTTAGCTGCTCAAAGCACACGACGAGTGTGCCTGTCGATTGTCGATTTTTGATTTTGGTGGTTGATTGCGAGGGGCTGCTCTTCTCGGAAATCGACGATCACGATTCCCCTCCCGCCGCGTTAGAATTCCAGCGGATTCCCGTCATTTCGTATTTGGGAGGTAGCGAATGGTTACCGCCATTGACAGCATTCCTCACATCACCGACTACAGCGAGATTGCCCGACGTCCACTCGAAACCGACCACTGCGCTCTGATCGTGGTGGATATCCAGGAGAAACTTCTGCCGCCCATTTTCCAGAGGGAGCAGTTGATTCGGAATTCGCAGTTGCTGATCCGGCTGGCGGGCATTCTGAAGATCCCGACGATTGCGACCACGCAATACTCCAAAGGCTTGGGGAAAATTGTGCCGGAGATCTCTTCTCTGCTGCCGTCAGCGGAAGCGATCGACAAGCTGCAGTTCTCCTGCTTTGGCAGCGACGTGTTCTGCTCAATGCTCGAGCGGCTGCCCGGCAACCGCAATACCGTGTTGCTGTGCGGCATGGAGACACACATTTGCGTGATGCAGACCGCTTTGAGTGCGCTTCGGGAAGGCTACCTGGTGCACGTGGCTTCCGATGCGGTCGGTTCGCGGGCGGAGTGGAACTGGAAAGTTGGCCTGGAGCGGATGCGAGCCGCGGGCGCGGTTATCTCGTCGACGGAGATGATTGTTTATGAGCTGTTGCGCGCGTCAGGCAGCCCGGCTTTCAAGGAGCTGTTGCCGTTTCTGAAGGGCTGACGGACGGCAAGCTCCAAAGCCAATGCCCTTTCCATCGGGCAAATTTATTGGGCGACGAGCTTCAGCACCGAGCCGCTATAATCTAACACATACAACTCGCCCGACGAGTCTTGCCCGAAAGAGCTGACGTTGCGGCCTGTCGACAGCAGGCGCGTGCGTGTCCATGTTCCGGGCGGGCTTTCGGTCAGGTTCCAGATCGTGCCGCTGCCGAAGTCGCTCAGAAGGTATGTGTCCGCCAGTTGCGGTATGGCGGTTCCGTGATACACATAGCCGCCGATCACCGCGTCGCCTTCGGTGTGGTCATATTCGGCGATGGGAAGCGTGAGGCCACTCATGTTGCAGCCGCTGGCGGAATTGAAGCAATGCAGGCCCTCCATGATGTTCCATCCGAAGTTGCCGCCTTTTTGCAGGATATCGACTTCCTCATAGTGTTCCTGCCCCACATCGGCACAAAACAGACGGCCGCTCGGACGATCGAAAGAGAAGCGCCAGGGATTGCGTAGCCCGTAAGACCAAATTTCCGGCAACCCGCCTCCGCTCGCGAAAGGGTTGTCGGGGGGAATGGCATACGGTAGGCCAGAGCTCGTGTGGTCGACATCGATGCGGAGCATCTTGCCCAGCATGGTTTCGAGATTCTGGCCATTTCGCAGAGGATCGCCGCCGCTGCCTCCGTCGCCCAGGCCGATGTATAAGAAACTATCCGGACCGAAAACCAACTGCCCTCCCTTGTGGTTGGGAAAGGGTTGGTCGACCGTGAACAGGATCCGTTCGGTGGTTCGATCGGCGAGGTTCGGGTTGGTGGCGGAAGCTTCAAATTCGGAGATCACGGTCTGCATCTGTCCGCCGACAACCCGGTCGTAGTTCACGAAGAAGCGGCGGTTCTGGCTGTAGCTGGGATGAAATGCCAAACCGAGCAGACCTTTCTCGCCTCCGAAATCTACCTGGCTGCTGATATCCAGGAAGGGGGTTGGCAGGAGAGCACTGTTGCTGATGATCCGGATCGTGCCGGGCTGTTCCACGACAAAGAGGCGCCCAATGTTGTCGGCGGACACCTCGAGGTCAACCGGGCTGCTGAGTCCTGAGACAACCGTGTTCAGGGAGAGCTTGAGTGAAGTCGGTGGAACGTTAGGTTGCGGAGTTGTATTTGTACTGCCGCAGCTGGCCAGGAAAATCGCCCCAGTCGCAATTAGAACCACGACGAAAAGAACAGAGAGCGGCCGTGCAGGCATGAGCAACCTCTATCCGTAGATGTGACGAAACGGCCGTGGCAGGGAAACGTACGTATTCTACTAAACTCACTCCTCTTTCTTCTTCACCCGCACGACCGTGATCTTGGCAAAGCCTTCCTCGAAGGTGGGCGGGCGCAGCTTGGAGGCCATGCGCTGCATCACGTCTTCCGGGACCACGCGATCGCGGCGCTGGTTGCGCTCTATGCAGACTTCTACCGGGACGTCAAAGAAGACGGCATGAACCTCGTAGCCGTAATCGCGCGCCATCTTGATCCACGCGAGAACACCAGGTCCTGGAAACGCTGCTCGGTCGCGTCGTCGAAAAGCAGGGTGCGGACAAGGTCGCTGGAGAGCGGCGTGATGTTGTGGCGCTTGAACCAGGAACTCTTTCCGGAACCGGGTAAACCGATGGCCAGAACGACTAAACCTCTGGGAGCGCGTGGGGCCGGAGGGGCTACCGGCCTTGCAGGAGCAGGCTGAGTTGCAGGCGGCTCGGCTTCGCGGATGAGCGTGGGCTGCAGGGGGACGGATGGCGGCTGAGTTCTGGGTTTGCCACGACCGCGGCCGCCTCGTCCGCGACGACGGCGCCGGCGGGAAGCGCCTTGACCGGCTTGCTGACTGGAAGGGCGATCCGCTGGCGCGGGATGAATCGGCCCGGTCTCGGCGGACGGTTCTGGCTGGGATTGAGTTTCAGGCTCGCTGGTCTCCGGCTCAGGAGCGGCTTCCGTTTCGAAGTACGCGGGTTGCAATGGCTCCGGGCTGGCAGCTGGGGCTTGGGGTTGTTCCTGCGTCTTCTGCTTGCGGCGCTTCAGGCGCTCACGCATCCACTTGCGCATGACTGGCTTGTAACATACCCGCGCGGTGTTGGGCAACGTGCGAGAAACGGAGACGCGGAAAGCCGCTACCGCTAGAATGGTTTCATGTCCAGCACCATTCCGGCTGAGCTTCAAAATCAGAAATACATTTCGCTGACCACGTTTCGCAAAAACGGTATTCCCGTAAGAACGCCGGTGTGGTTCGCTGAGCAGGACGGCAAGTTGTATGTCTTTACGAATCCAAAGTCAGGGAAGGTGAAACGGATTCGGAATAATCCCCAGGTGCGGATTGCTCCTTCGACCATTCGGGGCAGGGTTACAGGACAGGAGTTTTCAGCGAGGGCGCGGATACTGCCGAGAGAAGGGTGGCCGGGGGCGCGAAAGATAATGGAGCGGAAGTATTGGCTGATGCGGGTGCCGTTTCTGTGGAGCAAGGACAGCGTGTTTATGGAGCTGGAAGTGGGGTGAGGGTGAGCGGTTCTGCACGCCAGATCCTTCGCAGGCTGGCACCTGCTTGATGGATGACGACACCGGGGATAGTGGCCAGCGGCGGAGTCGACAATAGAGTCGCCCGGCCCCTTGCGCACTCGCCAGTGGCCGCTGTCCGTTCGAGGGTTCGAGAACTTCGAGAACAGGACTATTTGCCGCTCGCTCCACTCGCCTGCTAACATCAGTTGTTTATCCCGGACACGCGGAACAAATCTGATCCCGTTCTCATAATGGAGGCACTATGGCCATCAAGGTAGGTATTAATGGCTTCGGGCGCATTGGACGCAACATTTTCCGGACCGCCATCAACGATTCCAATCTCGAGTTCGTAGCCGTTAACGATCTGACCGATCCCAAGACTCTTGCCCATCTTCTCAAATACGACTCCATCCTGGGCAACCTGCCGCACAACATCAGCGCGGGGCAGGATTGCATCAAGGTAGACAGCAAGAGCATCCGGGTTTTTGCGCAGAAAGATCCTGCGCAGCTGGATTGGGCTTCCGTGGGTGCGCAGGTAGTGATCGAGTCTACCGGTCGCTTCACCGATGCAAATGATGCCAAGAAGCATATGCGTGGGCCGGTGAAGAAGGTTATCATCACGGCTCCGGCGAAGAACGAAGACGTCACCATCGTGCTGGGCGTGAATCAGGACAAGTACGATCCGGCCAAGCACCACGTCGTTTCCAATGCGTCCTGTACAACCAACTGCCTGGCTCCGATAGCCAAGGTGGTGCACGACAACTTTAAGATCGTCAGCGGCACGATGACGACCATTCACTCCTATACCAATGACCAGGTTATCCTGGATTTCCCACACAAAGACCTGCGGCGGGCGAGGGCGGCGGCGGTGTCGATGATTCCGACTTCCACCGGAGCCGCCAAGGCGCTGCACCTGGTGATTCCCGAGCTCAAGGGCAAGCTCGACGGCTTCGCCATGCGCGTGCCTACGCCCAACGTTTCAGTGGTCGATCTGGTCGCCTTCGTCGAGAAGAAGACGTCGGCGGAGGAGGTCAATGCCGCCATGAAGAAAGCGAGCGACAGCGGGCCTCTGAAGGGCTACCTGGGTTACGAACAGGACGAACTGGTTTCAGCGGATTTCAAAGGTGATTCGCGGTCTTCGATCGTCGACGCTCCTATGACTCGCGTGGTGGGCGGGAATTGCGTCAAGGTGATCTCGTGGTACGACAACGAATGGGGATACTCCTGCCGCGTGCGTGACCTGACCAATTACATCGGCAGCAAGGGTCTGTAATTCTGTAGCGCCGTCGGGCCCGCCAACGAGGGCAGGATGCCCTCGCGACAGCCGGCAAGATGCCGGCGCTATCTCGAGGACCAGCCATGTCCAAGCTTTCCATTCGAGAGCTTCCGCTCAACGACCACCGGGTTTTCATGCGAGTGGATTTCAATGTGCCACTGGATGACGGCGGACGCGTCATGGACGACACCCGCATCCGCGAAACTCTGCCAACCATCGAATATGCCCTGCGGCACGGGGCGCGGCTCATCGTCGCCTCGCACCTGGGGCGGCCCAAGGGCAAAGCAAATCCAAAGATGAGTTTGAAGCCGGTGGCTGAGCGTCTCCGCATGTTGCTGGACAAAGAACTGGCGCGCGGGGAAAACGTCGGCTTCTGCCCGGAGTGCGTTGGCCTGGAAGCCGAAGAGATGGCCGGCAAGTTGGAAAAGGGCCAGACGCTTCTGCTGGAGAACCTTCGATTCCACGCCGAAGAGGAAGCGAATGATGAGAAGTTCTCTAAACAACTGGCGCATTTAGCCGATTACTACATCAATGATGCCTTTGGCGCGGCGCATCGAGCGCACGCTTCCACCGTGGGTATTACCAAGTTCGTTCAGAAGTCGGCGGCCGGTTTGCTGATGGAGAAGGAGCTCGAATACCTGGGCCGGGCGGTGCACAATCCGGAGCGGCCATTCGTCGCCATCCTGGGCGGGGCGAAGGTGAGCGACAAGATTGGCGTCATTCAGAATCTGATGACCAAGGTCGATGCGCTCATTATTGGCGGCGGAATGGCTTACACCTTTCTGAAAGCCAAAGCAGAGCCGATTGGCAGATCGCTAGTCGAAGCCGACAAGGTACAACTGGCCAAACAACTGTTGGAGCAGGCGAAGTCGCGCAAGATGAAATTTCTGTTGCCGGTCGACCACGTGGTGGCGGAGAAGCCGGATGCCAATGCGCTCGCGAAGACTGTGACGCACATTCCCGATCACCAGATGGCGCTGGACATCGGACCGAAGACGATCGAATTGTTCGCTGAGGAAATCTCTACGGCACGAACAATCGTTTGGAACGGGCCGATGGGGGTGTTCGAAGTCCCTCCGTTTGCCAAGGGCACATTCAAGATTGCTGCAGCCATTGCAGACAACGGAGGCGCAACGTCGATCGTCGGTGGCGGAGATTCGGTGGCCGCCGTGCGCGCCTCCGGCCTAGCCGACAAGATGACTCATATCTCCACCGGGGGTGGGGCTTCCCTCGAATTTCTGGAGGGCAAAAGATTGCCCGGAGTGGAAGCGCTCACGGACAAGAAGTGACGTGGCGGGCAACCTCGCAATTCGCCTGCTGCTGGACGGCGGCAAGACCGTGGAGTTCCACGGTCCGGCGGACATCACTAAGGAAACGACCGACGCGATCGTGAATGCCGCGAACTCGTCCCTGCTGGGCGGAGGCGGTGTGGATGGCGCGATTCACCGCGCCGGAGGGCCGGCGATTCTGGCCGAGTGCAAACGCATTGTTGCCGAAATCGGCCGCTTGCCTGCGGGAAAAGCTGTAATCACCACGGGCGGGCGTCTGCCGGCTAAGTACGTGGTCCACACCGTAGGGCCTGTCTATCGGGACGGCCGCCGTGGCGAGGCAGAGACTCTGGCAAGCTGCCATCGGGAATCGATTCGCGTGGCCGATGAGCATGGAGTTACATCGCTAGCCTTCCCTGCCATTTCGACCGGCGCTTATGCGTATCCGGTCCATGAAGCGGGGCCGGTCGCAGTGACGGCCGTGATTGCGGCCTTGCGCTCCAGCACTCACGTCAATCATGTTCGATTTGTCCTCTTCGACGCCCCTACTCTTGGAGCCTACGTTCGTGCAGCGGAAAAGCTGCATGAGCAGAACCCCACTTCATACCCGATCGAAAAGAGTCCTCAATGAGAAAGAAACTGATAGCCGCCAATTGGAAGATGTACAAGACACCGGACCAGACCAGCGCTTTCTTCCGCGAGTTCCTGCCCATGGTGGCCGGGCATGATCGGGACGAGATTGCCGTCTTCCCGCCTTTCATTGATCTGCCTGTGGCGGCGGAGGCGGTAAAAGGGTCGAATATCGCGATTGGTGGCCAGGATCTCTACTGGGAGAAAGAAGGCGCCTTTACGGGAGAAATTTCGCCAGCCATGCTGCTGGCGCTGGGCTGTACGCACGTCATCATCGGGCACTCCGAGCGGCGGCAATATTTCGGGGAAACGGACGACACCGTCAATCTTAAGCTCAAAGCGGCGCTGGAAGCGGGACTGACGCCCATCGTTTGTGTCGGTGAGGTCCTGGAAGAACGCGAAGCAGGACTGACCGATGACGTGCTGCGGCGACAGTGCGTGCGCGCCTTTCATAAGCTCTCGGGAAAGAAAGCGGCCAAGCTGGTGATCGCCTACGAGCCAGTATGGGCTATTGGGACCGGCAGAACGGCAACGCCGCAACTGGCGTCGGAGGCCCATGGGCTGATCCGGAGCGAAGTCGGCAAAGGGCTGGGAGAGGAATTGGCAAGAAAGATCAGACTCCTCTACGGAGGCTCGGTTAAACCGGAGAACGCCAAAGCGCTGATGACCGAAGAAGAAATCGATGGAGCGCTGGTGGGGGGAGCCAGCCTCGATCCGAAGTCGTTTACCGAGATAGTGAAGTATTGAAGATTGCAGATTTTAGATTAGATTTGAAACCAGCTTGGAGCCGGCGCCGGCAAAAAGCGGTCCGCCGAGGGCCAGAATACATTTGGGGTTAGCGGCTAAGACCCGAGTTGGCGACGCCAGAACCGAACCGATTGCTGCAGAGATCCCGACCTTTTCATATCAGCACGGCCCTATTGGAAATCTCGGAGGTGTCGGGGGGGAATGTCGTGTCGCGTAGCGATCTTCTTGATGCAGAGCGCAGATATTTCTCTTTACACTTCTTTACACTTCTTTACAATGCTTTGTCAGTGCTTGGGAAACCCCTGTGAGCGACCTGTTTCTTGAATTCTAGAGGGAGGACGCGGGCCGGGACATTGCCGAATACGCTCTAATGCTGGCTAACATCCTCGTAATCGTTGTCGGCACTATTCGGTTGATTGGCTCGAAGTCCAATACTGTTTTCTCGACGTAGCGGGTTCGATCCACACGTGATCCCGCAATTAGCACGTCACGGCAGGGTTCAGGTTTGTGTGATCTGCAAAGATCCAAGACCACCGCAGATTCGGGGACCAATGGCACTGTTCTTGAAGATGGCACTCGAAAAGGTGCTTGTTCTCCTCTTAGTGGGTTCCTGGGTTTGCTCCGCGCTCATCGTCGTTGCTGCGCGCCTATTTCTTCGCGCCACAGAACCTGCGGTTAAAGAATTCCCGCCAGTCAGCGTTCTTAAGCCACTATGCGGCTGGGATGATCGCTTGGAAGACAATCTGCGCAGCTTCTTCGTGCTGGACTATCCAGACTACGAGATCCTTTTTGCTGTTCATCGCGGCGACGATCCAGCAGCCGTCCTGGTTAGAAAAGTGCAACGTCATTTTCCGCGCGGTCCCAGTGTGCAACTGGTCGAAACGGGAGAGCCGATCATTCCCAACGCTAAGGCTCACAGCTTGCGACACCTGGTTGCGAGGGCCAAACATAACATTCTGGTGATGGCAGATAGCGACGTGCACGTGCCGCGGGAACTGCTGCGATCCATTGTGGCCGAGTTTTGTGACCCACAGGTTGGGGTTGTGACCTGCCCGTATCGTGGCGTGCCGGGACAGAAACTGTGGTCGCAGCTGGAAGCAATCGGCATAAACACGGAGTTTCTTGCTGGAGTTCTGATCGCCAGGATGTTGGGAGGAATGGATTTTGCACTGGGGCCAACACTGGCAGCCAAGCGGGAGGTGATCGAGGCCCTGGGGGGCTTCGCCGAACTGGGCAATTATCTCGCAGAAGACTTCGTCATCGGCAGCCGGGCCTCGGAGATGGGATACAGAGTGGTTCTTTCTCGGTGCATCGTCGAACACCGCATCGGCAGCCAGGATCTAGCACTCAACATGCGCCATCGATTGCGCTGGGCGCGCAGTACTCGCTTCTCACGGCCGCTCGGCTATTGGGGACAGATCTTCACCAACCCGATCCCTCTCGCACTTCTTTTTTGGATTGCTGTGCCGAGATCGTGGCCTCTGCTGGTGTTCACGGCTGCCGTGCGCGGCATAGCCGCCTGGGCGACCAGCAAAGGCATCCTCGACGACGCTCTCACTAAGCGAAGGTGGTGGTTAATTTCTTTGCAGGACGTGATCAGCTTCTTGGTCTGGATATTAGGTTTCTTCGGCAGTACGGTTGAGTGGCGGGGCAGACGCTACAGCATCTTCGGTGATGGCCGCCTCTGTTTCCTGGGCGACAGCACTGCAATCCGCGAGCAGGCGCAGCCCAGTTTAGGTGTACCACCGGCTGGGCTTCGCCAACCCAACATAAGGCCGGGTGAGGAAATCCTGGGACCGTGATTTCACGGCGCGCCTCGTGGAACCGATTTGTCCAGTTGTCCTCGCCTTCGGATTGAACAAGGAGAGTAGGCAGATGTGCGGCATCCTGGGGTATTCCCATATCACGAAGGACCCGCAACCCGAGGTCTTCCGCTCGGCATTGTACTCCCTTGTTCACCGCGGGCCTGATCATCAGTCAGTCTTTGAGAGCCCACAAATGTCGCTGGGTTCGACCCGCTTGCGGATCATTGACCTGCAAAACGGCGATCAGCCGTTTTTCAGCCCTGATGGCGACGTCACGGTTGTTTTCAACGGTGAGATTTTCAATGCCTGCGACCTGCGGAACACCTTGATAACCGAAGGATTCAGCTTCGTGACAACCTGCGACACCGAGGTTGTTCTCAACGCATTTCAGTGTTGGGGCACTGAATGTTTTCCCCGTTTTCGCGGCATGTTTGCCATTGCGATCTGGGTTGCCTCGGAACGGCGATTGATCCTGGCTCGGGACCGCGTAGGCATTAAGCCGCTGTACTATTGCATGCGGGACGGTGAGATCTACTTTGGGTCCGAACTCAAATGTATTCTGGCGCATCCGGCCGTGCGGCGCGAGATTTGCCTGTCCGGCCTGAATTGCTTTCTCAGTCTGAACTACGTTCCCGGGCCGTTCACCTTAATCGAAGGCATTCTTAAGCTGATGCCGGGGCACCTGTTGGAGTGGCGAAGCGATAGTTATCGCGTTCGGTCGTATGTCTCCACTCCTTCCACGGTGCGCCCTTCGCACTCAATCGAGGAAGCCTGTGAAGAACTCGATCATTTGCTGTCAGAATCGGTGCGCGAGGAACTTGTTGCTGACGTGCCCGTGGGTATTTGGCTGAGTGGAGGCTTGGATTCTTCCACAATTTTGTATTATGCAGCGAAATGCTTGAGCCAATTACGCACCTTCTCGATTACATTTCGTGGACGCTCCTTCGACGAGGCTAAGTACATCCGGGAAGTCAGCCGCCGCTTTGGTACGCAACACTCCGATTTCGACTTGAACACCAGCGCCGACCTGGTGAGTGCCATCGAACAGATTGCCTACCATTCTGATGAGCCCAGCGCGGATGCCGGTGCAGTTCCTTTGTGGTTTCTGGCCAAGCTGACCAAAAAGAATGTGACTGTAGTACTAACCGGTGAAGGAGCGGACGAATTACTTGCCGGCTATTTGACCTATGAGGCCGATCGCTATCGCGCTATGGCCAGTGCGGTCGCAATGTCCTGGCGCAAGGCGGCCCTCGCGCTGGCGATGAGATTGCCAGTCTCAGACGAGAAAATTGGATTCGAATATAGACTTAAGCGGTTCTTGCAAGGGTCCCTGCTCTCACCAGACATGGCGCACGTCTTCTGGAACGGGACATTCTCGGAGGACGAGAAGCGGCAGTTTTTCCGGTTCGCAGACCCGAGATCTCTCCGTTCCGTTCTGTCGACTATGAATGGTGGTTCGGGATTGGATCGCTATCTGGATTTCGACCAGAAGTATTATTTGCCCGACGATATCCTGTACAAAGTCGATCGTATGAGCATGGCGCATTCCCTCGAGGTCAGGCCGCCATTTCTCGACCCGCGAATCGTCGATTTTGCGGCGGAGCTGCCAGGGGATTTCAAGCTCCGCCGCTCGCAATCCAAGTACGTGTTACGACGTTTGATGAAGGGCAAGTTGCCGGCTTCTGTTTTGCGCCGGCCCAAGATCGGTTTTGACATTCCAATTCACGACTGGTTCCGCGGAGCGCTCCGGCCTTTCTTGTTGGACACACTTTCCGAGGATGCAGTGAGGGCGAGTAAGTTGTTCCATTGGCCAGCTGTGGAGCGCCTTGTACACGAACACCTGACAAGGAAAACGAATTGGGGATATCACCTATGGGGTTTGATGACTCTGTTGATATGGATGAGGCGGTGGAACGTCGAGATCATTGGCGAGGGAACGATCGCTCAGCACCAACAATTAAATCCTCCCCCTCCGGTCGGATCGTTGTCTTAGTAGCAAGCCTCGTCTTTCTTCTGAGCATTACAAGCCCTCCCCGCCTCATGGATGATGTTGATGCCGTTCAGGCTCAGATTGCCCGCAACATGCTGCAGTCTGGAGACTGGGTCACCGCCCGGCTCGACGGCGTCGCTTATCTCGAGAAATCGCCGCTGGTGTACTGGATGATGGCAACATCGTTTCGCATTTTTGGCGTCCACGACTGGGCTGCGCGTCTTCCACTCGCCTTGGCCGTGGTGCTGTTGTGCTGGGTTACCCACAAATTCGCGGATTGGGCATTCGGCGAAGGATACGGCCTATATGCAGGAGTGGTGCTCGCTACTTCGGTCGGACTTTTTCTGTTCACACGCATTTTGATACCCGACGCGATGCTCACTCTGGCGATCACTGGCTCCTTTTGGGCCTGGCTCATTCTGCTTGAACCCCGAGCAGAGCCCCGGATCACCGCTGCCCTGGCATTAGGGCTTTGCCTAGGCGCTGGCCTGCTGCTAAAGGGCCTGATCGCAGTGGTCTTCCCCGTGACCTCTGGCCTGGCTTACATGGCCGTGACTCGCCAGCTTTTCTCGAAGGAAGCATGGCATCGGCTTTGCCCTGGGGGCGTGATCTTGGTTGCGTTGGTGATCGCCGCCCCGTGGCACATCTTGGCTACACTACGCAATCCACCTTACTACGCCTTCTCCCTGCACAGCGGACCGGGAGAGTACCGGGGGTTTTTTTGGTTCTATTTCATCAACGAACATCTCTTGCGATTCTTGAACCTGCGATATCCACGGGACTACAACACTGTCCCGAGGCTATGGTTCTGGCTGCTGAATTTGGTGTGGCTGTTCCCGTGGTCGGCTTATCTGGTCGCTGCAGCGACTCTTAATTACAAGCCGAGCGATCGTTCAGGGCGCGTCCGTCTGATGACGCTCTGCTGGGTTGGCGTGGTCATGTTGTTCTTCACTTTTTCGACAACCCAGGAGTACTACTCGATGCCCATCTACCCAGCCGTGGCGCTGCTGATTGGATCGGTCATCGCATCGGGTAGCCGGCGCCTGCGCACCGCGACCAACGTGCTCTTTGTGGCGTTCTGCGTACTAGGTGTATCCTTGTGCTCAGTCCTTCTGCTGGTCTGGCATATGCACCCTGGGGGCGATATCTCTCGCGCCCTAACCCAACATCCGGAGTTGTACACGCTGTCGCTCGGCCACATGAGCGATCTGACAGTCGGCACGTTTGCCTATTTGAAGTTTCCTTTAGCTCTCGCAGTCCTGGCGTGTGGAGTGTGCGCAGGGGCACTGCGACTTTGGAGCGGTAATGCGCGCACCACGCTCCTCGCGGTCGCTGCCGGGATGATCGTTTTCTTTCAAGCAGCCCGACTGGCCTTGATTCGATTCGACCCGTACCTAGGTTCCTACCCCCTGGCTGAAGCCCTGCAGAAAGCACCCCCGGGAGGGCTCATCGAAGCCAATGCTTATTACGCCTTTTCGAGCGTGTTCTTCTACACGAACCGGACGGCACTGCTGTTGAACGGGCGCAACAGCAATCTTGAATATGGCTCGTACGCGCCCGGGACTCCCGACGTATTTATTGACGATGGCAAGTTTGCGGTCTTATGGAGTCAGCCGTCTCGTTGGTACCTGCTGGCTTATCGCACGGAATTGGCGCACATTCAGCAAGTCGTCGGGTCCGGCAACCTTCACGTTGTGCGCGCCAGCGCCGAAAACTGTCTATTAACCAACCACCCGCTCGATTGATGACCTATATGCCTGTAAGAGCACATGAGGCGTGGGAACGCCGAAGTTTCAAAGGGAAAGACAGTCTGGGCAGTGCTTAGTAGAGGACGTCGAAATCGAATAAGAATCGCCGCGGGTAGTTGCCAAAAAACGTGCCGTACCGCGGGTCTTCCGTGTTGGCGAAGACATCGAGGGGATTGGAGTGGTTGGTCAGGTTCAGCGTCGACAAGGACAGCCGAACTGCATATTTCTTCGACACCTGCAAATCTTTGCACGCTCTCAGATCAAATGAAAAATATTTCGGAAAGCGGTTCTGGGGACCTAGGCCAGAATCTATGTATTGCTGGTATAGATTGACGGGCTGATAGGGAAAGCCGTTGCGATACTCGATTTGTGGGATGATCTGGAATTTTAGCGGCAGGGCATACATTCCCCAAAGCAGGAATCGATTGGGGATCTCGCCCGGAAGACTCGCCTCGAGGTCTTGGCTGACTACCGGAAACGGAAAATCGCCGATGTAACCTTTAGCGGTGGCCAGGTCGCCATAGGCGGACTGTCTCACATACGAAAAGAAAAATTGCCGTCGCGACTCGGCGCCGATCTTGGCCGTGACCTCGAACTGACGGGTTCGGGCGTGGCCGGATGATCCTAGAACCAAGGCGTGCTGATCCGCAACCGTTCGGGGCTGCAGAGTAATGAGGTCCTCCGCCCGGCTCTGCAAGTATTTGAGACGAACTGTGAGCCACGGATTCAGGATGCGTTCCGCCTCCAAATCCCATGCCACGCTGTAGGGGGCAAAGTTCCCGGCGGTCTGTGCGCGATCGATGAATGGGAATTTCGAAGGGCCGTTTTGCGCAACCAGGTTGAGGTAGTGCGCAGGCGAGCCGATGACTCGATTGAGGACATCGTAGGAAGTGACGATCTGCTCCGGGTAAGTGCGGAACGCGTAAGTGCCGAGCGGCACGCTGTCGTAAAAAATACCAAGCCCGCCGCGCACGATGATCTTGCTGTTTTTTCCGGGTGTCCAGACGAACGCGCTGCGCGGGGCTGTTCGCACCGTGTGCGTGATAGTTTGAGCTTCGAGACGAATCCCGAAATCCACGCCTAGCTGAGAATTGGGTACCCAGTGATCCTGGAAGTACACGGCGGGCTCGTACTGGGCAAGGTCGAAAGGATTTCCGGCCGTAAAGTCAATTCGCTGGACGAGACGGTGAGTAGCATCCTCGATCAGCACTGGACGCGCATGAAGCTGACCCTCGTCTTGGCTGTAACCCAGCACGGTACCGATCTGCGCTGTGTGTTGTCCGCCAAGATGCCAGGCGCGGGGTGACCAATTCTCAACCCACTGAAACCGGCTCGCTCCGCGTGATTGCTGGCCGAAGTAACTGCCCAGATTTCCGCCCGGGGTCAGCACCATATTTTCCGGCCCGCGCGGTTGAATGTCATTGCCCACGCGCGTCATTGCTGCCGTACTCTGCACGACGCCTCCACCTAATGCCAATCGATGCAGAAAGGTAACGGTGATCGGGTGCATGCTCTCGTCGGGGGTCACAGGTTGCGGGTTGAAGAAGCCGAGGCCCGCATAATCCAAAGAGTGGGGAGCAAAATGGAAGGTCACGGTCAACATCTGGTTGGGAGAGATGATGTCGTCAAGCTGGGTAAACGAGTTGAAGGCCTTCGATTTCGTTTCGTTGAAGGGAAATGGCAGCGTGCGAACAGCTGCTTTGTAGAATAATAATTCGCTTCCTTCCGAGATGAAAAGCCGCTTGGAGATTAAAGGACCACTGAAGTTCACGCGCGGAGATGCGGTCTTCAGTCCGACCAGGTGCCAGCTTCGGATGCGAAATTCAGGCAGCGGATCGTTGAGGCTGAGGGTCCACTTGTCGCCGCCACGGCGTGTTTCGGCCGCCACCACGCCCGCAATAAACTTTCCATACTGGGCTAGATAGGGCATTTCGCTGACCGAAATTGTTTCCACCGAGTCGATTGGAATACTAAGCCCAAAATTTCCAGTCGCTGGATCCGTAACATCCACCGAGTTCACCAACAATGTGCTGTGGTGTTCGCTGTATCCGGCGATGTCGAGAGCACCGTCATTGCTGCGCACCACGCCTGGGAGCAGGGGTAGCGCGTCGGTCAGGGTTGCGGGACGCGATGGAGTCTCTTTCGCTGACTCTGGAGCTAAGGTGGCCTGGGTGCCCGCCTGTTCTCTGACGGCAGGCAATCCGGACTGAATCGTGACCTTCTGTTGCTTCAGGCCATTCTGGGGTAAAACCACCTCGAGATCCTGGGCTTGCGAATCTACAGCGATCGCGATTTCTGCGCGAGTGTTGATATAACCCGCTTTCGAGATCGTCAAGACATATTTTCCTGCCGCCGGAACCTGAAGCTTGACTCTGCCATTCACATCCGTGACGCCGCTTGCAGCGACACCGTTAGCGTTGGCTTGAATTTGCGCCTCCGGGAGCGGTTGGTCCTGCTCGTCTATAACTGCCAGGTTCAGGATATGCGGGATCCTTTCCTCCCCGTACGCAGCAGTCATCCAAAAGCCGCAATAAAACGGCACTGCCCACAGGATCAGAACCAGCCAAGGCGAGCAAACGAGATTGTGCCTGTACAGACGAGCCGAATGGCTGGAGAGCAACGAAGACCGCCCCAAGTTCAGAGGGTTCACGTCTTAGAACCTTAAGAACATTCAACCAGCTAAGGCATCGATTTGCAAACGGTTCCGGGTACCTCGACTCAGATGCGCATCTACTCATCGTGTTTACTGGTCATGCGATAATCGCGTTAGACTCACCACGCGTCTTGCGCTGCGAATCCGGCTTCGAGAGAACGGGAACGGGAGCCTTACAGTGGTTCAATAACGAGGCAGGGTTGACGGCAGCAGCACACTTCCCAGTCCAACTCCTACCACATTGCGCAAGAACTCGCGACGACTGCAGGAGAGCGCCCAGACCATTTGTCGGGGAGTCGATCCTCTACCATCACGCACCCTGTTTGCCAAAAAAATGGTCCATAGCTATCACGTTTCGTGGTTAGCGGAGAACGTTGGAAACAACGAAAGTGTAGATCGATTTCGGGTACAAGGTGCTGGTGAAGCTTTTTTGATTTCCTGCCTCCAGCGGCAACCTGTCTATGTGCTGCTTCCAGTCGGGAACCTCGCTGCTGGGTGCCATAGTCGTCGCGATTCGCCGTACTGAGGCGCCGATGCTCTTAAACCGGGACAAGTCGTATTTAACCGATTCCTCAGCGTCACCTATCACAGTGATGATCACAAGCTTTTTGCTAGGCGGGATCGTAGTCTGCAATCGAATTCTCATTGTCGATGCCAACGGTCAGCCAAACCCCACTTCAAGGTGCGACTTGTTCTTCACGAATAAGAAGGTGAACCACACACTCCTCAGCTCCCGGAGGAACATCGATGATTACGCTGAGCTGGTGGAATATTGAATGCTGGATCGTGAGCTCGCCGTTCCATCAGATAATGATCACAGAACCAAGATGGCCTTTGCTCCAGGGTGAGAGCGGGGGAGATAGCGGCAGGTCTGTTGCTGTACCAGTGATTGTTGTGCCAAGCCGATAGCAAGGGACATACCAAACCAGCATTGAAGCAAGTTGGCGCACATTGGACTAGAAATTCCCTTTAGGCTTCGCTGCCGCGCCTCCCTTTTGGATCGAAAGCAGC
>QIAU01000155.1:0-2375 GCA_003225055.1 Acidobacteriota bacterium
ACTCGTGGTGCGGGTGCGCGAGGCTCCAGGATGTATGACCTAATGGCTGTGATAACGGTTCAGTCCGAGGGTGGAAACCATCTGCTTCTGTCTGTTGTTCATCTTCGACAGTTCCGTGCGGACCAAGGGTTCTTGCAAGCGTCGTGGCGCCGGATAGAGCAGGGTTACTTCTTTAATGTCAGTGAGCTGGTCCATCATTTCCACAATGCTTAGCACCATGCCCGACTGAGCCAGTTGGCCGCGGAGCAGATTGAGAATCATCAGCGCCAGGACACAGTAGAAGGCGTGCACGTGCAGCTTCTGGTCGGTCCAGTGGAAGGTAGGCCGAAATTTGTGACATACGATCGAAAACCATAGGATTGTCAAGCGTAAAAAGCGTCACCTCAGCCGAGCGGCAATCTACAATCTGGACGGGCACACGTACAAACCGCGCACATTCGGCACTCTCAAATTTTCCCGCTTAGTGGAACTGCCGAAGGGGTTTCAACCAGGCTGGCCATCCACGTACAACCGTAAGCCACCTTTTTCCGGCGTTTCTCAAGGCTAACAACAGCACCCTTCAGAACCACCCCAGAAAGGGACAGTAGTGACAAACGCAATCCCATTTGTAACTTTGTAACCTTTGTTCCATAAGGTCAACGGACACACAACAGCGGCTGCGGCAGCAGGCCGCAGGCCAGCCGCTGCCGCGAATGCGCAAAAGCCAAAGAAAGCCGCGGGTCGGACTCCCTTCCTCTTACCCATTCCTCTTTCTTCACCCTTTCTTCCTTCCAGCTCGTACATCGCCTACTTTGAAACCCACAGCACCGCTATAGCCCTACCTTGCGAAATCACTGGATCACGAACTGGACGGCCTTGCTGGCTTCTGAAGCCCGGTGGAGAATAACAGTATGCATTCGGCCAGCGAGGAAAGCCTCATTCTTGTCACCGGCGCCAGCGGACACATCGGCAGCGAACTCTGTCGAATGCTGAGAACTACCAGACACAAAATCCTGGCGGTCGATTTGTGTCCGGGTCCTTCACCAGATGTCATAGCCTGTGATCTCAGGCTGAAGAATGATGTATCGCGATTGTTTCAGGCTCATCCGGTTCGAGCCGTGATCCATCTTGCTGGCATTTTGCCTAGCGCCTTCCGTTCCGATCCTTTGACCGGAGCGGAGGTGAATCTGAATGGCTCTGTGGAATTGATTTGGCAGGCAGTAAGCGCGCGGGTCAAGCGGTTCATCTTCGCCAGTTCCATTGGAGTATACGGCTCGTTTCCAACGACTCCATTGACTGAGAGTGATCCGGCAGTTCCCGATGAGCCCTATGGCGGATCGAAGCGAGCCGTCGAACTACTTGGGGAGACTATTGCGAAGGAAGGAGCATTCGAGTTTGTGTCGCTTCGCATCGCAAGGGTGATCGGGCCGGGCGTTAAGAAAACTTCTTCGCCCTGGCGTTCCCAGATATTCGAACCGCCGTTAGGAATGGACCCAATCCGAATTCCATTCGCTCCCGAGGCGAAGTTGTCGCTAGTTCACGTGCAGGACGTTGCGCGAATGCTGGTAAGGCTGGTTGACGCAGTGGAAATCGGCAGCCTGGTTTACAACACGCCGGTAGAGATATGGGAGGCGAGACAGTTGAAAGAAGTAATTGAGGAAGCCATTGCTGTTCGGGTCGAACTGGGACGTAGTGGAGTTCACGGTGGCCCCACGTGCGACGGCAACCGCTTCGCACGGGAGTTTCGATTTCAGCTTCGCGGTCTGCGAGACCGTCTTTCGGATATCCAGGTACGGCGTTAAGGTGGCGGCAGCGCATTCGTCCAAAGCGACGACCTGTGCGACACCTACTGGATTCTTTGCGCAAACGCGGGCGCTGCCCTTGCAAACATCAGCCAGCCAGCCGGTAAAGCGAGCTCGGGTGCGGTGATTCTCATTTGGTTCTCCCGGCTTTTTGTTCAGAATCCCGTTCTGCACGGCTCTGATTGCAATAGAGTCGACTGGAGTGTGGGTGGCGTTTCGCGTCCACTCACAAAGACCCGCAGACTTAGTCCTTGTTTCCGACTGCATAGCCGGCGAACCAACCCGTTGGCGACATTCCTGGTGCGTTCAGGTGGCCGCTCAGCTTGGTTCGAAAGGACTGTCCGACCGCGCCAAGTTGGATCTCTTTACCGTTAGACGGGAACTGCGCAGCCGTAGAGATCGTGTTTATGTTGACTACCGTGAAGGCCCCACTCGCGGTGTCCACGAGCACCTGCTGACGCAAGGTCGAAACCTGGACAGGCGTACCTGAGCGAAATGAATCCGGATTGCTGAAATCCCCGGATGCCGAAGCCAGATAAATCGTGGTCGTACCGGTTCGGTCTACAATCCGCAACGGTCCATTGGCGACGACTT
>QIAU01000155.1:2418-51857 GCA_003225055.1 Acidobacteriota bacterium
GAGGAAGCCGGGATAGGATTCCCGTTGATGACCTGCCCGACGTATTCCATGAGGATTTGACCGTGAAAGGGACTGACGTTGTCTGCCCAGACTACCCGACCGGCACAAAGTGCCGCCAGCGCTATGGCAAAACAGTATCCGGTTACCCTGTTTCTTGTTTTCACTACGACCTCCTTTTGGGCTCAGGGTGGATACATACCTTACGGTTGGCGATGCCACAATGGAGTACCCCTCAAACTTGGCTCAAGTTTCACTCAAGACGGTGTTAAGGCAGCCAAATAGCTGAAAAGGCGGCGTATGTGCGTTCTTGGTGTATCATCGCTCGGCGGAGCGGGACATGGCTGCGGCTTCGACCTACCAGTTCGGCCAGTTCGAGCTTGACTTGCGGAGCTACGAACTGAAACGGGATGATCAGCCACTACGGCTTGAGAAGATCCCGATGGAGCTGTTGATCTTCCTCGTCGAACACCACGGGGAGTTGATCGCCAGAGAGCAAATCATCGAAAGGCTCTGGGGTAAACAGGTGTTCCTTGATACTGAGCAAGGCATCAACACCGCGATCCGCAAGGTCCGCCAAGTTCTGCAGGATGACCCCGAGAAGCCGCGGTTCCTCGAGACGGTGGTAGGCAAGGGCTACCGTTTTGTCGGTGACGTCGTGGTAAAGGGTAAGGAACCTCCGCCATCGGGCGGCAGCCTGCCAACTCCGTCCGGATCGGCTCTGGCTGTTCGGGACCCTGACCGGGCTCCTTGTTATGGGGGCGGTCTTCTGGACAGTGTGGTTGCGGATAGGTCGACTGACAAAAGCGGGGAGCGCAGCCTCAGTCCACTCGATCGCGGTGCTGCCTCTCGAAAACTTGTCAGGCGACCCGTCACAGGAGTATTTCGCCGATGGAATCACGGATGCCCTCATCACACAATTGGCCAAGTTGCCTGGACTGCGTGTCATCTCTCGTACTTCGATCATGCAGTACAAGAACTCGCGCCGGCCGCTGCCTGACATCGCTCGTGCCTTGAGCGTTGATGCAGTGGTCGAAGGCTCCGTGTCGCGCTCCAGCAATCGCGTCCGAGTTACCGCGCAGTTGGTCGATGCTCGTGCCGACCGCCACCTCTGGGCCGAGGAATACGACCGAGATCTGCGCGATATCCTCACTTTACAGAGCGAACTTGCCCGCGACATCTCCGAACAGGTTCGAGCCAATATCTCATCAGGGCAGTTGCGGGTGGGAGCGGTTGAACCGGCGGCCTATGAAAGCTATCTTCGCGGGCGCTCGTTCTGGAATCAACGCACGCCTGCAGGCCTAAACCAGGCAATCGGGCATTTCCAGCGCGCGATCGAACTGGATCCCGGTTATGCTGAAGCTTATTCCGGCTTAGCGGACGCTTATACCGCGCTTGGCTACACCAGTTTTTCGTCCCCGAGAGATGCCTTTCCCAGAGCCCGGGAACTCGCGAACAAGGCGTTAGGGATTGACCCCAGTCTCGCCGAGGCGCGTGCCTCCCTGGCTTATGCGAGACTCTATTACGACTGGGATTGGGAGGGTGCGGAACAGGAGTTCCAAAGGGCGATCGCCGTGAATCCAAACTACGCCACCGCCTACCACTGGTACAGCGTATTGCTGACGGCTCGCGGGAGGCACGAGGAAGCTTTCTCCGAGATCCGCCGTGCACACGAACTCGATCCCCTGTCTGTATCCATCAGCACTGACATGGGTTTTGAACTTTATTACGCACGCCGCTACGACCAAGCCATAACCCAGTTGCGTTCCGTCCTGCAGACAAGTCCTAAATTCCCCCTGGCACACTTGTGGCTGGGTCGTGCGTACGAACAGAAAGGGATGTATCGGGAAGCAATCACAGAATTCGAGCAGGCTGGAACTTCCCTGAAAGATTGGCCCGTGATCATTGCGGCGGCCGGACATGCGTATGGAAGATGGGGTCATAGATCAGATGCAATGATGGCGTTGCGCCGGATGAATGAATTGACGAAGGAAGAATACGTTACGCCGTATGGACTTGCCGTGATATTCGCAGGGCTGGATGACAAGGAGGAGGCGATGAGCTGGTTGCAGAATGCCTACGAAGACAGGTCTCACTGGTTGGTTTGGCTGAACTTGGATCCCCGCTTTGATAATGTCCGCTCAGACCCACGTTTTCAGGAATTACTCCATCGCGTGAAGTTTTGAGTTTCCCTTCGAGTAGAACGCGCCAGATTCGTGCTCAACTTCACAGTTCGGTGGAAAAGCGCGGAACCATGCGGGCTCGCCAGGCTGGCCGCTTTGCCCCGACGTATTGATCGCCAGCGAGCGATCCCACGCTCGACGTGCTGGCGGTGGGCCCAGCCACGTCGTTACGGGCTATCAGCGTCCGACCGTGCTGTTACGGCGTGAAAGTTGGAAAGTGAACCCGAACCGCATTTACCGGTGGTTGACGCCGTGGAAATCGGCAGCCTGGTTTACAACACGCCGATAGACATATGTGGGAGGCGAGACAGTCGAAAGAAGTAATTGAGGAAGCCATTGGTGTTCGGGTCGAACTGGGACGTAGTGGAGTTCACGGTGGCCCCACGTGCGACGGCAACCGCTTCGCACGGGAGTTTCGATTTCAGCTTCGCGGGCTGCGAGACCATCTTTCAGATAGTCGAGGAACTATCGAACGTTTTCGAACGCGATCTGCTCCCAACTCTCAATAGCCTAAGCCGCACCCGGAGTGCTGGCTCCAGTTCGGAGAAGCTTCCTCCACAACGGCTCACGGGTACTCTATAGCAGGGTTCTAGCACGTCGCTACCTTAATGTAGGCGGTCTCCAGCAACTTCAATACCCTTTAGAAACGTCGTTGGTCTAGCTCGACCTTGCATTGCGTTCCGCTCCGTCCACGAGTGGCGCGCTTGCGGCAGGGGGATTTAGACGAAGCCGCTGGCGTGCGCGGCGGCCGCTATGGGATTTCAATCGACATTGGTTTGGAAGTTGTTGGAAGGAAGAGTACTTGTAGGACGACGCTCAGATTGAAGTCGTCGGTTTAATCATGAAGCCAAGGATTCTCCGATGTCCCTAACGTCGGGGACGCGGCAGCGTCCGTCGCGCCAGCAGCTTCGTGCAAATCGCCATTTGGTGAATTGACGCGTAACCGTAAGGCCTGATCATCAACAATTCGGTAGAATCTTGGCAGCGTGTCCTGAGCTCTAAGAGAAAAATATGAAAATCGCAACGCTGATCGCACGCATTTTGCTCGGCCTGATCTTTTTTGTGTTTGGGCTAAACGCGTTCCTGCACTTCCTTCCAGCAATATTACCTTCGGGGCCGGCAGGGCAGTTCTTGAGCCTGCTTATTCAGTCGCACTACGTACTCTTTATTGGCGCAGTTCAGCTTGTCGGCGGTGCGCTCCTACTTGCGAACCGTTACGTTCCGCTGGCCCTCATCCTGCTTGGACCGGTGATCGTAAACATCCTGCTGTATCACCTGCTTTTATTTCACGCAGGCGCGGGATTAGCGATCCTGGTCACGGTACTTTGGGGATTTCTGTTCTTTCGTCACCGTCAATACTTCTCCAGCCTGTTTGTGCAGCAGACATCCTGAGCAGTTCCTCAAACACTCGGGGACAAGGAGGGCCCGAGTAACTATTGAAACAATCGCAGCTGCAAGTTTTTCTTGCAGGGCAGCTGGGGCGTTTACGTCCGAGCAGAACGTGTGTCGTTGCCGTCGCACGCATCGGGATATGCTAGCCACCCCACCACAGGCAATTGGCTGCACGAGGACTTTCACCTCGCAAGATCCACAGTATTGTCGACTGCTACTGCTCCCCTACTCCTTATCTCGTAAGGCTCTTTCATCCTCGACTTCATGCCGGTTTATCCCGGCGCACTGAAATCGCCTGTTACCGCCAACGATCCTGCCGTAACCTGTTAAGAGGGGAAAACTGTGTCCCTGCGACGCATCGCAATCGGAGGTACAACAGTGTCAACATCGGCTATCGTCGCTGTTCTTTCCATATTCTGTTTTTCCACCGCCATGGCCCAGGATTCCGCTGCTGCGAAAACCTACGATGTTGAGGACGCCTACAGCCTCCTGCTTCCGCAGGAAGGATCCTGCAGTTTCGCAAAAGGCACGCTGGTTGCGCAAGAGGAGCAAGAGGAGAGAGGAGACGGTGTCAACAGAGGAGACGGTGTCAAAGACACTGCCGTCTACGCCATGCGTGACTCCGGACGCAGCTACTCAATTCAAAGATGCCATCGCAGACTATGACCGTCTCAATAAAACGCAGTGGCTTTTCAACGGCAATTTCAGATCGATAAGCCTTACGAAATAGTGAGTTCCGATACGATCAGCCTTCTGTTCAAGGACGGCGAGTGGGAGGGTTTCTACAAGCGGTATCCCGATTCGGGATGGTTTCAGTAGGTTGCCGCCCAGGCTGGCAACCAGTTTTCACCAGTGAGTACATAGGGTTCGTGGGCAAACCCGCCTGGTCTTCTGCTTTGACCGCGCCGCAGTTCTTCAATTCAATCGCACTATTTCTGAGTGCGGCGCTGATCCTTAGGTCGCACGTACCCGTTGGACGAAGAGGTTTTCCAAAGAGCCGCTAAGGCGTCGGCTGCATCGGCTACGGCGCCATCGGGCGGCGCCGGAGAGGCATCTGTGGAGGCGCCTTCCCGCTTGCGTCGATAAATCGGAGTCTTGGCCTTGCGATCCGGAGCTTCTTCTCCACGAAGTTCGCCGAGTGCGGCCTCGTAAGTCCGCTTTAGATTCTCTGGTGCGTTCGATTTCGCATTTGCGCTTGTTTTAGTTGCCATACGCCCTGGACGCGTCCCGCCGAACAAGACTCTAGATTGTTTTGTCGGGAAAAAGGAAAGTACTGGCGCGTCAATGTGACTGAACACTACTCTATCCAGTTTTGCGGTACGGAAGGAATGGCCCTAAGGTGCCATTCTGGTTGACAGATTTCGATTGAGAATCCTGAGATTGATTCATAGTCGCGGTTCTCCTCTATAGTGCTGCCGCACGCGATTCCAAGACACCATTCAAAGCATACAGGCCCTAGCAGCGGCTTCGCTCAACCGACGCTATCGTCAGTGCTCAGGCCAGCCAACTTCTTTGCGCTACCTGACAACTTCTTGGCCTGAGCACTGACGATAGCGTCCTGACTAGTAGGTTTACGTAAGCTATGATTGCATTGCACATTGACGAGGTAGTCAGATCATTGTTCGATAGACTGCATAACGTAGACATGCCGAGACTCGTCTTGCCCTTTTTGACACTAGCCCTGCTACTCGGACCGGCGGCAGGTCAGCAGGAGCCGAGATTCCGTTCTCAAATCAATCTCGTGCCTGTCCCGACAATGGTCCGGAACGCCCATGGCAATCCGGTCTACGGGTTGAAGGAAGAGGACTTCATTATTGAGGACGAGAGCATCGAACAGTCGGTTCATCTGGATGAGGCTGCTGCAGCGGAACCGATATCCCTGCTGATCGCAGTACAGTGTGGCCGTCGAGCGAAGCGCGAATTCGGCAGAATGGGAGGCGTGGCCACAATGCTGGATCCTGTGCTGACGGGACAAAACAATGAAGCTGCCCTCCTTCTCTTTGATAGTGGGGTGAACTTAGTGCGGGATTTTACGACTCAGGCGGACGGCATCGAAGCGGACCTGAAGAATTTGCAGTCCGGCGACCACGGGGCCGCCATCCTCGACGCCGTTGCTTACGGAGCACGTCTGCTCGGCAAGAGGCCGGAAGGACAGCAACGCGTGCTGTTACTGATCAGCGAGACGCGGGATCACGGCAGCCATTTTGCGAGAATTGATGACGCAATGAGACTCGTCGGGACTACCAATACGTTGGTTTTCGCGCTTCCATTCTCACCATACGTCTCACACCAGTTGGATACTGCTCGGGCAAGTAACAGAGACGAATGGGGGATTAACGTTGATATCATTGAAAAACTCGCGGCAGCGCGGCAGGCGATGAGGAAAAATATTCCAAAGACGCTCGCTTCGATGACCGGCGGCGAATACGAGCTGTTTGTTTCTCGCAAAGGCTTTGAGACCGATATGACGAGGTTTGCCAATCACCTGCATAGCCGGTATCTCCTGAGCTTTGAGCCCAAAGACCCGCATCCTGGACTGCACAAGATTCAAGTGCATTTGAAGCATCCCACACAGGATCAAATCTTGTTATTCCGGAGCAGCTATTGGGTCGGGGACATAACTCAATAAGGCTTTCCGGCAGCATCTGAGCCGGTGCTGCCCGTCATCTCGCGTTTGCGGTCTCCGAGTGAAGCACCTGACTATGCAATCATCGCGGACTATAGGGTCACTGGAGGGTGCTGGCGCTGACAGCATCCCTCGCTTTTGAGATTCGGGCGTCTGCTATCCGCGCGTGCAACTACTGTCCAGCGTTCGCTGCTCCTCTTCAGAAGGATGATGGTACGAACATCACTGCCCCTTGGAGCGGCTGCCGAACCGGGCGCTGTTGGAACATCATACCGCGACAACAGGCCAATCTTTAGGGTCTCGGACGCCCACGCGTCCGCGAGCAGTGCTCTCGTATTCTTCGTAGAGGCTCCGATCTACCCGCTCGACAAAATCACCGATTTGCTCCAGAACCGATGGACCCAAATCGACATCAACGCCTCGTCGATTTGAAATGTCTGGGATGTATCTCTCTCTGCGTCCGCAAAGCAAACATCCCGAGCGTAGAATCTCGCCTCGTCTTCCTACGCTTCAAGTGCCGCTACCCAGTCTGCTTGACCTTGACCTTATTTTTCCCACGGCTCGGGCCTATAATGCTTTCATGCGTCGCATAGTTCTAATCGCGACGGTGTGCCTGCTGTTCCTACCAGCATCAGCCCAGATGCGCTCCATGGGAGGAGGCGGGATGAGAGGTAATTCTTCCTTCGGACCTCGCGGCTCAACTATAAGTAATCCAACGGGCCGTTTCAGCGCCGGATCACTGGGTTTTCATTTCGGCACGAGTTTCGGGGGCGGATTTGGACGGCCATTCTTTGGCCGACGCTTTCATCACCATCATCGCTTTTTCGGAGGCGTGTGGGGTTACCGGTATTATGGATATCCGTTGTTCGCTGATTATTCCTATTCCACGGAGCGGCCGTACTATACCTCCGATGTCGCCGCCGCAACCTATGGTGAGCAGGCGCGGATGGAGCAGAGACTGGACCGGATTGAGGAGCGGCTGGACCGGCTGTTGAACCGGCTGGAAACCGTCCGTGCTGCTCCAGCACAAACGGCACCACAATCACAGCCGGAACGCCCGCCTGCAGCCACCCTTGTCTTTCGCGACGGGCATAAGGAAGAGATCCAGAACTATGCCGTCGTGGGACACACGCTCTGGGTATTCACCGAAGAGCGCGCCCGCAAAATACCACTCGGCCAAATCGACACGGAAGCTACCGATAAAGCCAACGAACAGCGTGGTGTCGACCTGAATCTCCCAAAGGTGAATAACTGATCCATCCGTGGCGCCATCGCGCCACACTTGGCCAACATAATCAGGATGGAAACCGCAGGAATGATCGGCGGCCTTGGACCGGAGTCCACGGTCGACTACTACCGGTTGATCATCGCGCGCTATCGTGCCCGAAACCCGGACGGGAGCAACCCACCCCTGGTTATCAACAGTCTCGATCTCTTGAAGGGCATCCAGTTGGTGGACACCGGGCGGCTCAGCGAACTAGCGGATTACCTCGTGGCGGGAGTCGAGTGCCTTGGGCGTGCCGGTGCAGTATTCGGCTTCCTTTCAGTCAATACTCCCCACATCGTGTTCGACGAAGTTCAGCGGCGATCGCCGATTCCTCTGCTCAGCATCGTGCGAGCCGCCTGTGATCGTGCCAAGACGCTCGGGCTGAAAAGTGTCGGTCTCTTCGGCACCCGATTCACTATGCAAGCGAGCTTTTATCCCGATGAGTTCCAGCGAGCGGGGGTCGAGGTTGTTCGACCGAAGGAACCAGAGCAGGATTTCATTCACAAGAAGTAGCTCAATGAACTTCTGAACGGCATATTTCTGCCGAAGACCCGTGCGGCATTGCTCCGGATCGCGCATCGAATGAAAATCGAAGACGGCACGGAGGCCACCATCCTGGCCGGAACAGAGCTTCCACTTCTGTTGCGGGATTCCGAGAGCGTGGATATCAAGGTTCTCGACACGACTGAGATTCACGTCGAGGCGGTTGTCGACGAATTGCTTCGATGAACCGGATGGCGCAGACGGGTCGCTGACTTGTGATAAGGAGCAGTCGGTTGAAAATAAGCATCAAACTCGCGTTTCCGCCTTTTTTTACCACGGATGCTTCCTCGGCTACCAGTGGACGCAGGCGGCAGATCTTTTGCTTGAGTTCGACCAATTCCTCCGCCAGAGCTTGAAAGCGGCGAAACTCGGCGATTTCCTTTTCGGCCTTGCGTACCGCGGTGGGAGAAGACAAGGTCTGAGCGACCGTCTCGCCTGCGATCGTCTGCGTGAGTTGCCGATGTGGGCCATGGCCAGGGTCCTTGGTTTGAGCACAATGACAGTTGGGCTTACGACAGCGTCGGGTGACGGAGGAAATGGAACCCGGCCGGCTGAAAGTCACCGAGTTGCAAGAGTTCCTGCAGAGGGTGGCTGCGGCTATCGAGCAGTTCGGGCAGGGAGTCGGGCATGAGGAGCTCCAGGTAATGATACCGGGAATTAACTTGCTAGTTGCTAGTGCGGCATGGGTTCCGATTCTACTGCTTTCAATTTCTCCCGACCGTGCAGCATTGGTAAGAGGGCCTCGGGATTGAACTCTCGAAGCCCATCTGGCGCGGGGGATTAGAAGTGGAAGGCAAGTTCCGCCGTGTAGCTGCGCGGAGTCACGTAGTGCGTTCCAGTGAAGGTAGACAAGAAGTTATAGAGGGCAACCCTGTTCGCGATGTTGACGGCGGTGAGCCGAAGGCTCCATTGGTACTTGTCGCCGCGGAAAAGGTTGTCATCTCCGAGGGAAAGGTCGAATAAATGGCGAGGGGCAATCCGCGGCGGATTGTGGTCGTCATCTTCTGTACCTGGTGCCGGTATTGAGATGAGCGTCGATCCGTACTGCGACGCGGGACAGAGGTTGGCACCCAAGCTTGAGCTAATGGGCGTGGTCGGCGTGGCGCGAACTGAACCACAGAGCAAGCCTGCCTGAAACTGCTGATTGGGGCTGATAACCGATGCGTCTACCACGGTGTCGCTGCCGGCAGGGCCGTTGTTGCAATTGCCTCCCGCGCATGGAACAGCACCGGCAACCAAGCCGCTGTCGTACCGCCAATTGAAGCCGACCCACGGTCCTTTTTTCCACGGCTGATACTGCAAATGCGTGGTTTGGTTAAATTTCTCGTCATGGTCGATGCGGAAGGCTCCAATGGACGCGGGAGTTGCGCCAGCTCCGCCAAGCTGCGGTGTGAAGAATCGCGATGCCACGCTTGAGAAAACGAAAAGCGCAGAGAAGCCATGGAAATTCGGCACGCTGACACGTCCGGCGACTCCGGGAATTTTAGAGTTGTTCCACTCAATCGGAAACGTGAGGGGGGTGGCACCGAAAACTCCGAAGTCGTATGCATTATGCGTGTACTTCCAAACATACTCCCCGGAAAACACTAAGTAGCGACTGAATGCCTGCTGCAGGCCAACGTGGAATTCGTTGCGCCAGCCTGGGCTAAAAGGAGTGGCCGCATTTGAGACGCAGACTAAGAGCGGATTCAGTACAGGATCGGCGCATCCTGTGCTGGAAAGTACCAGGTTCTCATTGAACGGTGTTTCCAGGATTCGTGCATAAGAGGCGCGAAGGATCGTGTTCGTCTTCTTCACGTTGTACGCGATACCGATGCGTGGCTCTGCTTCCGAGTGTGAAGTGAGCCCGTTGTACACATCGCCACGAAGGCCGAGGTTGAGAGCCCAGTTTCCCTTGGTAATCGCGTCCTGTACGTAGAGTGACAGCAGTTTGATGTCAGTGTGGCCCTTGAAGGGAAACAAACTTCCGCCACGCGTCAGGTCAACCGGCAGCAACAACGGGTTGAAGTCGGGATTCGCACTGCCGCCCGGATTCTGCGGCCCCCCGCATCGGGCCGGGTCGGTGACATTCGGCGCGGTGTCGGGACTGCCGTCCGCGTTGAAGCAGACGAAGTTGAACGTCGGATCAACAATGCCGACTTTGTTGTTCTCATCGAGAAAAGTCTGCTGGTAGGTGATGCCCCCCTTTAGGTTGTGGATGCCCTTCACGTAAGAAATGTCCGCACGGATGCCGGCGTTCGTCAGCGTGCGGTCCTGGCTCAATGTTTCTTGCTGTAGGTCTGGAGCGAGATCAGCGAACGGATTGCCGCTGGGATAATAGTTGAACTGATCTCGCCGGACGAACAATCCGAGAGTAAACACGGTGTTGTTGTTGATCAGGCGCGTCCATGAAGGAGCGATATTGAACGTCTTGATCTGCGATCGCTGATCAGTAGCGCCGACGGGGAGCCCGTCCGAACCGAGGCCGCCATTGTCGACGACGAGACCACTCCAAGCGGTCGCATTCTGCTGGTCGAACGAGTTTGGCGTTTGGAACCAGGAACGGGTGAAAGCCAAATTCAAGTGAATCGAGTCGGCTTTTGACAACTGGAAATCCAACCGGTCAAAAACATTTTCTTCATTGCCCTTTGCATGTATGACGTTGAACTCCGGTGGGTCGAGAAACCGGCCGCTGTTTAGGCCATTGGCCGAAACAAAATTCCCCCATTTCTGACCGCCGTACGCTAGATTGAAGCCGGCGTTGGAAGTGCCAAAGCTCCCATAAGATGCCGTGACCGCACCGTGCGGCGTGGTGACGCCCTGGCCCGAACGGGTGGTCACGTTGATAACGACGCTCGCTTTCTCTCCGTATTCAGCGGGTGGCGCACCGGAAATAACTTCCATAGACTGGATCGAATCGAGAGGAATCTGATTGGAAAAGACCTTGCTTTGCTGGTCTGTGATCGGCTGGCCATCGACCGAAAACGAGTTTTCCGCGTGATCCCCCATTCCGTGAAAGAGACCATTGGAGTCGGCCGCGATTCCGGGCGTAGCGAGGGTAACCAGCGAACTCACCGAGGACGACTCACTTTCGAGCGGCAGTTTGTCGAACAAGCCGCGGTCCACGTCGGTGTGAAAGGCCGGATCGTTCTCCAATAGGTCGCCCGCAGCTTCGACTGTGACACTTTCCGAAGAACCCTTCACCTGCAAGCTGATACTGAGGGTCACAGGCACGACGGAGCGAACATCGACGTCCTGCACGTACGGCGCAAACCCTTTCCCCATAACCGTCAGGTGATAGGGGTTGAACGGAACGTTCGGAATGCTGAATTTGCCCGCGCTGTCAGTTGTGGTGCTTCTCTCAAAACCACTGACCGGGTTGCGAAAATCAACGGTCGCGTTCGCAACCACCGCCCCTGTCGGGTCCGTAACTGTACCTGCGACCGATGTCGAGTTTCCACCTGACTGCGCATAAACACTGATACCTAGACCAAAAAAGAAAATGACCGCAAGAGTCGCGAGCGGCGACTTCTTCGAAGAAGCCAGCATGATTCCTCCAAAGGAAATCCAGGTTGTAGAGTTGAATCGAACTCGGAGATTTGTTTGATTCTTCCGAAGACCTAGACTTCAGGAGGCGGGCGAACGCTGAGAGCAAATGGTATGAGACGTTGTTTTGCAGATCCCGCTTCTGGAATGATAATTCGGTCGAGCGGAACAAAAGCAGCATTCGGCAGTCTTAAGGCGCTAACAGGGGAAGCGGAATGAGCGGCGACACAGACGGCACACTTTGCCGCGTCGATTGAATTCGAATGATGGTGCGCAGCAAGGGAATACGCTGAAGACAATGTCAGCAGAAGACACAGCCACGCTATCCCTTTGGACAATAACCGCATGTAGCCTTGCCCCACCAGTTCGATTGTTTGAATCTACACTGAAATACGAGTCCGTTGCAACAACGGTACCTTCCGCGCCAACTCTCTGCGGCTTCACGATCGAATCAGTCAAAACATGTGTTCCCCCTGATAATGGATGCGAGGCTGGCCTGCCATCGGTGGCCTAAAGCGCACTTCCATTCAAGCGGCGACCTTAGCCTTGACACAGCGTGTCGAGCAATTCTCATCACCACCGTGATGGTCATCCGGTGCGAGATGGACCGGGAGTGGGAATGTGGCGCGAAACGCCGTATAGGAAGCTCCAAAACGGATCTCGAGTTCGCGCGCCTCCTATCTCCGAACGAAGAAGATCCAACCTGGTGATAGCGCAAGCGTAGCCCACCCAGCCACTCCACTTGGGCAGAGCCTGGATAGCGACAGCGCTGCAACCCCATAGATGAGTACGGCGGTTCCGATAGCGTACCTGAGTCCTGCCTGGGGGCTGAAAATCTGCTGTAATGGTTTGCGGTACAGATCAGTAAAACCCTGGATCTTCGTACTGGGGCGGTGGGACCGGGACGGCTTCACTTGCGGGCTGTCGCTGCGTGTAACATTTAAACTGAACCATGGACCGCCCGCAGACGCCAATTTCCTACAACGGCCAAAATCAGATTAAGCGCCATCGGGCTGCCGCGTACTTTGCGCTTTCATTTACAACTTCGTGGTGGGTGCCCTGCTGATCGCCGCGCCGAGAATCATGCGTGGCGAGCCCATGCGGCAAATGACAGGACTGCTGATGTTTCCCATTATGCTTCGACGCCCTCGTTCTATCGTTCAGGCAATTCCTAATGCATGGCGGCTCAGGGGCAGCGACCTCTACCGCTGCCGGTAGCCGCAAACAAGGCGCTGGCCAAGGCCGGAATAACTGTCGCCGGCCCAACTTCTCCGGTGCCTCCCGGCGGCCTCGCGCCGCTGTCGATGAAATACGCCTCCACAGGTGGCATTTCGGGCGGAGCACCTGATAATCGTGGAAGTTGGACTGGACCGTCCGGCCACGATCGGCGGTGATTTCTGACTTGAACGCCGTACCTAGCCCAGGCAACTCCACCTTGCCATATTGCTCGCGGCAATATTGGGGTTTAGAACGGTACCGCAGTCGACCGCGCTTACCACGCGATGGATCTTGACCGCACCCCCGTTCAGGGAAAGCTCCACCACCTGGCAGATGATGGTCGCGAAGGCCTCGGTAAAAGCTATGCCGCGAAACACTCCCGCTTGCGCCGGCTTTGTCCATCCGGATTTTTCGGCGGCCAGATCGAGCACGGCAAGACCGCGTGCGTCATCTCTTGGCAGGTTTCTCCGGAATTCTTATGGATCCTTGCCGGAATGATGCGCTATATCGCTCACATGCCGATGTCTTCATTCCATAGCGCGCGGTTATGCTGTATGAACTCCTCCATAAGCCGGATACATTCCCGGTTCTCGAGCACTTCAACCGAGACGCCCCGGGAGCGGAGGAGCTCCTCCTCCCCCATGAAGGTCCGGTTCTCGCCGACGATTACGCGGGGAATTCCGTACAGGAGAATGGCCCCCGAGCACATGGCGCAGGGTGAGAGCGTGGTAAAGAGAGTGCACACGCGGTAGACAGAAGCCGGCTGACGACCGGCGTTCTCGAGGGCATCCATTTCACCGTGCAGGATGGCGCTAAGCTTTTGAATGCGCCGATTGTGGCCCCGGCCGATAATCGTATCGCGGTGTACAATTACAGAGCCGATAGGAATGCCTCCTTCCAGGAGGCCTTGCTGCGCTTCTTGGATCGCGACTTCGAGAAACTGGTCGGTGGGATTCACTTGTGCTTGCTCCTTAAGACGCCGAGATCTCAATCTTAACCTTCATGCACGAGTAAAGGTCTTAACACTTCCCTATCCCAGGGCGGCAGCATACCCCACCTTGCTCTCTCGACGAAAAATGGTATTGTTGCGCGCCTTTCCCCTTCCAAACCGCACCAGATCCGCGACCCATACCTCCTGAAAAGGATAATTGCAGACCTGTCCGACCTGGAGAAACGGTAAAACCGGGGCCTGGGTCGAGTTCAGGCACTGAGCAGCGCTCGGACAAGCAAACTAAAACGAGGGTACTTGAGGACATGTACCTTGGACTAGACTGAGGTAACTCCTTCCCGTATCCCTACATGCTATTGTCGTGCCGATGCTTCGACGCTCCCCATTGGTTCTCTTGATCCTCACCCTGCTTGTACCGTCTGGCTTCACTAAGGGGAAGTATCAAGAGCCCGGTCTCCTTCATCTCGACCGCGATGGCGAGGAATGGGCGGAAGAGACCCTGAACAAACTTTCACTGGAGGAGAAGGTCGGCCAGCTTTTCATGATCCGTCTACGGGCGGAATCCTTAAAAATCGATAGCAACAAGTATCTGCAACTCCAGAACACCATTCTGAAATATCACATCGGCTCGCTGGCAATGTCAGTGCGACCCGAAGGGCCGTTTCTCTATGGCAGGCACCGCTATGAGACTGTCATGCTGCTCAACCGGCTGCAGCAAGCAGCCAAGCTGCCCCTACTGATTGCCGCAGATTTTGAGCGCGGTGTCCCTGCGCGTCTTTTCGGAACGACCGTGTTTCCGCATGCGATGGCGTTTGGCGCCGCGGGTAACCTGGCTTATGCCGAGGACTTCGGTCGCATCACCGCACAAGAAGCTCGCGCCATCGGTGTGCACTGGAACCTATTTCCTGTCGCTGACGTAAATTGCAACCCTGCCAATCCGATCATCAACACACGTTCGTTCGGCGAGGACCCGCAGCAGGTAGGCGATTTGGTGGCAGCATATATACGGGGTGCGAGGGCCAACGGAATGCTGACGACGGCCAAGCACTTCCCTGGCCACGGCAACACCGCCACCGACTCGCACCTGGGCGTGGCCAGAGTGGACGGAAATCCAGAGCACCTGCGCTCCGTCGACCTGCCCCCGTTCCGCAAGGCCATCGCAGCCGGCGTAGATGCAGTCATGACGGCACACGTTAGGGCGCCAATGCTCGATCCGGATCCCAACCACGTTGCTACGGTATCGCCAGCAATCATTACTGGGCTGCTCAAGGACCAACTCGGCTTTGAGGGAATCGTTATGACTGATGCCTTAGACATGGCAGGGCTCAGCCGGCTCTACCCGGCACACGTCGGGCGCGCCGCGGTAGATGCTTTCAAGGCGGGAAACGATGTACTCACCCTTCCCGCCGACCTGGACGCGAGCTACCGGGCTATCCTCGGGGCCGTCCGCAGCGGCGAGATTACGCAGAGACAGGTCGACTACTCCGTACTCAAAATACTGAGAGCCAAAGCTTCTCTGGGACTGCACAAAAGACGTCTGGTGGATATAGGTGCGATCGCCACTCTGGTCGGCAAGCCGGAGAATGTCGCACTAGGCCAGCAAATCTCCGACGATGCCGTCACCCTGGTACGTGATAATGGCAAGGTCTTGCCGCTACGACCGGGGAGATACATCACGAACGTTCCTCCCCGAGAAGGAGTGGCACCCGCGGACAGAGCCGTGCTGGTGATTATTCTTTCCGACAATGTGCGGACCAAGGACGGTCGCGTTCTGGAGCATCAAATTAGGGCCCGTGTGCCTCGTGTCAACGTAATCTATGTGGATCCCCGCAGCGAGCCGAGCAGATCGGATGATGTGCTGAAAGCTGTCGATCGTTCGGCGGCAGTCGTCGTGGCCGTGTATGTGGTCCCGTCTGCCGCTCGCGCGGTGAAGGCGGTGCACGGCCTAGAGAATTCGGTTTCTCTACCGGAGTTGAATGGTGCATTGTTGGGCGAGATTCTGGTCCGCGCCGCAGAAAGAACCGCAGTTCTCGCCATGGGAAATCCATACCTGACGGAAGATTTCCCAGCAATCCAAACTTATATTTGTGCATACTCAAATGCGACCGTCTCGGAAATCAGCGCAGCTAAGGCTCTTTTTGGAGAAATTCCCCTTCACGGCCATCTACCGGTCAATCTCCCCAACGCTGCCGCACGCAGTCGAGAGAAGGAGCGACTTGCGCAAGTCGCAAATGGAAGCTCTCCACACGGGCATTCCGCCGCTGCGAGCCGGCTAGTTATCCCTGGTCTTTTGCGTTGGCAGCATGGACTCAGCCCAACCCGCACCGCTTCCGGCCCTTTTTAAGGAAAAGTCCACCACCATCGATCTTCGACGAACGCTAAGAATCAAGATGGGGAGTGACCTCCCACTCTCTTTTTCGTTTCGCTCGGAGTATCTGGGAAGGCCGCGGTCGCCCTCTCTCCAGTTGAACCTTGGTTCCACTGCCCCAGGCGCCTCGAGATTCTAGGAACCATTCCTTTGTAGTTTCAAGAGCATACCTATGCCGACAAAAGTTATCTTGGTTGTAGGCCGCCTCCCAACGAGTCAGGACCGCCCTCCATTCCTCCTGTATGCTCCGTTGGCAACGAACGGCCCCCTTGACCCTTCCGAAGCCGCTTTGCGATAGCAATAGTGTGACCCTGTCAAACAGATGGTAACGTTTCCTGCACAAAGAAGATCCTACTCTGGATTGCAGGCACATCGGACAACAGCCTTGACATTCGGATCGGCTCCAACGGATTAACGATCGGCGATCCTGATCGTCCTGCCGGTTCTTGCCGACTCTCGTGCGGCATCCAGAATGCGTACCACGGTGACGTTCGTATCAAGCGCCGAGAGTCCGGAAGGCTGGATCTCTTGGGAGACGACTGCGATCAGGTACGCGATCGAATCGTTGTACGGAGGGGTGAGCGCAGGAGCGGATTGCTGCTGCTCCTGATTGTCTCCGTTCCGGCGCACGCGGAGGTCGTCACGGCGTACCGTGATAGCCTCGCCCGTTTCTCCGTACACTTCCATGTCCTTGCGGTCGAACGGCCAATTCCACGATGCTTGTAGGATGGCTTGCGCCTTCGCATAGGTGAGGATGACGGTCGCCTCGTCATCGACGTGCGGATAAATCTCGGCCTTGAGCTGTTGGGTGACCGCAGTGACCGTGATCGGGGCTGCCCCCTGCATCAGCCACGTCATGAGGTCTGCGCCGTAACAGCCGAAATCGAACAGCGCTCCCGCACCGTTGCGCGACGGATCGGTCAGCCAGGAGAGAAATTCAGGAGGGACACCGATCTCCTTCGGCCCCTTGTGGCCGTCATGTACGACAACTTTGCGAACATCGCCGAGAGCACCATCGCGAACAAGGTTATACACGGCGGTATTGCTGGGGTACCAAGTGGTTTCGTAGTTCACCAGCACAGGGATGTGCGCCGCATCGGCGGCCCGCTTGATGGTTAGCGCGTCTTCCACGCTGACAGCCAAGGGCTTCTCCATCATCACCGGGATGCGATGGCGAGCTGCCGCTTCCACAATGCGGCGATGATCGCGCGTGTCGGTGTACACCAACACCGCCTGCGGCTGCACTGTCGTCAGCATCTGCTCAACATCGCTATACAGCAATTGCGAATCGAGTGTGAACTCGTTCGTGTACCGGTGAGCGAGTTGCTGATCCGGCTCGGCGATCCCGACGATCTGGATGTCGCTGCGCTTTAGGGCAGTCCTGAGAAAACCGGCAACGTGCCCGTGCACCAGTCCGACGACGGCGACGCGTAAGGGTTTGCCGGCAGACTGAGGAGAGGATTCCGCAATCGTTATGGCAGGCAGTGTGATAGCGACGAACACGGGTGCAACCAAGCCGATGAATTTGCACATGGGAGTCTCCTGCGATTTCATTGCGAACCGATGCAGAATAAATGAAGATGTTCATGGAACGCCTGCCTAATTCCATTTAGGCGTATATCAAATAGTGCCAGCCAATACTGAAGGGATTGCAAGGCAAAACCGCAAAGGATGAGTCCGATGCCGAATGCGCCAAGCCCTCGCTCCGGAAGGTTGTCAGCGTAGTACTCGATGTAAGGATTGACCGTCGCCCCGACGCCAGTAACAATGCCTGTCACCAACCCTACGCGAATCGCAAAAAACCAGGCGTGATCCACGTGATGGATGAAGGCGTTACAGATAAGGGCAGTGGCCATGAAGCCGATAGTGCGGACCCCAGTTCCCCGAAACTGTCGACGCGTTAACCGTGGACGGAGCGACGCGGCATAGTCGATGGCAGGACGCATGCCATGAGAGTACGCGAACACTTGGCCGACTGTGATGAGAATGGCAAATGCGATTGCGAATCCGAAGCCCAAAATCCTATACAGTCCAGCTCCGAAGCCAAACCCGCGGATGGCGGAAAACAGTGCTTCCCAAGGCAAGGAGTAATGATCTAGCCCACGAGCTGCTCGATTGAACTCAATCGAGAGCGTAATACCGGTGGCAATACCGGACGCTAAGCCAAAGAAGATACCTAGGCCGAGCCCGTACCCGATGCCGAAGACAACTGAGTACGTTACCGCGCGGGTCAGCAGCCGCAACGGACCGTGTTGTCCGCCCAACAGATCGTAAGCAAGATAGAGACTACCCAGTACATCAAGACATGTACCCGTAATACTGATGGCGGCGACTGTATGGTGGTTCATTCGACGATAGAGGCTAACACTTTTGGTGACTATGCCAGGTGACGGGCAATCGCAGAAATGATCGGCCAGATTCCAATCTCGGCGCCGACGTGTCCAGGACAGAGGAGGTGCGGCTTTTGTTCCGAACGGGTCCTGGCACCAGCATTGGCGCGGGATTGCGGTTCTTGGGTTTTATCGGTAGCGATCCGGTCCCTTTGAGCAAATTGACAGGCTTCGGGCTGGCTTTTTAAGATGGTTTTGCCCCGCACTGGCCAAGTGCGGTTCGGCAACAGTTGAGGGTTCTCGCTGTTGACAACAACTACTATATGATCACCGCCAAACAACTTACCAAACGGTATCCCCGCACGGTGGCCGTAGATGAGATTTCATTTGAGGTAGCGAAGGGCCAGATCGTCGGATTTCTCGGCCCCAACGGCGCGGGTAAGACGACGACTATGCGCATGCTCACCTGCTTTCTACCGCCGTCGGCGGGCACGGCGAGCGTCGCGGGCTTTGATGTTCTCGAACACCCGTTTGAGGTCAAAAAGCGAATCGGCTATCTGCCCGAGGCGCCGCCAATCTACCCGGAGATGGAGACGGCCGAGTACCTGAAATTTGTGGGCAAGCTGAAGGGACTGTCGGGAGCGGATCTGAAAAAACGGGTCGATTATGTTTGCGATCGTTGCGCGGTGGGCGAGGTCAAGAACAAGCTTCTCGGAAAACTGTCCAAAGGCTACCGGCAACGGGTTGGCCTGGCGCAGGCCATCATTCACAACCCCGACGTACTGATTCTCGATGAACCCACCGCCGCCCTCGACCCAAAGCAAATCAACGAGACGCGGGACCTGATTAAGAGTCTCGCGGGGGATCACACCATCATCCTTAGCACGCACATCCTGCCTGAGGTCGAGCAGACTTGCGAGCAGGTAATCATCATCAACAAAGGGAAGTTGGTAGCCACCGATTCGGTTCGCAACCTACAAGCGCGGGCCCGCGGCGCCGAGTCCGTGCTGGTCGAGATCGCGGGACGAAGTGGAAGCCTGGAAGTTCCGATCGTGCAGCACAAGCTTGAGCAGGTTTCGGGTGTTAGCCGCGTGCTCTGCAAACAACAGGTCGACAGCCGTGCCCTGTTCGAGGTGGAGAGCCAGAAAGGACGCTTGGTGCGCGGAGATCTGGCGCGCGCCGTGGTGGAATCGGGCTGGGACCTCAACGAGCTTCGGCCGGCGGCTATGAGCTTGGAAGAAATATTCCTGCAGCTCACCGGCAACGAATCCGGTGAGACCGAGAACGCCGCAACCAAGGAGTCGCAGCGATGAGAAATGCCTGGATTATTTGCTGGAAAGAGCTAGGCAGCTACTTTGTCTCACCCGTGGCCTACCTTCTGCTAACCATGTTTGGCCTGATCTTTGGTTTTTTCTTCTGGAACGCTCTTGGCATCTTTGTGATTGAGGGCATGGAGATGCAAATGCGCGGCCAGATGTTTCCGATGAACCTGAACGAGCAGATCATCCGCCCATTGCTGCAGAACGTGAGCGTCATCGGACTCTTCTTTATCCCCATGATCACGATGCGGCTGTTCGCCGAAGAGAAGCGCACCGGCACGATCGAACTGCTGGCGACTTCTCCGATCGGCGACCTCGAAATCATCGTCGGAAAGTGGCTGGCCGCGGTGGTGCTCTACTCCGGCCTGCTGCTCTTCACCGCTTTGAACTTCGTCTTTCTCTTCAAGTACGGCAATCCGGACTGGAAACCGCTGGCGGTGGGTTACTTGGGTCTCGTGCTCCAGGCGGGCGCACTGCTGGCTATCGGCACTTTCATTTCCACACTGACCAAGAATCAGATCATCGCGGGGGCCGCCACCTTCGGAGTTTGCCTGCTGCTGTGGGTGCTGGAGTGGGTCGGTGGCTACGAATCCGCGACCTGGGCGCGAGTCCTTTCGTACATGTCAGTGATCACGCACTTCGAATCGTTTGGCCGAGGCGTTCTCGATTCCAAAGATGCAATCTTCTACCTCACCGTGATCTTCCTGGGACTGTTCTTTACGGCTCGTTCTATGGAATCCCTGCGCTGGAGGTCGTAAATGGCAAGCCACTGGCTGAAGGCGAGACAAACCAGGTATGCCGCCTACGCGGTGACCTATATCCTGATCGTGCTGGCCGCGACCGTCGTGGTCAACATCCTTGCCGACCGTTTCAACAAGTCTTACGATGCCACGTCGAACAAGCGCTACAGTCTTTCTGACCAAACCGCCAAGATTGTCAAGGGGCTGAAGCAAAACGCGACTATCACGTACTTCAACCAGAGCACGCGATTCCGTGACGGCAAAGATCTGCTTGACGAATACGCGAATTTGTCACCCAGGGTAAAAGTGGAGTATGTCGATCCCGATAAGAATCCTCAGGCCGCGCGAGAAGCGGGTATCCGAAGCCTCGGAACTGCTGTGGTCCAGCTCGGCACGAAAAAAGAAGAAGCCAAGAGTATGTCCGAGGAGGGGGTTACTGGAGCCTTCATCCGCGATCTCAAGAGCAGCACCAGGACGGTGTGTTTTGTGACGGGCAGCGGCGAGCACCAGATTGATAACAGTGACCGCGAGGGACTTTCCCGCTTCAAAGATCTTCTGGCCAAAGACAATTACGAAAGCAAAGCCATCGATCTGTTGCAGAAAGCCGAGGTTCCGACCGACTGCACGACTCTGGTCGTGGCGGGACCGACACGCAATTACGAGCAACCGGAAGTGGATGCTATCAAGAAATATGTCGAGGATGGCGGACGCGTGCTCCTACTGCTGGATGCACCCCTCAAAATGGGGCGTTCAGAAATCGCCGACAATGACGCTCTGGCGAAGGTACTCGAGAGCTGGGGCGTGACGCTGGACAAGGACTTGATCCTCGATCTGAATCCCATTGGCCAGATCGTCGGCCTTGGCCCTCAAGTGGCGCTCGTCACAAGCTACGGATCCCAACCGATTGTAAGTGAGATGAGAGGAACGGCCACTGGTTTTCCCCTCTCTCGTTCCCTGGAGATCAAGAGCACCGACAAGGCCAGCGTGCAGAAGCTGTTCGATTCTTCGGGCAGCAGTCTGGCGACTACGAATCTGAGTTCTGCTGCCGTCAATGTCAACGATCCCAAGAACAAGAAAGGACCATTGACCATTGCGGCTGCGGGCACTTACAGCACCGGCAAGGAAAACTTACAAGGACGCTTCGTGGTGGTCGGCAGCTCGTCCTGGGTTGCCAACGGGTTTATCAACTTCAATGGGAATAACGACTTGGCCTTGAACACAATCAATTGGCTGTCATCGGACGAGGACTTGATCTCCATTCGGCCGAAGGAGCGCGAAGACCGCCGCATTACCATGACGCATGCCCAGTTCAGCTGGGTACGCCGCACCAGCCAGTTCCTGTTGCCAGCGATCGTTGTCATCGCCGGCGTTGGGGTGTGGTGGAAGAGGAGGTAAGAATCTCTTGACGCATCGAGGCAGGTCTCAAGAAGCGCCATGAAAATCCGTAGCTTGATCGTTGCAGCCTTCGTACTTCTGGTGCTCGTTGGCACTCTCTACTGGTCGGGCAAACGAAAACCGACCAGCCAGATCGCGACGGCATCTGCCGATACTCCGCCCGCCATCCTCAAATTGGACGAGGCGGCGATTACTAAGCTTGAGCTAAAGAAGAAAGACGCCGGAGCGATCGTCCTAGCGAAAAACAATTCCGGCGCCTGGCAGATCATCCAGCCCCAGCCGCTTGCTGCGGATCAGAGCGCGGTTTCCGGGGCGCTCTCCGCTCTGTCGTCCTTAAATTCTGAGCGCCTGGTCGAAGACAAGGCCTCCGATCTGAAGCAATATGGTCTTGACCAACCTGCCCTCGAAGTGGCTATCGCCGAAAAGGACAACAAAGCACAAAGGTTATTGATCGGAGATGAGACGCCCACAAGGAGTGCGGTTTACGCAAGGCTGGCCGGAGATCCACGCGTCTTCACTGTGGCCAGCTACAACAAAACCAGCATCGACAAGAGCCTGAATGATCTGCGCGACAGGCGCTTACTTACGCTGAATGCGGACAAGATCAGCCGCATTGTGCTCATCCAAAAAAACCGGGAGATTGAGTTCGGACGTGATAAGAACGAATGGCAAATACTGAAGCCGGGGCCGCTGCGTGCCGACAGCTTCCAGGTAAGTGAACTCGCGAGAAAACTGTCCGGCGCCCGTATGGATCTCAGTGGATCAGACAAGGACCTTGGGGAGGCCCCATCGGTCTTTGCTCACGCCACTCCCGTCGCCAGCGCAAAAATAACCGACCAGTCTGGCACGCAAGAACTTCAGGTTCGCAAGAGCAAGGACATCTACTACGCGAAGTCGAGCGTGGTCAACGGTACCTACAAGGTTGACTCGGATCTTGGCCAGGCGCTCGACAAAGGACTCGACGACTTCCGCAACAAGAAGCTCTTCGACTTTGGCTTCAACGACCCTACCAAGATTGAGATGCACGGCGGGTCGAAGGCCTACTTCCTGAGCCGGAACGGTACCGATTGGTGGTCTAACGGGAAGAAGATGGATGCCGGAAGCGTACAAGCTTTCATTTCGACACTGCGCGACCTTTCCGCCAGTAAGTTCGTCGAATCAGGCTTTGCCAAGCCCGGCATGGAGATCACGGTCACTTCAGAGGAGGGCAGGCGCGCGGAAAAGGTGTCGATTGCGAAGTCCGGCAACGGCTACATTGCCAAGCGCGAGAAGGAGCCGACCCTTTACCATTTGGCATCAAGCCCGGTCGACGGCCTGCAAAAAGCCGCTGACGCTATCCAACCCGCTGCCACGACCGGCAAGTAATCCAGCAACGAAGAAAATGTTCCCTGGTCAACGTATGATATCGCTTCGCTGCAGCCAACATGAGCGCAGTAACCAATGCGGTGGGCATTGTGGCATCAGATAGCTCGATAGTCCGACTGTTCTGTCACGCAAACTAGTGGGTGAGAGCATCCCAGAGATGTGGATGACCGATCACACTGCCCATACGCGTCGCAGCGAAGAAGGGCACCTTCGGCGAGTTGACAGTGCTGACCCCAAGTGTCCGCCGCGCCTCCACGGCGAAGTAAACTGCCTTCACCGGGACCACAGCCCTGGATTTAACCGGAAGGTTCGGATTGTTTTCTTCTTCTAGACAGTGATGTGGAGCGTGCTCCTGTCATGTCAGAGTTGCCGGATTTCTCCCCCCTGAAGGCGGAGCTAAGCTTGGAGTATAGAGGTGAAAGACCTCTCGGTATGGCTCGACCGGATAGCCCTTCGCCTTCCAGGCCGCCAATCCACCCCTGAGGAACTTGATTCGAAAGAAATGCATAGCCAGAGCGCGACGCAGAACTGCTCGGCTGGTCTTATCACCAGGGCAGGTACAGTAAACGACCGCGTCTTTTTCTTTCGGGATCGGTGACGGCGTCTCAAACACCTCCTCTGGCGGAATCCTCTGTGCGCCCGGAATGATCTCACTATGTGCCAACAAGTCGAGCGGCTGGCGAACATCGAAGAGAAGTACTTCTTGATTTGAAGCCAACAATGTGTGGAGTGCCTCCGGGGTGATGCTGTGCCGCTCCATCTCGCGTTGGTCCCTTGCACGTCTCATCCCAAGTACGATCAACAGGAACAGCACTGCAACGCAAATGGCACCCAGAGTCAGCAACATGTTCCGTTCCTCGGCTACTCTCCTGATTCCAGATTCTTAGGGCAGATAAAAAAAAGTCACAGCATCGCTATCCCATAATATTCCTGCGACAAAATATGTTCCGGGCTTTGCCAGGCCTCACTCCAACGCAGTTGAGATCGATTGTGATGCATCTTCCAGTTTCCCGGCAGATACGGTCCGCCGCGACTCGATCCATTTCGGAGCCGCATCCCGCTCTTCCTCCGGACGATTCATTGTGAATACCGCCACAACTGTCTTCTGGCGCAGCCACCACACGCTGAAACTCTTATTGGAAAAATCGCCGCGATGAATGATCTGGTCTGCGCCCGACAAATCGCCCCAATATTCATAAGAAAGGTCGAAGACGTCGGAAAAGAAATACGGCACGTGCTTGTACGGAATTCGTTCGCCCATAAGCGACCGAGCGCAATATTGACCTTGCGAAACGGCATTGTCCCAGTGCTCCACCCGTCTGTGGCTTCCAAAGAGCACATCCTGGTAATTCGCGACATCACCCGCTGCGAGCACGTCGGGTTGGCTGGTCTCCAGATATTCGTTCACGATGATGCCGTCCCCGACATCGAGTCCGCTGTTGGCGAGCATTTCGGTCGCAGGCTGTACTCCGATGCCTGCAACGACCAGTTCGCACGGGATGGTCTGACCATTTGCGAGCACGGCCGAACTCACAGCCCCATCTCCTCGCAATTCCGATACCGTAGTCGCTTTGATAAGGTGCACGGACCGGGCCGCGTAATATGCTTCAAAGAAACTGGACATCTCTGGCGAGAAGAGCCGCTTCCAAATGCGGTCCTCACCTAGAACCATGGTGACTTCGATCCCCTTCTGTGCAAGCACCGCGGCTACTTCCATGCCGATGAAGCCGCCTCCGATCACAACTGCATGCTTCACCTTTTCCAACGCGCTCCGAATGACTTTGGAGTCATTTAATGTGCGGAGGTAACACAGATTTCGAAGATTCGCGCCGGGGACGTTGAGCAGTCGCGGGCGTGCACCGGTTGCCACGATCAGCTTGTTGAACCCGAACTCATCACCCGACTTCAGAAACAGCCGCTTATGTTTAGTATCTAAACCGGAGATTTCGCACTCAAGCTTTAACTCGATTCCGTGTTTCGTATAAAAGTCTTCAGGATTAATCCGGATAGCCTCTTCCGTATCCTTGCCGGCCAGGAAACCCTTCGACAGCGGAGGACGCTCATAGGGAACGGAATGGTCGGCTGAGAGAATTGCTAACTCGCCATGCCGCAAGCCCAATTCAACCAGTTGTTTGGCTGCGTAACCGGCGACCATTCCCCCGCCAAGAACCACGACCTTTGATCCGTTCATGTCTGCTCCGGGTTATAAGGGCCCCTGCAACCGCGCGAGAGTCATCCATAAGGCCACATCGCCAGGGGATCTGAATTCCTATTTACGCTGCGCCGCCTTAAGGAATGTCTCCTCTTGCAGTTCGGTGAATGCGTGTCGAAGCTGCTCCTGAGTATTCATCACGATGGGACCATACCAGGCGACGGGCTCCTCAAGTGGCTTTCCCGAAATGAGCAGAAATCGGATTCCATCTTCCCCAGCCTGCACCGTCTTCGTCGCCACGATCAAAGAGTATGAGCGAGCGGTTGCCCGCTTCCACGGGACGTTCCTCGAGTTCAAGCGGAAAGGCATGGTTCACAGTTCCGTAGGACTGAATCTCACGCGCTCGCTGATGAAGACGGGGTTGTCGACTGATGTGATTCGTGGTTTGCGCATCAATGTGCTTTTTGGCCATTGCGTCTCCTTCCGAGTCATAGATTACTTGGCCACGGCGAGCGGTTCAGAATCTCTCGTCGTCTCTTTCGGCGCCTCGTCACCTTTCGGTAAGTGATTCTGGCCCCCAAATAGCTCGCTCGGACGGTCGCTGCACTCTTGATATTCAAGAAGTGGCATGAGAAAAGCTCCCAGTGGCAGCAAGGGGGAGTTTTACTATTTGGGTCTCGGCGAGAGGCGCTTGGCTCCCATCCCCGCAGTGAAGTGATCTCTGTGAATGCCTCTGATCCGCTTACGCTCCTTGGCAACGGGGGCACATGCCGCCTACGAACGCAGCGGTCTGGCCCTCTGCACAGTCTCAATGAGTCTCCGCGCCCAGTTTCTTCAAGATGATTGGGCGCAACGCGCCGATAACGATCTGCTGATGGAGAACGTCGGCGCGGTCGGGGAGGGCGCGGATCTGCGAATTCGTGCGCGCCTTCATACCACTTGACCACCTTCGGCTGGCTGGCTGCACAGAACGTTGCGCTTCGTCATGTGTGATGAACTGATCAAAATCGGCGAATTGAAAAAGGATGGCGGGGGCGGTGTGAGGAAGCAAGCGGTCGGCGTCGAGCGGGGCGACAGCCTTCAGGAAAGGCTCGGCTTTCTCGAGTCGCTCCGGTGGGATCTCAGCCCTGGCCGAGACGGAAAACTGGGAGAGGCCGGCCATCAAGACCAGGGCCTTGAAGCCCCGCTCTGAAACCGCAAGCGGGCCGCGCCAACCTCGGCCAGCAACTCGGCCTCGGCTAAGAATTCGTGCCGATCCCACTGGCCGGACTGGAGGAAGACAAGTTCGGCAAACGGACCCTTACCCGGCGGCATCACTAGGTAGGCCGAGACCCGTCCGCCCTCTAGCGAAGCTGATTTCAATGCACTTGGCTTCCCTGTTGGTCTTCTACCGCTTTTTCTTGCAGATCAAGCAGTGCGCCCTGATCGTAAGCGAACGTCCGGGCGATGTCCTGTACGTTGGTAGTTTGAGGCTCGGCTATCGGACCGGCGAGTAGCAGCGAGAAGAGCACCGCACCATAGAGCATGCCTTTTTACATTTCAGGATCTCCCAGATTCTGGCCCACAGTTGAAGGCGCTCGCAAAGGAACCGTGCCAATCGTTGCAGACTGCCGTTCTCTCCGCGTCATTGGTAGATCGCGTCGTGGGACGGCACGTCGGCACCTCTGCCGTCATGTCGGCTCTCGGCGCGTTTGGGCGGAGAAAAGTCTGAGGCATCACAGGCCTGCCGGAAAAATGGCGGCGGCGTGTCTGCAACCACCCAGCCGAGCAAGACAGGAGAGTCCTATTGAATAAGCACGTTGCCGCTCATCGGCGGTAGCTGACCGCCCCAGGTTAACTTTCAGAACATGTGGCATACCGTCTGCATCTACTTTTAGTTTTTGAATCTCGAGGCCGTGTGGATCAAGATGATCGACCAGAAGATAGGCGAAGTCAGCACCGGTCCTGTTTAGGATCGCGTAGTTTATCTGTCTCTCAATCACATATCCATCCTTCACTCCGACGGTCGCCACAAACTCTACGGCTGACACACCTGGGATGTAGCTCAAGGGCTTGTTATCAATTACGAACGTAAAGGTACACGCCTGAGCAGAGCAATCCCCTCTTGTCGGTCCGCCGCTCGTCGGCTTTCCACCATATTCTTCGGCAAGCTCTCGTGCTGCATTGAATGAGGACGTACCCATCTTCAACCCAACCATTCTGCGCACTAGGAGCTCTGCATCTCTACGCTTATTCGACACCGAATCCACAGCAACTCCAAAGCCGAAGAACACGATAATGAACATGACAGCGAACAACTGCTGAAATAATGATGTTCTCAACATTTCCTACCTAACACCCGGTTTCAAAATTGGCGTCGCCAGCGCTGATTTTGCAGCATTCTGTGCGCGACTCGGGTTGTCTTCCGAAGGCTCAGCCACGCAGTCCAGCCTAACGCCCAAAGCCCCCCTGCCCAGGGAATTGCCTATCCCCATTGCTGGAGGTGTCCGGTCATAACGGCCGACTGGAATGCAACGACCGTCAGAGTAGTTAGAGTTGTTGCTATTTAGGAGGAAAATGGGGCGCATGATCACCAGGCTGGGCCTCCCGGCTGCATCATTCTAGCCGACCACCCTATTCTTTTGGATAACCCTCGCGCATTTTCAACCACTTCCCGGATGACCGCTAGCGATTTTGCTGTATTGAAAAAGTCGTGCACGATCCTAAACGGAGCGCAAATTTACAAATTGCTAGATACGGAGATGCGGGCCGCGGCCTGACCGCTCGGGCACCTAATGGAGCAAATACGAGTCGAACACCAAACGCTACGCAACTTGCGGCAAATATGGACCGAATCTACCGGGACTGGGACAAGGCCCTGTCGGAGAACGACGCGGAGGGCTTGCTGAAATTGTATGCAGAGAACCCAATAATCGAGAGCCCACTCATACCCCACCTGTTGGGTAAAGAGGAAGTTGTGTGCTGCGGGTACAAGGAAATGCGGCCATTCTTTGAAGCAGTGGCAAAGTGGCAAAACGAAAGCCTCCACTTCGTAAGTATTTCCGAACTGGCTATCTAAGCGATGGGAACGAGAAGGTGATGTTTGCGTATCCGCGCGCCGCTCCGAACGGGGAACAAATGGATTTCGTCCGAAGTCATGGAACTCACGATGCCGGCCCGATTCAATACCGCAAGGTCCATTAGGGACCTGTTCTTTCTTAACGAATCCGTCGGATGGATGAGTACCTGGCCTCTACAATAACAACGGGCCGCATCTCTATCGGACAATCGATAGCGGGAAAACTTGGACTATCCACCCCGATAAAACGATGCAGGGTACTGGAAAGTGGTGATCCGTGGTTCGGTTTCTCAACGCGAAGATCGGCTTTGCGTTCAGCCGCGACGATAAACTGGAGCCCATCAACGAGCCCGGCGTTGCGAATCCCCAGACCGGCCTTGTCGATTCGGGACGACTGCATTATTCCGATGAGCCGATGATGGTGGTGAACACTGGCAACCCACACCTTTGGTGGGTTATTTGGTAGGGAGTACGGTTGGGGAACCGGACTGGGCGATTCGATTTCCATGAACCAGGGCAGGAACAGATTGACAGATTCGTGGTTGGAAGGATCCCTGTGACATTGCATTCAAGTCTTGAGACTCGCGCGATCCCTGCGACCACGGCCCTTGTTCGCAAAGCAAAGATCTGGGCAGTCGTGCGCGTGTCCAGCGGAAACTTCCTGGAAATGTATGACTTCATGGTGTTCGGTTATTACGCTACGGACATCGGGAAGGCGTTTTTTCCAAGCGGTACTCCCTATGTATCGCTGATTCTGTCTCTCATGACGTTTGGTGCGGGCTTTCTCATGCGACCGTTTGGCGCAATCGTTCTGGGAGCTTATACCGACCGCTATGGACGGCGTGCCGGTCTGATTCTCACCTTGACGCTGATGTCGATCGGCATTATCACCATAGCCTGCACACCGGGATACGCCAGCATCGGGCTGCTGGCTCCGCTGCTGGTGCTGCTCGGCCGACTGCTGCAGGGTTTTTCCGCGGGCATGGAACTGGGTGGTGTCTCAGTTTATTTGTCCGAGATCGCCACCCCTGGGCACAAAGGTTTTTACGTCAGCTGGCAGTCTGCCAGCCAGCAGGTGGCCGTGATGTTCGCGGCGCTGCTCGGAGTCGCCCTGAGTTCGGTCCTGTCACCTCTGAAGATGACGCTTTGGGGATGGCGTATCCCGCTCCTGTTGGGGTGTGCCATTGTTCCGGTTCTATTCGTTCTGCGATATTCGCTCCAAGAGACCGACGAGTTCACCGCCCGCAAATATAAGCCGAGCACATCAGAAATCCTTCGTTCGCTCAATTCCAAGCGGGGAGTCGTGCTTGTCGGGATGATGATGGTGACCATGACTACTGTCTCCTTTTACATGATCACCGCTTACACGCCGACTTTTGGCGAATCAGTGCTTCATCTGGCGTCGGTTCACAGTCTGGTGGTCACCTTATGTGTGGGAGCCTCCAATTTGTTCTGGCTTCCGGTAATGGGTTCGCTGTCCGATCGGGTAGGTCGTCGGCCTCTGCTCGTCGCGTGCACGTGTCTCATGCTGATGACTGCGTATCCCGTCATGGTCTGGCTGGTGCACGAGCCTTCATTTACGCGGTTACTTATTGTCGAACTCTGGCTCTCGTTTCTCTATGGCAGCTACAACGGCGCGATGGTTGTCTTTCTGACGGAGATCATGCCCGTGAGCGTGCGGACCTCTGGTTTCGCGCTCGCCTATAGTCTTGCCACCGCGATCTTCGGCGGATTTACCCCAGCAATCAGCACTTATCTGATTCACATTACCGGCAATCGAGCTGTGCCCGGGTTGTGGCTGTCGGCGGCGGCAGCCTGCGGTCTGCTGGCGGGAATGATCGGTAAACCAGATTCCGAGTCAAATGTGGCAATGTTGTGCGCGGATTCCGGCGTGGCAGGATGAATGAACTTTTAACCTACTTTCATGGTGCCTCCATGGTCGAGTTCTATGCTGCTGGCACTTACAGTAGGCAAAGGATCTCGGGAGCGGCACATACGCGTCGCCCAGAACATTGCCGGTTCTTCACTAGCCTGGTTCTGATCTGGATACTTGCTTGTATCTCAGGGTGGGCCCAGAGCAGCGGCGGAATCCAAGGCACGGTCGCAAACGCATCCGGCGCACCGCTTCCGAATGTCAGAGTGTCAGTCAGGAGCGTGCCGACGGGCGAGACTCGAACCGTTCTGACGCACCAGCAGGGGATTTTCAGCGCTCTCGGACTTTCGCCTGGTGGCTCTAAGTTGACGGCATCGCTGCCCGGCTTTTTTCTGCTTACGGCGACGGCAAGCGTGGAAGCTGGTGTGACGCGTACTGTAAACGTTGTTCTGCAGCGGGAAGACCTGGGCAACAAAACGCGCTCCACCATTTCGGATGCGGGCACAGGCACCTCCTCAACTGGCGGATCGGTAAATTCGAAAACTGTCCGCGACCTGCCGAGCAATGGCCGTGACTGGACACAAGCGGCGACCGCTGGAGGCAGGCGTAGAGGCGGTCCGCACTCAACCAAACGCCTCCAACACCAACTCTGGGCGTGGCCAGCGTGGCTTCGGAGCGCAGATCAGCATCTCCGGTGGACGTCCGCAACAGAATAACTACATCGACATCGACCGAGACCATGTAGTGTCAGCGCGTCCTAGGCTAGACGACTACAATGACAGCGGCCGTAACCGAAAACGGATGGCCCCGCGTGGAGATCTGGGAAAAATGCCCTCGGGCGACTCTCAGCGAACTTGGTTTCCAGAAATGGTCGCACGCTTGCGGGTGGAATGGCGCGAGGGAATGTCGATTCCGGTCCTCATCGGCCTGCGGGACGAACTCAACGAAACGCTCCACCGGATTCGGGCTGGCCGGAACATCCAGACACCGATTATCACTTGCCCCAGGTGCGGGATCGCGGGGCATGCGGCGGAACCGCGTGTCAGCGTGCGCGCCTTGATCCTGGCGTTGGCGCGGTTCCAAATCGCGTCGAAGGATCAAACCCGCGCCCTGGAAAAGGAATGGGCAGCCTACCGCAAGCAACACCGGCTGGACATCGAAGGAAGAGCCTTAGTAGAGGTCCCGCAAAGCTGCCCACATTGAAGATCGCAACCCGTCTGCGTTCGCGCCTTGCCGTCGGATGAGGTCATGCCTGTTAGGTGTGCTGCGCCCTGCCCATAACTTCCGGCTTGCTCGCGATACAAGTGTAGTTTCGAGCGCCGCGGTTTTAAACCGCAACGTGGGGTTCACGTCGGAAAGAGGTCGAGCGCGGGCAGACCAAGTTCACGTCGAATATCGAATCGGCCAGTGCCGGTAAACCCGTCCTAATGATCATCGCTCTTCTTGAGATACTCTTTCGCTGCCTGAAACTCTCGACGCTTCGTTCCAGGATCTGCGACCGTGACGAGCCTCGCCATCTATCCCGACCAGAAGGTGGTAATCGCCTGGCTCCAGAACAGCGGTGATTGTCGCGACTGGCCTATGTTCAAGGTTGCTGCTCCCTTCCTTCTTGAACAAAACGAACCTCAATCCAAACCAAAGCGAACTAAAAATATCAGCAGCGCGCGTTGGACGTGACGATTTTGGGTGAGCGGTCGGCAATGCGGAAGTGATCGGGGAGGCCTTCGGCGCTTCATCATATGCCCCAGAAATGTCTTCGGGGAAATAGCTCCTTATCGCCAAGGAGCGAGTGATGTGCTCGCACTCGCGCCCGCGCCTCCCGCGACCCTTGACGGCGCCAACCCGCCCTTTCAGTCTTACTCGCGGGCAAAGTGGCCGGGAGCCTCCCGGCCGGCCTGCGCCACTTCGGACCTGGGATAACTTCCGGATCGCTAAATTCGCCCACAATCGGCCGTAGTCGGTAAGCCGGATCGTTCAGGCTGCTGTTGGGCGCTGTTCTGCCTTTGTCTTGCAGACCCGGCAGAGATGTAATACGCTCATTACATGAAGACTATCACCGTACGGTTGCCCGAGCCGCTGGTGGCAGATATCGAAGCGGAATCGCGCGGCCGGAAGATTTCAAAGTCCGATGTAGTTCGTGAACGGCTGCAGCTCACACCTCGCCAGCGACGACGGCGCATGGCCTCCCTCGATACCATCGCCGATCTCATCGGCTCGGTGGATGGCTTACCGACCGACCTGAGTACGCGAAGGCGGGTTTATTTGCGAGCCATGGGCTATGGCCAGAAACGTCCTCGTTGACGCGGGGTTTGTGGTGGCCCTGCTCAGTAGCCGCGACGCTCACCACCAATGGGCCATGACCCAAGCCCCCGCATTGCCTCCGCCTTGGTCGACGTGCGAAGCGGTTCTCTCCGAAGCATTCCATCTTCTCGGAGCGCGAGGAACCCACAGTCTGGGAATGCTTCTTCGCCGCCGCGCTCTGTTCGTCGCTTTCGAGATCAGAGAAAACTTAGAACCAGTCTTAAGGCTTATCGAGAAGTACCGCGACGTTCCCATGAGCCTCGCCGATGCTTGCCTCGTGCGCCTGAGTGAAACCCTCGCCGACCCCGTCATCCTGACGACTGAAAAGGATTTCCGTATTTACCGTCGCCACAGCCGTCAAACGGTTCCTTGTGTGACGCCCGAATAATGGCCATTTTTTTCTTCAGGATCTGCGTCTGCTTTGCGATCTAACGGGCAGAGTCCGTGACTTTTCTGAGAGCCTCGAAACGGCCTTGCCAACTTTTAGAATCGTAAATTAAATTAGGAAATAGCTCCTACCTTGTCGCCAAGTGGCGAGTAATCCTGAGTTGGTCCGATGCCGTGAGCAGATCACCAAATCTCTTGACACGCGTTTCTTCTACTATTCGGACCGGCACAACTCAGGCCGGTCGAACCGCGGCCTGTGAGCTACCACGGACGGCGAACCTCATCAATCTCGTAGTCCTCACTGGGAAATGCCTCGCCGGTAATGCAGGTGAAACACGCGTATCCCGCTGAAACGGATCCGACAACCCAGATGGGTGCTCCGCATTGGCAACGCGCTCCCGTCAAGGCGTCCGAAACGCAACTGCGCAAACGTGCAAGCAACTCGCTGGGATTCTCCTCAGGGTTAGCCTTCACGTGGAGCTTGACGTACTCCCCTACTCCGATTGCAACGAAACCCATGTGTCTTCTCATCGAGTGTGTGTCCTGCTACTTGTAGGGAGCTTGTGCTCCTCCAGCCAGTTCCGTGCGATTTCTGCCAGCGCTTCCTCACGGAACTGATACCAACTTTGCTCTATGCGCAGTCGTCGAATCGTGCTCCGAAACATCCGAAAGGCGCCAGCGCCATGAATGGCATCCAAGAACTCTTGCCGGATCCGTTCGCTATCCTGCGCTCGGGCGAACTCATCCATAATCGACCATTCATGAATGCCGAAGCGGTTCGGCAACTCAAGGAAACGATCGCTTGCCAACAAGGCACGGACCTTTGGCATCATCCAACGCTGCCATTCTGGAACATCGTCTAGAGAATCCTCTTTCTACCAATCGCCGTTCTTCCTCTGTCACACTGATGACTTCGCCAGTGTCCGGATCCAAGTAGGAAACGCAGTCGTCGCGCTGGATTTCCATCGCCTCGATAATTTCGCGGAGAGAAATGACAGTCGCCACGCTGTTCTAAGCCTCTGTTGAGTAATCAAATCAGATAAAAAAGCCCTCTTTGGAATCGTTCGACCGCAACAAAACGCACACAGGATATCGCCTTCCGATCCTTCCTGTTTTTGTGTGCCTCGTATAATCGGCAACTTATCGATAATAGAGCACACAGAAGGGTGCAACTCCGTCTCTTCCCACCTTTAGTTTAGTTGCAGGCCGTGCGTACCTCAATGGCGAACAATGCTGAAACCTTGTCTCAGCCAGCGTGGGCTCAACTCCCGTGTAGTCGACCATCGATGAATGATCGGTTCGGCCAACAATACGGCGTCAGCGAGGACTTATGCACAAAGAGTCGGCTTATCTAATACTTCCCACAAGCCGACTGGGCCGGAATACTTCCGGTTTCCCGTCATCCGCCCCGAACTCTAAACACTGAGGATTCGTTTCCAACTGTCAAATAGTCAAATAGAGCCTCTTTGAGTGGCATGACAATTTAACATTACTGTCGCGGCTCCAGCCGGTAGAGAGACGGGCTCTCGTCCGAAGGTGTCCGCTTCCGGACACAGCATTCCACTGGCGGACATCCGGTGCGCTCGCGCCTCCCAGATTCAACTTGCATCGCCTTAGCGATCTGCAGTTTACAGACCTCCGCAGATGGTAGGAGAATTGCCATTTCAACGAGCAGTGACGTGTGCTTGTCTTGAAGTCACAGGGTGGAGGTCGCGCGATGAGTGGGCTAGCTCAGGATCTTTGCTACGTGCTGCGGCAGTTGCGCAAGTCTCCGGGCTTCACCATCACCGCCGTTGTGACGGTGGCAATGGCCATCGGCGCAAACGCCGTGGTTTTCGGTGTCCTAAACGGGCTGATCCTGCGCCCGCTGAATGTGCCTCAGGCCGAGAGCCTCTATTTAATCGAGCGCGCCAGCGATAAGGACACGAGCCAATCGTATCCCGATTATCTCGATCTGCGCGACCGCAACCACAGCTTTGACGGTCTGGCAGCTTATAGAATTACTCAGGTAGCGATGAATACGGGCGAGGGTCCATCCCTTATCTGGGGCATGGAGTCGAGCAGCAACTACTTTGACGGGTTGCGGATTCACCCGTACGTCGGCCGTTTCTTCAACACCTCCGATGATCATGGCCCGAACAGCGCTCCTTATATCGTCCTCAGTTACGCATATTGGCACAGCCACTTCCGCGATGACCGTGGCGTAGTGGGCCGTACGGTTCAGCTGAACAAGCATCCTTTTACCATCCTTGGCGTAGCGCCGCCTGAGTTTCGCGGGACTGTAGTGTTCGTCTCTCCTAACTTCTTTGTGCCGATGGTGAACCACGAGCAGGTGGACGGGGCAACTGACCTCAATGATCGCGCAAGCCGTTGGGTGTTCATGGTCGTAGGACACTTGAAGACGGGAGTCACTCTGACAGAAGCAACCGCCGATCTGAACTCGATCGGCGCGTATCTGGACGAGACTTATCCCAAAGACGAACGGCAAGCCGGCTTTTCATTAGCGCGCCCAAACCTTTTGGGCGATCAGTTTGCCCCCGGGGTACAGGCATTCATTGCGGGATTGATGCTGCTGGCAGGGTTGATTCTGCTGGCGGCGTGCGCCAACTTGGGCAGCCTGTTCACCGCGCGCGCCGCTGACCGTTCCCGCGAAGTGGCACTGCGGCTCGCGCTCGGCTCGAGCCACAAACGCATCCTGCGTGCTCTATTTGCCGAAGCCGTGCTGATCTCGCTGGTCGGAGGCGCCATCGGACTATGGGCCAGCGTGGTGTGTTTGCGCTGGTTGAGCGAGTGGCAGCCATTCGGGAATTTCCCCGTGCATACGCCGGTGAACCCGGACGCAAGCGTTTATGGAGTAGCTTTGCTGCTGAGCTTAATCAGCGGGTTCCTGTTCGGAGCGGTACCTGTAAGGCAGGTACTTCGCACTGACCCGTATCAGGTCATCAAGGTGGGGTCAATCGCCGCGGTTGCGCGGCGCAGTACTGCTCGCGACGTATTGCTGGCGGTTCAAATTGCGATCTGCGCCGTGCTGGTTACGTCTTCGCTGGTTGCTCTGCGTGGCTTGGTACACGCCATGCACAGCAATTTCGGTTTTGAACCGAAGAACTCCATGCTGGTAGACGCCGATCTGCCCATGGCAGGTTACAGCGGCGATCGAGTCCCCCCAATGCAAAAGCACATGCTCGATGCCATCGCGACCGTTCCTGGCGTAGACTCTGTCGGATTAACCGATGCGCTGCTACTAAATGACCAGAACACCTCGAATATCTTTACCGATAGAACGACAGATCTGCGGCCATCGAGTGCCGCCGCTAACGTCTACACGTACCACATATCTCCCGAATACCTTCACGCCGAGGGCACTATGTTGCTGTCCGGCCGGGCTTTCACATGGCATGACCAGAAAGACTCGCCTCGCGTCGCGGTGGTGAACGCGGAGTTTGCGCGCAAAATCTTTGGTTCGGTGCAAAACGCGATCGGTGGTCATTACAAGCTGCCGGATGGAACGCGCATACAAGTCGTGGGTATTTCGGAAAACGGAAAGTATGGGAAACTCACCGAAGAACCAAAGCCCGCGATGTTTCTCCCAATCCTGCAGTGGCCCTCCACCTCCGCATGGATGGTGGTGCGCTCCAGCCGCGATCCGCAGCAACTCGGCGCGGCCATACGGAGCACACTGCACCAACTCGATGCAGGGCTCCCGGTTGTGATTGAAACGCGGTTGGACGAAATAGCCGGCGCTCTGTTTCCTCCCCAGGTGGCGACGGTGGCGTTGGGCGTACTAGGCGCGATGGGCGGGATGCTGTCCATAACTGGCATTTTCGGAATGGCGGCGCACTCGGTCAGCAAACGGCTGCGGGAGCTGGGAATTCGCGTTGCGCTGGGCGCCCAACGTAAGCAAGTGGTAAAGGCGGCCTTGGGACGGGCTTTCAAATTGCTCACCTTTGGTTCGGCGGCCGGATTGCTCCTCGGAATTCTGGCGAGCCGGGTGCTCGCTTTCATCGTGTATGAGGCAACTCCCCGAGATCCGCTGGTATTGGCTGGTGTTGTTGTAGCTATGGCGCTGCTGGGCCTATTGGGTACGTGGATTCCAGCGCGACACGCGCTGTCGATTGATCCTATGATCTTGCTCCGCGAGGAGTGAACTGCCCAGGCACAGGACGAAATAGGTTCTTAGCTGCGAAGACGAAGGCGTCGCATCTATAACTACGTCCACTGTCATTTTCCACTGAAGTCCGTTCCTGCCAACGACTATAGCAGCCCTTTGCATTCCCGAGTTCTGGACGGTTGGGCGGCCACACGGAAGAGATCGAAACGAGACTCCACGGATTAGTAATGAAAGTCAGCCAGTATGTACCATCACCCGCAACGCCGATCATTAGTGCACATCCGGCTCCAGACCGATGTGATCGTTCACGGCGTTCCGGAACCGCTGCTTGCACCCGAGGTATCGCTCGGTCGTCTGAATTGAAACGTGACCTAGCCTTAGCCTAGCCGGAACTGAATTTGCTCCAGCTCGCCTCCTGCCTGATGGCACAGCCGTGCACAGGTCCGTCGCAAGTCGTGCGGTGCGACTGTTGGGGGACCGCAGCTTTTGGCGTTCACCTTCACCATTGCCCAGATCACCTTAGGCGTAAAGCCGTGACCCCAAATTCTGACTGCCTTGTTGATCGATCGCAGCAACGGACCTGCGATGATGCCATCACCAAGGGTCCAGCTGTCGAGCACCTCCTTAACCCATTCCGGAACGGGGATCGTCCGGATGTGGCCACTTTTTCCTCTCAGGTCTGCGATGACCCAATGGCCTTCCCGAAGCTGGAGATTCTCTAACCGCAAGGTTGTAACCTCAGCCCTCCGGAGGCCGCAGCCGATGAGAAGCGAGAGCAAAGCGCGATTTCGCAACTGGGAGGGTGTCAGCGTTTTCAGTGCCGAGTAACTTCTTGCCTTCCTCTGCCGTCAGCCAATTCCCGACACGCACTCCCAGCTGCCGGACGCCTTTCACACGCCGAATGCCTGCCGCGAGATCCGGGCTAAGAAGTCCGCAATCGGACGCTTCATACGCCAGCCGGAGTATCGCCGCCAATCTCAGGTTAATCGTCGACGGGGCGTATGGGGGCTGTTCGAGTGCGATCCGGTACTGTGTGACCACGGTCTTGTTAAACGCGAGGCGAGACTCCGAGCATTGCCAGTCGATGATTCACGAATGGCATGGTCGTACGAGCGCTTTGAACTCGCCAACGGGAGGCTGTTCAGGACGGCAGACTTCGATTGTTCGAGATCCGGTAGCTTAAGCATCGTCTTCGGGACTCGTTTGCGTTTGCTTTTCGCCATTGGGAGCAGCCTCCAGTGCCGCGGCGAAAAACGTGATCCTGTCCTCGATTCTCTGACCAGCAGGGCGTTGTCGGTACTAATCCGACGGATGAACCGATAACTTGCGGCTGGCCTGTCACTCGGGCACAACCGGAAACCGCGCTGCCGCGTTGTGTTTGTCGCTGTAGTACAGGTGACGGATGTAACTTGCTGCACTCGATCTGTGTAGTCACACTTGGCACATGATTAGCGGGGACCAATCGTTTATGACCGCCGCAGCGACTTCGACTTCGCGACGCAAGGTGGTGCTTGCCGCCGTGTTGCTAATTTCGCTCGCAGTCGCGAAGCGTTCAGGAGCGCTGGAACAAGTGTGGGGCCTGCTCACCGGACACAACATCCCTGTTTCCGGTGCGCCGGTTGCGGCGACTCATGGCAAACTCTCTGAGCATAACTTGGAATGGCTCAAGACGCAGCAGCCGCAGCAACAGGCCGAATTCCTGCTGGGTGCGGCAATCAATCACGACGAGGGCGCCACAAATGCGATCGCGGCGCTAGTCGATGGCTGGCATGGCCAGTTACGGCGCACGAAAAAGTGGCAAGACCTGGAAATGACGGCGCTGTACTCGAACGACCTGCGGGTGCGGGCTGCGGCCATCGAGGTCAACTTGGCCGTCAATAATTTGGATAAGACGGACGAGCAGGTCTCGCGCCTGATCGAGGGTGCCGAGCAGATTCCGACCAACCGTCCGTGGATGGCGTGGGAACTGGGAATGCTGGCGAACCGGGGAGTGCAGCCGCAGCGCATCCATAATTTACTCGTGAGCTGGCTCCACGACAGCGACCAGCAAACACGTTACTGGGCGGTTGAAGGGCTGGCGCACATGGGCACAGACCAGACGATCAATGACTTTCTTGCCGTATTCCGCGACGAGGTTTCCGCAGATGTGCGCGAGCGCGCGGGCTGCTCGCTCGCCAAATCAGGAATGTTGACGCGTGAGCAGCGCATGAAGGCCGTCCCCGGATTGCTCGACTTGGCCGAAGATTCCGCACTTAATGCCACCACCCGCGGCTGGGTATACCAAGCGTTACGCGAGATCAGCGACCAAAGCATTCCTAACGATCCGGGCGCATGGCGCGATTGGTACGCCGCACACGGCTCCGAGCGCGCAGCGCGATTCCACCAAGGTGATCAGCAGCAGGTGCTGGGAAACAACTGAGCAACCGAGTTAGACTGACGTAACTCGCGCGCCATCCAGGCCACGGCGTCTGCCTCCTCAACCCACACGCGAAACCAGCCCACCTTCCGCTTTGCTAAGCGCTGACAGCGAGGCTCTGGCCAAAAGAAGTGAGGAGGGTCTTAACAACTGGCTTGGATTCATCGCTAATTGCTACAATCGCGGATCGTTCTACATGCGGCACGGGAGTAGGGAAATGAGTAGCACAAGAATCCACTGGGCACGAATTTTGCTCGGCGGGCTGCTCGCGGAAGTAGCTCTCATTCTCGCGATTGTTCCTCTCGGCTTGCGTCTTGGCGACAATTTCCTACATTACACTGCTCCGCCCGGGTCCTTCGTCATGTGCTTCCTGGGAGCGCTTTGGGTGTGTCGGCGGATCGAATCCCATTTCATTCTGCATGGGATGTTGGTGGGAGTGGTCGCGGCGCTGATCTACGTTGCCTTGTCGCGCGCGCAGCCTGAACCTTTCGCATACATTGTGGCCCACGCGCTGAAACTCGTGGGTGGTGCATGCGGCGGCTTCGTCGCCCAACGGCGTCGATCACCGTCTCCAGCGCAACCCGTTCACGATTGATTCACTGCCTCACACAGTTCCGGCTCGCGGTTTACGAGAATTCACCTTCCGCCGGCTTGCGCAGCTTCGGCGTGACGCAAGGCTTCGGTAGCAGCTGTTTTTGGCGTTTGGGATGAAGGGAAAGCGCCGTTAAGAACTGCCGCAGTTCAGCTTCGCCTGATTGGAGCTAAGAATGGACCGTTTTTGGCGTTTTGCATGGCGATGCATGGCGCGGTGGGATGCACTTTCCGCCGAAGAATCTGCTACCATGACCGTTGGGTGAGGTGGCCATGCCCCAATACGTGATCGAGCGGGAAATCCCAGGCGCAGGTAATTTATCAGATGCGGAACTGCAGGCAGTCGCCAGAAAGTCGGTAGGCGTGCTGAAGGATATGGGGCCGGAAATCAAATGGCTTCACTCCTACGTCACCGGCGATAAAGTTTATTGTGTGTACCTGGCGCCAGACGAGGAAACGATTCGCGAACACGCACGCCGCGGAGGTTTTCCGGCGAATCGCATCTCGGCAGTGCGGCGGCTGATCGATCCCAGCACCGCAAATTGACTTAAGCAGAGTTTCGAGTCCGAAGGCCTGATTCCGCGTCGCAGTTAAGCGCCTCATGGACGGCCTGCTCGACCGGCATCGCCCAACCTTCCATCCACGCCGTCAGACCTGCAGCATTGCCGAGCGTTCGGCGCGCAAATTCCAGGGCCTTCTCAAGCCTGGGTTGCTCGGCGGGCGTGAGCGGAGCGCCCAATCGTTGGCGAAGCGCGGCGGCGGCTCCTGCCAAATGCAGCGATTGTTCGGCGTTCGATTGTGCTGCGGCGCTTACGGCGAGACATTCGAGCGCCCTTGCGATGCCGCGTTTGTGACCCAACTGTTGGAACACCTTGATGCTTTCGCCGTACAGACGACGCGCCTCGGCGTTGTTACCCTGATCGCAGCTTAGACTTGCCAAATCGGCAAGGCTGCTCGCAATTCCCCAGCTATCGCGCAGTTGGCGAAACTCCGACAGGCTCTGTTCACAAAATGAACGGGCGGCAACGAAATCCGCTTTTTCCCGAGCGACGTCGCCCTGGTAGTTCAACGTCCAAGCGACACCGGCGCCATCTCCGACCCGTCGGAACATGGTCAGACACTCATCGTAAAGCGAGGATGCGCGCTCATATTCGCCCTGCAACTTCATCATGCTGGCGAGATTGCTGAGGGCTCGGGCGATATCAGCGGAATCGCCAAGGTCCTTCCATATTGCGACACATCGCTCGAAGAGCGAGGATGCGGCGGCGATTTCGCCACGATCGCGAGTGATGACGGCCAACGCGTTCAGTGCGACGGCGACGCCGCGATTATCGTTTAGCTCGCGATAAGTCTCGAGACTGTCTTCGAACATCTTCTGCGCAGAGCTGTAAGCGCCCTGCTCGCTCGCCAGAACTGCCGCAGCGAACAGCAGGCGCGCCCGAAGCTTCGGACGTGCCAAGGCTCCTTCCAACGCCAAGATCCTGGCGATCGCGTCACGGCCCTCCGTGAGATGCTCCAGTGTTTCCCAGAAGGGGAACAGGGCGGCGCCGATGCGGAGTCCCCAGTCGGTATCCCCAGTTTTGATCAGATAATCAATCGCCAAGCGGAAGTTCTCGTGCTCGACCTCAAAACGGTCGAGCCATTCGGGGTGAGCGGCTATGTCCTCGGCACCTTCTTCGGCAAGCACGAGGTAATAAGCGGCATGGGCCCGGCGAGTCGCAGATTCATCGTCGCTCTCAGCGAGGCGTTCAAGAGCGTACTCCCGGATGGTGGAGAGCATAAAGAAGCGCGCTTCTTTATCGACCTGCTCCACCTGCTGCACCAAGCTCTTGTCCACCATGGAAGCCATGCCGTCGAGCACGTCGAGGCCCAGATCGCCTTTGGTATCGCACACGGCTTCCACGCTTTCCAGCGTGCAGCCGCCGGTAAATACGGAAAGCCTGCGAAAGAGAGTTTGTTCAGCGCCATTGAGGAGGCCGTGACTCCAGTCCACGGTGTTGCGAAGCGTTTGTTGCCGAGTTGGCAAATCGCGGGCGCCGCCGGTCAACAGGTTCAAGCGGCTTTCGAGGCGTGTCAGCATGGCGGACGGCGAAAGCAGCTTGATGCGCGCCGCGGCAAGTTCGATGGCCAGAGGGAGGCCGTCAAGGCGAGAGCAGATGGCCGCCACCGCGGGTGCGTTTTCCTTCGTCAGTGCGAATTGGTGCTTCACAGCCTGCGCACGTTCCACAAAGAGCGCGATCGCTGGAAGACGGGAAAGCACTTCCAGAGGCGGCATGGACTTGGGGTCGGGCAGCGCGAGCGGGGGCACGGGAAATTCATGTTCGCCGTAGACATGAAGCGGCGCTTGGCTCGTGACCACGACCCTGAGTTTGGGGCCGGTAGTAAGCATTTCCGCCACGACCGGCGCGGCGGAGACGAGGTGCTCGAAGTTGTCGAGCAAGAGGAGCATCGGCTGGCTCAGGCCGCCCACGTACTCTATCAAGCTTTCCTGCAGCGACGTATTTCCGGTTTCGCGCACGCCCACTGCTTGCGCGATCGTGGAAGCGATCAAGCCTCGTTCGCCAATCGCTGATAGAGCAACAAAGCAAACACCGCCCGGAAACTGGTCGGCGATTTCGCCTGCCACCTGCAAGACGAGCCGCGTCTTCCCGATGCCGCCCGGACCCGTGAGGGTCACCAGCTGCACGTCCGCGCGGCTCAAGAGCTGACGGAGAGCAGCCGCTTCGTGTTCCCGTCCAATAAATGCAGTGCGCTGCACCGGCAGGTTGTTGGGGCGAGGTTCGGATTCCCGGGCAGGCGCATCGGCGAGGCGGTCGCGCACCGCGGCGAGGTCGCGAGCTAAATCCCGGGTGGAGGCGTAGCGCTGCTTCGGGTCCTTGGCGAGGCAGCGCTCCACGATCCAAATGAAAGGAGCGGGCGCCTGAAGCATTCTGGCACCGAGGCGCTCGGGCTCATCGCGAAGGATTGCGGCCGTCGTTTCCGCATGCGTCTTTTTTTGGAAGGCGGGAAACCCGGTGACCATTTCGTAGAGCACCGATCCGAAGGAAAACTGGTCAGAACGAAAATCGACTTCGCCGCCGGTCGCTTGCTCCGGCGAAGTGTAGCCGACGGTGCCCATCACCGTTCCAAGCTTGGTGATGCCGGTAGCCGCATCCGAACTCCGGGCGTGGTCGAGTTTAAGAAGTTTCGCCAGACCGAAATCCAGTACCTTGGCCGTACCGTCGTGAGAAACCATCAGGTTCTCCGGCTTCAAATCGCGATGAATGATGCCAATCTCGTGCGCTTTGGCGAGACCGTCGGCAATCTGCGCCGCGATTGCAACAGACTTGCGAAATGGAATAGGGCCAGAGGCGAGCAGCGCACGCACCGTTTCTCCATCCACCAGTTCCATCGCGATATAGAGCGTGCCGTTCACCTGCCCGAGTTCATAAATCGTCACGGTGTTCGGGTGATTAAGCGCGCAGGCAGAACGGGCCTCCTGCTCGAAGCGCGATAAGGCTTCCGGTTGAGAACAGCCGCCCACCGAAAGGGTCTTGATTGCGACCTCACGGTCGAGGCGGGTGTCCTTAGCGCGATAGACGACACCCATGCCCCCGGCACCCAGCCGCTGAAGAATCTCGTAATTGCCGAAGCGCGTACCCGGCGACAGGGTAGATGCCACTGAACCAGACGTGGGAGGTGGGTTCATGGACCTTGCTGGCGCAGCTCTCGGCATCCCGAAGCAGACTGCTCGCGGCTGCGCAATTACAGTTGAATTTTAGGTCGCTGCCACGACAGCCCCCAAGGCAGCACCCCTGCTGCGCTTATAATATCCCAGATTTCAGAGGGGATTTTATGGATATTCGATCGTTGCAGCGACCACTGAAAGATCTGTACAGGCAAGACCCGGCCAGTTCCCGAATCACGCTGACAGCGCACGGCACTCAGACTGACGCACCGATCGCTTGTTCTGTGGACTTGGGGCGGGAGATCTACAAGGCGCAAGCGCACAAAGGAGTCGGTGGCGCGGGTACCGGAGCCTGCTCCGGAGACCTACTGTTAGGTGCGTTAGCCGCCTGCGCGCAGATCACTTGCCAAATGGTAGCCGCTGCCATGGGAATACCCACAGCGGGCATAGATGTCACGGTCGAGGGCGATCTCGATCTGCAAGGAACGCTGGGAACATCGAAAGAGGCGCCCGTCGGATTTCAGAGCATCAGAGTCATTTTCGACGTCCGCGCCCCGCATGCAACTGTGGAGCAGTTAAGCGCATTACAGGCGAAAACGGAACAATATTGCGTGGTGATGCAAACGTTGCAGCATCCCCCGAGGATTGAGAGCAAATGGAAGCAGTAGGGATGGTCAAAGGTTCAGAGTGGATTCCCGGCTTTGATCAGTGTTCTCCGGTACTCCTTAGGACTAATTATAGCGGACCCCCGCCAAAATTCCTGACAAGAAGATTCCTGACGAACCAGGTCACTTGTAGTTTGATCTCGGACCTCTTTCACGTCGGCTTGATGTTCTGATTTACACGGAACAGATTCGCCGGATCGTAACGCTTCTTGATCTTCGCCAGACGGTTGTAATTCTTGCCGTACGTCGCCCGGATGCGATTTTCGCCCTCTTCCATCATGAAGTTGATGTACGCGCCGCCGGCAGAGTATGGATGAAGCGCACTCCAATACTCCTTCGCCCAGGTGGAGATTTTTCCCTTGTTCGCGGCATCCGGATCAACCCCGACCATCACGGCAGCCCACATCGCGTCGCGGTAAGACCACGGCGTTGCGCTGTTCTTGACGCGGCTGGCCACGCCGTTGACCGGGTACAGGTGCATGGTCGACTGCATCGACGGCATGTTCGCCGCGTGTTTCACATGGAGCGCGCTGGCTTCGTCAGGGAGCGTGCGGACGAAATCGGCCTTCCAGTACCATCGCAGGCCCGGCGGATAGAGACCATCGTGCAGACTTTGCAGTATCGGATGCGGAATTGGGCCTACCATGTCGAGCGCCGGAGCCTTGAAGTTCCGGATCGGCTTGAAGACTTTCTCCGCCTTCCTGATCGGTCCGGTGTAGCACCACACGATGCCGCACATCTTCTTGTTGTGCAGATGCTCGGGGAACGGAGGCCCCGGCGGCACCTGGAGGAAAGCAAAAACCCATAGACGTCATCGGGAGCCTTCGCGATGAAGCTGCGGTACCAGCGCATCCATCTCCGCCGCGTCTTCCATCGGCCACAGCATCGGCCCGCCGTAGTCGGTGTGCACGCGTTGCGCCTTGAACAGAAACGATGTCACGACGCCGAAGTTGCCACCCCCACCGCGCACCGCCCAGAACAGGTCGGCATTTTCTTTGGCGCTGGCGGTAACGAACGACCCGTCGGCCAACACCATTTCGACGGCCAGCAGATTGTCGATAGTCAGGCCGCACCGCCGCGTCAAGTAACCGATCCCGCCGCCCAAGGTCAATCCGGCCACGCCGGTAGTCGAAATGATGCCCGCAGGAACCGCGAGACCGAACGCGTGCGTCGCATGGTCCACGTCGCGCCAGAGAGCACCGCCGCCGGCAAGCACGGTCTTCTTCTTCGGGTCCACGCGAACATAGTTCATGGGCGAAAGATCGATCACCAATCCGTCATCGCATACTCCAAACCCGCCCGCGTTGTGCCCGCCGCCGCGGATGGCCACCAGCAGCTTCTGCTCGCGGCCGAACCTCACCGCCGTCATGACGCCGGCCACGTCGGCGCAGCGCGCAATCAGTCGTGGGCGCCGGTCGATCATCCCGTTGTACACCTTGCGAGCCGTGTCGTAACTCGAATCGCCCGGCTCGGTCAGCCCCTCGAGCAAGCTGGCTCTGAAATCTGAAATCGTCGCTTCGTTCAGCATCGTTACCCCGAACTCCGAAAATGTGGCCTGTTCTGCGGCGCAGTTGGGTGCATAGCGGCGGTACGGCGTCACCTGGCACACCCTGCGTCATCCGCTAAATTTAGCAAGAATTATCGATTTGGGTCCCTAGCTCGCACAAGTACGCCTTCTTCTTCCATGGATACAACGAATTGGCCAAAAGAGCTGGCCCCAGCGAGATCGGACCCCAATGCCTGCTTAACACGCAAACCGTAGAAGTGACCGTACTCGGCATTTCAATTCGAGCCACCACGCCCTAATTCCCCGGATTGTCGGCCACCCTTCCCTAACCGGATAGGGGAAGGTTTGCCCGTCATATGGGAGTGACTTGGTTCCCGATAGCCCGTTGTCCGACCGCAGGGATTTCCATGAATCAGTGACTAGGCAGGAGCGCGGCGTTGTGGCCCATTGCGGCGATAGTCCATCCTCCAGGACTCAGCGGCCCGGAATTCTCGAATCGCCTGTACGTCAAAACTGACGAGGAGTATTTCTTCTTCCAAGGCAGCCCTTCCAAGGAGCGTGTCCTGAGGCTTGCCATTACGCCACGCAACACACGTGAACGCTTGGGAATTCCCAGAATGGGGGCCGGGATAATTCGCCATAGCTATGCCAACCATGTTGTCGAACGCTCGCGTCCTGAGCCCGGCACTTCGGATCTCGTCCCAAGCACAGGCATTCGGGACCACTATCAGTTCCGCACCGTTGAGCATTAGCTGAGTTGCCGGCTCCGGAAATTCTCGGTCTGCGCAGATCATGGCGCCCACTGTAACCTGATCCTGCGCGCCCGTGAGGACACAAACGTCGAACGAGTCTCCCGGGCTACAATGGAAGTCGCATCCGATCTCCTGAGGATTCGGGTCAGGCTTTCGCAACTCTTCCTGCCCAAAATCACAAATGAACACCTTGGAATAATTCAGAGCAACGTCACCTTTGCCATCGATGATCGATACAGAGTTGCGGGGCTTCGGCAGGTGCGCTTCGAGATACGTGATCGCGATGTTTATCCCTAGTTCCTTGGCGAGTGCAGCGAACTTCACAAAGTACCAGCTCCGCCGGTCGATTGCGGAGGCCGCCCATACTTGTCGTCCCGCCGCATCCATCGGACATCTCGTGCATCCGATATTCCAAAGCTCTGGAAAGACGATGAGGTCAGCGCCCAGCGATTTCGCTTCCCGGCACCGTTCCATGCCCTTTTCGAGATTTCGGCTTTGGTCGAGACCGAAGGGCTCGATCTGCACCAACGCGACGCTGAAGGCCATCGATTTGGTACGTTAGCATATCCTGCATTTTTGGCCCCCCAGGTCAAAGCGATGAACCGTCGCGGACGGATCGTCGGCAACAAAAGGATTACTTTCCACAAGCCGACATATCATTACTAATCCGGGCATGTCGGAATCAGGTTGCGTCCGTGTAGCCGACCATCCACCCCAAAACCTCGCTGGGGCTTCCTACAACCCCGGTCGAAGCGCTACAGGGGCCAGTTTGGGTGCACCCTTGTCCAGAGCCTTGCCCGGGGGCATAAGAAGCAAAATGATGATCTCTTTTCCGCGTGGAGCATGGGTGCAACGATGTTCCGGGAGGCACGCCGGAGCTTTGCTCCGCCGCTGATAACCGGGATGACGTATCGAAGCTAGTGGTAGAGTCGTTCATGAAGCACGAGAGGATGATATGCGTTTCAAAACGGTCTCTCCGATCGCGTTGTTTGTCCTATTGCCCTCGACCTTCGGCGCCCGCGTGCAACAGTCTGAGAAGTCCGCGGCTCTTTTTCCCTGCATGGAATGACAATTCACTGATCAACTTTCAGAAAAACGGCGGAGACCCTACTCGTTCAGGCAATGTCAAAATTGAGTTCTACGGACACGATGCATTCAAGATCACATCGCCAGCCGGTTTGACACTTCTCACCGATCCTTGGCGGAATGATCCAACAGGCGTTTACCCCAAGTGGTTCCTGAATGAGTTTCCATCTCCGGGTCGACATAGTTCTCTCGACTCACGCTCATTTCGACCACGATGCGGTCGAGCGCCCGAAAGGGCTGGTGGTCCTCGAGCGCTTAGTGGGGCAGTTTAAGCTTGGCGATGTCGAAATAACGGGACTCGCCGACAAGCACAAATGTATACCGACATCTCCCGATAAGACGGATGGCTCCTCCACAGATTTCCATGAAGAAACCTGTCCGCCAAATAACGTGATCGCGTTCGATAACGCGATTCAGATCATTGAGACCGGTGGATTGCGCATCGCTGTCTGGGGTGACAACCGCGCAGAGCCTGATCCCTCTCTCGATCGTTATTTGAAAGATGTCGACGTGCTCATTCTGCCGATCGAGACAATACTCACGGGCGCTGAAGTGGATGTAATTGAGCGGAAGTATGATACTAAGGCGGTAATTCCAGCCCACTATTTTGTCGATGCTTTGACGACTGAGGTCTCGGGTCTGGAGTCGGCCGATGGATGGGTAAATGACCAGGAGAAGGGTCGTCATGCGGATGTGCGTCGCCTTGATCGTGCGGATTTGACGCTTAACGCAGCTGAGCTGAAAGGATCCCGTCACAGGGTTTATTACTTCGGCAACCACTTCGAGAAGAAATAGCGATTTGATGAGCAAAGCCGAATTCCATCTGATCTGACTGATTGGCAACTTGCCGTCTCACAGAGACAGTGCTGCACGCTCGGCGAGTCGTGGAATTATGTCCTAGTGAACCGGCATGCCCATTGCCTTCGGAACGCCCTTCGCAGATGCGAAGTGCTCGTCCCGGCCATTATGCGCAATCGCCTGCGACGAGAGATCACTACGCAGGGTCAGAAGTCCAGGTCTGGAAAGCTGCGAGATTGCGGGACGGGCAACACGGAACTTACTCTGCGTTCAATCGCAATTTCTCTTGCTTGGTTGTAGCGCCGGAATCGGCAACGAATGGAGGACGACTGGCATTTAAGCGGGAGAAACAGGACGCGCGATTGCCCATAAGTACTTCCCAAAATCGAAAATGCAGAGGTGGATGTCGCCATACGCTTGCATGAACACGGACTTCTGCCGGAACCACAACGCCGGAAATTCGTCGAAACAGTGACTGGCTATGCTCTCCGCGGTGAAGATCTTTACGCATTGGGGGATCACGACATCAGGTCGGTTTTTAAGGGCAACGAATTTGAAGAGTTGCGGTAGCAGGTCCGCACCGAACTTGTGCCACGGCTCGGCGACGTTCGTCGGGAATGGCAGGTCAACTTCAGTTCCGGCGATTCGGCGGACGATTACATGGAGCCGCTAAAGGATTCGTTCAGCGCGCTCACAAGCGAGTTCGCGGGCGACGAGGAGGTAAAGAGCATTGTCGAAAGGGAGACCAGTTACCTGAATGACTGGATCGCCGAGCACAGGGACGAAGAGGCGGATGACAAGCCGAAGCGCGCGCTCGGCGATGTCGAAACCCCGGAAGAGTTCGATGACAGCAGAAGCATT
>QIAU01000155.1:51871-58035 GCA_003225055.1 Acidobacteriota bacterium
AGTGGGGGTCGCTGTTTTACGAGACACGGCCCTCCGCGCGGCTCAGCGGCGCCGGCAGCCAGCCGGTATTGGTGACTTCGCGCTAGGCGATGGAGGCGAGATCGGACTGTCGCAGTTGTCGCCGTAGAAGGCCAGCAGCGCGAACGCATGCACGACGGCAGCAGTCCGCCCGTTAAACGGATGGCTCCCAATTCAACTACCGTTTATCGGCACTTCATGGCGCCAGCCCGATGCGGCGCTCCAGGTCCGTGAATCTTGGATCAGAGCGAATGGGATCGAGCATGGGATCGACCTTGATAAAAATAATGCTGGGGTCATGGCTGAGCCAACGATGCTGGTATGCCTGCTCCAGCCAGTAAAAAGCACGATCTTTGTCTCCCAAGCCTGCATACGCTTCCGCCAAATTCCCTGGCGCAAAAGCTTGTCTTGTTACGCTGAGATGCTCTAACTCTTTGGCCTCCACTAGCAGGGCACCCCTGTAGCCGGACGCGGAAAATGCGCGATGAATTTTGGCCGCCATTTCTGAAAATCCGTACAGGCTAACTGCCGCGCCGAACTCGTCGACCGCTTCCTTGTACATTCCCTTTTCGGCATAATCGCGAAAGAGACCCGCATGGAAGTAGCCGTCATCGGGATGACTCTGCAGCATCATCCTGATTACCGCGATGGCGCGGTCGTACTCGTGCCGGAAATACAAAGTGTCTGATAAATGGTCGTTGTTTGGGTCGAGCTCCTGCGCCACCTGAGATTCCGTCAGTGCTTCATCCAGACGCCCCATCGCCACGAGAAACATCCCGAATTGCTCATGGGCGCTGGCATTGCTCGGATTGACGGCAATGGCCTGTCGGTATTCTTCCTCCGCTCCACGCCAGTTCAAATCCATGAAAAGCTTGACATCTCCCAAGACCACCCGGGCATCCGAGGACTTAGGATCGAGTGCTAAGGCCTTCTCCGCTGCTCCTCTGCAAATGGCGACATCTTCGCTTGCAGGCCCCAGCAGCCAGCGATGAGCTTGGGCTATACCCACATAAGCGGGCGCGAAGTTCGGGTCGGCATCAATCGCCTGCTCGAAGTAGTCCTGAGCTTTCCTTTTTTCCTCGTCTCCGGCGCCCTTACCGTATTTGTTCAGGTGGTGGTTGCCCTGAAGGTAAGCATCCAGAACTCTGGGACTTACAGGCTGTGCCTGCGCGGGCGGAACTCGGTCCGTTTGCACATGCGCGCGGATTTGGCGAGCGATCTCCGCTGTCAAATCCCGTTCGAGGCCCAAAACATCACGCATATCACGCTCGAAGCTGTCGGCCCAAATGTGTCTGTCGGACGGTCCGTGGATGAGCTGAGCGGTGATGCGCACGCGATCTCCAGAACGCTGCACCGTTCCCTCGACAATCCCGTCCACGCCCAGTTCGCGCGCAATCTCTGGCAGCGATTTCTTGGTTTGCTTGTAATGCATTGAGGAGGTGCGCGAGATCACCCTCACGTACCCTATTTGCGCGAGATCGGTAATCAACGCGTCTGTCATTCCGTCGGAAAAATACTCCTGGTCAGGATCAGCCGAGAGGTTTTGCAAAGGCAGTACCGCGATTGAGCGAATGGGGGGAACGGTGCTACTGCCTCGCAATCTCTGCCAGACTTTCCCCATACCCAAGACTGTGCCGAGCAATATCGCCGTCCCAAGGGCAACGGCAACACCCCTCCTTAGAATACGGTGGGGCGCGAGCGGGGCAGGCTCCGTTGTCAGTATCGATGATGGTTCGGTTGATGCGAGGACGTTTCCTTTTTCATTCACGGCTGCGATGAAGCGGTATCCCCGCCTGGAGAGTGTCTCCACGAATCGGGGGCTCTCCGCCGAATCCCCCAGGGCTTGCCGCAGCTTCTTGATTGCGTTGTAGAGTCCACGATCAAAATCCACAAAGGTGTCGGAAGGCCAGATGCGCCGCTGCAGTTCCTGTCGAGTCACAACCTCGCCGGGACGCTCCAATAAAATCTGGAGAACCTGAAAAGGCTGTTCCTGAAGCCGGACCTTCAAGCCCTGCTTGTGCAGTTCTCGGCTCTCAGAATCCAGCTCAAAGACACCGAAGCGAATGATCGCCTGGGATGGAGGGAGATCGTTCACAAACGCGATACCCCTAAGTGTTGGGAAGTGTATCACGGGAAAAAGGAGAGAAGCCGCCAAGGCCCGCTTCTGCAATGAGTTAGAGGAATAGAGAAAAAATCAAGATGGAATCGTTGACGTTCGGCATGTGTACGAGCAATAAGTCGTGAAGTCGCCACGCATCCACTGGTTGTCATGGCAAGTCGGAGGCTTGAACCGGCTCCTCGGCTCCCAGCCCGCACACAGAGGAGGCAACATGAAATCCAGGATACTGACGTCCTTTACCGCAATGACAGTATTCGCCGCGCTGGCGATCTCAATTCGGTTGTCCGCTCAGGAGCAACAAGAACACCCCAGCAGCACTCATCAGCCCACCATCACCACGTTCGATGCCCCAGGCGCGGGCACAGCCGCTGGCCAGGGCACCTTCGGCTTCGGCATCAACCCGGCGGGGATGATCGCGGGAATCGACCAAGACGCGAGCAATGTGTACCACGGCTTCCTGCGCGCTCGCGACGGCACCTTCACGACCTTCGATGCTCCGGGCTCGGGCACAGGCCCCTTCCAGGGCACCATTGCCTTCGGCCTCAACCTGGCGGGCGTGATCGCGGGATACTACGCTGACGCGAGCAATGTGAATCACGGCTTCCTGCGCAGTCCCGACGGGAGCTTGACGACCTTCGACGTTCCAGGCGCGGGCACTGGCAGCGGCCCCGGCGGTGTTGCTATAGGCGACTTGAACCAAGGCACCTTCGCCGAGAACATCAACCCGGCGGGTGCAATCGCGGGATTCTACCGTGACGCGAGCAATGTGACTCACGGCTTCCTGCGCACTTCTGACGGCACCTTCAAGATGTTCGACGCTCCCGGCGCGGGCACAGGCTCCGGCCAAGGCACGTTGACCGCAAGCTTCTCAGGCCTCAACCAGCCGGGGGTGATCGCGGGATATTACAGTGACGCGAGCAATGTGACTCACGGGTACGTGCGCGCTCCCGACGGCACCTTCACGACGTTCGATGCTCCGGGCGCGGGCACAGGCAGCGGCCAGGGCACCATTATCGGAAGCCTGGACCCGGCCGGGGCGACCACGGGTGGCTACCTTGACGCGAGCAATGCATTTCACGGCCTCGTGCGCACTCCAGGCGGCACCATCACGACGTTCGACGCTCCAGGCGCGGGCACAGGCCCCTTCCAGGGCACCTTCGGCGCGAACATCAACCCGGCGGGCGCCATCACGGGAAATTACATTGACACGAACGGTGTGTCTCACGGCTTCGTGCGGGCTGCCGACGGCACCATCACGACGTTCGATGCTCCGGGCGCGGGCACAGGCTCCGGCCAGGGCACGTTCCCCTTTAGCAACAACCCAGCGGCGGGGAGTTCGGGAAACTACACTGACGCGAGTGGTGTGAATCACGGCTTCCTGCGGACCCCGTAAGCCCGCCATCGACTCAAGGTCGTTTCGCGACCGGCAGCGACATGGTGGCTTCATGACGTGCCCGACTGGCATCGTGGGAGCGTGCGAAGCTTCCGGTCCTGTTGGCAATTTGAAGATTTCCGGCATGCTAGGGGGACGTCAAGTTGCTGCGTTAGTTCCGGAAGGATAGACAGCCGCTTTCTCCTGTTGCTGTTCGTTCCCTGCGCGAACTTATCCACCCTAAGGACAGGGGGAGAAGCCGAGCGAGCACCAACAGGCGCAACTCAGATCAGTCTATGGCCGTGACTGGTGACACGGATAAACGCTGGAGCAGGGCACTGCCAAATTCCGGCCGAGTGACGCAAACCTGCAGTAATCCCAAGGGAAGGGTTGCCGACGATACGTCCAGTTCGGATCATTGCCAGGCGTCTGGGCCCGTCGCGCCCGTCTTTCCTCCTTTGCGTAACGAAAACCCGCTAACGCACACCCTCGCGAGATTGTCGCCGAAAACGCGTACCTTCTTTCTTCATACCGACGGACTTTGTTCTTTTTTCTCAGAGGCTGTGCAACGGTATTTTCGCCAGAGTAGGCGAGCGCAAAGACGCGCTCAACGCGATGGCGAGAGCTTCGACGCCGTCCAGTTGGTCAGCAGCGACAGCGGCCCTCCCCCGCCTGGCGGAAGCGAGTTGATGATGAAACGTTTGCCATCCGCAGTGACGTCGTACTGGATGAAGGAAAAACGCGAGGCCACAATGCGGGTCCGCATCACTGCTTCCGGAGCCGCCGGTGGATGCTTGCCGGTGGGATCGAATCTGACCATCATCATCATCTTTTCAGGAGTGATGTAGTAAAGGCGCGAGCTATCGCGGGACCAACGCGGTTGGCCGCCGCCCGCGTTGGAAACCTGGACGCGCGAGCCTGGCCCGGGGAAAGACTGCACGAACACCTCGCCGCCGCGGAAGGTATAGGCGATCCAATGACCGTCCGTCGAGAACTGCGCCTCGGCGCCCGGGAAGCGCTGGATGAGCTTACGGTCGGCGGTTGAAATAATGTCAATGTGGGCAGCTCCTCCAACCGAAAGGTTCATGAGCGCAAGATAGCGGCCATCCGGCGTGAAACTGTTGGGAATCATTCTGCTGCCTGACAACCAAGCTTCCGGCGGCTTGGAGCCGTCGGCCGGCACGCGGCTGACAGAAAACACTTGTCCCTGACGAGAGGCGTAATAGATGGTGCGTCCGTCCGGCGACCACGCGGGAAATTCGTCTTCGCCGCCCGATGTCGGTGTAGTGCCCAACCCGCGCGCGAGATCGTACACACGAATATTGGTGCGACCATTGCCCATTTCGTCTGCGGTTACGGCGAGGAACCTGCCATCTGGAGAAAGCCGCGGGTCGCGGTTGCCGGTTTCGGGCAGCTCGCCCTCTTGCTGCCCCGAGGCACTGAACCAAGTCATGCGAATGGGCGAATCAGCCACCGACTGGAAAACAAGCACACCCGTCGCGGAAGACGAGAAACCGGCCTTGAAGTGCGCTACCTGGCGTTCCACCCCTTGCTCGGTCAGCACAGATGGCGGCCCGGTTATGGTCAATCGCTCGGCATCGAACGGCTGCGCGACGATGCTGCGGTCACGGAAGTACAGCAGTCGGCCATTGGCATATTCGACATTCCCGGTGATTTCGTTCGAGATTAGCTTCGGTTCGCCTCCCTCCAGCGAAGCGGCATATAGGCCGTCACCCCGTGCATCGTCCGGCGAACTCCAATTTGCGACGTACAGGAAATGCTTGCCATCGGGCAGGAAAAAGGGCCACCGATGGGCTTGGCTGCTACCCTCGCCAGGTCGGAGCGTAGCGGAAGTTGGCGTACCGCCTCCGGCTGCAATCTTAGACAAAGTCGAATACGCACCCGCTGCGTAGACAATGACGTCATCTCGATTCCAGGTGCCCCCGACGAGCACAGGATTCACTTCGGCGAGCGCGCGAACCTCAGCGCTGTCAAGATCCACAATCTGTAACTTGCGATGGGAAGCGAAGCCCAGACGCCGGTTGTCGGGCGCCCAGAACGGAATTTCCGCGTTTTCGGAATTGGAGATCTCCTGTGCGGCGGAAGTGCTGGTGGATCGAACCCACAGCCTCGATTTGCCATCCGGCTTGATGGCCACAAAGGCGAGGCGTTTGCCGTCCGGTGATAACGCGAAATTGAAGGGTACAAACGAGTAGCCGGGAGGTGGTATCAGCCACGAGCGAAAGCTCTCAGGCGTAGCGGCGGGGCGACGCAATTGGAAGAAGAGAACGAGCGCCAGCACGGCAAGTGTCGCAGCCAAGATCCAGGGGAGCAAGCCACGGCGGCGGGACTCCGGCGGCAGAGATTCAGTCGCGCGTTGCATGATCCACTGCAGTTCGGTTTGCAAATCGCGCGCGGACTGCCAACGTTGATCTGGATCCTTGGCTAGGCAAACTAAGACCAGCTGCTCCAGCGAAGTCGGGATTGTTGGGCAGAGCACCTTGAGCGGTTCAGGCTCGTGCTCCAGGATGGCGGCGACAAGCGAGCCCCGGCTCTTGCCATGGAAGGCGAAGCGGCCGCTGATCATCTCGTAGAGCACGCAGCCGAAACTGAACATGTCCGAACGTGCGTCGGATTCCTCGCCATCCAAGACCT
>QIAU01000033.1 GCA_003225055.1 Acidobacteriota bacterium
ATCCGGAACTCGGTGCCAAGAGTGGCAGGAAACCACACTCCATCTGGCTGCCGCTGATAGACGACATTAAAGCCAATTCCCGGAACATTTATTCCTAGCAGGGTGCGGATCATAAGTGGAATGCGCCCTGCCAGCTTGGTAAACACCCGCACGGGCTCGAATTCTGCAGCATCGATGTACGCCTCGCCCGCCCACGGGACCTCGTCCTTGTCCTTCGGTTGGAAACGGATGTGGTAAACGCTGCGACCCTGCTGCACCTCTTGACCGAGGAGTTTGAAGGCGTAATCGTTCTGCTCTTCGCTGGTCAGTGGAAACCAGCGTCTGGCCAAACCGTCTTTGGCTTTGTCGTCGGACAAATCGTCGCGTAAGTCGTTGATCAAATCGCCGTCGAAACTGTCTTTCTCCGGCGTTGGCTCGCCCGTAAACTGCTCGTACCTTCCCTTGTGCCAATAGCGGCCGGTCAGCAGCGTGAGCTTCTTTTTGGTGCCGTCCGGCGTTGGAACCACGTTGTAATCTGCGGTCTCTTCCCGCATCAGCTTGCCGCCGCGTTTATGCGTGAGAATGTGGATATGTTGTTTATAGACGTATTGCTTGCGCAGCGCCTCACTGCGATCCTGATTAGCTGCGACGCGGGCCATGATGGCCTCGGCGGTTAACCCCGCTGGATTGGGTTGCGGACTTTGTGCGAACGAAGCAGTGGCTATCAGCAGGATCGCGCCAAAACGAAATACCGACATAGGCATAGACCGCGCCCTCCGACATTACCTTCAGGATGATAGCGAAGTTCCTGATTCTCCGCGATTCGCTTCGGTGGCCCCGTTCAGTAAATCACCTTCAGCGAAACCGATTGCTACCGGGTGGAGCGAGCCAGTTCCGGGGCGGGAGTTGCACCCGCTGAAGTCCAGCGCCTTTTCCCGGCGCACTATTTCACCGGTTCTTCAATGCCTGCCCAGTGACCCCGTCACTCGCATAGGAACCGATCACCCCGGTAGAATCTAACGCAATGGACTGCCCAAACTGCAAGCTCGTGAATCCAGCGAATGCGACAAGATGCGACTGTGGCTATGATTTCCAGACGCATACAATGCAGGAGTCGCACCTCACAGCACGCGATAAACAACTATTGGGGCACAGTGCAGGCTTTGTACGATTTTGGGAGCTTTTGCCGGACGGTTCGGTTCGGCCCTATATGGTTCGAGCTCTTTTCCGCAACTGGAGGCCGGACCAGTAACGACTCTCCATCACCCGCTTGACGCTATCAGGCGATTAAACTTGTACCGCTCCGGTTACGAGTTCAATAGCGATATAACGCCAATTCCCAACAGACGGTATGATGGCAAGGTGTTGAGAAGCTGGAAGTTGTGGCTTGCTGGCCGACGTGCAAGGCGTGAAATTGAAGCTATAGCACGCACCGATTCTGCGAATGCGAAAGGTGAGCAGTCCCCGGGCGCGACCACAACGGCTCTGGTCGGCTGACACTTTCGCGGACTTCAATGACGGTCTAAACACGGCGGTAAGTTGCGACTAGTCCCACTACACTATTCATTCTTCATCTGAATTCAGCGCTCAGCTCTGAGGCGTTAGGGGCGAAAGGCAACTCGGGAATTGGACTCTCACGCGGGAAGCAAGGACGCGCACGGCAATACACTTCGACCGGTTTGGCACACCTTTCGAGTCGATGCCTCCTTCGATGAACAGCGAGGCATTACAGGTATTGGATTGATCCTGCGAGCAACCAATAAGGCCGGTCGAGATGGTGCGGTCGTAGCCAGGTTCTCTGAAGCATATATTGGGCTGCCGATTCAAGCAGGTGAACAATTCGCCGTGCTTCGCGCCTTGGAAATTGCTTCCGAAAGACGCTATCGGTTGCTTAGGGTAAGATCCGACTACAACAAGATGCGAATCGTGCTGAAAGATGATTATCAAGCTGGTGTTGTTCAGGACGAGCACAACCTTCGGGCGATGATTTTGCGTCTGGCGCGAAAGTTTGATCAGATAAAGTTCGCCTGGATACCGCGCCGCAGGAATCAGGAAGCTCACTCTCTGGCTCGCAAAGCGGTGCTCCAAAGCGCGCCGGTCGTGCGCGAAGACGTGCAGAGATTTTTCGAGTCAGGCAGCATCTCTTAAATTAAGAGTCTTAATTGCAAGAACTTTTTGTAAATTAGGCTCCTGCCCATTCCGCTGTTTAGAATGCGTCTGCCTCATTAACACATGGCAGACTACGACAAAAAAAGGAGGACGTGATGCGACGATCACTGTTGACGGTTGGACTGGCTCTGGGGCTAATCGCAGCTTGGTTAATTGGTCGGCTTCAGGGACAAGCGCAAAGCGACGAGGTCATCTTTGCTTCCGCGAGTCATGCGAACTTCAGTGAAATGCCGGGCGGCAAGGGAGGCGTGTCCACAGGGCCCATTTGGGGGGATGCCAACGTTGGTGCGCACGGAACATTCACGAAGTTTGTGCCCGGATACGATGCGGGCATGCATACCCACACGAACGACGTCTGGATTGTCGGGATCAAGGGTGCCTATCTATACAAAGACGAAACGGGCGAGAAGCGCGTTGGCCCGGGTGACTTCCTGCGAGTGCCCGGAGGACACAAACACTGGAGCGGCGGAGATAAGAAAGAAGGCGCCCTGTTTTACGAAGAGTCGTCGGGCAAGTTTGATCTGGTTCCCGCGAAGTAGCGCGATTGCCGGGGACTTTGCCCGCCATTCCAATGGGCTCCTCGTTGCTGTCTGATTCGGATGGCGAGCAATGAGTGCGAGCAAACCGGCTTAGGCTGACATTCCCCGTTCCTGCTGTCAACTGAGTGTAATGGCGACTGAGTGTAATGGCGATTCATCATCAATTGTGGCCCGGGCGGGTCGGACAAGTCCGATGAACGGGTCCAAGCAGATAAAATGGGGTTAGGATGACTGCTGAACGCCTTGTCGCTGTGTTCGATCTGGGTGGTGTGCTGATTGATTGGAATCCGCGTTACTTGTATCGCAAGCTGTTCAATGGCGACGAGAACGCGATGGAACACTTCCTGGCGACTATCTGCGCACCCTGCTGGAACAAACAGCAAGACGCCGGGAGAAGTTTCGCCGAGGGTTGCGCTTTATTAAAGGCCGTTCATACCGACGCGGCATACCTGATCGATGCCTGGTTCGAGCGATACGATGAGATGCTTGCTGGTCCGATACAGGGCACGGTTGACATCCTGAGTGACCTACGTTGTCAAGGCGTTCCTCTATACGCGCTCAGCAACTGGTCCGCAGAGACATTTCCATTCGCGCTGAAACGATTTGAGTTTCTGAAGTGGTTTAAGGGGATCATGCTATCCGGCGAAGTAGGGCTGGTGAAGCCCGATCCTAAGATCTACGATCTTTTCCTCAAGACATTCGCGATTAATCCCGCGAGTGCGGTCTATATTGATGACCTGGAGCCGAACGTAGAAGGTGCTGCTGCCTTTGGTATGCACGGTATTCTGTTCACCGATCCTGCTGCCCTTCGAACTGACTTGTGTCGAGCGGAGGTCATTTCAGTGTTGACCTGACCCGGGGCTCAATGAGTGACATGGCGATGTTTCGCCAACAATTGACGAACGCGCGGATCGGAGCTCTTTTGATCCTCTTTCTCTCTCGGAGTACACTCCGGCTGAAGAGGATGGACAGATGAGAACAACGACCGGCCTGGCTTTGAGCAACACCGCAAGAGAAGCAATTTTGCTCGCTGCCGAGGAACGCGAACGCTTCGGCCACAAACACACCGGAACCGAACACCTGCTGCTCGGGATCATCCGTGGTAGCTCGGACACCGCGAAAATGCTAGAGCGGAGAGGATTGACCATCGATCGCGCACGTGAGTTAGTCAGTCAGCGGACCCTAGCTGTCGGATGGGAAAACGTCGAGTCGGCTTTGGCTTCAGCTGGACAATTGCCATAATCAGGCCATGGCGCTCACAACCCCGTGGTGAGTGCAATGGCGATGTTTCAACAGTTTGTCCACTCTAGCAGGCAGATTCGTTACAGGAAGAATCTCGC
>QIAU01000086.1 GCA_003225055.1 Acidobacteriota bacterium
GGCATGCTCGAAGTGCGTCGTGTCAGGAACCCACCGAGGGCATGGTATGCGCGAGCGTACAGAGCCTGTAGGAATCCTCTCCGTTCACGGAGGGGAGGATGTCAACAATCGGGTATATTTGGCGCGCGCGCGCGCCGCGCACACACACAGAACGGACGTGGTAACCGAGGCCCAGGAGAATACTCCATGAGAGACATTGCCATTGTCGGCGGCGGTCAGTCAGGATTGCAATTGGCATTGGGATTACTGCAAAACAATTACAAAGTCACCGTTGTGAGTAATCGAACGCCGGAGCAGATTTTCAATGGTCGGGTGACCTCGAGCCAGTTCATGTTTCACGACTCCCTTCAGAATGAGCGGGACCTCGGGATCAATTCCTGGGAAAAGAAGTGCCCAATTACTGAGGGCATTGCCTTCACCATTCCTGGGCCAAACAAAACTCGAGCTCTCTTTTGGGAAGCCAAACTCGATCACTATGGTCAGTCAATCGATCAACGCGTGAAGTTCGCCGGATGGATGAAGGAGTTTGCAAAACGAGGCGGGGATTTGGTGATCAAGGATGCAGCGCCACAGGATGTCGATCAAGTCAGTAAGAGCCACGACATGGTGATTGTCGCTGCGGGTAAAGGTGAGATCAACCGCATGTTTGAACGCGATGCGGAGAAGTCTCCCTATGACCAGCCGATGCGGGCACTGGCGCTGACGTACGTGAAGAACATGGTTCCACGAAAACCGTTCACCGCCGTGTCATTCAATTTGATTCCTGGGGTTGGAGAATATTTCGTGTTCCCCGCACTGACCACCACCGGCCCATGCGAAATCATGGTCTTCGAAGGGGTCCCTGGTGGACCAATGGATTGCTGGAACGACGTAAAGACTCCTGAACAGCATCTGGCAAAGAGCAAATGGATTTTGGAAACCTTCATGCCACTGGAGGCAGATCGTTGCCATAAGGTCGAACTGACCGACGACAACGGCATTCTTGTGGGAAGATTTCCGCCTACAGTTCGGAAGCCGATTTGCAAGCTGCCTTCCGGCCGGCTTGCGTTCGGAATGGCAGACGTGGTGGTGACGAATGATCCCATCACCGGCCAAGGTTCCAACACCGCAAGTAAGGCGGCCGCCATTTATCTGGAGCAGATCGTTAAACGTGGCAATAAGGCCTTCGATGCTCAGTGGATGCAGCAGACGTTTGACATCTTCTGGGATTACGCGCGGTGGGTGGTCGAGTGGACGAATTCGCTGTTGATCCCGCCGGCACCCCAGATACTGCAACTCATGGGCGCTGCCACCCAGGTTCCCTCGCTTGCCGGCAAAATTGCAAATGGATTTAACAGTCCGCCTGACTATTCACCTTGGTGGTTTGATCCGGCGGAAGCCGACAAGCTGATCAAGCATGTATCAGCAGCAGCGGTTTGAGCACGCAGCGCGCTATTGCCAGCCGCTTAAAACCAGAAAACGAACAGTCGGGAACGAGCAAAAACGCGGAGATCACAATGAAGCGGACTTCGTCTTTGTCGACTGCCGTAGTTGTGCTGGTACTTCTTGTTTCGAGCAGTGTTCTGGGCCAGCAGTTGGCCACCTTGAAAGTCACGGTAAGCGACCCTTCCGGGGCAGTGATTCCTGGTGCGACGATTACTCTTACCAATACGGAAACCGGAGCCAAGCGCACCGACATCACCGAGTCGCATGGTTTGTCCGTGATGCCGGGCGTCCCCGCCGGGACCTACGAGATGACGGCGGACGCCAAGGGCTTCAGTCCATTGAAAATGCCGGTCACACTCTCCGTCGGCCAGATTTCATCGTTCCCGGTGACCTTGGGTATTTCTGTCAAAGAGGAAGTGAAGGTGGAAGAGACCGTTCAGAGTATTGACACAGAGAAGTCAGAAGTAAGCCAGGTAATCGACACTCCCAAGATTGCCGACCTCCCCATTTCCGGTCGCGACTTCATAGATTTCGTTCTGCTTACGCCCTCGGTCAATGTGGGACGGAGCACTGCGGTTGGCGCGCAATCTCCTTTTACCGAGACCGTGCTGAAGCTCAGCTTCGGGGGCGTCCGCGAGAGCCACACTTCGTTCTTCGCCCTCGACGGCATCGATTACACGACTAGCATCTCTGGGGTGCAGCGCATCAGCCCCTCGCAGGACTGGGTGCAGGAATTCCGCGTCGTGGACAGTCCCTACGCGACAGACACAGGACGCAACCTCGGCTCCGTGGTCAACACGATTACAAAGGCCGGCACCAATCACGTGCATGGCTCGGCATACGAATATTTTCGCAACAACAACCTGGATGCGAATAACTCGCTAGCGGCTCCCGGCTTCAACACGCTGCGCTTCAACCAGTTTGGGGGGACAGTGGGAGGCCCTATCCGAAAGGAAAAGAATTTTTATTTCTTGGGATACGAAGGCCAGAGGCGGGCGGAGTCACCTCTATACTCCAGCTTTATTCTGAACAGCATCGCTGGCATCAACGCCGTGAAGCAGGCTATCGGCTTAGAACCGGAGAACCTGGGCTCGATTCTGCAAATTGATGACTACGATAAGACCATTATCAAGAGCAACAACCTCCTCAGCGAAAAGACGTCGCTCAATATCACTTATTTATTCAACGACTCGCGGAAGCGGAACGCGCGCGGAGCAGTGCCGGGGGAAGGATTGCCGTCTTCCTACCGCGACAATCCGGTAAGGGACCAGACCATCTATGCCAACCTGACTCACGTCTTCACCCATGATTTAACCTCGGAGACGCTGCTGCAGTACGGCAGGCGGGACTTCCATTTGAATCCGAAAGGGCTGGGGTTCGAACCGGCACTGCAGATTCCTGACTTGATGGAATCCGGCGGCTTTGTCGGGAGCGTTCATTTATACAGAGAACAGCACTTTCAGGCGGCAGAAAACCTGACCTACATCCGCGGCAAACATACGTTCAAGGTTGGCGGTGAGCTCCAACCGGTCTGGACCGACACGCAGGTGACGCTGTTCAGCCCGGGGTTGGCGGTGCTGACGCCGCAAAGCTTCTTTGGTCTGCCACCCTTCGACGGCACTATCCCGGGCACAGGTCCGGGCACGCCGGTGGCCTTTCTGTTCCTGGAGCCCAGATCGCTCTTCGGGCAGCAGATTCCCAACCGTGATCCAGTTTTCCAAGACGGTCTCTACGCCGGACCCAGCCAGCAGGCGTTTAGTGATGCGACCTCGGTGAGTTACCAGCACATCCTTTGGTCCACTTACATCCAGGACCAGTGGAAAGCCAGGTCCAACCTCAGTTTTACGATCGGCGTTCACTATGACGTAGACCGACTCCCCTCCGGCTCTGAACTCAAGCAGGCAGGCGGATTCCATCCCACCGATTACAACAACGTGCAACCGCGCGCCAGTTTTGCGTACTCGTTCAACGGCGGCAAGGGGGTCGTCCGCAGTGGCACCGGCTTGTTCATCGCTCCGTTCGTGTACAGCGACATTCTCGTGAGCTGGGTGGGCGCTTCAGAATTCAGCTATATGAATCAGCCCATGTTGCCTGAGTTCGCAAATCCCAGTCAGAACCTGATCGGGTTTGGACCTTCGGGCGCGGTGGGAGCGTGCGACCCGAATCTGGTTCCCGGCTTGTGCGTAGGTTTCCCAGGAACGCTGCGAGCGGACTTCTTCAACTTCGTGAAATCCGGCCAATATCCCGCCCCGAACGCCCTGCGCCAGTTCCCGCTGGGTTACGCCAAGAAGAATTTCCCCCAACCCCTGTCGGAGCAAGCCAGTTTGGAGGTGGAACACCAGCTTGGCAAAGACCTGTACCTCTCTTTGGGATACCAGTGGATGCACGCCATGCGATTGCCGGTGTATTCCAGCATCAACGCCGACTGTCCGGGGCATGTGGAAGCAAACTGTCCCCGATTGCCGAGTGGAAAAGAAATCTTCAGCGCGCCGGCGGATCCTAATTTCGGTTTTGTACTCTATGTAAAACCGATCGGCTTCTCCATCTACAATGCCGGCACTCTCAGCCTGCGAAAAGCTTTTTCGCACCACTTTAACTTCCTCACGAACTACACCTACTCCAAGTCGATTGACATTTCGACTACCGTCAACCTGCCGAACACACCGGAGAATTACCTGCATCCGGAGTTTGACCGCGCTGTCGGAGACAATGACGTCCGCCACCGCTTTACACTGGCGCTGCTGGCCGAGACGCCGCAGCAGTGGTCCTGGTTACTGCGGGACTTCAAAGCATCCCTGCTTACCGGCCTGCAGAGTCCGCGGCATTTCACCATCAACGCGGCTCCACCGCAAGGCGACTTGAACAACGATGGATTCACGTTTAACGACCGCATGGACAACCTGCCGCGCAATAGCTACTTGGGCGATTCCTACTATGACGTGGACGTGCGCTTGCAACGAGTGATCCCGTTTAGCGAAAGGATCAAAGGGGAGGCTAGCTTCGAGGTATTCAACCTCTTCAATAAGGCGAATGTGCAGGAGATAGACCACCTATATGTGACCCCCTCGCCCGTGGGCGCTTTTGTGGACCCACTGGGTAATCCGGTGCCGGTGCCACAGCGGTTCGGCGATCACATCACGGACGGCAACAGCAACTTCGGCCAGCCCAAATTTGTGGCTCCGGCCCGTCAGATTCAGCTTTCGTTCCGAGTTAACTTTTGACGGTTTTCGAATAAAAAGGGGTGGTGCTTCTAGCAGCACCCGTTGTAGGTCGCGGCTCCGGCTGCCCTTCGCTGGTCCCATCGAGGGAGGAAGACAACGGTGGTGAAACCATACACAGCCGTAGGCCTTATTCCTGCAGTTCGTGGAATTCGTCGCCGCAAGGACATCAAGATAAACCTGGAACATCTGAAGCACCTGGTGAAGGCTGCCAGTTGGCTCTCGGCGCTGGATATTCCCGTCCGCTTGATCGCATTTCCCGAGGGCGCGCTGCAAGCCTTTAATGACGAAGTGCTCGACCTGGACCACGTGAAGTTCGCGCGTGAATGCGCCATCGATATACCCGGAGAAGAAACCGAAGAACTGGGAAAGATCGCGCGCGAGTACGATGCCTTTATCATGGCCCAAGCCAAAGCCCGCCATCCTGACCTGAAGGACCGCTTCTTCAATATCGGCTTCATCATTGACCCGAAGGGAAAGGTAATTCTCGAGCACTACAAAGTATCGCCGCTTTTTCCCGTGGAGCACTCCGTCTGCCCCCATGATGTCTACGACTGGTGGATCGAGAAGTATGGGCGCAATCTGAATGCCTTCTGGCCGGTGGCGGACACCGAGATCGGCCGGCTCGGCATCATGATGGCGAACGAAGGCTCGTACCCGGAAAATGCGCGTGCTTTAGCGTTAAACGGAGCGGAATTGGTTTATCGCGCTTCATATCCGCATCCGGCCACTGGAAACGAGATCTTCGAAATCCAAAGCCGGGCTCGTGCCTTGGACAACAACCTTTATATCGTGGCCCCGAATCTTGGGACGTATTATCTATTCCCCGAGGAAACCACTCCCATCGACACTTTCGGCGGACGTTCTTTCATTATTAATTACAAGGGTCAAATCGTGGGCCGGCAAGAGTATGGGGGAGGCTCGACTTACGTGGCTGGTGTGATCGACATCGAGGCGCTGCGCGATCATCGCGCGCGGGCACAGTGGGACAACTGGCTCAAGGATCTTCGCACTGAGTTGTACCAGATCCTTTACGAGCAGCCGATCTATCCCAAGAACCTTTACCTGAAACGAGAGCCCATGAAACACGCCGAGTACCGCAAAAAGGTAATCAAACCGCAGATTCGCCTTATGCACGATCGCGGTATATGGAAGAAGCCGGACCGCTGACCCTGTCCCTAAGGTGATCAGTGACTACCCCAGGACCGTAATCGGCATTTCGATTCGAACCCTCGCGCGATAACTCCTGGATGATCGGCTTAACCGGCCAATCTCCGCCGAGCCAATCTCCGCCGACTTGAACTGCAACCCTGCCGCGTTCATGCTTTGTCTTGCTCAGGTATAAACTTGCCGCCCATTACCGGGCTAGCCAGAAAATCGTGAAACTCCCCCACCAAACCGTTCAAGCGGAGCAAAGTGGTAATTTGCGCCCAGCGGCGGATTTCGTGCATCAGGATATGAATAACAATTTTCCTTGGTGTTGCTCTTACAAAATAATTCAGAATCTTGAAATCCTTCGGGACATCCCACTCCTGGGCGGAAAACGTTCCGACCAGTTCCTTTAATGCCTTCCGGCTTTGCTAACTGAATTGAAAGAGCGCTTCGATGTTGTCGTTCGGAATAGAGGCCGGATCAGTAAACGATCGGCCAGGGAGCCTCTCAACATACCGTTTTCCGGCAGTTAGTGGAAGGCCGGAAACTTCGGGCACGCCGCTCACGCGGACATTTCCTGTACTAAATCAACCGAACATTGGATGGGATGCGCTAACGACAACTGTTGGGCTTCACGCTGTTGGCGCTGTTGGGCTCGACACGCTGTTGGGCTTCCGCTGTTGGGCTTCCGCTTGACAAGCGGATTCTTCGGAACTAGCATTTTTCAACGTGTGGGCCCCTTAGTGCCTCATCCCAGGTTTCCCTATCCCGGTTGCCCGCAATGAATGGGTGAGGATCAACCGGTCACTCCTTTACCCGCGATGGTGTCAGGCGCCTTGCGGCGAGTAATCCTTCCAGCCACCAAAGGAGTTCCCAGTATGGAGGAAAAACTACACCCCGAAAAATCTGGCCCCTTTTTTCGCGTCCCAGGGAAAAAGTCCCATCTCGAAAAATCAAGTCCCTTTCCGCCCGAAAGCCGTGAAGAAGATGCGTGGCTGAGCGAGCGGCAGCTAGCCAAGTGTTCGCCCGCTGAGGTTGACCAGTTCGGTTCCCCGGTCCCAACGCGGATGGTCTCGAACGGCGAGTATATGCCGATTGCGCAGACAGAGAAGCAAAAGCGGGTGGAAGCCAGGATCCTGGAGCTGGCGGACTCGGCCTCAAAGAGATTGGGCATGTCCCGACGGATGTTTCTTGCCACCACTGGAGGCTTTGCCGCGGCGTTTCTTGCGATGAATGAGGTGTTCGGGCACTTCTTCAACGTCAGCCTGCTTGAAGTGTTCGGACCTGCCGCCTATGCCGCCACTGGCGCTCCCGCCAACCTCTACGTCCTCGATGATCAAACCCACCTGGTTCGGTCGAGCCTGCAGGGGCCGGTAACCTTGAGGGCGATTGCACAGGGCTACGACGAGGTTACGGGTCCGCTGTTCGGAGTGAACCCCTTCAATCCCACGGGGCTGAACGACGAGCTTGGCGGCGCCTGGACCGCTTGGAACCCGGCACTGCACAACAAGCCCTACACCTGTGACATGTTTAACGTGATCAACTACATCAAGGAGATGTTTTTCGACAGCCAGACCACGGTGGCGGTTCTCAGTAATGCCAATTTTGCCGCTATCCCGGTCCCGGGAGGTAATCCGCGTGCACCCACGAACGTGACGGAGTCCCTTACCCACGAAATTCTGACCGGGGAACAGACGGCAGGCGTCAGAGACTTCGTGAACCAGATTGCGGGTTCGACGCGGGTGCTGGCGCACGGCCAACTGTATGTGGGCATCGGTAACCTGCATGATCCCGTCTTTGGAGATTTCACGCAGTTCCAGATCGATGCTTTCCATCCTGACTCCTGGAAGGGGTACAACATCGCGCCAGCAGCCAAGGTGGACACCGACCCCAACAGTCTCATGCGGATGTGGCGACTGGATGACGAGGCGGTTGCCTACCCCATATACGCGGTCATCGCTCGCAACACTCAAGAGCTGAAGAAGCACCCAGGTTTCTTCAATATCTGCGTTCACAAAGGCTTGGCGCCTGGACCGCCAGACATTCCTGAGCGCGGGAATCCCACGGACATTCCCAAGGCTGCAAGCGACTGGCCGCAGTTCAACTTCATCATCTACCACTCCAGCATCCGTCCCGCGTTTTTCGACTATGAGTCGCTGCAGGACATCCGATCTGGAGTGTTGCGGGAAGGCGTGCCCGACATCAGCTGGACTACGCAGTTCGCCCAGCTGGCGGCACCTTTCCCCAACGTCTACGCTGAGATTGGGACGACCTTGGCTTCCTCGATCGTCACCTTCCCCACCGTGGCCGCCCACATTCTGGGGCAGCTCATGAAATATCTGGGGCCGAACCGGATCGTCTTTGGCTCGGACTCGCTCTGGTACGGGAGCCCACAGTGGCAAATCGAAGCACTGTGGCGGTTCGAGATCCCCGAGAGGCTGCGAGAAAAATGGGGCTACCCTGAGCTGACAAAATCGGCCAAACGGAAGATTCTCGGCTTGAACTCCGCCCGGCTGTATAGGTTGCCTACGGCAGTCGGGGGTCAACATGGGGACGGCGGGGCCTATAAGCCTGTGCCCCCCAATTTCGAGCAGCTGATTCCCGATAGTTTGAAGACACTGTTAGAAATCGGCCAGCCGGTTCCGCCCGGGGCCTGTGTGGTTAGCGATAACTTCTCCAAGATGAAGGAAGAATACTTGGCGGGGGGCGGACAAAGGAACAACACCCGGTACGGGTGGATTCGAACCGCTGCCTAACCGAAGAAGCAACACAATTCAGTCACGATCAAGATCGGCCCCTCGCTGTGAGGTAGTAACAACTCTGCAACTGTAACCGGTCAACTTCTGGGCACGGCGGGTCCGGCTCAAGGACCGCTCATGCCAATACCAACCAGCCCCTTACCTAGAAGGAGTTCCGACCATGGGAGACAAGCCACAATCCGAAAAATTCCGCGCGTTTCGCCTCACGATGCGCTTTGTCGTGTGCGCCCTGTGCCTGATGTTGTCGGCCCATCCGGCCGCGACGCAGGTGGTGGCAAACCCGATATCTGGTTGTTCGGGTAACACCGCTCTATTCAATCCGGCCCAAGGGCAAGACATTGTCGTGCCCGTTGAATTCACGGTTTCGGTCTTTGCAAAAGGCCTGAATTTCCCCACCGGTATCGCTTTCCTCAGCCAAGGAAACGGGTTTGAGGTGTATGTGCTCGAGTCTGGGCACGGCCTTCCCAGCCGGTGCAACGACCAATCGCAGTTTGGCAGCGGGGATTTCGATCCCAGGAATCCGTTCACGCCGGACATCCTGGTGTTCGATCAAAGCGGCAGGCTGATCCGCGGGCCGATGGCCAAGCCTACGCCGAGCGGTGGCCTGCAGCCTGAAGGTCCGGCCATCGACTTGGCGTTCGAGCGCGGCTTGCAAGGCGGACGCCTGTTTGCCACCGATTCGAACCAGGCGACCCATGCCCACAATGGGCAGAACAACAGCTCGCGTATCGTGACGGTTGATCCCATGACCGGGCACGTTACACCCTTCATTACCAGTCTGCCGACCGGCGACCATCCCACCGAACAACTGGCGATCAAGGACGGATGGCTCTACTGGTCGCAGGGTTCAACCACCAACAGCGGCGTGGTCGGACGCGACAACGGCGGCGGCCAGAATCAGGCCGACATCCCGTGCCAGGACATTGTGCTCAGCCAGAATGTCTTCGACTCGGGCAGCGGTGTGATGACCAGCGGCTACTCCCCGTTTGGCGTCACACGTCCCGGTGCCACCGTCAAAGCGTTCGAAGGCGCGAGTCATGCTGGTGTATGCGATGGCGCGATTTTGCGTGCGCGGCTCAACGACCCGAGCACGATCGAACCGTTCTCGTGGGGATACCGTAACGGCTACGCCATTGGTTTCGCACCTGCGAACCACGCTCTGAAGGGAGGCCTGCTCGTAGGCGAGGATGGACCGGACGAGCGTGGCTCGCGGCCGTCGAACGGAGCACCGGACATGCTGCAGTTGGCCCGTCAGAATCCGGATGGGACCCCTGACTACCATGGCTGGCCGGATCGCTTCGGATTCCTGCCGTCGAGCCAGGCGGTTTTCAACCCGGTTGGCGGACCTGGAGACGATCTTTGCGTCCCGGATCCCTCGAACCCGCCCAGCATGTGTACGCTGGCCAGCCTCGCACAAATTCTGCGCGAGGATCGTCCGATTCACGACGTGCTAGCATTTCCACCGCAGCCGGTCACGTCGCCCCTGGCCACAGAGGCCGCGGATTCATCCTTCACCGGCATCGATTTCGTGCCCGATTCGTTTGCGCATGGTCCCGTCCGGCGTGGTGCTGCGCTGTACGCCCTGGAAGGAGACTTCGGATTCTCCGCGGCCAATGCTACGGCGCCCGCTCCTGAAGTGGGGCACGAAGTCAAGCTGATCAACTTCAACACGCCCGGACAACCGCTTGCTCTCCTGATCCAGCGGTTTGCCCACAACACCACGTTCGAACAGGCCTTCGTTGACGGCCTTCGCGGATTCAACCGTCCGACGAACATCAAGATGGGTCCTGACGGCTGCGCCTGGGTCGTGGATTACGGCGCGGTGCGGGACTTCGGCCAATCGGATCCCGCGGCCAAGTACGTCGGCGACATTAACGGCCCCCTAGTCCAAATCCCTGGAACAGGCGTGATCTGGAGGATCTGCCCGAAAGGAGGAGGCTAAGACTCGGTGGTACGATAAGGGCGGCTAAGTGCCGCCCGGCTCCTCATTCCTTTGGCCGGTCGCTGCGTCAGGTACAGGGGACGCTCGACTCACTTCTGCTTCCGGCCATGCGGCAATGTCGAGCAGTTGGTCGCTTCACTCCCTCACACCGCATATACGACATGCAAGCAAATGGGTCCACCGCAATCGCCTTCTGCGACCGAGTACCAACAGTTGCAGGCTGCCGGACAGCTGCAACTGCAACTCCTGAGTCCTCCCGCGTGAATCAACGGAGAATGGCCGATTATCTACGCTACTGGACGAATATAGTTCTCCGCTTCGGGTCGTAGGTGAAGTCCACCAGCCCGTCGCGGTAGTCCAGCTTGACTTCAAGCACCCTGAGCATGGCAAACCCAAGAAAACCGGAGACTTCTGTTCCCATGCGACGACTTAGGGAGGACAGGTCTAGTGTAATGATGTCAAGATTCGTCTGCTGCAAGTGGCCGAAACGCAAGGTCGTCTTCGCAGAACTGTAAACCTTATTCACCTCGCCATTCAGACCACGTATGTGCAGGCGATCTTCAGAACTGACCTTGCTAACCTGCCGCCCCGCCCGCACCGAGAGAATATTGGCGAACGCGCCCGTGTCCAATCCGAACAGCATCGACTTCGAATCGTTCACAGCGGTCGGCACCAACACGGTATGCCCGAAGCGAAAGACCTTTGTCCAGCTGGCCATCTCGGGCGCAACGTATCGATCTCTAGGCAAGCGCACTGCGGATTTCGGCGTCATAGCGGAGGATTGCCGCTCCTTTGAACTCTGTTCCGGCGGAGCGTCTTTCTGCTCCGCATGTGCTTGCTCTTCCCCCTCGCTGTTCAACGAGGTCGGGGACACAGTATCTTCGGGCCGCTTCGGTAAAGGAGACAGCTTAAGCCGCATTCCCGGAAGGTCAAGATCAACAAGATAAGCCTCGAACACATCAGCTCCGATTAGCCCGTCTGCATCGCCGACCGAGTTCTTTCTGCTAACGGAGATTACGCAGTCTTCGAACTCTAATTCCCCGATTCGGATATGGTCAGCCACAGCTGTGTAACCGCTTTGTAAGCCTTTGTCACCGATGCCCGCGTAATGCTGCGCGGAAATGGGAATCAGTCCCGCCTTTTCGGCCTGCTTATGGCCCACCATGATCCCACCCGCGCCGGTATCAAGGAGAAGCCGGGTATTTCGATCGTTTAGCTTTACGATAAGACCTATACCCCGAATCCGGTGCCCATCTTCCCCATGCATTACCTCCAGCGTGGTCTCGGTGTGCTCCACCCTGCTGACCAGCCTGCATCTATGGACAGGCTTGTCCGCTGTCGCTCTCAGAAAGTCCAAATACTCCGTCATCCATTTGGTTTCTTCTTCATCATCCGGGTGCGATCCAGCGAGATACGCTTCTAACGCCGCTAGCCGCTCCCGTCGGGGAAGCATTCGGAGCCAGGCCCGCTTCACCTCAATATCATCGGGAGCTATCTCGTGGGCGCTTTGTAGCTGGTCATATGCTTTGCGGTATAGGGAGTAGGAAGCATACAAGCGCGCCAGCCCGAGGTAAGCATGTACTTCCTTTGGGTTGAGTTTCTTTGCACCTAGATATGAGATCTCGGCATCAGACATCTCACCTCGGCGGAACTGGACGTCGCCTTTCACCGCCAACAATGCCGCTGAATTCGGCTGCGCAGCAAGCGCATTATTGACGGTATCGGATGATTCATCAACCTTCTGCTGCCGCAGCATTGCTCGAACCAGTCCTACTTCCGCAGGTACGAGCATCGGGTCGGTCTTTAGTAGTACCTGATAGCTGCTCTCGGCTTCCGCAAACTTGCCCGCCTGATAAAACCGCTCAGCAGTCGCAAGTCCCGATTCGATAACTGGAGCTTTGACGTCATCAGTAAGTCCTGTAAGTTGCAAGCAGAAGAGCAGAAGAGCGGCATCGAGGATCGAGCGGAGGCAAGAAGTCACGTGAAGCCCTCCGGGGAAACGGAGTAGAGTAGCACGATTCCTGAATGCTTCGAAGCGGGTTCACCCACATTGCTCGCCCGGAAGCCGTAGCGCAGCGATATTCGGCGAGGCATAAGCCTGAGCCAGCCAGTTCAGGCAGTTCTGCAAGCGTCATTCCCCGGCGCATCCTGGGCCATACTTCCCGTTTGCCCGTAGTCGGGAATCGCAGGTGGCTGGAATGGCCACGTTTTGAGCCTCATCGAAAGATCCCTATCTCGACCTGCTTTATACCCAGGCCCTCGCAGCGGTCGCCCCCCCAACCGGCCGGTGACCTTGCCGTGCTCCAACGAAAGAACGCCGTTGACGAAGACGTATTCGATCCCGATGGAAGCACGGTGAGGGTCTTCAAAGGTAGCTGTGTCGTTCACCGTGGCTGGATCGAAAATCGTGATGTCGGCGAACGCGCCGGGACGAAGTATGCCGCGGTCGCGCAAACCCAGTCGCTGCGCCGCCAGGCTGCTAAATTTCCTGATCGCCTGTTCCAACGTCAACAGATGCTGGTTGCGCACATAGCGGCCGAGAATGCGCGCAAAACTGCCGTAGGCGCGCGGATGCGTCTTCGATTCGCTTAGCGGCCCTTGGACATTGACTGCCCCGGCGTCCGTTCCCACGCTTACGAACTGCTGCTGCATGGCGTATCTCACATCGTCTTCGTTCATCGTGAAGTACAGGGCTCCAACGTGGTCCTTGCCTGCGATTATGAGGTCCAGCAATGCGTCAAGCGGGTCTTTGTGTTCATCGCCAGCTATCTGCGCCAGCGTTTTACCTTCGTAATGCTTGAGCGCGGGGTCGAGCACCGAAGAAACCAAAATGCCTTGCGGGCCGCCTGTGCCCCGCCACATGTTCTCCGTGCCGCCATCGTGCCCGGCGAGCTCTCGCCGGATCGCAGCGCGGACTTGCGGATCTCTCAGGCGGTTGACAAAGACTTCCGAACCGCCTTCGTGGTACTTGGGGGGAATGGTTGCGCCCAGCGAGGTGCCGGAGGCGATGTACGGATATTGGTCGGCCGTGACATCCAAACCGGAGGCGCGCGCTGTTTCGATGGCGGCAATGACATCGCCCATCTTGCCCCAGTTCTGTCGGCCGCTGACCTTCAAGTGCCATATCTCCACCGGAATGTTCGCTTCGCGGCCAATGCGAAAGGCCTCGTCCAAGGCTTGCATCTCGCGATCGCCCTCGTTGCGGATATGCGATGCGTAAATGCCTCCGTACTTCGAGGCAACTTTTGCCAGCGCGATCAATTCGTCGGTTTTGGCGTAAAAGGCGGGCGCGTAGATCAATGAGGTCGAAATCCCCATCGCGCCCTGGCGCATGGCTTCATCCACGAGTTGTTGCATGCGAGCTAGTTCTTCCGCCGTGGGCGGGCGGTCGGCGCTGCCCAGAACGTACTTTCGAACCTGGGTTGCTCCCACGTAGGTGCCCAGATTAATGCCCGCACCTTGTCTTTCCAGTCGACTGAAATAGCCGTCGAAATCGTGCCAGTCCACGGTGAGATGGTAGTGCTGGAGAAAATCGCGGCGATCAGCCAGAGTCTGCTCGTTTTGCGGTGCAATGGATCCACCCTCGCCCGTAATGCCTGTCGTGATGCCCTGCGTGAGCTTGCTGAATGCCTGCTTGTCAATCAGCAGGTTCCACTCGGATTGCTCCAGCATGTCGATGAATCCGGGCGCGACTACCAAACCCCCAGCATCCATGACACGCCGGGCGGTCGCATTCGCCGGGGCATGGCCTACGAGCGTGATGCGGTCTCCGGTGACGCCGACATCCGCATAAACCCACGGGTTGCCTGTTCCGTCCACGACTCGACCGTTGCGGATAAGAAAGTCGTATTCCTGTCCCAACGTGCTCATCGACGCGAGCAGCAGGAATAGACGCACGATCAGTTTCAGCATCGCTACTCCCTCGATTCCGAAACGCAGTGCCGACAGGGGCCGGGTTCAACAAGCGTCTCACAGCGGCACAATCCCACGGATCCCACCGGGGCGCTCTTGACAGCCTCGCGAAACCTAAGATATACCCTTCCTTCATCAAGCGGGTGCCTTGGGGCGTGCCCGGTATCGTCGCAGCTTGAGACCCCCCGTTTGAGATTCCCGTGCCGCGGACGATTCCGCCAGATATCCCCTTCGAAGACCGCTAGTCTGCGGGAGACTTGTGAAATCAGCCTCCAGGTCGAATCAAGCCACGAGTTCGGAAGGGAGCAATATGAAGGTGAAATTCTTTTGCGCGCTGTATTTACTGGTTGCGATGTTGAACGCACATGTCTTCGCCCAAGTCAGCACCTCCGGCATTACGGGCAATGTGACAGACCCTGGCGGCGCGGTCGTCTCCGGCGCCAAAGTGACGGCGAGGAACGAGGCCACCGGCATAACTTACGAGATGAACACAACCTCTGGCGGAACCTACACCTTCAGTTCCGTCACACCCGGACAATATGCAGTCACGGTTTCGAAGCCCGGCTTCAGGAAGTTCACCAGCGTTCACAATATCCTGACCGTCGGTGTGCCGCTGGTGGTCGATGCACAGCTGCAAGTCGGTGCCGCATCGGAAACCGTGGAGGTGCAATCCTCGTATGAGCGCATTGAGACTACCAGTGCCCAAGTGAGCGACATAGTTCCGGAAAATGACATCAAGAATCTGCCGCTGAACGGCCGCAATCCCCTAACGCTTCTCACTCTCGAGCCCGGCGTGGTGCAGCGCACCAACAACGCCGCGGGATCGGACACGCACGTGTTCGGCTCACGCGACCGGGCGCACAACGTGACGATCGACGGAATTGACGCCAATGAGTCCACCGTGCCCAACCCGCAGGGCAACATCCAGCGCCTCACGCCCGATAACGTGCAGGAATTCCGTACCGTCACCCTCGACGCGACCGCTGAACTCGGGCGCAACAGCGGCGCCAACGTTATGATCGCCACCAAACCGGGCAGCAACGCATTTCATGGCGACGTCTACTGGTTCCACCGCAACACCGCGCTCAACGCCAATGAATGGTTTAACAACTATACCAATCAAACTAGGCCGACTTTGCGACTGCATCAGTTCGGCGGCGATATCGGCGGACCGATTGTCAAGGACAAGACGTTCTTTTTCTTCAGCTATCAGCGCAGCCAGATTTTTCAAACCGAGCCTGTTTCCGCCACCAACGTCGGGCTGCTCGGCGCTCCCGTCCTGTACACGCCCACGCTGCTTAGCAACGGACTCTTTCGCTTGGTGCTCGGCACTATCAGCCTCAATGGCAAGACGTTCACGCAGAACAGTCCCGGGCTCGTGGATTCATCGGGCAATCTGCTGCCCGGAGTTCCAGTTTGCGGCGGCGCTGTAACCGGCAATTGTTTGTACACCTACAACATCTTTAATCCGGCGAACTTCCCTGCCGGCGTAACCGGACCTGATCCCACCATCATGGCCGCGCTGAAGACTCTGCCGGCGCCGAACGGCTACAACGTAGGCGACGGTTTCAACCGCGCCGTTTTCAACTGGAACCCCCCGTCCAAGTTCATCGGTCCGGGATACCTGGGACGCATCGACCATACCTTCAGTCCGAGCGACAATATTTTCGGCCGCTATCTCCAGAGTTACTACAACACCGAACTGGGCGATTTCCTGAATGCCCGCCCCGAGGTTTACCCGGGATTCCCTCCGCTCGGCGCAGTCGGCCGCATCGGCAAGAATCTCTCCGTTAGCTGGCGCCACACATTCAATCCCAATCTGGTGAATGAATTCACCTTCGGCTTCAACCGCTTCCGGTTCAATTTCACCTTCGGGGAGTCAAATCCGAATTTTGGCAACTTGACGAAGAATCCACCATGGTTTGACGAATGCATCTTTGGCTCAATGCACGGATCGAGCAGCACAGAAGGTATTGACGCGCCCTTGTGCACCTCACCTCATACCCAGCGGGCGATTACCACGCCACAGTTCGTTGACAATGTAAGCTGGTCGCGCGGTGCGCACACCATCCGTGCCGGACTAAATTTCCGCTTCTATGTACACAACGACAGCCGCGGCTTCTTCGGCAGCCAGATCATGGCGCCCGGCATCTTGTTCCTGCGGTCGATCCGCCCGAGCGGTTTTCTCAATCTCCCCAACCCCGCCAGTTCAGGCACCTCCAACCCCTCCAAACCGAGCGGGACGGATGTAAATGCGCTGGAGGAAGCCATCGTGACCATGTTCGGCATGCCTGCTGTCATCGAGCAAGGTTTCCTTGCCGATTTTGGCGCCAACACCTACTCCGCGTCGCGTTACGCAACCGTTTACACGCGGGCTCACCAGTACGATCTCTACCTGCAAGACGAATGGCACCTGAAGAAGAATCTGACGCTGAATGCCGGCGTTCGTTGGGAATACAACCCGCCGCCGTTCGATGCCAAGAACACGCTTGTGCCCGACAAACCCATGGATGGATCACAGGGAGCGGTTACGTTTGTTAAGTCCGACGGTTGGTTCAAAAACTCCAACTTGGGCTCGATCGGACCACGCATCGGGCTGGCGTTTTCGCCCGACAATCAGACCTCGATTCGCGTCGGATATGCCTGGCTGTTCGATACCATCTCCACGTTCCAGGTGACCGCCATGGCCGGCAAGGTGCCGGGGTTCGCCCTGGAGTGTGTTACCAACCTGGGGACGCGTGGCGTCGTGTCGGTCTCCGCGGGTTGCGTGGCTCCGTCCGGCACCACCAATACCATCGCGGGAGGATTCCCAACCACCGTGCCGGCGCCGACAGCGACGCCCTCAGCCGCACTGCTCCAGCCAGCGCAGGTGAACGGTGCGGCGCCTAACGTGGGAGCGTTCGATCCTAACCTGAGGAACCCGTCGGTGCACGAGTGGTCGCTGACAGTGCAGCGGGAACTCCCGTGGCGCGTCGTGGGAGAAGTCGGCTACGTCGGGAAGCGCGGCACGCATCTTTATCGCGCTTACGACCTGAACCAGATCAACATCAATTCCGCATTCCTGTCAGCTTTCAACGTGGCTCGCCAGAATCTGTTCGCCGGCTGCAAGGCAGACGGTAGTAGTTGTCCTGCAGGAGTGACCGGACAGAGTCCGACGCTGCTGGCTCAAATGCTGGGAAGCTCCTTCCTGACCATGAGCAGCTCGACGAATGACTTCAACAATGGCGATGTCGGCGACTTCGCGACTCGCGCCGATCGCACCAACATTGTGGCCAAAGGTTTCGCAGCCAACTACTTCCGCCCCAATTCCCAGTACACGCAGATCTTTTTCCAGGACTCCGGCGGCGACTCGTATTACCACGGTCTCTTCGTCGCTATGCGCCGCCGCTTCGAAGGGGGATTCGACTTTGGCCTGTCGTATACCTTCAGCAAATCCATCGACGACATGTCCGTCGACCCCACGGGCGCCAGCACCAGCGGTGGGTTGAGCACTACCAACAGCCGCACGCCAACTGATATTCACAACTTCCGACTCGATCGTTCGCTTTCCGACTTCAACAACACGCACGTATTGCTGGCAAACCTACAGTATGAGCTGCCGTTCGGCCGAGGAAAACGGTTTGTGGATACCGCATCAGGGTGGCTCAACCCCATTATCGGAGGTTGGGCGTTCACCGGGATCTTCAACTTCCAGAGCGGTGAACCGTACACCATCACCAGCGGTGCCCGCACCGCCAATGGTGGTCACGTCAGCTCTGCAGCGGTGCTAGGGCCCCTGGATCAGGGCCATCTGCAATTCGTAAACGGAGTGGAAGGCCCGGTGATGTATCAGACTGGTCCGCTGATCACCAATTCCGCCGACCCTCACTTCAATTGCCGGAACGTGCTCGGTACACCGACGTATTTCTGTATCCCGCAGCCAGGACAAAACGGGTGGGGACGCAACTTTGTCATGGGTCCCAGCTTCTGGAACCTGGATTCGGGAATCGCTAAGAATTTCAGGATGACCGAACGCGTCAACCTCCAGTTCCGTGCGGAATTCTTCAACATCCTGAACCACGCTAATTTTGAGAACCCTCGGAACGCGACTTCAGGCTCGCCGAGTCTCCTGAGTACTTCCTTCGGCCAGACCTGCTGCGTGGCATCGTCGTTGCCAAGTTCCGCGACGGTGATCGCGATTGGTGAACCTAACCGCGTTATCCAGTTTGGTCTGAAGCTGAGCTTCTGACAGCCCACAAATGCGACAGGAGAGGCCTCGTGCCATCGCCTCATCGGAGGCAAAGCTCCTACGATCAAATCGTTAGCCGTCCTGGCTCTACAAAATCTTCCCGCAGATCCGAGACGACTTTTGCGCGCGAGTTGTACAGCAGGCTTATCGAGACGTGCCCACGAAAGCTAGAAACATGGTGTAAGGAATTGTCACGGATAAGTTGCGGTCGGCAGGCGAGCGCGCACCGTAGGGGTTGAGCTTATCTCCAGCAGATCGCGGACCGCCTCGTGAGCACGGTGTAGAGGGACCTCTCCTTGCCGTGCCAGACGCCGCAGCACTGACTTGGCCCTCACGATTCGAGAAACTCGGGGCTATAGGCGTTCGGGACCACGAAGACCTAAGGCAACACCTTGCCAACAAAACTCACCCAGGGTTGACGGCCCGCTCCTGGCGGACCTCAACAGACGTCCACAAGGTCCATCCACGGTTCTCACAACTCAGCCACTTCGTTAGATCCAACGATGCGTGACCACCTGACTAGCCCCTTACCGCGTGAACACTTGGGTGACATTTAAATATAAGGAGGCCCTGAATCTGGAGAAGAGGAGTATACTTTCCCCAGACGCGCGGGCGCAGGACCGCCACACCGACACCTGGATCGCTTCCCCGGGTAGTTTACTTCCAACAATGAAAGATGCGGGTCGAACGCGCAGCATTTCAGCAGCGACCGCTGCAGGCAGTTCTTCGGGCGACCAGACCTTGGCCCTTGGGAGCTCCATTCCAGGGCTCAAGCCGACAACCGTGCTGGGCGGGCGATACGAGATCCTTCATTTGCTGGGCGAAGGTGGCATGGGAGCGGTTTACAAGGCCCAGGACTGCGAAGTCGATCGCCTGGTCGCTCTGAAAGTCATTCGCCCTGAACTCGCGTACTCCCCAGAGATTCTCAAGCGCTTCAAGCAGGAACTGATCCTGGCGCGGCAGGTCACGCACAAGAACGTAATCCGTATATACGACCTGGGCGAAGCCGATGGGCTGAAGTTTCTTACCATGGAATATGTCGAGGGCAGCGATTTGAAAACGCTGCTGCGTGAACAGGGAAAATTTGCGCCCGCCGAGGCTGTGCGCGTCATGCAGCAAGTCTGCCGTGCTCTCGACGCCTCTCATTCCGAAGGCGTGATTCACCGCGACCTTAAACCTTCGAACGTGATGCTCAACAAGCAGCGCAAAGTTCTGGTGATGGATTTCGGCTTGGCGCGAACGCAGGACAGCAACGGACTGACGTTCACAGGTGCTCTGGTCGGGACGCCTGAGTACATGGCCCCTGAGCAGGCGAAGGGACAACCTGTCGACGCCCAGTCTGACATTTACGCCGCCGGCCTGATCTTCTACGAGCTCTTGACCGGCAAGATGCCGTACCCGGCGGAAAGCGCGTTGCAAAGTCTGATGAGGCGCACGCAAGAACGCGCTGTGCCGGTGAGTCAGCTGGACAATAGCGTTCCGCGCGTTCTGAGCGGGATTGTCAGTCGTTGCCTTGAACCGGAGCGCCGCAATCGCTACCAGAACGCGGCGGAACTGCTCGCAGACCTAGAAGCATACCAACCTTCTGGCGCACAAAGCTCTACCGGGGTTCTGAGAGAACGCGTCGCGGTACCCCGCCTCTACAAGTGGTTGACCATCGTTCTTGCCACCGCGCTGGTGGCGACAGCCGGCGTGACCGCCTGGAGAAAACTCTTCAGGGCACCGGAGGGTCCGCATGCGACTGTGAGTGTCCTGGTTTCAGATTTTGAGAATAAGACGTCGGAGCCGGTGTTTGACGGGACGCTGGAGCCAGCATTCACGGTGGCTCTCGAAGGCGCGCCCTTCATAACCTCCTACAATCGCGACCAGGCGCACAAGCTGGCTACACGGTTACAGCCGGGGGCCACGGTGTTGAGCGAGCAGCTGGCCCGGCTTGTCGCCACGCGCGAAGGCATAGGGACGGTGGTGACCGGGTCGATCATGCGCGATGGGGGCACTTACCGGGTTTCTGTCAAGGCCGAAGACGGTGTGACCGGCAAGGCGTTCTCCAATCGAAGTCAGCGGGCCGACAAGAAAGATGTGCTCGCCGCGATGGGCAATCTCGCGGCGCAGGTCCGACGGGCGCTGGGCGACACCTCACCAGAGTCAATCCAGCTCGCAGCGGCCGAAACCTTCACCACCGGCTCACTGGAGGCAGCGCACGAATACGCGGTGGGACAGACTGCGCAACTTGCCGGCAGGTGGAACGACGCTATCGAGCATTTTCACAAGGCTCTGGAGTTCGATCCCAGGATGGGCCGCGCTTATGCCACCATGGCGGTAACCTACTACAACATGGGCCAGGTTCAGCAGGCGGGAAAGTATTTTCAACTGGCTCTTGCCAACATTGATCGCATGAGTGACCGTGAGAAGTACCGTACTCGTGGGGGGTACTACCTGCTGATACGTAATACCGATAAGGCCATTGAAGAGCAAACCGAACTGGTCAAGCAATACCCGGCTGACAGCGCAGGCTTGGCGAATCTTGCGCTCGCCTATTTCTTCCGTCGCGACATGGGGCGAGCCCTGGAGGAAGCGCGCAAGGGTCTGGCGATTTATCCCAAGAACATCGTCCAGCGCAGCAATCTCGGTCTGTATGCAATGTACGCCGGCGACTTTGACACCGCAATCCGCGAAGAAGGTGCGGTTCTCGAGATGAACTCGTCGCTGGTGATGGCATACATGGGTACCGCCCTGCCGCAGCTGGGAGAAGGTCATCCGGAACAGGCCATCGAGACCTATGGGCGACTGGAAAAGCTTGGTCCTCAGGGAGCATCGGCTGCCGCCTCCGGTTTGGCCGATGTCGCGCTCTACGAAGGCCGCGTTCGGGATGCGATCAAGCTATTGGAAAATGGGGCGAGCGAAGATCTCGCGAATAAGAATGCGGATGGAGCTGCGAACAAGCTTGCAATTCTGGCCCAAGCCCATCTTCTGGCGGGAGAGACGACGGGCGCAGTCCGCGCCGCCGACCGCGCGCTGTTGCAGAGCAAGGAAACAGGAGTAACGTTTTGGGCCGCTCGTGCATATCTGGAAGCAAATAATTCCAAGAGAGCGCTGGCGCTCGCGCAGCAACTCTCCTCGAAGCTGGAGAGCGATCCTCAGGCCTACGCTAAGCTAATCGAAGGTGAAGCGGCGTTGAAGCAAGGCAATGCTCAGGACGCGATCCGGCTCTTCACGGAATCGCGCAAACTTGCCGACACTTGGATGGGCCGCTTCGATTATGCACGCGCTTATATTGCGTCCGGAGCGTTTGCGGAAGCAGAGTCCGATCTTGAAGTCTGCCAAAAGCGGCGCGGGGAAGCTACCGCGGTTTTTCTTGATGAGGCGCCTTCTTACTTTGTCTTTCCCGCCGTCTACTACTATCTGGGTCGTGCACAAGAGGGCTTGAAGTCGCCTGTATCGAAAAATTCCTATGCCGTCTTCGTGGGAATCAAAGAAAAAGGCGGTCAGGACCCGATACTCGCGGATGCCCGACGCCGTCTGAAATGAAATTCCGAAGTGCCCTAGTCTGCTGCGTACCGGCTGAGGATGACAGGAATCAAGCTTTTCGATACCTCGATCTTACTGCGGGATCTGCGGGATCGGGAAGTCAAAGAATGCCACGTCATTTGCAAACGTCAATGGCGTTCCGGTGACCGGTACCGTGCTTGTAATCTGCATCTCCGGAATGACTCGCTGCAGCCGCGTTGGCCCGCCGCCCACACCGTTCAAGCTCAGATACAAGGTTGTGTTAATCGTGCTCGTAGGATTGGCCATACCAGTGATATTGCAACAGAGACCTGTGTCGCTGCTTACCACCGTGCTGGTAGTCATGATTTTAGTGCCTGGGTTAGAGATCTTGTAGATTGCAGGCCCCAGGTCGTTAGCCGACAGATAATCAGCAATATCTACGCTGCCGTCCGAGAATAGGACAATGCCGCCAACACCGGTGATCGCAGGAGACAGATCTGTATTTGTCGTTGTGTTGTAGAGCACGGTCTCCTGGCCGGTCGGGCTGAACTCATCCAGTTCGACCTGAACGAGTTGGTCGCCTACATCATCGCTGGCGACGAAAAGGTTCTGCGGCGAGGCCTGGTCGAACACCATACGGATGTCTTGCAGAGTATCCGGCGAACTCGGCAGGGCAACGAACGTGCTGGTCGTTGGATTGCCACTCGCATCCACCTGGGTGCCCGCGGAATTGAACTTATAGATCGCATCCGTGTTATTGTCGCCGACGTATACGTTGCCTGCGTTATCCACGGCTACAGCGACTGGACCGCGCAGTATTCCGCCCCGCACGAAGTCGCTCACCTGGCCGAACCGGCTTATCTTCACAACCCTCGGTATTCCAGCCGCGACCGCTACATAAATATTGCCGGTGTTGGCATCCACTGCGACCGCGGTCGGCGACCCGTTCGGGATGCTCGCAATGGTGGACGAGGCCCCGGCCGACGTGATGCGCAGGAGGGTTCCGGATCCCGCCGATGGACTGCCATCCGCGACCAGGAGATCTCCAAACCGCAGCATTACGATGCGCAGCGTCAGCGCTTGTGTTCCGTAGTTGCCGTTGGAGTCGGTCAGCTGGGCGGTAAAGTTAAAGATGCCACCTGAGGTGGGCGTCCCGGAAATCTGGCCGGCCAACCCGTCGAGCACGAGTCCGGGCGGCAGCGTACCTGAAGGGACGCTCCAGGCCACTGTGCCCACCCCTCCGGTAACCAGCAGGCTCGCGGTATAGCTGGAGCCGACGGTCCCGTCGGCCAGAGTTGTAGGGTTGATTATCGGCCCGGACACCGACATCGTGATCAGGCGCGATGCAATCTGAGTCATTCTTGCGGAATCCATCACATAAACTGTGAACTGGTTGTTTCCCATGAACTGTGGGGTGCCTCCGACGCGCCCGGCGGCATCAAGGGTGAAGCCGGTCTTGCCGATTGAAACGGTTCCGTTGGCGCAGGTGTTTGGACTGAGCGACCAGCAGTAAGGAGGAATGCCACCCGTCGCATTGAGTTGTTGCTGCTGATATGGAATTCCCACGACGCTCGAGGACAGTGCTGTCCTCGTGATGAACAGCTGCGGGATGATGTTGATGCTCAGCATTCGAATCGCACTGTGCTCGGCGCAGTCCACCACCTGAACTTGAACGTTGTAGGTTCCACTGGCGGTTGGAGTGCCGCTGATCGTGTTACCCACGAGATTCAACCCGGGAGGATTTCCAGTCCACGACCACTGGTAATCGCATTCGACTCCAAGTGTTCCGCCGATGGCTTGCAACGTGGTTGTGGGATAAGCCTGACCCACAATTCCGTTTGGCAACGTGAAGGTCGTTATGAAAACTGGCAACACTGCGGTCGGAGTGGTGGCTGTTGTGTTGTTGCTATCGATCGCCTGGGGCACGACCGCGGGAGTGACTTGCGTGAGAATCGTACCCAGGGTTTGCTGATCCACATGGCCGCGCAGGGTTATCAAGGCTGTGTCGCCCGGCGGCAAGTTGATGGACGCGTCGGTCACTGACGTGCCCGTGATCGCCGGGTTTCCCAGTTGGTTGATCGGCGTAAAGGCCGCGGTAGGGACGTTGGACAACGTGATGCTTTGCTGCTGCAGATTCAGCTCGCAGTTTCCATTGGTTCCAGGCGTGGTGTAGATCTGGCTCATCACCAGCTGCAGGGGGGTGTCTTTGCAAGGTGAGACGTCGCAGCCCACCAATTTGATGTTATACGCAGCCCCGGTATTGCCCGGGTTTGTGAGCGTGTACGTCCCATCAGAAACCGGTGATCCGGTGATGGCCGGCCCGGTGATCGCAGGATCCTGAACTGCTGTCCCGGTAATCGCCGGACCGGTGATCGCAGGTCCTGTGATGGCTGGGCCGGTAATGGCGGGACTGGTTACGTTGTTGCCCGTGATGGCTGGACCGGTGATCGCTGGGCCTGTAATCGCCGGACCGGTAATAGCGGGACCCGTAATCGCCGGGCCAGTAATTGCCGGATCGTAAAGTTCGACATTAGTAATGCTGGTGTTCGGATTGGTGCTGCCGTTGGGATCCACCAGATTGGGGGGAACAGTACCATCGGCATTCAGCACGAGGAAACCGGAGAGCCCACCCGACATGACCGTTCCGCCGAGGCCGGTAATCTCGTTGACGTTCACCGCGATCGTGGCAACCGGATTGGTGGACACCGCAAATACCGTGCGCGAAATCCCGGAATGCGCCCCGATGGTGACATCGATCGATGTCAGAGGGAATGGCATGCCATTGACGCTGGTCGGGAACCTAGACGGCACGGGACTGGGCGGGACCAGCTGCGAGAACGACGCGAAACCGCCAACAGGCTGGTTAGCAATCGTCATGCGGAAATAGCGGCCGGGAAG
>QIAU01000034.1:0-4177 GCA_003225055.1 Acidobacteriota bacterium
CAAGGTTTGGAACGAGAATCCTCAACCCTTCGTGTGCAAGGTTTGGAACGAGAATCCTCAACCCTTCGTGTGGACCGCCACCGTCGAATCGATTCAGGAAAAACTCACTCGCTGTCGGCGGACTTTGGAGCAGATCCAGCCCGGCTGTACCAGCCCCAAGTCCAGAAAGCGGAAGCGATAAGTGCTTAGTTATTTAGCAGACACTGCACTAGAATGAGCTGCAGTTGGAAGATGATTTGCGGCGACATTTGACCCTCCTCTTTGCAATGGTGAGATGTGTCAGCCAAGGAACTGTGGGTGTTCTTTGAACTGTCCAACGACCTCATTGACCCGCCGCGTTCATGAATTCAGCATTTGATCGGAAGAAGTCCTCCAATGTCTGCGGATCTCGTCCGGTAACCACGCGGATGGCATCGGTAGCGCGAAAATGTTCGTTGCCTTTCCGGAAGTATTGCCAGAGATGTGTCAGGTGATCGAGTGCGTGGGGATTGATCCGCTCCTTCACTCTATTGGCCCATTGCTCGTCCGTGATTGGCACGTATCGAATTGGCCGCCCGATTGCCCGCCCGAGAGCTTCCATCAGCCCTTTCACCGTTGGAGTTTCACTGACCAGAGGGTAAACGCCTTGAGACGGGGTACCAGGATTAGCCAGCAGAGCTGCGGCTACATGTGCGACATCTTCCGCGCCGACGAGTGGAATGACGGTCGTATCCTCTCCCCACGGCAGGAAGGCAGTGCTTCGCTCGGCGACGCTCCGGCTGACAAGAGCGCGCACGTTCTCATAGTAGGGCGGTGCCTGGAGATGAACAACTCCGACCTGTGCCCAGTCAAAGATGCGATCGGCCAGCCGGTGCTGCAAATTGCGGAAGCTGGGAGCGTATCGTGGATCGCGAAAAGCGGGATCGTCAGGCGTGCCTTGAAACTGCGAATTGTTCACCACCAGTTCCAGGCCCGCATCGCGAGCGGCGGCGGCGAAGATTGTGGCTGCCTCGAGCAACCCGTCGGCAACGGGATAGGTGAAGTATGCGCGCTTGACATTCCGCACGGCGGATTGGGCCGAAGCAGGATTTAGGAGGTCGCCCTCGACCACCTCCGCGCCCTGCCTGCGTAGGCCATCAGACCTGGCGTCGAGTTTATGAACTAAAGCGCGAACTGGAATACCTTGTTCCAGCAAAAGACTTGCGACCAGCCGGCCGGTCGATCCTTGCGTCCCACCAGCCGCGCCTGTGACCAAAATTGGATGAGTCATAAAAAGCTCCTTTCATTTGTCATAGGATGATATACATAATCCTATGGATTCGACTTTTTCGTCATTCCGGTCAGCATGGTGCACCGGGTTGCATCGTGAGATGATTCGCAGCATCCTATAGCCATGCGTTATCAGCCCGGCCATAAGGCCGAAATCCATCAAAAGATTGTGAAAGACGCTTCGCGGCGGGTTCGCGCTGACGGGCTAAACGGGGCGGGGGTTGCAGCTGTGATGGGGGACACAGGCCTGACTCACGGAGGCTTTTACAAGCATTTCAAGAGCAAGGACGATCTGCTGGTGGAATCCCTTAGCGAGGGCTTTCGGGAAATCGAAAATAGGTTGGTCCAAGCCGCTGAACAATCGCCGCCCGGGGAGGACTGGAAGGCGATTGTGAGAACCTATTTGCGCCCGGAACACTGCGAACATCCCGACCACGGATGCCCCTTGGCGACACTCGGACCTGAATTGGCGCGGGTCGATAAGAGGATGAAGCCTCAGATCGTTGCGGAGCTGGTGAACTACAAGAGCCGAATGACACCGTTCATGCCTGGGCGGCGAACCGCGGACAAAGAGCGCGCCTTTTTTGCCATTTTTTCGACGATGATCGGGGCAGTTGAAATTGCCCGCCTGCTGCCAGATCTTGCGATGCGTGAGAAGGTGCTGGCGAGCGCCCGAGATTTCTTGCTGCGCAGCTTCTGACCTAGCGCAGGTGCTGCCTCCCCGCCATTCCGTCCAGCGGTGCTGGATGAAAGGGACTGGCCGGCCGGTCGATCCTTGCGTCCCACCAGCCGCGCCTGGCGCGACACAGATTGGTCCAAAACGCACGTTCCAGATCAAACTCATCTACGGCCTCACTTCATCCCGAGTGCAAACGACCTTTGCCGTCCACGCTGGATGATACGCGCCGACTCGACTTAAATTTTCATTTCGATGGGTGGGCCGCAGGCCCATGTAAAACTCGTCATAGGTTCGGCTTCCGGAAAGGGGTCACATTGAAATTAGACACCGGTGCCCTCTGATCAGCGAATCTCTCCAGTAACGTAGCCTTTACGTCTACCGGAATAACGCCGACAGCGCCCGAAAGAACTCTGCCGGCCTAGCAATACGGAGCGACGTCCGTTGAGCGACGGCGTGCGTGAAGTGCTTCGTATTGTGGGTGAGCAACCAATCTGGTGTGCTCGCCATGGCTGACAGGAGGACCGGAAGATCGGCTGCGTGGCGGATCAGATGCCGATTCAAACGAACCAGATCCTTGTCGGGGTAGGGAATGATTTCGGGGTTGGTGAGTTTGATGAGGTGTCGGTAATCCTCAATCAACTGGTCGGCATCGAGGGCCGGCAGACGTTCTGCATGGAGGAGTAGGTTCTCTTCGACTTCATCGCGGACTACATCGGCCAGAACCAGCCTACAGACCTTCGCGGCGCAAAGGGACAATGTGGCTTTGTCGAGTCCCCAGGGAGAAACGATTCCTCCGGTTAGGACGTTTGAGTCGAGGAAAAGGCGGATTCTGCGTTGTCCAGTCACTTCCCGCGATAGCTTCGAGAACGGCGCCGGAAGGCGGTGGCTAGTGTCTTCTTTCCGTAGCGGCGCGCGTAAACGCGATTGCGGGCCTCGGGGAGTGTCGCAAGGAGGTCGCCCGGCGTCAATCCTGCGGCAGTCAAACTTGAGCTTACTTGCTGGCACAGTCGTTCAAAGCGCTGCTGTTCCGGCACAAGGATGAGACCATCCCCCAGACGCAGGACCGCAAAGGGCGCACCATGACCCAACCCAAGATCCTCGCGGAACTGCTTGGGAACAGTAAGCTGGCCCTTCTCGCCGATCTTGGTCGTAGTCAGGTATTCGAGCATGGGATTGTGAGTCGCCATAGGTAGGAAAATCCTACCACGGAAGTGGGCCAGGCACCAGACCAGTTGTGGCTTTGCCGCAAAGCCCTGCAAACGCTAGGTGCGCGGTCGCGTTTGATTTGTACTCTTTCTGCCACTCTTTTGAAAACCGCTGCATGCGTATTGATTGTGTCCTCGTCAGCTGACAAGCTAGAGTTAGACAGTTGAACTGTTCACCTATGCCCATCGTCACGATCCAGAAAAAATACCAGGTCGTAATCCCGCAGCGGGTGCGCGAACAAGTCGGGGTCCGGGTCGGCGACCTTCTGGAAGCCCAGGCCGATAAGGGCCAGATTGTGTTCACGCCTAAATCCATTGTCGACCGGGCCCTTGCGGAAGGATTGGACGACCTCAAGAAGGGCCGCGTCCACGGACCCTTTGCCAGTGCTGCCGAAATGCTGGCAGCTCTCAAAGGCAAGGGTCGGAAACCCGTCAGGAGAACTAAGCGCCACGGTCGATGAAGTGGCTCCTAACCCACCGCGCCTGGCAGGACTATCGAGGCGCTCCCGCTTCTGTGCAGAAAGCTTTCGACAAACAGGTTGGCCTGCTGGCTGAGAACCTTCGCCACCCCTCGCTTCGGGCCAAGAAATACGATCAGGCCAATGATATTTGGCAGGCCAGAATAAATCGTGACTGGCGATTCTATTTTCAAGTGCAGAGGGACACGTACACGATTGTCTCCATTATTCCTCACCCCAAATAGTCGACCCTTCCGCTGGGGCCGGAATCACCGCGCCATTCTTCTACTCCGCAGGAAGGGCCACAGTCTTCGTCGCATCTCACGCCTTCCCCTCGCAAACTAGCAAGGCATTGCAATCTTCTCCTGTATAACATAGACTCTCTATGTCATGTCGGCCCGTGAGCCGATTCCGCCCGGCACGCTCGAAATGCTCATTCTCAAGAGCGTGGCGCGCCGCGGCGAAATGCACGGTTTTGAGATTGCCGATTACATCCAGCAGACCTCGGAGGACGTGCTGACCGTCGAAGAGGGCTCGCTTTACCCAGCGCTGCAACGACTACTGATCAAGGGCTGGATCATTGGGGA
>QIAU01000034.1:4217-5719 GCA_003225055.1 Acidobacteriota bacterium
GTAGACCTCAAACTCCAAGACCGTTGGACGTGTTCGAGTTGCCATACCGAACATCAGCGGGACGAGAATGCCGTCGTAAACATTTTCGTCGAAGGTTTGAGAATCTTAGCCGAGGGACGCTCGGTATTAGCCTGTGGAGGCACAGTAAGACCTAAACGCGAGTTTAGGCGTGTGCCCGTGAAGCAGGAAACATCGTCGGAGGTATGCGGCAATGTCGCATAGTAACTCCGAGGAATCCGCCGCCTTTTTTAGGCGTGGGGAGAGTCGTCAAATTCTGTAGAAAACAGCTGAATGGACTTTTGCGTACCACAGGTGACTTGTGAATGCGATATGCCCGAATTGTGCTAGAGAACCAACGCAATTGATACTCACTATGGAAATACCGCAAACAAATCCCTCAGATCCTTCTGGTTGGCAGCATCGTTCAACAGTGGCATCACCCCGAAAATTTCTTCGAAAGTGCGAAGCGTCGAGCCGTGATCGTAATAAAGGGAGTTGTTGTAGCCGTTTCCCTTAGCAAAGGGCGACAATACGATCATGCCGATAGGGCCATCTCCGTTGGCCGCTTCATCCCCAGGTAATAAGGCGGGCGCAGAGCGGCCTCCGCAATCAGCCACGGTCGCTCGCTAACCTTCGGATCGGGTACGCAAGCAATCAAAGGCCTTTTCCAGCCGAGCACCGCCGCGCGCATGCAGGGTAGCCCGGTAAGTCCTGTGGTAGGCGAAAGCCTATCGTCTAATTGATTGAGTGCCCTGCCTCCCCTTTGCAGAAGAACGGGGAGATCGGAGAACAAATCATGGTCTGAAGTTAAGATCGCATACATGATTGGGGGAGTTAGTTAAATTCCCCGTAGGATTCTAAGGAGCGAGCCTTGGTCGAGGTGAACCAACGGATTCCTAACAGGGACGAAGCTCCGCTTCGTCCTGCCGCGCATGGTGGCGAGCCGTCCGCGGCGTCAAGGGTCTTCGATGAACGCCCGCTTTCGCGGGCGCCCTTGACCCCGCTCCCGGCTCGCAGGCGCGGAGGTGTCTAAAAAAAACTCTTGACAGCGCCGACGACGTTATACATGGGACTTAGCCAACGGTGAAGTATTTTCGTAAACTATCATCATGACGTTCACTAAACGACTTCGCGAGGGAGTACGTCGCGGAGAAATCACTTGCAGTGTGCGAATCTGGACGCGTCCCCACGTCAGAGTAGGTGCGCGGTACCGTATGGAGGAAGGCGAGATTCAGGTCGATTCGATTCAACCGATAGGGTTTCCAGATATCACTCCTGAACTGACGCGCGAGTCTGGGACAGTATGCACAAGACGGGACGCTCACTCCCTCTTGACCCGGCAGATAGAAGGGAGTCTTCGCTTGAATTGGCTGTAGCGCTAGAGCATCTAGGGACTCTGTACGTGGAACCTGCCACGTCTCCTGGTCGATTATGTCTCCCCTGGAAACGTTCGACGCCGTAACCGTAACGGCTAATTCCTTACCTCGGGCCTCAATCTTACC
>QIAU01000035.1 GCA_003225055.1 Acidobacteriota bacterium
CAGCAGCAACGGCCCGCAGCCCAGAGTTGATACTACTTATCAGCTTACGGACAACTTCAGCAAAATTATTGGCAAACATTCCCTGAAGATGGGCTTCGAAGGCCGTTCTTTTATGGTTGCGAATCCCTTCTATGGAAACAACAACGGCCAGTTTGGCTTCAATACTACGGCGACGCATAGTACCGGAATTACTGGGCTCGATTTTCTGTTGGGCATTCCGGCGACCTATGCCCAATCCAGTGGCGGCCATATTGATGCCACCGCAAAGGAGCTTTATGCTTACTTTCAGGATCAATGGCGGATCAAGAATAATCTGACCGTTACCCTTGGAACCGGCTATCAAGTGGATACTCCCATCGCGCAGAACTTTAACCGGGGCGTGTCGACCAACTGCTTCCGTCCTAATCAGCAGTCCACCGTCTTCCCAACCGCTCCTGCCGGGCTTGTCTTCCCGGGTGATCGTGATTGCGACAAATATTCCGGTGTTTCCACCAAGTACGGGCACTTCGGACCGCGCGTGGGCTTTGCCTACAGTCCGGGTGGTGAGAACTGGTTCCTGGGTGGAACAGGCAAGACGTCAATCACTGGCGGCTTCGGCTTGTACTATAACCGCAGTGAAGAAGAACTCCTTTTGCAGTTCCTGGGTGCGCCGCCGTTCTCTCTGAGCAGCAGCGGTGCGACTGATGTAGGCGGATCTCCTGGCTTTGCAGACCCCTTCACCGACATCACTGGCAACCCGGGGGTTTCCGAAGCCAACAAGTTCCCGTTCACGCCTCCGCAGCCGGGTAACACTGCGGTTGACTTCAGTCCTTTCCTCCCGCTGTCGATCAACCTGTTGGATTCGAAGTTTGCTAGTCCGTACTCCATGAACTACCACTTATCGTGGCAACGTGAATTGCCCGCCAAGACCATTCTTACCGCCGGGTACGTGGGATCGACCGCCCGCAAACTGATCACGTCCATCGAGGCTAACCCGATTACCCAGGCGGGACACGATGCTTGCGTGGCGGATCCAGGTTGCTCAGGCGGAGACTTCGTATTCCAACACCAGTTGTTCCCTGGTAACTCCCTTTATCCTGGTAATATCTTCGCTTCTCTGGGAACGGAAGGGACTCGGGCGAACTCCTGGTACAACTCTCTGCAAATCACCGCCAATAAGGCGATGACACATGGAATCTCGTTCTTCGCCACCTACACCTGGAGCCACTCGATTGACGAGAACTCCAGCTATGAGGATCTGGCATTCACCGGCCTTCGCGGCAACAGCCCGATTGCTGCATTGGACCGTGGTGATTCGGCTTTCGACGCCCGTCACCGCGTAGTCGTCACCTACACCTACGACTTCCCAAAACTACACTCCAATGGTTTCGTGAACCGTCTGGTGAACGGCTGGCGCGTGAGCGGGATCACTAGTTATCAGACTGGTTTCCCAGTCACCATCGGCGATTCTGGCTTCACCTCGTTTTTCTGTGATGCCTTCGAATACTACTCGTGCTGGGATCGACCGGATCAAGTAGTCTCTCTCAAGCTGCTGGATCCCCGTCGACTGAACGACTTCGGCGCGGGCCCAGCCCATTACTGGTTCGATCCTAATTCCTTTGCTCCGGCAGCACTCGGCACGATGGGCAACCTTGGTCGTAATACGTTCCATGGTCCTGGGCTCTCCAATACAGATGCTGTTGTAGCCAAGGACACCAGGATTACTGAGCGCGTCGGACTCGAACTGCGGTTTGAATTCTTCAACGTTTTCAACCACACGCAGTTCCTGCTGCCCGACAATGTTGCGGGAAGCGGGGCCCAGCAGGACGTGCAGAATGGCGGCGGCGGCGTTTTTGGCCAGGTCCGTTCTGCCCGGGATCCGCGTATCATCCAGCTCGGTGCCAAGATCACCTTCTAAGGACGTGGGGATCTCATTCGAAGGGCATCCCAGTGTGGGATGCCCTAATTTTTTCCTTAACGCTTGCACGCTTGCGCGCTGATAACTGGCAACAAGCCCGCGGCACTGCTATATACTTTCGCCGTTCCGTCAATTGGTTGCGCAGATTCTTAAGAGGTGCGGCATGAAACCCAGCTTGTTCTCTTTCTTGGCAGTCCTGGTCCTAACCTCAGCTACTCATTCCCGAGCGCTGCAGGCGGAGACGCCGGCCTCAACTATCACCTCGCGAGCAAATCTAGTTGTTGTGCCTGTCGTTGTAACCGGCAAACATGGAAATCACATGGCAAATTTGACGAAAGATGACTTTCGAGTCGAGGAAGAGGGGAAAGCCCAGCCGATTGCCCGTTTTGAGGAGATCAGCGCTAATAAGACGCCTATGCACCGCGCTACCGGCCCCGTGCCAAACTCCTACACCAACGAGGTCGTTGGCGATCCCTCATCCCGTGTGCTGGTGATAATTGCTTTGGATTTCTTGAATACGACCTGGGCGGACGAGGTTTTTGCGCGGCGCTCCCTCTTGAAATACCTCGCTGAGTCGGTAAAAGAGGACACGCTCGTGTCTCTTGTCACAATTGATCAGGCCGGGCTTCATCAGATTCACGACTTCACCACTGATCCTGCGGTACTTGTTGCCGCGCTGAAGAGTGTCACTAGAGGTATCGCACGCCTCGACACGAATGAACAGCAGGCTCAGACACAGGGTCTCGAGGCGCAGAACAGGGTCACTCTGGCCGAATCCGGCGCTTTGTCCAATCTTTTGAACCCTGACGTGATCAAGCTCGTCGCGCAGCCGCGCATCATTAACGCTCAAGCGGCTGCCTCTCGCGAAGCGTTTGCGATTAGGATAACCTTGGAAGCCATGCAGCACTTGGCGCAGGCGTACGCTGCTGTCCCGGGTCGGAAGGCGCTCATCTGGGCAACCGGCAGCTTCCCCTTCTTGATGCATGATCAGACGGAAATGAGCTATGGCGGACTTAGTCCTGATGTGTACCAGCGCACCTTCCAGATGTTGGACGATGCGAATATCGCTGCATATCCCGTCGACATTCGTGGACTGTCCCCAGGGAGCGATGATTACGACGCCAATCGCCCTCGGGATATGAGCCGCAGCATCGCGACGCGCGCGCAGACACTTCGCGCCTCAGAAATGCCGAACCCCGAGAGCGTCCGTGAACTATCCCTCTCGACGCTGCGCTCTTTTGCGGATATGACTGGTGGCCAAGCCTTCTATAACGCGAACGACCTGCAGCAGTCGATGGCGCATGCCACCGATGACTCTTCGTCTTACTACCTGCTCACGTACTATCTCAGCAAGGATTCCGCCAAGAAATCAGGTTGGCACAAGCTCAAGGTGACCGTGGCTCACGAAGGCGTTGTTGAGGTGCGAGCCCGCAAAGGCTTCTTCGTCTCCAAGACCACTCTGGATCCCGAAAACAGCCGTCGCAACGACGA
>QIAU01000156.1 GCA_003225055.1 Acidobacteriota bacterium
ACGGGCATTCCAGCGCGCCAAGCTCGTCGCGATTGCGAGGACAGAACGTCCAGGGCCGATCCACCCTGAGATCCTCGGCGAGACGGTACAACAGCCGCTTGTCACAACCCCAGCGCAACACTTTCCAGTGCGGCGTGGTGAGACGATAGAATTCGGAAAGCAACGCATGATGACGCGCGATCAGCATGACCGTGTCATCCGACGTCGGGAACACTGCCCATCCTGCCACTCCTTCTTTGATTGCTAAGTTGACGAGGAAATCGAGTTGCTTGCGGCTTTCCTCCGAAGATGGAGAAGACAGGCTGCGAGTAGCGTATCGAGAGGCTGCACCCAGCATTTGCCCATCCTGCTTTATCACCCAAACCGGTATCCCCCGACGGCCCAGGCTGCGGACGATCCCCAGCCCTCGGTAGTCGGCGCCTGTGACTAGGGCTCCCTCGCAAGTGCCCTTGCGCTGGCTGGCGAGAGGTTTCGGAGGCGTGCTTAAAGCCGGGGATTGCATAAACTCAGCCCCTCAGAGTCGGCTCTGTTGGGTTAGTGAGGAATGATCGGTTACAACCTTCTTAGAAAGGTCATCGGCCAGCGCGGATGTGAAGCGCACTGCGCCTTCGGGATTCAGATGGACGCGATCTCTCAGGTAGAAACTTTCTGGCAGAACGGTAGGATCAATCGGGACCAACGCATCCACTCCGGCTCTCTGTGCTGCCAGGGCCATCCGGTGAACCGCAGTTTCCGAAGACGGAGTCGGAGGAATCACGACCATCAGTTTGGCGCCATGCTTGGCGCATAATTCACGGAGACTCTCGAGCCGGGATTTTAGCATTGCCTCAAGCTCCGGATCCTGCGAAGCGTTTTGATCGGATCGAACGAAGGGAAAAAGGTCTTCGTAATGGGGAACCAGGCTACGGAGAACCCGCCTTCGAAAGAAGGTGCGCATCCCCCAAAACGCGCTCACATGGGAAAGTAAGACGTTGCTGGCAGCTGTGTGATCCAGCCCCAAGTCGGAAGCTACGTCGAGGATGTCCTTGGCGTCTAACAGCAACATGGGCGACTCCTCCCACACGCCATGGACGAGAGCACTATTCACTTCAAGACCGACCACGACGACCTGGGGTCTTGCTCCCTGGCGAAACAGGCGACGAAGCCCATAGAGCCAGTCGTAGTAGCCCGTTCCTTCCAAGAAGATTGGATAGATCCGCATGTTTTCCCATGTCCGCTGTCGAAGCCGGTCAACATCGACGCCATGCAGAAGCAAAGAATTTCCCACCATAAGGACGGAGGTTGGTTCTCCCGCTCGAGCAGGGCGCACCTTCAAGGCTTCAGCGTATTGCCGCGATACGCGTCGAAAGGTCACCGAATAATTCTTCAATAGATAAACGGACGAAACCTCAAGCGCGATGACCAGGATCGCGCAAATACCGACCAGAATCTTGGCGTAGCGCAGGGAGGTAGCCTCAGAACTGGAAGTAGATGAACGTGCTGAAGTTAGTGCCCGAGAGGATCGCCAATATGATGATAGCGATGGCTGCCATGGCCGTCCTGATGGCATAGTGCGACTCCGCAAACAGATATTCGTGGTTGCTGGATTCCAGCAACAGATCCGCACAAAACAAAGGGAAAGAGAACAAAGAGAGCATCACGAAAGATGAGAGATATTCACTGCGCCAGGCGAAGTGGGCAAGTCCACGAAGGAACTCGACCGCCGCGCTAAGCGATGGCGCTCGGAAGAATGCGAAGCTCAGGCAAAGAATATTGAAGGTGACAATACGTCGCGGCCAGACGACCCAACCGGTTGCTCGATCGCTGGGCTTGCCTCCGTACAAAAAGCGTTCCACCGACATCACCACGCCGTGGATGGCGCCAAACACGACGTAGGTCCAATTCGCACCATGCCAGAGACCCGCCAGGAGCATGGTTATGAAGAGGTTTTGATAGGTGTTCCAATTTCCACACCTGCTCCCGCCCAACGGAATATAGACGTAGTCGCGCAGCCAGGTGCTCAAACTAATGTGCCAGCGCCGCCAGAACTCTTGCAGCGACTGGGATAGATAGGGCTGATGGAAGTTGATCACGAAATGGAAGCCCAGCAATTGTGCGCTGCCGCGCGCAATGTCGGTGTAACCGCTGAAATCTCCATACACTTGCCAGGCGAATGCCCACACTCCGATGAGGACAACCCAGAAATTCGGAGGCCCCAATTGGCCGCCAAATGCGGCATTGGCGAGCAACGCGCAGTTGTCTGCAATCACGCACTTGCGGATAAGCCCGGAAAAAATCAGCATCAGCCCATCAAAAAACCGGTCTCCATCGAGAGAGCGTTCTTTTTGAATCTGCGGTAGCAAGCTGCCGGGTCTTTGAATAGGACCCGCAATCAGGTGCGGGAAGAGGCTGATAAAGAGACTGTAATCCAGGAAGGACTTCGAAGGCTCGACCTTGCCCTTGTAGACATCCACGACATAGGCGACTTCTTCGAAGGTATAAAACGAGATGCCGGGGGGAAGAATGATGCGAATTAGAGGCAAGGGGACATGGTGGATACCGAAGAGATTAAGTGCCGCGGCAAGAGAGTCGGCGAAGAAGTTAAAGTACTTGAAGACCCCCAGGATCGTGAAATTCAAGATCAGCGAGAGGACAAGCCACTTCTTCCGGTTGGACTTGGGCCGGCCAGGAACCAGGTTGCGGGCAATGAAGAAATCCGCCGCCGTCCCGCCGATCATCAGTGCGAGAAAGCGCCAGTCCCACCAGCCGTAGAAGAAATAGCTGGCCAACAGAAGGAAAACGTTCTGCGTGCGGTGACTGAGCCGCCAGTACGCCAGCACCACAAGGACCAGGAAGACGACGTAAATGGGCGAGTCAAAAAGCATGACCTTAGATCGGATTCAGTCTTCGGTTTAAGTTTGTGGAGGGGCGCTGTTAGGCGGATAAGAGGCTGCGCTCTCGTGAAAAGCTCTGGTTTCGCTGACCGCAATGTTGGCAGCTGGCCGCCTGGTCTGAGGGAGGCGGGCTGGAACCTGTCTGTACGGGGCCAGGCGCACAGGTCCGCTCGTCTCAAGTATCCTCTCCCGGAGCGCGTTGGAGGAGAATTCCGTGCCCGCCACGAACTTCATCAGCGGTCCGAAACTCCACGCTGCGGGGGCTCCCAGAAAGTGCAGGCCGGACAAGGAGCTCTCCAATCCCGCGTCCAGACGCGGATAACCATGGACGAGGTCTAGCCGCCTAAGAACCTCTGGCGGAAGGAACGGATAGAGCGCAAGGTTGACCCGATAGCCGGTCCCGAGAACGACATGATCGACAATACGTTCATCTTCGTCACTCAATCGAAGGTGGAGACGCTCTCCCTCGATTCGCACTTGGTCCACCAATGCGTTGGTATGAATGGTTACATTCTGGGTACGAGGTTTGAGCCAGGCAGCCCCCGCCGGACGCACGGCTCTCGCCCCCGACCAATCTTGAATTCGACGCGGCAAGCGGCGGAACAGATCCGGTCGCTGGATTGCCAGGCTAACCCCAGCCGGACCTATGCCGCCGCGCCCATAAAACATCCACGCAAGGCGCTTCGAGCTCATCCACTGGTGGCGCCCAAGCCAATGAACCTTCGAATTGCGAACCAGCACTTCGACATAGGCTCCCGCTTCCGACAAGAGGGCGGCTGTCTCCAGGGCGCTTTGTCCACCTCCTATGACGAGAACTTCCTTGCCGCGGAATTTGTCAAAATCCCTGTGCTCGGACGCGTGGGCTACCAGAGATGACGGAAGGCGAGCGAATATTTTTGGGCGATGGGCAAAGAATTGTATGCCTGCTGCTACCACAACACGACGTGCAAACCATGGTTCGCCGTTTTCGAGCTCAAGCTGATATCCGGCAGGAGCCGGCTGGATTCGCATGACCTTCCGCCGATCGGGTGACAGCTTCGCCTGCTCACCGAACCAGTGCCCGTAACGGATAAATTCCTCGAGCGGCAGTGGCTCCGCCAGGTGACCGTTTCCGTTCACGTTCCGGTACGCGTCCAGCGTCAATCGATTCTCCGGATCGGCAATATGCGAGCCGTCCCAAGGAGAGCGGAGAAGCATCGCCTCGGGCATATGCCGCTCCCAGAACGACATGGTTTCCCCAAAAAGTCTTACCTCCAATCCTTTCACGGACGCGAGATGGGCGGCCGCAGATAAGCCGTACGGGCCGGCGCCCACGATGGCTACGTCACATTTTTCCATTTGATTTCTATCCTCTGAGAAGCTGCCTTCGACCTGGTTCCCTCAGTTGACGAGATCAAAGAGCGAATCTGGCAGAACTCTCTCTATGTGGTTGGAGGGGACGAAAAATTGGTGAGCTTTCACGAAGTCATTCCGTGTGGCCACCGGTTCATTTTGCCAGCACGAAAAGTGTGTACCCGCCCAGCAGGCGTACGGCGAAGTCCTTGTGCAACGAGAAAAAGAAGGCGCGAGGCAACTGGCGAATCTTCTCTTTGATTTTGCTCGACCGGTAGATGGAGCGCGGCGCGTAGAACCAATCCACAATTTCATAATGCTCGTCGCGCAGGGTCTGAAGCACGGTGTCCTTGGTGAAGAAGTGAAGATCCTCAAGCAGCCGTCGGCGCTTGGTCAGGCCATCTTTTGTCAGGAGCGTGTATACCGACAGATCGAGGACCTGGTGGAAAAGTTTGTAGGTTGCAAGCGCCTTTATGTCACGCAGGAAGCTGAAATAGTTCTCCTGGTGTTCCAGGACGTCCAGGACCAGAAGTAGGTCGAAAAATGCATTGGGTTCCTTGGTGACATCCGCTAATTGGAAGTGGAGCCGTTCGTTCTGGCGGCTTCGGCAGAGCTCGATTGCCGCCGGCGCGATGTCATATCCGAAGAAGAGGCATTCCGGATCCATCTGAAGCTGTAATTGCCTGAGTACCTCTCCGGCGCCGCAGCCGACCTCGCCAATCGTGTGCGGCGAAAGGCAGTTGCGTTTGGTCATCTCGAGGACGCCTTTTGCCTTCCAGGAAGAATCTTCCGTGTGCCATTGAGGGATCTTTTCAAGATATTGGCCGCTTACAAAGACGTTGGTTGGCATGTTTTTCTCGATTGTTTTTGTGTATGCCTTTGCGGCTCAGATTTACGGAAGAACTCCGCTTTTCGAAGAGCGGCAGAAGCGCCGTGTGGGCCGCTTCGGGCCCTGTGGCTCATTGAAAACGCTGGTCTTGATCGGCTAGCGGCATGCGACCGCCCCCGGCTGAGGCAAGATGGCAAGACCCTCAGGCAGCACCGTAACCCCGCGTACCGTATCGACGACAGCGTTGGTCGCGGTGTTGATGACTGAAACGGTGCTGTCGACTTCATTGGTCACATAGGCAAAAGCCCCGTCCGGAGTGATCGCCACGCCGCGAGGGGTTAGCCCCACTGGAACAATGCTGACCACGGTGTTTGTGCTGGTGTCGATCACGGATACGTTCTCGGTCTGATCGTTCGCAACATAGGCAAAAGCCCCATTGGGCGTAATGGCTATGTCCACGGGGTCGTTCCCGACCGCCACCGTGGCTACCACGGTGTTAGTGGCGGTATCGATTACCGAGACGTTGTTTCCAAGATAGTTGGTTACATAGGCGAAGGCCCCGTTTGGGGTAATGGCTACGCCGGCCGGGCTCGCTCCCACTGGCACGGCGGCCACCACGGTGTTAGTGGCCGTGTCGATCACGGAAACGTTGTTCGAACCCGAGTTCGATACATAGGCAAAAGCCCCGTTTGGCGTGATGCCTACGCGCCAGGGGCCGGTTCCCACGGCGACCGTAGTCGTGACTGTGTTGGTGCCTGTGTTGATCACCGAAACATCGTTGGAGCCCAGGTTGGCTACATAGGCGGAGGCCCCGTTTGGCGTGATGGCCAGGCCCGCCGGGTATCCTCCTACTGGGATAGTCGTCACCACGGCATTGGTGGCCGTGTTGATCACGGAAACTGAGTTCGAAGTTATCAAACCGAGATGTGTCGTATTGACCACATAGGCGAAAGCTCCGTTCGGGGTGATAGCTACACGAAGGGGCTGATTCCCCACCGGAACCATCGCCACCAACTGATTGGTGAGCGAGTTAAATACCGAAACCGAGTTTGTCTCGCGATTCGCCACGTAGACGTTGCACTGAGCCGCCGCCACAGCACATCCCAGCCCCATCAGCAACAGCAGCTCCAGATACCGACGTGGCCGTAACGGGCTCGGCTTCTGGTCTTGATTCTTGGTCGTGGATTCCGAAGATAAAGCTCGCTTGTGAAGCATTTGTTTTCTCCTTCGCGGTTGCCCGCTAATAAATCAACCCTTCAGGCTCCCTTGTCATCAAGGGAGGTCCTCTGCGCTTTCCTCATTCAGAAAGGGGGTTATCTAACGCAACGAGGGGAACACCTTAATGTGGATCTCAACTAGCGAAATACGCCCACAGTACAACCCCACGCACCGAAGCGAGCTTCGGCGTCTCGCGCCCCGCTTGGGATTCGGGGATTTGAGCTCCCGTGGAATAGAACCCAGAGCTTCGAGTACCCATAACCTGCGAGGCTGCGAACAAAGATCCAGATTCCCCTGGACGACAAAAACCAGAGCCTGTTCCGATCGTAAGGGACTTCGGATCCGGAGATGATGCCGACCCGATAGTAGTCGCCCAGGGCGCTTTGAAAAAACACCCAGGTCTTTCTGGCATGTACTCCTACTGTGAACACGTCTACGCAGCAGGCCGCGATCCCGGAGCTGTCAAGCCAACGCTTAACCTCTGTCGCGCTGGTGAGCGTACGGAGACCGGCCGGTTCCGCCGGGACGCTGATCTTAACCAGCTTCTTAGAGTCAAATCCGAGCTCTTTGAGTCTGGCCGCGGCCAGATCAGCATAGGTCAGGGGATGATCGGACGCGCTGCCGTTCACTTCCACCGGCCCACCCACTACGACGAGGTGACTGTAATGCCGCGAATTAAAGAAGTTCGCGGATTCGGCCAATGCACAGGCAGGAATCCAGCCCTCCACCACCAGGACTCCTTTTCCGACCGGATGGTTTACGGCAAGAAAGTCGTGCGTGAACACGGTGCCGAAAACCAGAATCACACAGGCCATCCCGAATAGGAACCAATTGGAGCGTAAGACGCGACGCCCGTTTTTCTCCATGCCGGCTTTAGTCAAGTATTCCAACCTTTGGCGGGCCAGTGTTGTATCTGCCGCGAAGGGGGATCGGGTTAATTACCGGAGCACGGCCTCGGCGGCGAGCACTCTCCCACGCCAAGGTTGCTGCTATTTCCATTGAGGATATTTCCCATTCCTAGGTTCGTGGTGGGATCGGAGACGACGATGCCGCCTGAATTGAAGGTGCCGGTGAGGATATTGTTGTTCACACAGGCGTTGGGTGACAGAATCCACAAACCGGCTTCCCCTGGTCCGTCAATATTGGCCCCCGCCACAGAGGCGTTGGAACCAGCAATGAGGATCACCGGTTCGACGTCGTTAGTTCCCGTGAGAGTGCCGCCGTGGATGGTCACGTGGCTGTCTTGTCCCAAACCAAGAGCGTCGTCTGAGCTGACATAGAATTGGGTGTTTCCGTTGCCCGCCACCCAACAGTTGTTGAAGGTGTTGTACTGGTTGAAATTGCCGAAACTATTGATCCCCGCATTACCGGTACCTGTGCCGGTGCCCGCGCCGTTGTTGGTTACAACGCAGTTGTTGAACGTATTGTGCGAGGAATAATAGTTCAGGGTGACTCCGTTGTTGGCACTGGCACTGTTCTTAACCGTCAGAGAGTTGAAAGTGTTCCAGCGCGCGGCGGTGGTCTTGAACGGCCGTCCATAAGCTCCCATGGCATCCACTGTGACGTGGCTGAACCTGCCATTGGCTACGGCATACGCGCCCAGTCCGAAGGCGCCGTTAGCGAGGCAGCCAGTACCCATCCCGGGATTCTCTTGGGAGATCGACATTCCATACACCCTGAGGTTTCCTGCGACATACAGGTTCACCGCGTCTCCACAACTTGCGCTGCCGGCTTGGGCCACACTGATGTTGCTATAGGACAAGTTGAAGGAGCCGGAGCTGTAAACGGCTGCCCCTTGCACGTTTCTTACGGTGACGCCCTGAACCTGGGACTCCACCACTCCATTCATCTCGAATCCCAGGAGTAGATCTTGATTTCCCTCCAAGATGATGTTTTTCACCGTGATGCCGGTGAGTGGGTTGAGCATCTTTTCAGCGGCGGCGGCATTCACCGACGGATCGTAGGTATCATGCAACGCCGTGGTGACCTCGATCCTGTTTTCGTCGACACTCTGAACCTTGAGAATTTCTCCTCGACAGGCTGACGCATCGCAGTTGGTAGGATGGCCGGGCGGGGTGTCAGTCGAATAGTCAAGGCCTCCCTGGTGAATGTAAACGTAGTCGCCAGGGCCGACTCCGAGACTTGAAACGGTTGTAAAGCTGGTTGCCAGTTCGTTCGCCGTCGCGCTGAGCGCCACGGCGGGGCCATAGGACGGCATGGTAGTTTCATTGGCGCCGATCACGAGGACCGCCGATGTCCCAGAGCCAGCGTCATGGATCGTGGCGCAACCCGAGCCATCGATGGTCACGCTCGAAACGCTGATGAGAAGTTGAGATGTGGTCAGATACGTTCCACAGGGAAACAGCAGTGTGTCGCCCGGGGCCAGGGCGGCAATGGCACGGTTAATTGCAGTAGTGTCGTCGGTCGTTCCGTTTCCCACTGCGCCATATGCCGAAACATCCCGTATAGCTGCTTGAGACATGGATAGGCCAAGAAACAGAACGAAGAAAGTGACAAGGCAGCTTTTTTTAGAGTTCTCAGCGATCATCTTTCTATCTCGTTTCTATCTCGCATTCAAAGGTTGTAATGGTTGGGAGTGAGGTGAGGTTTTTGTAAGACCTAAACGGCTAGGGGCAAGTGTTGATCGACCGCTTGGGATTGGAAGGTGACCTGTCCGGCCGAACTGCGCGTTGTCGCCGGACTGCCAATGTACTGTTTCCACCACAGGGCGACGTTCAGCAGTGCCCATCCTCTCTTCTTGAGGAAAGGCAGGGTTCCTTCATATTGGAAGATATCCGCATTTTGGCAAAAGTCCTTCATCTCTTGCGCAAGATACTCTCCGAATTTGGTGTGATACCACTCGAACACGGGCACACCGAAGCCCTGCTTCTGACGATCGATGAGTTCGTCCGGTATCATCCCTCGGACCGCCTTCTTCAAAATATATTTGAGAACGCCGTTTCGGCATTTCACCGCTCCGGGAATGCTCATGGCCAGCTCTACAAATTTGTGGTCGAGAAAGGGAACCCGCGCTTCCAGGCTGACTGCCATGCTCATCTTATCGACGCGCATGAGCAGCAGTTCCGGTAACCTCAAGTTCAGGTCGAGGTAACTCATCCAATGGATGGACGATTTGTCCCAGGCCTTCTCTTCGAAGCGTTGGCGAATCGGCTGGAGAGCCTCCCAGGAACTCACATCGGCAAATTTCTTGCGCAATCGCGGTGAGAGCAGGTGTTGCTTTTGAGAGTCGTTGATCACTTCCGCTCCACCCCAGAATACTGGCCGGTTGGAGAAAGCTCGCCGCAGAAGTTCGCACGACCACTGACGGCGATAAGATGAAGTGGGGCCCCCCTCGACGAAAGAGATGCCAGCCAGCCCCAGTTGTCGGAGCGGGCTGGGGATGGGGAACAGGCTGCTGTACCGCTGCAGCCGAAGGGACTGATTCCAATAGGGGTAGCCGCAGAACAGCTCGTCTGATCCCTCTCCCACCTGGCAAACGATGACCCCGGAGTCGCGAGCCAGTTTGGAAACGTAGTACACCGGCATGCAGACCGGATCAGCCAGCGGTTCGTCCTGGTGACGAATGATCAGAGGCAAGGAATCGAACAGGTCGCTTTCCCGCAACCGCAGTTCATGATGTTCTGCGCCCACCCGCTCCGCCATCTTCCGCGCGTACTCGAGTTCGCTGGGATAGCTGTCGTATTGACGGTCATAGCCAATCGAAAAGGTCCGGACCGGCTGCTCCTCGCCTTCGGAAAACAGCGCCGCGTTGGTGCTTGAGTCGATGCCGCCGGAGAGAAAAACTCCCACAGGCACGTCGCTGATCTTGCGGAGCTTAACGGAAGTGCGCAGCTCGGACAGTATGCGTTCTGCGATCTCCGCCTCAGAAGCGTTAGTTAGCGGCTCGGTGTGGTCCCAAACGTCCCAATATCGCGATTGCTGGACGTCACCGTGCTCGTTGACTCTTATCCACGTGCTCGGGGGTAGCTTGTGGATTCCCGAAAACAGGGTGTGTGGCGCCGGAGCTGCATTGAACGAGAGATAGTAATAAAGCGCTTCTTCATTCACACTGCGTTGCTGCTCGTCGTCCTCCAGCAAGGCCTTGATCTCGGAAGCAAAGACGATGCGTCCGTGGTGAATGCTGTAATAGAGCGGCTTGACTCCAATACGGTCGCGAATCAACCAGAGCTGGCGTTTTTTCGTATCCCACAGCGCAATGGCAAACATGCCGCGAAATTTGTGAACGCAGTCGATACCCCACTCGTCGAACGCGTGCAGGATGACTTCCGTATCGGAGTGATCCGTGCGCCAGCGGTGGCCTCCTAGTTTCTCCAGTTCCGCTCTGATTTCTGCGTGGTTGTAAATCTCGCCGTTGAAGACCACCCACAACGTGCCGTCCTCGTTGGTCATCGGCTGGGTGGCGTTCTCGGACAGGTCGATGATCGCCAGTCGGCGATGACCCAGGCCCAGCCGCCCATCATCGGAGATAAAAACCCCCGCCCCGTCTGGGCCGCGGTGGGACATTACATCCCGCATACGTATAACGTAAGGCTCCGTCACTCGGAAAGAACTGTTAGTGAAGGAGAGCACGCCGACTATGCCGCACATTGGCAACACTCCTCAACTGCATGGTAGGTTCTGGACAAAGATTCTGGTGTTTTCCCAAGGCCGCGATGTTTTCTTCACCGGCCGCTCGGGACATCAGCCTGGTTTAGAAAGGCATCTGGGCACGTCTTCAAACCAGATGATCCATTGCCCGGCAAGACAGATTGGGCAACGTCCTGGCCTTCGAGCAGCCGACGAAAGAGGCTAGCGACCTCTCTGGCTCGGACGTCCCAAGTACAGTTTCGAACCGCGTCCTGCCGCAATTGGCGTTCGCGCGGCGTGTCCGAGGCCAGTGCCTCGGTAACCAGGGCGATGAATTCCTCAACCGTCCGGTAGATTCTCAAGCCCGGCATCTCGAGGTACTCGTACAACGGAGCAATCACCACCGGCTTGCCGCTGGCGAGGTATTCGCGAACCTTAATGGCGCTGCCATAGCTGGTAAATACATTTTGCTGGTTCCAAGGCAACACGCATACATCGATATGACGGTAGTAGGCGGGAAGTTCGGAATAGGGCTTGGGGCCGAAGAAATGGATATTGGGTCCCGACAGCTTCACCAAATTCGATTTCCCGCCGATGAAGACCCAGTGCCAATCGGGACGCAGCCTGGCCACTTCTTCGATCAGGGGGACATCCATGGTATACCAGTCGGCGGCGCCTACGTAGGCGAGCACTGGATGCGGGATTCGGGCCATGTCCGCGGGGGTCGCCGGCGGCAGGTTCACGAACCGCTCGAAGTCCACCGCCTGCTCGAGAAAATACCGGTGGCGGGTCTCTGCTTCCTCATACAGCTTACGTCCGGAATACATCACCACCCGCGCGGCCTGCTTCAGACGAGCGTCCATTTCACGGATTACGGCATGCGACAACGCGCTGTCCTCGTTGAAGTCATACTTGTCAGAGACCTGGTACACCAATAGCTTCCTTCCGAGCGAGTTCACGATGTCGGCGGCAGTAGGAATGGCGACCCACACGATTGGCTTCCGCATGTTAAGCAGCAGCATCACCAATCGGAGTTGCAGCACAAGCAGGAGGCGATTCAAGGCACGCGCCATCTTTGAGCCATAGATTGGCACGTTGATGGGCGTCATGACCCACAGCCCCTCGGGCGCCTTGCACAACCAGCGCAGATAGCTGCCGAGCTTGCGCCAGATCTTCTTAAAGAAATCCGGATTGCTGACCGATGGCAAGCCCATCGTGATGGAATTCACGAAGAGCACGCGATTGTGGCGGGCCAGGCGCTTGAGGATGTGGTTTTTCGAGTGCGGATGGTGGTACCACCAGTCCTCGCCCGCGAAACACACAATGGACTCGCCGGACAGGGGATAGTCAGCGGACTCCTCGGCGGTTCGGAGATTTTCCGTAATTGACACGGTTCTGGGCAGGGAATCAGCGGAATTCACGGTTGCTAAAGCCTTTCAGCGACTGTGTCGCGAAGGTTGATGTCCTTTGTGGACTCGGCACCGAAGCTTGCCGGGCCATTCCCATCCATCCACGAGATGCGAGTCATAATGCGCGTCGGCAACGTGGCGCTCCCCCGGTAGCAGACCCTCTCGCTTGGAACCGTTGTGCCATAGGTGCTGCTGACGCCCGATGGCCGGAGCGAAGCCCGAGAACTAGCAGGCCCGGTGATCTTGAGTTGAACCTGTTGACCGCCGAATATGCGGCAGGAAATGCCGTTGTCCTCTTCTGCTATTTCTGCGAGGTAGTTGGGAGCGAGTTGAAGGTTAAGCTCGAAGGTGTGCACGCCAACGCCCTCGATTTTATCCTCGATGACAAACGCCGGCTCCATGTCCACAATGCGAATCGTTCGAGTATGGGTGACACCCAGCGAGCGGTATCCCGTATGGGAAGCGCGGAGGAATGGGCCGGACGCTTCCCGGGCTGTTTCAATTGCGCTGACAGACGCTTCGTTCCCCAGAACGAAGAGCCCGAGCGGGCTTTGGTCGATCCGGTTCTGCTCGGTGTCATCGATCAGCAGAGTGTTGTGTGCGGCGGTGCTTCGGAAATGGTTTCTAGTCGTTATGTCACGCGTGTAGCAGCCCGTGCCGGAGTCGCACAGGACTTCCTTGCCCGCTACGCGCAGAACGAAGCTGAGCTTGTCGTTGTGGGTATGGCTGCCTTTGCCGAGGATTCCGTTCGGGATCGCGAAAAACAGCAACTCGGCGGACCTGTGTCGCAATACCGCAATACCTGACTTGGGAAGAACTTCGACTGGAGAAGCGGAACGTCGGTTTACTTTGGGCCCGGCATAGGGGACTCGCGTGATGTCGGTAAGGCCGTACCAGGCGGCGTCATCGCCGTCCCCGGCCCCTTCGTCGAAGAGTCTCTGGCCCAACCCTAGCAATCGAGGAACTCTCAGTGAGTTCCGTTCTCGAACCGGGTGCAGGATCATCTGTTCAAGGTCGTCGACGAGCAACTCGGTGCGCCCGTCATCGCAATCACCCACGTGCGGCAATTCGCCGAATGGGCTCGCGACTGTGTTGAGAAACCGGAACATCATCCGAAGTCGTTCTACAAAAGCCGGCTTCGGCGTGACGCCTTCTGAGCGCATCAGCAGCAGCGTGGTTGTAAGAAGCTGGGTGACCAGCACCTGGTACCCGGTAGATGCTTCGTAATCCCCGCCGTCGTTGTAGACCTGGCGCATGATCTCGATTTCGATTCGGCGCCGGTACTCGCTGCGCCTCTGAGCCACACCCTCGCCGTCAAGAAACAGCGAAAGGCAGTAAAGCCCAACCAAGTCACTCAAATAATGGTTGCTGGTCAGGAAATGTGAGAACTCAAGGTTCGCTTCGATGTACAGCAAATGCTGGGCCAGTGAGCGAGTGATCCTCGCCAGCCATGCTTGCTCGTTTTTCCGAAATGGCGAAAGCAAATCCAGCAAGAAGCAGATGCTCATGGCGCGCAGAGCCGCTTCCATCGCTACCGTCCAGTTCACGCCGAGAGGAGCCGGATTGGAATCAATCCAGTGTGACAGAAGGTCCTGCGCGGCCAGGCGGTAAGCGTCATTGCCCGTAAGAACGTGAGCCTTGCCAAGGACCGGCAGAAATTGCAGACGCGAAAGCTCGTAGGGCACCTTAACGTCCGAACCGTCGTAACGAATGCAGTTGCGGATTTCCAGGCGCTGACCGGGCCAGGTCGCGCCGGAAACAAAATCGAGGTTCCAGCGCGGACGTAATCCCAGCTCCGCTGTGCCATAGCCAAGAAAAGGATACCGTCCCGAGCGAATCTTGTCGGCGTAAGTAATGATGAGCGCGCGGCTGTGCTCATTAACTCCCTCGAGGTCGGGTTTGTAGTAAGGGATCGCCCGGAAGGTGATGTGGCCAGGGCGATCAAGCCGTCCCAGCGTACGTTTCTTATTCCAGGCCCTCTGGGCCCGCCAGATCGCTTCGCGAGCGACCAAAAGCGGAGATTCTCGCTTGAGGACCCTGGTAAGTTTCATTGGCATTTTTCTCTCTGGAGAATTGTTTACTCGAGATCAGGCTGGCCGCAGGTCAGGCGCACCGGCAGGCAGAGGGGGTCGAGCATAGTTACGTTGCCAGACGACCGCGAAAACCATGATGAACATCAGGAAATAGCAGAGGGAAGACACGATCGAGGCGCCGCTGATGCCGTAGTGAGGAATGGCCCACAGATTCAGCGCGACATTGACAAGGGTGTCGGCGATCCAAGCCACGATGATAACGGTTGGGAACCCCTCGCTGTTCAAGAGCTGAACCATCACCGTTTCAAGCCCCAGAAAAAACGTTCCGGGCATGAGCCATGCGAAAGGCACAACCGCGGGAAGGAAGGTCCGTCCGAAAGCGATCGAAATCACGGGAGCCGCGACCAGTGGGGCGATCGACACTGCCGGCAACATCAATGCCGCGGTGGCGAGTACCGCTTTATTCGCTAGCCGTAATTTCACTTGCCGATCGGTTATGCCTGACAGCTTGGGGAATAGCAGGAGCCCTACCACCACGGGAAACATCATCGTGTTTTCGGCTAGCACCTGGCTGATGGAGTAGTAGCCCGCCTCGGTCGCGCCCAGCATGTACTTGACCATGAGGAGGTCAATTCGCAAAACCAGGAACCCGAAGAATGCAATCAGGTACGCTCTGAGGCCGACCCCAATGCTCTGGCGAAAGACAGTGAAAGACAGCGTGGGAGGCGATGTCGAAACTTTGCCAAGCCGCAGGAAAGCCCATAGGAAACCAAAGATCGCCGAGACTAAAGTGACAGAGAAAAACGGTTCGACCGCGCGAACGTGAACCAGAGCCAATATACAGATGAGGAGCAGCGTCAGAATTCTGCTGCTGTATTCGATCTTGTTGTAGGCACGCACTTCGTTCGCGCCGAGCAGTAGTCCCTGCGTGAGTTGATAGAGCAGGGCGGAGGGAACCGAAGCCAGTGCAAGCAACAAAAGCGTGCCGTGAATTGGCGCCAGCTTGGGCCAGAGGACAAGGGCAAATCCGCCCAAAGCTGTGGGGATCGATGCCAACAGGGAAACCGCCAGGGTGTTCCCGGTGAGGGCGGGTAGCAGCGCTCGATCCTTCGCGACATAGTACATGTTTGAGGCGTGCAGGCCCATATTGCCAAACTGCGCGCCGATCGCGCCAATGGTTACGGCTACCGCATAGAACCCGCGGCCGCTGGGTCCGAGTTGACGGGTGACCACAACCGCCGTCGCAAACGTGATCGCCACCACCAATAGGCGGACAGCGTAGGTCTCCAGGACGTCGCGGCGAAGCTCCGTGCCCGCAACCGCGTGCCACAGCCGAGCCGCGCTTACTTGTATAGCCTTTATCACAGATTTTGCTTTACCAGGCTGCCGCTGGTGGATGGTGCGGGAGCGGAATCCACGGCGGCATGAAGTGGAGGCTCCTCGGGGCCGCGTCGGCTGCCCGCACAATAGGCCAGTACGCGCCCGGCATTTCGTCGCCACGTGTGGCGCGCCAGAACGGTTTCGCGGGCGTTGCGTCCAAGTTCAACACGGAGCTCTCTGTCCGCGGCCAGGCGCTGGATGGCTTCCGCAAGTTCCTTGGCATCGCCCGGCGTCACCAGCAAGGCTGTCTTGCCGTGTTCCAGCACGTCAGCAATCTGGTTCAAGGCACTCGCGGTGATCGCCTTGCCCATTGCCATGTACTCGAAGAGTTTGGTAGGCGAGCCGAAAAACGGAATACCACCCGGCATGGGGACGTGCGGCGAAACCAGAATGTCGGCGGCATCCAGGTAAGCGCGGACGGATTGGTGAGGGACCGCACCGGTGAAGATGACCCGCCCTTGGCGCACATGGGCTTCCAGCGCGTTCCGCAACTCGGCAGCAAGCAGTCCGTCACCAACCAGAAGGAATTTCAACCCCGTGCCCACAGCCTCGGGTTTGTCGAGCAAGGAGCGGATCGCCTGTTCGAGCACGCCGACTCCGTGCCAGTAACCGAATGTCCCCACAAAGCAGACGACGATGTCTTCCGGCCGAAGGCCTAATTGCTGCCGTAAATCCGAACCGCCGCAGTCCGGGTGGAACCATTCGGGATCGACTGCGTTCGGATTCACCAGGATTCGCTCTGCCTCTACTCCCCCGTCCATCAGCTGTTGCTTTAGGGGACTGGAAACCACAACGATGAAAGACGCCGCCCTGACCGACACCTTTTCGCACATCCTGAGCCAGGCAGTGAAACGCGCGGGGTCCCAATACTTCGCCATCCACTCTTCCGAGGCGTTGTATTCCAGCACCAGGGGAATTCTTAACAGGCGCGACAGAACTGCGCCCGCAAATAGAAATCTTCCGTGCCTTTGATACACGAGACGCGGCCTCTTCTTAGTCAGGAGCTTGCGTGCGGCAGCTATGAACGAAATGTTGTATGACAGGGTCGCTGCCTCCCGGAACAGATGCAGACGAGGCGATCCGGGAATCTGGTCGACGTCGCATGAGGTCTGGACCGGCTGGCCGGCGAGTACTGTCGACCGCGCTCCTTCCTGCGCCAGCCCCGCAAGGAAACCTGTGACGTGAGTCAGCGCGCCACCGGGAACATTCAGACCGGCTTGCGAGGGATAGAGGAACGCGAGATCAAGCGCGCCGACAACGGCTTCAGGTTCGCGCCCCAGCTTCAGCCAGACCTGAAATAGCTTCAGTCCAATCCAGGCGACTGCGAAGACGATCAAGTCTGCCAGAGCGGCGATCAACGTCTGCGGCAACAAACTTAACAGTCCCGTCTTGCTGCTCACCACAAACGCCTCGGAGGAGTCCGCTATGACAGTTTCTTGGCATCCATGCACCAGCACGGTCCATCGGAGAAGCATCGGCTCCCGCAACGATTCAAGCGAATCGGTGAAGATCAGGAGCGCCTCGCCTTGCAGTTGCCGCAATTGACGCAGCTGGTTTTTCCAGCCACTCTCGCGCAGCTCGCTCTTGGACAGAATTACGGTCTCGCGGCCGGGATAGCGCCGCCGCGCAAAGGCAAGTGCATCCCGTTCCTGCCCAGCCAGCACGAGGATGAAAACTTTAGACTGTCGGCTCATCTTAGGAATTCGAGGCGAGAACATTGGCGCGGGCGCGCTGAGTGCTGGGCGGAACCGAGGCCGTGGCCGGCTGCATTCGATCAGCCGTCATCAACGCATACTTGCAGAAAATAGCAATCGCAAACACGTACCAGAGATTCAGAAAGCCGTCATAACCGGAGGTTTCCGTCAACCCCGTGATCCAGTAGGCCAGGAAAATATAAACAAAATATTTCCACACCAGGTGCCCGGAACCGGACACCTTACGCAATCGCCACATGGCCGCAAGTAGCAGGAAGTGCATCATTACATAAGGCAGAAAACCGAGCACTCCTGTCTCCGCCAGTACCGCAGCCAGGTTGCTGTGTGGCCAGTCCACCGAAGAGACGCCTTCATAAGCGGCAGAGTAACGAGGCTCTCCCACGACGTAATTGTTGAAGTTGAAAAATCCAACGCCCACGACGGGATGCTCGGCAAACACTACCAGGCTTTGCTCGTATTGGGCGACACGGCCGTAGATGTTGTCTCGACTGCTCCGGTCTGCGAACATTTCAGGTGCAGCCGCCCTGGCAAGAAAAACGAGGCCAACAAAGGCAAGCAGGATGGCAAAGCGCCCCACCCGGCTGGCCACCCTTTTTTCCCAGAAGATGTCGATGATCAGCACGACGAGCAGGGTGAGCGCCACCGAGCGGAACTGCGGCATTAACGCCATGCCAATTGCTCCGGTCAGGCCAATGGCATGAAGCAATTTTCGCCCGGCGCTCAATTTCGGGCCCAGGGCCGTACGAAAGAACAGAAGGAAAAAGAGACTGAGAGCTCCGACCAGAGCGAGCGCATCATTGGCAGAAAACGGACCATTGGGCCGGGCGATGCCGGCCGTATAGGAAATGGACGAACCTTCAAAGGGAAGCAGATCCTGTCCGGTGACGATTTCTGCAGCCGCGATCGCGGCGCAGATAATTGACGAAATGCACACTGCCGTGTGTAGCGAAGGCAGCCGGCGAGCAAGGTCGAACCGCGCGATGACGTACCAGCCAAACACAACCGGGAGCAGGAAACCATCCAGCAGAACACGTGCCGAACCTAACGGATCGGGCGATTTCTTGAGCGTGCAGCCGGCCACCGCGATGAACACCAGGCAAACGGCCCCGGCCGAGCGGAGCGGCTTTGGCATCGAGCCGAGAGAACTGGGTTTCGCAAAAACGAGTCCAAGGAACGCCAAGAGGACAACCAGGCGTTGTAGCGTCACCACCGGGTGTTCCTGGGGAAACGATACAAAGTAGCTGAGCGGGAAAGCCGTCGCCCAGCACACCACGATTCCATCAACTCCGACACGAAACAGATGGCTCGAAAGCGCGACGATTCCCAGGGCCACGCACCCGGCAAGCACCAGCAAGCCGGCCTTGGACAGCAGAATACAGCCCGCAACTAGAATCGCGCAGACCAGGGCGAGGACAGCTTCCAACCAGCGAGTCCGCTGTTCCTCGGTCAAGGAGATGTTGCTGATCACGGGAAGAGAATTTATGCCGTCAGAGTAAAATCCGGTTGCACCGGCTCGGAAACTGGCGCCTCGGGCGCGGTGGCTTGCGCCGGCTGGTTCAATCGTAGAACCTCTCCCGTGGCGAGCGCCTGCTGAACCAGAAACGTCGTCTCCGTAACTTCTACCAGTTCGGCAAACGCGATGGGCGAAGGCTTTCCGGAGCGGATCGCTTCGATTGTCAACTCGAGCTCGCGCCGGTGACCTTTGTCCTGCACGCTTTTGAACTTCTGGATTTCTCCGTTGCGTGCCAATTCAAGTGTCCGGAAATCCTGTAACCGCGCAATCGCGCCCTGGCAGAACACTTCGAAGAACTCCTTCGCAATGCTGCGGTCGCCATTGGCCAGGTACAGCAGATTGGCAACCGATCCGTCGGCGAACTTTAAGGTGACCGCAATATTGTCCGCTTTGTATCGCGTTCCGTCCGGGAGGCCGCTTGCGGCCACGCTGTGAATGGGAGATCCGATCACGGAGCGCGCCCAATCCACGAAATGGCAGAACTCGCCGACGATTCGGCCGCCATCGGCGTGGATCCAGTGGTCATGCGGAATGTAGCCGGCATTAACGCGCGCATGGAGCATCATGGGTTCCCGGCGGTCGGCGAAGAACTGTCGGATTTTTTCGGTAAACGGGGCAAAGCGGCGGTTGAAGCCCACCATGACGAACGGCGCGCGGCCAGCCGACCTCTGCTCGGCATAGACCTGTTTCAGCTGAGCCAATTGCTCGCGGTCGATCGCCAGCGGTTTTTCGACAAACACAGGCTTTTGGGCCTCGCAGGCCTGCGCCGCGAGGGTCGCGTGGGGGCCATGGCGGGTCAGGATGAATACGGCATCAACATTGGGATCCTTCAGCAGTTCTGAGGGTTGTTGCGCGGTTTGAAACTTGAACGCGCGCCGTGCCGAAGCAGCGCCCGCCCCCGAGATGGTTCCCACGGATTCGAGGCGCACCCCTGGGATCGCCCGCAGGTTTGGAATGAGTACGCTCGAGGCGAAACTGCCGGCGCCGATCGAGCCAATTCTCACTTCATCTCCGATTGGGTGTCGTGCGGGCACCACGTTGGGGACAGCCTTCTCGGGCACAGCCGATGCGCAGTTGTATTTCAGGATTGCCGTGTAGAGGCCGCTCTTCAGGTCAGCGTAAGCCTTGGCGCCATCGTCGATAGCGTACTGATGCTCGAGGAGCGGGTCGACGTTTATCTGTCCTGTTGACAGCAGGTCGAGGAACGCGTCCATGTTACGTTGCTCGGTCCAACGGACATACCCGATGGGATAGTCGATCCCGTTTTCCTCATACTGCGGGTCGTACCTTCCTGGGCCGTAAGAACGCGAGAGAGCCAGCGAAAGCTCCTTCGCATACATGTTGCTGCGCGACACTCCCAAGCCGACGTCGCCGACGACAATCATGCGACCGCGATCACGAAGCAAGGTGGCGGCCATTTCAGCCGGCTGGGCGGAACTGGTTGCGGCGGTGAGCAGGGCGGCATCCACACCGTATCTGGAGAATTCCTTGACCTGCGGCTCTAGGGTTGGATCGTTGGCAGCAATCGCCAGATGTGCGCCGAATTCGGCCGCCCGCTTGACTCGCTGGGGCGAAAGGTCGATTGCTACAACCCGGCATCCGGCAGCGCGGGCGATCTGCAGGGTTAACACTCCCACCAGACCCGCGCCGATCACCGCAACCGTTTCGCCAATGCGGAGGTTGGCCTGCCGAAAGCCTTGCATCGCGATAGCGCCAATGGTAGTCAAAGACGCCGCCGCCATGGATACCTGTGAGGGTATGTGGGCCGCCAGATTGCGCGGGACAAAGTTGATTTCGGCATGGTTCGCGTAGGTTCCGCCGCCGCAAGCGACGCGGTCACCCGGGCGGAATTCGTGGACGCCATCTCCCGCCAAAATTACCTCGCCGGCGCAGCTGTAGCCGAGCGTGGTCAATGTATCCAGTTTTGCGTGCACCTTGTCGTATGCGGCTTTCAGCCCGTTCTGACGTGCGTATTCGATAACCTGTTTGAGGAGATCGGGGCGAGCTTTTGCCTTGGCGAGGAGTGACTTTGAACTGAGCTCGAGCGTGGCGCGCTCGGTGCCGGCGCTGATTGCCGAATAGTGCGTGCGCACGAGAATCCCGCCCGGGCGCAGCTCCGGTGCCGGAACCTCATAGGTCGACACCTGCCCTGATTTCCTATCCGTCAACAGCGCTAGCATGCTTGCCTGTGATTCCCGTACACGGCAACTGGCTCCTTCGCTCGCCACGCATCGGGGCAAAGATATTGCCGTTTCAGACGGGCTAGAGCATGCAACATCCAAGCCTGTCCCCATCGCATGTACGGCGTACGGTTAGTCCAGAAGCGATGCCGCTGGAAGAAGAAGGTGCCGTCGTCGCCCCGCATGTGTTCGAGCGTCCAGCTGGCAACCGTGAAAGCGAACTCGCGCGCAGTTTCATCTTCTTCGGCGAAATCACAGAAGGTCAGAATCGCCTGAGAGCAGGAATGGATGTCGATGGGGTACGCCGAATTGTGGTAGTACTTGGGGGTGCCGTCGTGGCGAAAGAGGTTGCAAACGTAATAGCGGTAGCCGCGCTCGATGGCGTCGTCGAAACTGCGGTCACCGGTACTCTGCCGATAGTTCAGCAATGCTGAGAGGTTGTAACCCGTATGGAAACCATCAATCCAGCGGTGCCTGAGTGCCGGCCCGTAGTACCATGCGCCATCGGCTTGTTGCTCGGCCACGAGGTAATTCATGGCGCGACGAGCCACTGCGAAGTACTCCGCGTCGTCCGGGGCCAGGCAGGCGAGGAGTCGAGCGGTAAGAGCACTTGCGTTGTAGACGCACGTCTGATCGCGGGGCGTGTAGCTGAAACATAAGTATTCGGGCGTATCCACTGGCCGGTTCAGGCGCCGGATGAGGAACCGGCCAGAGGAGTGCGCCATCTCCCATGCCTCCTTATCGCCAAAGACTTCGGTCATGTCGAGCAAGGCGCGGGCGCAGAAGCAGGTGGCAATCGAGTTGGGGCTGTACGCCGGCATACGTCCAAAGCGTGAGACATGATCCCAGTCATAGCCCCAGCAATACTCAGATTCCTTCGGGCTTCGCAGCATTTTCAGTTCCGACTTGAGATATTCGGCCACAGCCTGAGTGTCGTAACCAGAACGTGCCAGGTCGCAATAAGCGGAGATGAACAGTCCCAACGCCTTCGGGTTGCGGCTTTCCGGCACCTGCAGCCAGCGGCGCAGGCGTAGTCCGCCAAGTCGCTTAGCGAACTGGATGAGGCATACCGCGGGTAGGCCGTGCGCCGGCCATCGCCCCGCAAACAACAGTGAGTTCAGAACGTCAAAGGGTTCGTAGCCCGCGAATCTGTGTTGCTCGACCCATTTTTGCAGGGTGAGCAACGAGCGGTCCACGGCGGAAGAAAGGTTCTCAGATGTGCTTGCCGGGAGTGGCATTGACGACCTCTCGCTTTAGGTGTGATTCCGGGAGTCAAAGATAACATCGCATGGGGATAGCGCCCTACGGTATGCGCCAGATGGCCATGCCGGTAGCCATATTCAAGATCGCTTCCGCCCCGCGTTTGGCAGCACTCTTCCCGGCGCTGCCGGGAACGAACACGATGTCGTCGGCTTGGAGCGGCATATCAGGAGCCTTCGCAGACAAAATCTTCTTAAGCGAAAGCGGGATTTCCTTTGGGCCTTCTGGTGTTTTGCGGATAAGCCGGGCCGCATTCAGGGACGCATTTGGGTTCGTGCCTTGAGCCAGGGCGATGGCCTGCAGTACGGTGAGGTCTTTGCCGTTTTCCATGACGAACCCCCCCGGCAAGTGAACATCGCCCACGACATAAACAATTCCCGCCCGGCTTACCACAACCGTGTCACCAGGCCTTATGGCGGTATTATTCTCCACTGAATCAGGGCCACCTGAAGGGAGTGGCACCCGAACGGGATGTTGCGTATCGTTGCGATGGGTGATGACCACTTCCCGCCCTGCCTTCGGTGTGGTGCCCCCGGCGGTGGAGAGGACATCCGACAGACTTCGTGGGCCCAGGAGGGGATAAATTCCCGGCTTCTGCACCTCGCCCAGCACCGTGATCCCCTGGGTAGCATAGTCTTTCACGAAAATTGCGATGTGAGGGTCGTTAAAGAGTCCCTTCTGCTTAAGCTGCTCGGCAATAACCTTCTCTGCCTTTTCGAGGGAAAGCCCTCCCACGGCCACCGAACCGAGCATGGGCAAGGTGATCTGGCCGGCTGAATTGATGCGCACGTCGGTCTTGAAATCCGGCATCCCGTACAGGTTGACCTCTAGCAGATCGCCAGAGCCAAGAATCAAATCCGGCGACGCTAGGTTGTTGGACTCGGCGAAGGTTGACGTCGGAGATCGAGGCGCGCTGGTGGCGGGAGGGCGAACTTCCGGCGCATCGACCCGTCTCTGGGCGAGGCCGTGCGTCGCCACCAGAGCCACAAAAACGAGCCTAGTGATAAAGAAAGTCTTGGATTTCATAACCAACTCCAATAACTGGCTATCCCTCTGCCGAAGGGCGTGACCTCTACGCCGCAATCGGAACTGCGGCGCCCTCCGCAACCCGCAATCGACCCTGCCCGTCTTTCTCGTAGACTTGTCCACAGCGGCAGCGAAGGGAATTCCGCAATTTGCTGCCGCACAGACACATATAACCGACCCTGCGGGCGGGGTTACCGACCACGATGGCAAAATCATCAACGTCCTTGGTGACCACGGCACCGGCGCCGACGAAGGCGTGACGGCCGATGGTTATCCCGCAAATCAGGGTGGCATTGGCGCCAATCGAAGCACCTTGGCATACCCGGGTTGGCAGAAACTCGCGGCGGTTCTTTCGCACCGCCGCGCGGGGATTCTTGTCGTTGGTGAAGACGGCGAACGGACCAACGAACACCAGGTCTTCGAGCACCACACCGTCCCATAGGGCGACGCCGTTCTTGACCGTCACTCGGTCTCCGACGACTACGTTCGATTCCACAAAGACGTGATCGCAGAGATTGCAGTTCTCGCCGACCCGCGCTCCTTCCATCACGTGGGTGAACGCCCAGATGCGAGTGCCCCTGCCGATCCGGGACGACTCAACCACGGCAAAAGGATGTTTAAAGTAGTTCAGTTTTTCCAGCATTCTCAATTGGCCTCAGTGTCCCGTGCCGAGCAATACGGTTGGAATTGTTTTTGCAAGAAGTTTGAAATCTAAGCCGATGGACCAACGGCGCAGGTATGCGATGTCAAGGCGAACCATATCTTCAAAGGACAAACGGTTACGTCCACTTACCTGCCATAGGCCAGTGAGACCCGGCGGCGCTTGGAGGCGCTCCTCATGCCAGGGCGCATAGTTCTCGACCTCGTAGGGGAGAGCTGGCCGGGGGCCTACCAGGCTCATATCCAACTTCAGAACGTTGAACAGCTGTGGCAGTTCGTCCAGGCTGTACCGCCGCAAAATGGCGCCCATCCTTGTCACGCGCGGATCATTGACCAGCTTAAATACGCTCCCGTTTTCTGCGGGGCGATTGTCCATCCAGTCCTTTATGTAAGCGCGGTGCATCCCGTCACTCGCGCCCCAGTACATGGTGCGGAACTTAAAGAACTTGAATGGCCGCCCCTTGTAACCAATTCTGTTCTGCACGATGATGGCCGGGCCTTTCGAGTCCAACCGAATCGCCAGCCAGATCACCGCCATCAGCGGCAGCGCGACCAGCACGAGAAGAAATCCCAATAGGAAGTCAATCGCTTGCTTGGAACGAAGCTTTGCGCCAGTTAGCGCGCAGGGCCTCGGGCGAACCGAAACTTGCTTGTCGATAACCCGCGTCGCTCCGGTAAGCGATATTTCCTGAAATGGCGCGGTGTTCAGCTGTAAGCCGGGGGTGAACTCGGAGCGATTCTGGTCAAGATTTTCCATACCTGGTCCATGAATACTTGAAACGGCGCCCTTGGGTGCCGCGGTAATAAAGCAGAATGAATCGTGGATCGCTGTTGTAGGGGCAAGGACGGTGACTGAAGTCAAAGCTTGGAGCCGCAGTGAAGTCGCACGTTCTGTTATCAGTCTCGAGTCGTCATTCGGAGCGGCCTAAGGAACGCATCAGCTGTTCCGCCACGTACTCGACTTCGTAGGTGCGCAGCTCTGGGAAGATGGGGAGGGAAAGAATGGTTGAAGCGCAGGCTTCGGCGCGCGGGAAGTCTCCCTTTGCGTAATCGAACGACGACATCGCGGGCTGGAGATGCAGCGGGATGGGATAGTGTATGCCGGTCGATACACCCGCCGCTGCCAGTCGCTTCTGAACGCTATCGCGTCCGGCAACGCGTACTACGTAGAGGTGATACGAGTGTTGCCGTCCCGGCCGCTCCTGCGGGGTAACTACGGAAGAACCTGCCAGAAGTCGATCGTATTGCGCTGCAATCCGGCGGCGTCGATCGATCCAATCGTCGAGATGAGCCAACTTAATGGAAAGAACGGCGGCCTGGAGGGCATGTAAACGGTGGTTGTAGCCCGGCGCTTCATGTCGGTATTTGCTGCTACTTCCGTGATCACGCAGCAGCTTGAGCTTGTCTGCGAGCGCAGCGTCATTCGTCGTAACCGCGCCTCCCTCCCCGTATGCACCGAGGTTCTTCGAAGGATAGAAGCTGAAACATGTCGCTCGGCTGATCGATCCCACCCGGCGATCCCCGAACGTGGCGCCGTGTGCCTGGCAGGCATCTTCGATCATCACCAGCCCACGCGATGCCGCAATACCGGCGACGATATCCAAGTCAGCAGGCTGGCCATAGAGATCGACAACTATGATGGCCTTGGTGCGCGCAGTGAGGCGACCGAGCACGTCGTCTGGATCCAGGTTGTACGAAGTATCGCAAATATCGGCAAAAACCGGCGTAGCCCCGACGGCGAGTACCGCTTCGGCCGTGGCAATGAAAGTGTTAACCGGAACAATCACCTCATCGCCGCTGCCAACGCCGAGGGCACGCAAGGTCAGTTCCAGTGCGGAGGTGCCAGAAGACAAGCCGACACAATAATCGGCGCCTACGTAGGCTGCGAACTGGTGCTCAAATCGAGAAACGTACGGTTCTCCCACGAAAATTCCTTGTTCCAGCACGCCGGCAATGGCGCGGTCGATTTCATCATGGATCGCGCGGTATTGCCGGCGTAGATCAAAGAAGGGAACGGTCAGTGCCTCCGGAGTGGGCGGAACCGTGGTCTGGAACTGAGAATGAGTGCCCATGGAATTTTCGCGAAACTTAGGGGAGTGTGGGAGGAACGAATTCAGGTGGAGCCTGAGCGAGTTCCGCTGCCGGCATCGGAGCGGGAACCGCGCAATAGTCGATGGTCATGACTTGTCCGTTGCTGCGCATGGAATTCGATGCAGCCTCGAGCGCGAGTACGACGTTTAACCCCGTCTGCCCGTCGGTCTCCGGTTGCGCCCCGCTTTCCACACAGTCCAGGAAATGATTGATTTCAATGAGGAGTGGCTCGGTAGCACTGAGATTGGGAGAAACAATCTCGCCCGTACGATACGTCAACTGATACTCCCCGAACGACTCTGGCGTCCTCAAGTCCACGCCCTTGTCGTACAGCTTGACCTTCTCGGCAAGATTCGTGTCATCGTAAATCAGCATACTACGGCTGCCGACCAGTACTGTCCGACGCAGCTTGCTGGGCGCCAGCCAGCTTACCTCCAAGTTGGCCAGGATTCCCGAGGGAAAGCGGTAGTGGACACTGGCAATATCGGGCAGGCTGCCGACGCAGCTTCGGCCGATTGCGGAAACGCACGATGGATTCTCTTCCAGCCAATAGAGCAGGATGGATAGGTCATGTGGCGCCAAGTCCCACAACACGTCGATGTCTTTCTGGTGAATGCCGAGATTTACGCGCGAGGAACTGAGAAAGTAGATGTCGCCCAGAATGCCGTCGCGAATGTATTCCTTTACCTTCCTCACGGCGGGACTGTATACGAACGTGTGACCCACCATCAGAGTCAAATCCTTGTCGCCAGCCAATTCCGCCAGTTCTCTCGCCTGCAACGACGATATCGCCAGCGGCTTCTCGACCAGGACGGCCTTACCGCGCTCCAGAATTCTCTTGGCAATATCGTAGTGGGTGCTGACCGGTGTGGCGACCACGAGCGCGTCACAGCGATGAATGATGTCGTCCAGGTGTTCTACCGGAGAAACACACGGAAATCGTCGCAACACTCTTGCCAACGCAGCCGGCGACGGATCACAACAGAAGATCTGGCTACAACGGTTCGTTTCCACTGCCGAGCGCACCAGGTTAGGACCCCAGTAGCCGCAGCCAATCACTCCGAGCTTCAAGATACACCCTCCCGATTTTTTCACCCGTTACTGGGCTGTGAGAGATACAACCAGGTATGCCCTCGACCGTTACGCAACTGCGTCAGGACGGTTGGTTTCGTGCTGGCTGTAGTACCCGTAGTAGTGGCGGAAGTCCGATGAACTGAGTTCGGCGGCGTTTAGCACGAAGCCAGTGAGGTGGGCATTGACCCTCAGAAGTAAATCCTGTGCGCGCAAGAATGCGTCCTTCACGATGTGACCGGAGCGAACAACCAGAATCACCGAATCGGCTTCGACCGACATGCGAACGGCATCTGTCAGCGGCAGCACCGGTGGAGTGTCCACGATGATGTGATCGAATTGCCCGCGCCACCCCTCGAGCAGGTCCTTGAAACGGGCAACCAGCAATTCGGTATCTTCGGGCAGCGAGACTTTTCCTGCGGTCAGGATGAACAGATTGGGCAACTCGGCGCAACGGATCACGGCGTCTTCAAAGGGAGCGGAATTGCTGAGCAGCGCTGTCAGACCAATGGTGCTGGTCAGTTGCATGGCACGGTGGACACTGGGCCGGCGCAGATCCCCATCCACGAGCAGGACGCGCCTGCCCAATCGCGCCAGAGCAATGGCAGTGTTCATCGCTACCGTGGTCTTGCCTTCGGAGGGAAGCGCGCTGGTCATCATGATCACGGCCGGGGGAGTCGGGCGTGAAAGCAGGATCGAGGTCAGCAAAGCGCGGTACGATTCCGCCGCCGGCGATAATGGTTGCAAGAAACTCACCAACTCAGGTTTGGAGGCCGTCTGGGGGACGTTGCCTTCGACGAGCGACTGATTGGCGCTTCCTTCCAAGAGCGGCACGACGCCGAGCGCAGGCAGGGGCGACAAGATTTGCGCCTGCTCCAAGGTGCTAATCGGCTCGTGCATCTTCGCCAGGCCAAACGCCAGCAGTACACCCCCGACAAGTCCGAACCCAACCGAGAGCCCAAAGTTCCTGGGAACATTTGGCTCGGAGGGCCGCTTGGGTGGTTGCGCCGGATCAATGACGCGGAGGCCGCTCAACTTCAAGGTCGCTGAAATGCCCAATTCTTTCTGCTTCTCGAGCAGATCCTCGTAGAGCTTCCGATTGGTATCAACGTCCCGCTTCAGGATGTTGTACTGGATCGCATTTGCGTTCAGTGTGTCAGCTGCCTGTTTCTGCGTTTCCAACGCATTGCGCAGCATGCGTTCACGCTCTAGCGCCATGCGATATTCATTGGTCATGCGTTCGCGGGTTCGCTTGACTTCGGAGCGAATGGACCTGCGCGTCTGGGCGAGCTGGTTGGAGAGTTCGCGAATTTTCGGATGGGTCGGGCCCAATTGAACTGAGGCCTGGGCAAGCTGCATCTGCAAGTCTGCCTCTTGGGCGCGCAGCTTGGTGACCAGGTTGTCCGGCTCCGATTTGGCAATCAACTCGGGTTGCGAGGATGGCGTCAATCGGTAGGTCGCCTCTTTCTGCATCCGATCGGCTTCTGCAGCCGTGAGTTCCTTGTTCAAGTCATCGAGTTTTGCCGTCACAATGTTCTGCTTGTCATCCAGACCAAAAATCCCATTTCGATTCTGATAATCAACTAACTTCTGCTGCGATTCTTCTACCTTAGCTTTCAGATCGGTCAGTTGATTCAAGAGGAACTGAGATAGCTGATTGCTCGCGTACAACTGACTCGAATAGTTTCGGTCGACGTACGCTTTCGTCACATAGTTCACGACGTCGGCTGCCAACCGCGGGTCAGTCGCGCGAAACTTAATCTCGATGAGACGCGTGCCTCTAACATTGGAAATGGCGAGATTTTTGTGAAAGGCCCGCACCAGGCTGTCTTCGTTACCTGGCTCTATCTTGCCGCCGTCGAACTTTCCGTTTTCGAGGTGAAGATCGTGGATGACCTGCGAAGCCAATCCATCGCTCTCGAGGATGCCGATCTGAGTGTTGATGGCCGCCCGCTCGTCGGCATCTTCCGGCAGTGACGAACCGGGGCCCTTGAACCCCAACACCCCGGCGCCCTCGTCCTCGCGGAAAAACAGCACTCTCCCGACTGCGTCGTAGCGTGGCTTCATCAGGAAAGAAGCGGTCATAACGGTTGAGACAACCATGACGGCAAATGCGGCGATAATCTTCTTGCGGCTTCGGACGACGCGCCATAAGTTGCCGAGGAAGGTTTCCTCCAGCGCCTCTACCACCTTCTGGGTATAGCGGTTGGGGAGACCCGGCTTGAGGTTTGGCGGAGTCTGGACAAGGGTCTGGGCCGCGGAATCCGGTGCCGGTTCGCCGGTCAGTTCGAAATACCTGGTCATTGCTTCTCGTTGCGCGCTGGATGACAAGAGACTCTGGTTCTTCCTTCTGGGGGATTCAGGGCGCTGGTTTCGATGGCCGACCGCGAAATCAAACCGGCACCACGTTGTAACCCTGCAAACTGATCGACAGAGACCTCTCGATGGTTTCCACCGAAATTACTAAGCGCCTCTCGCCGTGGCAGTCGACTAATGTGCCTTCCACACCGTCGAGACACCCTCCGCAGATTCTCACCCGCTGGCCAACTTTTGGGAAAGAATGCAGCGCGAAGGGCACGTCGCATGCCAACAAAGTTCGAACCGCCTCGATTTGGCTGGCGGGAATCGCCTCGGCCTGCTTGTGCGGTCCAACAAACGCCAGCACTCCCCACACCTGCAGCACCGCTAACCGCACGGCTGGGCTTAGAGCGGTGGAGACAAATACATAGCCGGGAAATAGCGGGACTCGCACTATCTTGGAGCGATCTGTCCAACGATGTACTTGCGCCAGTAGTGGCAAGTAGCTGGCAATGCCTTTTTGCTCCAATTCGACTGCGACCTTCTTCTCATGCCTGGGACGCGTTTGCAGCGCGTACCAGTGAGCTTGCCCCAAAGCTGCGGCCGGCATGAGCCCCGGTACCGATATTTGTCCTATGCTACTCATAGCTTCGCCCTCTGACTCCCATTCGACAGTTCTTCCGGATTCAACCGACTTTCCCCAAGTTTGCCGCCCCACCAGGAACTGGGGGCAGTTTGCCGTCTCTCCCCGGCGTTGAAGCGCTACCGTAGGCCGCCTGGAACTCGTTCCCGAATAGTGCCAAAGAGCCCCGCGATCGGCATACCCTTGGGCACCAAGATGTAGGCGCCGATGTTGGTTTGTGTCACATCGGGCCTGACCGGTTCCGAGTTGACGATCAACACTCTCACACGAATCCCCTGACTTCGGGTGTAGGTTTCTTGGGTTCGCCGTGAAGCCTGGCTGTTGCTTCACAATTTCTCGCTCACGAGAAACTTAGCGGGTGTCGCACGGCTTCACAATCCGGTAAGTTCCTTATCACCGGCCCCGCAAATCCTGACTTCCCTGTCCGGTTAATACCGTACAGTGAATATCCGAGGAGCGAGGATCTTCTGGCTGCGTGTCGAGGCCGACCCGCAGCAAACGGTTCGACTGATTTCCATGATCAATCTCCGGTCTCTCACATCCCCTGCGAGCGCAAGACCCGGACAATTGCGGGGGGCCCGGTATTCGTTATGGCACGATGAGGCCCCGGCGAATGGCATATCGAACTAAGCCAGCGGTTTGATGAATGTTGAGCTTGGTCATGATTCGTGCCCGGTGGGTTTCGGCCGTCTTGACACTGATCTTGAGCAAAGCAGCAACTTGCTTTGTACTTTGACCTTCGGCAATCAACTGCACCACTCGCCGCTCTCTTGGGCTGAGGGGATCGGGGCTAAGGTCAACTTTGGTCTGGTAGGCGTCCATCAAGGCCCGTGAAGCCTCCGGGCTGAGAAAGGTTCCGCCTCGTGAGACCTCGCGCAGGGCCCGGACCAGATCTTCAGCTGCGTGAGTTTTCAGCAAGAACCCTTTTGCACCGGCGCTAAGGGCACGCAAGACATAGTGGGTTTCGGCGTGCATCGTGAGCAGGATAGTCTTGGTTTTCGGGGAAACCCGCTTCATTTCCTGGGCTGCGTCGAGCCCGTTGAGAACGGGCATGGCCACATCCAACACGGCCACGTCGGGCCGCTGCTCGGCAGCCAGCCTGAGTGCCTGCTCCCCATCGCCGGCCTCGTCGATGACCTGGAAGCCTTCACCATCCAGAAGCGCTTTCAAGGCTTGACGAACCATCTGGTGATCATCCGCAAGGAGAACACGAATCGGCATCTTAATTATGTGGCTTCCTCAGGAGGAACTTGTTTGCACCGTGCCCTCTGCCGGAGGCTGCCGAGATGTCCAGATAGCCGCCCGCAACTTCATTGCGCCCTTCGAAAGAGAAAGGGATTTTGGACAAAAGTGGAACCAGAGACACAAACAGCCCCCGCCTAGTTCTGCACCGTTTCCGCGCATAACCTTGTCAGTCCAAGACTTGGTTGGGTGTAGGTCAGGACATTCTCCGCCTGCAAACTATGTCAGGGTGGGTGACAACTACCTTGTGTACAGGAATTTGAGCGACTGGCTGGCACACTCACGGGCCACGCTGCTTCTTAGGTATGAAGCGCTCCCGGCACTTGAGATCGGCCTACCTAAACCGATCTGCGGCATTCCCGTACACCCTCTCCCCCCCATGCGTGGAAGGACAAGCGCATCGTAGCTTAACTCAGCTCTGAGTCCATTGGGCGATTTCTGTAGCCGAGTAGGGGAAATCCTGTACTGTTCAAGCCGTTCTAATTGCGGCGCGAAGATGTGCGGAGTTCACAAAAAATGCCAGCCGCTTACAACTTGTTTGTGGACGAGCATAATAAAATAAAAGGTGTAAGGTGGGTTTCGAGCTCCCAATTTAACAGGCGAAGCCCCTTGTACATCCAGCACCGCCGCCCGCCTCCTTAATCGCGCCCACCAGTTCGGAGATGCCGCCGACATCCTTGGAAACCACGGCCCATACTCCGGCGGCATGAGCAACCGCCGAGAGTTGCTCAGATGCAAACATCGTGAACATTAGGATGGCACATTCGGGTGCGATCTCTGCTATACGGCGCGCGGCTTCAACCCCGTTCATAACCGGCATCGCATAATCGAGCAGCACCACGTCTGGTTTTAAGCGGCGAGCCATCTCGATGGCCGCTTGTCCATTATCCACTTCACCACAGACAGTCCAGTCCTTGTTCAGTTCGAGGCACATTCGAAGCGCCGTTCGCACCTGCAGACTATCATCGACGATGAGAATCCGTGTCATGGTGCGGGAGGTTAGAAGCGCGGTGTTCACGGTCTTAATCAGCTTTCGTAAGGAAGTACCGGTCACAAATCCGGTTCGCTACATCCCAAACGCTCTCCCGCGAGCTGAACAAGAGGCGTGATGCGATCATCGAAACGAGCGCATCCAAGGTTTCTGATTCCTGGCTGGTAGCTTCAAGACTGCTACTCCGATCGGGTGACGGCATGGCATAACTCCCGGCAAAAGAAGTGGCCTCGAAAGGCTGTTTTCCTGCGACTGCCGGCGTTGATTGTCCCCGGCCGGGCAGGTGGGGTTCAATACAGCTGATTACCGATTACTAAAGTCCAGTGAACGGCATCGTCCGTTAGGTCAAGGTGGTACTAGAGACGCTCATTCTGTGCGGAGTTATGGGCCAGCGCCTCAAACCGCGAACAGCCCTGGCACGGTTGATGTCCATGGTTTCTCGAAATCCCAATTCATTACCTTCGTACCCATGCTCTTAAGAACTGCACGCGTTACACTTTCTCAGAAAAATGCAACGGACTCCGGAAGGCCTACTCGCTCGCCTTACTCCCCAGCTCTCGCGACTGGAGAAGCGCGACTGGGAATTGTGGGTCATTGTGTCTGCGACCGGCATACTTGTCAGCCTGGGTTTGCTGGCCCTGGTGCTGCCGGCCGCGTTTATGAAAAACGACAACATTCACTTTGAAATCAACGTGTCCCGCCCCTTGGCCCTGGGTCTGGTAGCATTGATCGCCCTGCTCAATACCTATCTGGTTAGCCGCAGGCTGGAAATCCGCCGCGTCCGAGAAGAACTCATCTCCACCACCCTGCAACAGCAGCTCATTGAACAGCAGTCCTTCACCGACCCCCTGACCGAGATTTACAATCGCCGCTCTCTCGATGAAATCGCCGGCCGTTTCATCAGTCATGCAAGACGACTGGGAAATCCATTAACGTTCTTGATGATCGACGTGAACAACTTCAAGCAGGTAAACACTCGGTTCGGCCATCTCACTGGAGACACCGTCCTGGCAGAGTTTGCCGGTCTCCTGAAGGCTTGCATTCGTGGATCGGACGCAGCCATTCGCTATGGAGGCGACGAGTTCCTCATTATGCTGGCCGATACCACTGCCAGCGGATCAGAAAAAGTAATCGAGCGGATTACGAAGCAACTGGCGGATTGGAATATGGCCGGTCACTTGAGAGGGTTTCAACTAGGTGCGAGTATCGGAATCGCGGAATGGCACGATGGCGAAGGCCTCGATGAGGTGCTCGATGCCGCCGATCGAAAAATGTACCGGCAAAAAACGCTGCACTCTGAGCCCGCATCGTTCGATCCTATCGAACGATGATAAGAATCAAATTAGAGCAGCGATTGGAAAAGTGGTCTCCAGCCCGACGTTCGCCACCATTACCCTTGTCGTCTGCGGGAATTTGATGCCTACCGGTGATATTGGGGAAACCTGCGCTCTGGCATGTGCTGACACAAACCTTAATCGGTAAAAGCTTCTGTCCGGTCGAACCTTCTTCCAGGTGGTTCAATCGGAAAAATGGAATCATCCGCTCATGCTGCAATCAAACCAACTACAATACCCGCCGGAATACCGGCAGAATCGGCGAGTCTTTGCACGTCGGATTCTGAAAAATGTGAAGCGGCAGCGAATCGTCGCCATCGTGACTCTGGCATGAGTTGATTCGTAGCTAAGGCGTCCGCTTCTCGTTCTTTCCGATTTCCGCTGCCATCCTCCAAGAAAACGTCGCGTTTCCCAGCCTCGTGATGCCAAAGTGATACCGACAACCGGAGGCGCGAGTAAATCTCATCCGTCTGGGCGGGTATATCGGTGGGGCCGAAGATGGGGCCGAAGAAGATGGGGCCCCTTGTTTTCGGCTGTACTATCCTGAGCAGCTGAGACACGTGGAATTACAAAGGTTCTCGCGAACGGAGTCACTTCTTCCGATCTAATTAAACCTGGTCACTTTCCAGAGTGAAATGACGGCCGCGCTGAACAGTGCCAGGCCGGCCAGGACCAATACCTCGGTCATCGTCCAGTTCAACTTCAGGGCAGGCCAGCGCGCCAGGCTTCCCGTCCAGACGAAAATCGCAGTCGCCATTGCAACCAGCATCCAGTCCAGCCGACTTCTCTTCTTGGTGATGTTGTCCGCCTTGCCTTCCAAACCTGACGAAACAAACTGCCTATCGATTCTGTATCGCTTTTGCTCGCGATCGGCCGCCGCACGCCATTTCTGGTATTCCGATTTCCCCGCAACCGAAAACGCGATTGCGGCCAGGCCGCAGGTCATGAGTATGGATCCATATACGGCGGTCATAACCGCCGTCTGACTCCAACCATGAAATTCTCTGAAGGCGACCGCGCCCCAGAGCAATCCCCAAAGCTGGTTGGAATTGGAGAGCGGAATGCCTCTGCTTACGCCGATGTATTTCACTGCATACTGCTGGAAGATGTCGCCTAAAACCCAGACAAATCCCGCCATCAGCAGCCAGAACAACAAATGGTACGCGGTGGTAACCTGCTGCCAGAACCTGGCGAGTCCGCCCAGGTAGCGCACCGCCAACACAGTCATCATGCCCAGTTCACCCACCGTGAAGAAAGACACAAAGGACAGCGGGTTCATGCCCGACAAATAAGCCTTCCGATAAGGGATGTACATCGTTCCCCACAGTACTCCGGCGCCCAGCGCGGCCACGATGCCCTGAGTGGCCGCCTGCGACGAGATCTGGTTTGCCGACACGCGCGCCAGCATCATGCCACCAACAAACATCAGGGTCGCGCCTCCGCCGACCGCCATCCACCTTGCCCAGCCTGCGTCCCGCAGCTCGTGAAAGAAAACGACACCCCATACGATTCCGATAAGCGCATTGGTATTCCAAAGCGGAAAGGCCAGGCTCAGGCCCAGGTCGCGGATTGCGAAAATAGTCAGCGTATTTGCGACGCACCACAAAAAGCCCGCGAGAATGGCCCAGATTACCAGGTGCGGTGCCTTTAAAATGTCGGCCCGGATTCCGGAGGTTCCGCGGGCCACAGCGGGCAGGCTCCACCGGCCAAGAAACACGCCGAGCACCATCATGAACGAAATCAGGAAGGGAGAAAGTCCGGCAGACACAAGTTTGGTCGGCACCTCGGCCGCGCCCAGCCACGCTCCCGCTGCTAGGCCGCAAACTACACCCAGCCGCCGCAGCGCACGGATGCGTCCGGGAAGATCCGCTCTAGGGCCCGGAATGTTCGCCGTAGTTAGCTGACCCATCGCAAAAGTATAAGACCTGCGATCAACACGATTGTGGGAACCCAGAAATGCACATCGCGGACGACTGCCGAAAACGTGTTCGGCTTTGGTTCCGAATTCTCAACCCGTTTTTCTTCGATCACCTGCGGCCTCCAGAGTCGCGCCATCCTACGCAGTTTGCGCGGGCGGTGCAAGTCCTCGATTTGAAGAATTACGGGATAGAGCGTCCACCCGTGTTTGCGACCGCATGCGCACCATATATCATTGACCTTTTCCGCGCTTCTCCCGGTCAGGCGGGCGAGTGGGTAGATAGCGCGGAAACTGAACCGAGAACTTGAATGAGGCGATTTACCGGAATTCTCCATCTCCTTGCCAGGCTGGGCCTGGCATCTGCTTTCTCCGCCATCGCCACCTTCGCCCTCTGTGGCTTGGCGAACTTGGGCTCCATCGCTATCCAGATAGGCGGAATCGGTGCTCTCGCCCCGAACCAGAAAGGCGAACTCGCAAGGCTGGGCGTCAGAGCCATGGCTAAGCTAATGTCGGGTTCGATCTCGCGTAGGTTGCTGTAAAACTACCGGGCTTATTGCTGCGCGGTTCCTTTGACCACAAGGGCAAAGGGAAGCTCCTCGCCTGACGACAACTTCATGCCGGCGGAAAAAATCCAGTGATCCTGGTCATCCTTGTAGGCGGCGGGTACCGGTCCGCCGCCCGGGGGCTGAACCAGGCTCAGAACTCCAGGGTGCTTGGTCTTGGTTGCCCCGCGACTCAGAGCCACAAGCTCCTGGAATTTGGAAGTGGCGTTCGGATCGGGGTCCGAACCTGCGGGAACAAGCAGGAGAAAATCACGGCTGGGCGCCGCTCCCAAGTGATTTCCGTCGTTGGGCATGAGCTCGTAGCGCAGAGTGTAAAAACCGGCAGGAATTGCTTGTCCTCGGTAATCGCTGCCGGCCTTAGGAAAGTGCAGCACCCCGGCCAGAGTCGATTCCGCGAATTCGGGGTACAGTAAGTCAGCCGCATCGCTCTTCGGTTGCGCAGGAATACTTTTGCGGGTCCACATTTCACAGACAGGCGTTCCGTCATCGAGGGACACGCGATATCCCTTGGAGTCCAGCACCTGCCGCACCGCTTCAGCGACGCTCGTCTCGGTTAACGGTCCAAGGGTGTCCACCTTTCCCTTCTGCGCCGCGCACAGAGACGAAAACAGCAGAGGGCAAGCGATTGCCCACGCTAAGGCCGGAAGCTTACGCATGTTCAGCGCGACCTAGCCGCATTTCCCAGTTCCATGACAGGCACGATTCTTAGAACTGCATTGGCCCGGCTCGGCCAGCTCTCCATCCGGGCCAATGCAGGTCTGTGTGTGCATGCACCAGAACAGACCATCGTTCGAGGGCGGCACAGTCGGGTCCGGTTCAGCCAGAATGAACTGGCCTTTCCAGCGCAGTGCCGAACAAAGGTTCGGATGATTGGTGTTGAAGCGATCCGATTCGCTAATCACGCGGCACCTCCCGAAGCAGCTTTCAAGATCGCGCGTTTCACCGCCACGCGCGCAAGCTGCACTTTGTATTCGTTGTGGCTGAGAGGCTTGGCGTCCTTCACCGCGGCTTCAGCGGCTTTCTGCGCCGTCTCTTGGTCGAGAGGCTGTGCCGTCAGGGCCTGCTCTGCCTCCGGCGACATCCACGGCACGGGCGCAACATACCCCATCACAATTCGCGCCGACTCTACGTTCGAGCCTTGCATTTTCAGCGCGACCGCCGCGACTGCCAGGGGCCAGTCAAAGACGTCCTTCTGCCGGATTTCGTAATGCGCAATTTTCGCATTCGGCACCGGCGGGACCACGACCTCCGTGACAATTTCATTCGGACCAAGATCATGTTCGCGCTCATTTTCGCTCTTAGGAATCACAAAGAACTTTTCGAGCGGCAGCTCACGTTTGCCTTTGGGTCCTTCCAGCCGGATTTTCGCCTCATAAGCAATGAGAACCGGAACGATGGTGGAAGGGCTGACAAACTTTGCAGGTCCTTCGTTTCCCAGAATGGCGTGGTAGCGGTTATCGCCATCTGCGACCAGTTCGTTGCCGGTCTCGTCCTTGGGTAAGAGCCCGAAACCGTTACGGAAATACCAGCAGCGAGGCCGTTGGCAGAGATTGCCGGCGAGCGTCGCCATATTGCGAATCTGCGGGCTCGCGGCTTCGATGGCCGCCTCGGCGAGGGCCGGGTAATTTTTCTTAATCCCGGCATCGTCGGCCAGATCAGCGAGCGTAGTCAGCGCGCCCATGCGCAGTCCCTGTGGGCTCGAAGAAATACCCCGCAGATCTCTTATGTTCTTGATGTTGACCAGCCGCTTGGGGGAAACAATATCGTCCTTCATGAGTGCCAGCAAATCGGTTCCGCCGGCGAGAATTTCCGTGCCGCCCCAGGAGGCGCCTAGGAGGCTGACGGCCTGTGCTTTCGTTGTCGGGCTAACGTATTCAAACGGTCGCATCACGCACCTGCTTTCTGTCCCAGCGCGGCCAGAACCCGGTCGGGTGTAAGGGGAAGGAAGGGAACTCGCACCCCAATCGCATTGGCGACGGCGTTGGAGATCGCCGCGCCGGGCGAGACCACCGGCGGCTCTCCGAGTCCAATCACGCCGCGCTCGTCGTATCCTTTCCCGGTCATCATGTGGACGACCAGTTCCGGAATGTCGTTGAATCCCGCCAGCCGGTAGAACTCGAGGTTCGCATTCAGCATGCGCCCGGTGGTCGGGTCCATCACTTTCTCTTCGAATAGAGAATAGCTGATGCCCATGATCAGGGCGCCGTAGCATTGGCTCTCCGCCGTTTTCAGGTCTATGACCAAACCGCAATCCTGCACCGCCACCATCTTTTCCACTTTCACGATTCCGGTGTCGGTGTCGACTTCGACTTCGGCCATCTGCACGCCGCCGACTCCGCTGTTGGTGAGATCGGGGGGCTTCGTCCGGTCCGGATTCGTGCCCCGCACCGTGATCGGCATGGCTCCCAGCTTGGCGCATGCTTCCTTCCAGCTCAGGGACCTGTGGGAGTCTCCTTTGACACCCACTCTGCCGTTCACGCACTCCAACTGGTCCGGTTGCGCGTCGAGCGTGGGCGCAACTTTAGCGAACAGTAGATCGCGCGCGTCCACGGCGGCGCGGCGCGTAGAGGAACTGACTCCTCCGATCGTGGTTGAGCCGCCGGAACCGCCCGACGGCGGATAAGTCGTGTCGCCGATCTCGAGTTGAATGGCATCCATCGGCACTCCCAAGGTGTCGGCGGCGACGATCAGGATGCAGGTCCGCGTTCCGGTCCCCAGATCCTGCGACCCCAGCTTGAGATCAACCGATCCATCGGGATGCAGGGTGAGATCGCAATCGCTGTTGTGACCGCGCCCGCCCCAGGTATGAAGGGACAGACCGACGCCGCGTGTGATATTGCCGGAGCGATTCTGCGCACGGGGGTGCCACTTCTCGTTCCAGCCCATCAGGTTGGCGGCAATGCCGAGTTCTTCGCGGTAGATATCCTGGCGTGGCTTGGTGATATCGAGGTTCTTCCCGAAGAATTCGACTGGATCCATGTTGAGCTTGGCGGCCAGATCATCCAGCGCGCACATGGTCAGGACCGCTGCCTGGGGGTGGTTGGGTGCGCGCCAGGCGCGCGCCGGTCCTATATTGTTGCGAATCGCGGTGTGCTCTTTCCGCTGATGGGGAATTGTGAAAACGTAAGGAATGGGTGGCATGCCCCCGCCGCCGGGACCACCCGTTCCCCACGATTCAGACTGCCAGGCGACCAGAGTGCCGTCCCTTTTCGCGCCCACCTTCACGCGCGCGTACGCGGACGGCCGAGCGCCCGCGACTTCAAGTTCGGCATCGCGCTCCAGCATGATGCGCACCGGTTTACCTTGCGCCTTCTTCGATATTTGGGCAGTGAAAATTCCCCAGCGATCAGGCGAGAACTTACTGCCGAAACCGCCGCCAACGTGGTCCTGATGAACGTGAATGTTGCTGGCCGGAATTGCAAGCGGTTCCGCCATTTGTCCGGGGATGCCGGAAACGTTCTGGGTGGAGATGTGAGTGAGTAAGTGATCGGCATCCGGCCACTCGGAGATCGTGCCGTGGCTCTCCAGGCAGCAGTGAGTGATGACGGGAACACCGTAGAGTCCTTCGGAGACCACTTCGGCCTCAGCCATTGCCTTATCTGGATCGCCCACCGTCTGCGCCGCCGCTTTTTCATAGTTTGATTTTGGCCGGCTTGCCGCTTCCGGGTGAACGGTGGCCTCCCGTAAAGCATTCAGTACGGCATCATTCGCGCCACTCGACTTGAAAGACTTAAGCTTGTCTTCCGTGGGTTTTTCTGTCACTCCGTACTGCTGGATTTTTTCCACGATCTGCCGGTTGGGGACTTGGTTATCCAGCAGGTCGTCGATGTCATTCATGCTGAGCGGGCCCTCTTCCTGCGTGGCTCCTTGGGGAGGTTCAGCATCGCTAACCAGGTGTGGCAGCTTTTGATATTCCACTTGAATGGCCCGGATGGCATCTTCTGCGGTGGGCTCATCCACGGCAGCAACGGCGACCACGTCATCTCCCGCCCAGTGAATGTTCGCATTCGGCTTCTGCACAATTTCTACCGCCTTCACACCGGGCATCCTCTCGGCGGCGCTGGTGTCGATGCTCACGACTTTCGCGTGCGCATAGGGACAACGGAGCACCTTGCCATAGAGCATGCCGGGACGATGGACATCGTAGGTATACTTCGCCTGTCCCGAGACTTTGACGGGAGAATCGACCCTTGTGATGCGCTTGCCGATCAGGGTGCGGTGTTCTTGATCGGGCCATGCGTAGTCCGGCATACCTTAAGCTCCTTTCTGTGAAAGCTGCGCCATTGCCTGGCGGATTCCTGCATAGGTTCCGCAGCGGCAGAGATTGCCGCTTAATCCTCGGCGGATATCCTCGGGTGTGGGATGCGGGTGCTTGTCGAGGAGCGACTTGCAGGCGACCACAAAGCCGGGAGTGCAGAAACCGCATTGGGAAGCATCGTTCTCTACGAATGCCTGCTGCAGGGGGTGCAATTTTCCCGCTTGCATCAGCGATTCGACGGTCGTGATCGCCTTGTGCTGCGCTTCGATAGCAAGGACAGAACAGGCGTATACCGGCTTGTTCTCCACCAGCACGGTACAGGAACCGCATTCGGCGCGATCGCAGACACGCTTGGCGCCAGTGAGTTCGAACTGATCCCGCAGAGCGTCCAGCAAAGTAACACGCGGTTCGAGACTCGCCTTGTGCACCTTGCCGTTGATCGTAAACTCCATCGGGACTTTACCCGGGCCATACACTGGCACTTGCTGGCCCGCAGCCATGACGGCCTGGGGGCCGGCGACCAGCGGAACCGCCACTGAGATTCCGGAAATCTTGAGAAAGTCGCGGCGCGAAACGCCAGAGTTGTCCTGCTTGTCGCTGGGATGTTTCAGATTCGGATCATCGTCGTCCATTCTTGCCTCCAACGTTTGAAAAGGTTCAGGCTGGCTTTCAAGGAACCAGGAGTGTACGTTCCGAGCGATCGGCCGTTACCGATTCGTGGCCAATTAAAATAGGACCGTGAGCTTACGTTTTTGGGTATCGTAATGATAATCCGGGCGCGCTCCGTCTCGCAATCAGACTCCCTCCCGGTCATCTTTTGCACGCAGCCGCCTGTGAAATAGTTGAATCGACCCGACAGCTTACCTGAGGGAAAGATTTCGATGCGGAGCTTGCGAGCGCAGTTGTTTTGCCGGTTGGGGTTTGGGCTAACGATGACCCCCTGGTGGGAGAATGGTTTCTTAGGCACAGACAGCGGGAGGGTGTTCAGCGGGGAGGCAGCCGTGATTGTTCGATCTGGTTTGGCATCCTCTGCCCGCATCTGTAGCTCAGTCGTCTCGCGATTCAAAGGCCGGAAAGCCTCACCCCTCACCTCGAGTGCTGAAGCTCATTGATTCTTCAGCCCCTCGAAGCCTGCGATAGCCTGCGTGCCGCGCAATATTAGGAGTCGGCCGCGGGGCTGTCAAATCAAGCGTGATAAACGATTGCTTTAGAAAGACTCAATGTCAATGGGGTGGCCGCACTCCCAACCCCACAGGCTCTGCCGGCTCCGCCGCGACTAGGTTGACACCTCCCTACTCACCTACTTACTCTCCTGTCTCTCTGGTTTTTTCGTTCCGTCGAAGCCCGGGCTAGCGCCGCTGAACCGCCTATGATCGTAGTCCTCATGGGACCGACCGGAGCCGGCAAGACGACCGTCGGCCGCCTGCTGGCAGAACACCTTGGCTGGGAGTTCGTAGACGGTGATACTTTTCATCCCGCCGCCAATGTGGAGAAAATGAAACAGGGAATTCCCTTGGAGGACAGCGACCGTTTGCCGTGGCTCCAGGCCATCGGCGGCAGGATAAAGCAATGGATTGGGGATCATAGAAACGTGGTCCTGGCATGCTCGGCATTGAAACGCATTTACCGGGAGCAACTCTCGGCCGGTCCCGAAGTGAAGCTGGTTTATCTGAAGGGAACTTATGAAGAGATTTACCAGCGATTGAGTCTACGAACCGGGCACTTCGCAACTCAGCAGTTATTGGCGAGTCAATTTGCCGTTCTCGAAGAACCTTCCGATGCCGTGACCATAGAGGTGAGCCGCTCACCGGAGGAGATCGTCGACGAAATTTGCCGCCGGCTGGCAATTGCATCTACCCAGACAGGCATGAATGACTTCCGAAATCCGAAGTAGGAGCTATCGAGATGAGTAACGCGTCTATGTGGAAATTCGTTGGGTGGCGCCGTTTTAGAAGCACAGTCCTTTTGGGGATTCTGAATCTATTTTTATTGTCGCTGGCTTGGGCATCCCCGGGGCGCGATGGCAAGCCTCTTGAAGTTTACCTGGTAGACGTAGAAGGCGGGCAGGCCACGCTCTTTGTGACACCCTCGGGCCAGTCCCTGCTGATTGATACGGGCTGGCCCGGCAACGATGGCCGCGATGCCGACCGCATCGTAGCGGCCGCCAAAGACGCAGGCGTTAAAAAGATTGACTTTGTGTTGATTACTCATTTTCACAAGGATCATGCCGGCGGCATCACGCAGCTGGCCGCCAAAATTCCAATTGGCGCCGTTATCGATCATGGCGAGAACCGCGAGCATTCCGACCCGCCCACTGAGCAGGTCTGGCAGGACTACCGGAGCTTCCTGGCGAAAGGGAATGTGAAGCGAATCATCGCCAAGCCGGGAGAAGCCCTGCCCATTAAGGGTATGGAGACCACAGTCGTAAGTTCCGACGGAGCGTTGATCGACAAACCCCTGCCCGGTGCCGGAGGACGAAATCCAGACTGCAAGGCGGGCGACCAGCGTCCCGCCGACAGCAGCGAAAATTTGCGCTCTCTGGGTACCGTGCTTACCTTCGGCAAGCTGCGAATTTTGGACTTGGGCGACCTGACCTGGGACAAAGAAATGGAATTGATGTGCCCGGTGAACCGGCTAGGCAAAATGGATATTTACCTCGTCTCTCATCATGGGTGGAGTCAAAGCGGCAGCCCGGCGCTTTTGAACGGCATTGCGCCACGCCTAGCTCTCATGGACAACGGAGCAAGCAAAGGCGGCTCGCCTTCCTCTTGGGACATCATCAAGAAATCGCCTCGGCTTGAAGATCTTTGGCAACTCCATTATTCGAACGAAGGCGGCACTGCCCACAATGTTGCTGAAGCCTTCATCGCAAATGTTCAGGGGCCCGACACAGGGAACTACCTCAAATTGACGGCCTGGAAGGATGGAAGCTTCGAAGTTTTCAACTCGAGAACCGAGAAAACCAAGCACTATGATGCCGCGTCCTGACCGATTCCTTTTCAGGACGGCTCAGGGATTGGCTGCATGTTTCCGAGAAGAAATACATAGCCCGCAATTCCGATAATCAGGAAAACGGCCGCCGCTACGAAGGCTCCCGCAAATGAGTGCGTCGCCGCAACGATATAACCGGTAGCTATGGGGGCGCTGATTGCGGACAGGTGGTTGCAAAAGTTAATGATGCCGCCTACTGTGCCGACACTCTCCCGGGGAGCGATCAGAGACGGAATTGACCATCCCACGGGCGCGGCAGCGGACAATCCTCCCAGGGAGAGGCTTATCCAGAAAAGCGCGGCGGCCGTCGAGTGCGCATGTGCCGCGCCGAGAATCCCGATGCCCAGGCCGGTTCCGCCGATTAGCACGACCTGTCGAACTCGCGTCGCATTCCAACCACGTTGAATCAGGGCATCCACGAGCCATCCGCCCGCCAGCAGGTCGGTGAATGTGGCAAACAACCACGGCGCACTGGTGTAGACAACGGAGTGAAGCAAGTCCACGTGATGTGCCGCCGAGAGATAGCTCGGCAGCCACGTCAACAGAAGATAGAAGCTGTAGTTATACGAGGCAAAGCCCAAGGCCAGTCCGCACACCTCGCGCTGCACGAGTAGATAACCGAGCGGTGCGCCTTGCATAGACTTGACTCGGTCTTCCGGCTGCGCCCCACCGCGCGCGATGAAGGCCCGTTCCCTCGGGGACAACGAATGGTCCTCGCTGGGATTGCGATAGAAGGCGTAGAACAGCGCGAAATACAGAAGACTGATGAAGCCAGTGCCAGCAAAACTCCAGCGCCAGCCGAAATCGAGCAGCAGAAGCCCAATCAGGGGAACTCCGATGGCCGAGGCGAACTTTGCCGCCGCGTCGAAAATCGCCGTCGCCAGGCTTCTCTCCTCTCGGGGAAACCAGTAGCCGACCGCTTTCGCATTGGCGGGGAATGTAGGGGCTTCCCCGATGCCCAGGAGCAATCGCGAAGCAAAGAAGGCTCCTACGCCGGTCGAAATGGCGGCCGCGAAGGAGGCTATGCTCCAAATGATCGTGCTCACGCGCCCAACCAGCCGCACGCCAAACCTGTCCAGCAACAGGCCGGATGGCATTTGCAGCAGGGCGTAGGTCCAGCTGTAAGCACTCAGCAGGTAGCCAAACGTCACCGTGGAAATCCCGAACGTCGTGTGCAGCGCGTCTTGCGAAACCGAGAGGTTGACTCTATCGAAGTAGTTGACCAGCACCCCAAGTCCCAATAGCCAGGCAATCGTCCAGCGCCGTCGGGGGATCTCGCCCTCGCCCCTGGAATCGGATGATGGCTCAAGCGGGCTGGGAAGGGTTCGGTCCACGCGCTCCTCGGGAGCATGAACTATCGCAGCTTCAGGCCACTTCCTTTTGCTACGACAAACGCGCGCATCATATCAGAGTTGGGCATGGTCTTTAGAGCATGGAACCTCGAAGCATGTAATACCGAGCCCTGAGGCTTACATTTGGACTCGATCCACAGCGCTCGGTGCGCTCGGAGAAATTAACTAATTCTACGCCGCCGCCGACCAGTCGTCGAAGGGACATACATCTGAGACAAACATCTGACAACGGTCTTGCAGCGCCGCTGGTTGCTCATGTAACCTCACGGCGGCGCAACGTCTCACCCGCGCCCCGCCACCCGATGCTTCGACCCAACACCAGCCCGCGGGCTCCCTTCACCTTCCCCGAAGAGAAAGGCATGGTTTGGCCCAGATGACAGGCATCGACTGGCTCATTCTGCTTCTTTATTTCATGTTCGTGCTGGGCATTGGCGTAGCGTTGAAGGGCAGAACGAAGACGAGTACCGATTTTTTCCTGGCTGGGCGCGCCATTCCTGCGTGGGTCTGTGGGCTGGCGTTTCTGTCGGCAAATCTGGGGGCTCAGGAAGTAATCGGCATGGGCGCTTCTGGCGCCAAATATGGAATTGCGACCAGCCACTTTTACTGGATCGGGGCCATTCCAGCCATGGTATTTGTCGGAATTTTCATGATGCCCTTCTACTACGGGTCGCGTGCCCGCTCCGTTCCCGAATATCTCCGTCTCCGCTTCGACGAGAAGACGCGCAGTCTCAACGCTATCTCTTTTGCGGTCATGACCATCTTTTCTTCGGGAATTTCGATGTACGCCATGGCCAAGCTGATTCAGACGTTGCACATCTTCGACGCACCGTTTCATAGTATCGGCATAAGCGCGCAATGCATTTTTCATATCGGCATTCTCACCTCTGCCGTAGTAGTGCTCGTCTATATCTTCCTGGGAGGGATTACCAGCGCCATCTACAACGAGGTGCTGCAATTTTTCCTGATCGTTGCCGGCTTCCTGCCCCTCACCTGGTTGGGCCTCAAGAATCTTGGCGGCTGGACGGGATTGAAGGCGCGACTGGACCCAAGTTTCACCCATTCCTGGGCCGGCATGGCTCACGCCTCGACCAATCGCTTGGGAGTAGATTGGTTTGGACTTGTGCAGCGCGCCATGGCGGCCAAGTCCATGGGTGCCGCACGCAGAACCCCGCTCATCGGAGCTTTCCCCAAAATGCTGTTTCCGTTCCTGGTAATTGTGCCGGGCATCATCGCCGTGGCGCTGCCTGCCGCGCCCGCAACCGAGATTAGCGGAAGCGTATTGCGGACGCCCGAACGCGGAATCATCCCTTACAAGATCGACGCCACCACGGGAGCCCCGGTAATCGATAAGAATGGAGTTCCGCAATTGGACTATGATCTGGCGATTCCCAGCATGCTCCTGCATTACTTCCCGTCCGGCATGCTGGGACTCGGCATCACGGCGCTTCTTGCGAGCTTCATGTCCGGCATGGCCGGCAATGTCACCGCATTCAACACGGTCTGGACTTACGACATTTACCAATCCTATCTGCGGCCCGATGCCAGCGATCAGCACTACCTGTGGATGGGGCGTGCGGCTACCGTCTTTGGAATCGCTCTTTCCATCGGCGCGGCCTACATGGCGAACCGGTTCAACAACATCATGGACATGCTGCAACTGGTTTTTGCCTTCGTGAATGCGCCGCTTTTTGCCACGTTTCTGCTGGGCATGTTCTGGAAGCGCACCAGCGGCCACGGCGCCTTCTCCGGTCTCATCGCCGGAACCGCTGCGGCGGTGCTGCACCACGCGTTTACGCTTCCTCGGGCGGCGGGGTCGGGTATCAAGGGCGGCTGGTTGGCCGTCCTCCATACTTATCCCAGCGACATGGCTCAAAACTTCTGGACCGCGATCTGGGCCTGGAGTACTTGCTTCCTCATCACCATCATCGTGAGCCTTCTAACCAAAGCTCCCGAGGAAAACAAACTGGTCGGCCTGGTCTATTCCCTCACCGCGCGAGCGAAGGAAGAGTCGCTGGCCTGGTATTTGAAACCGGCTTCTCTGGCGATTGTCGTCCTCGCCGGCACGGTGCTGCTGAACTTCATTTTCTGGTAGGAGGGGGCCATGTGGATGGATATTCGCCTCCCGATTGGGATTCTTTTTGCTATTCTCGGGTGCATCTTAGTCGCCTATGGTCTGATTGGCGATCACTCCATCTATCGGCAGTCGCTAGGTATCAACATCAACTTGATCTGGGGCGCGGGGCTGCTCGTATTCGGTCTCGGGATGTTCCTCTTAGGCAAGCGCGGGATGCGGCCTGACACTCAAAATGAGCCCGGGCCAGCGGCCAGTTCACCCGATCGATAGGATCAACCCGTGCCCCTGCCTTCCGCTCTCGACTCCAGTAAAGGCGGCCACTCTGGAAAGAAAAATGGGAAAGGCATATAACCTGGCAGAGCGATTTCGAGCGCATTTTGGAGGCGAAGGTCGCTTTTATCGCGCCCCCGGACGCGTCAATCTGATTGGCGAGCACACCGACTACAACGACGGCTTCGTGCTGCCCGCGGCGATTGATTTCGATTGTTGGCTGGCGGTTAGCCCAAGGCCGGATGCAAGCCTCATCCTTCGCTCCGATGATTTTGACCAGACCTGCCAAGTAGACCTGTCTGACAACACGGTGCGTCCCTCCAAGACGTGGAGTGATTATCCGGTCGGGGTTGCCGTGGTTCTGAAAAAAGCCGGATACCAGCTCCAAGGAGCCAACGCGCTCATTCATGGCGAAGTCCCGATCGGTGCCGGGCTGAGCTCTTCGGCTGCCCTTGAAGTGGCCAGCGCCTGCGCTTTTCTCGACCTTGCGGGCTGTCGCCTCGACGGCGTCCAACTGGCCCAGCTTTGCCAGAGAGCGGAGAACGAGTTTGTCGGCGCCCGCTGCGGCATCATGGATCAGTTTGTTTCCGTCCAGGGCCGGGCGGGGCATGCTTTACTCCTGGATTGTCGTTCCCTCGAATACGAACTGGTTCCGCTTCCGGATTCGGTCCAGCTGGTGATCTCGAACACGATGGTGAAACATGAACTGGCATCCGGCGAATACAACCGTAGGCGCGCCGAATGTGAAGAAGCGGTGCGCCGGTTGTCTCCTGTCCTGCCCGGCATCCGCGCTCTGCGCGACGTGAACCTCGAGCAACTGGAAAAGAATCGCTCCCGGCTTCCGGAAACCATCTGGCGTCGCGCGTACCACGTTATTTCCGAAAATGTTCGCGTGCTCCAGGCCGTGGCCGCGCTGCGTGCGGGAAACCTCAGGGAGTTGGGCCAGGCCATGGCTGAGTCACACCAGAGCTTACGAGACTTTTATGAGGTGAGCTGTACTGAATTGGATCTCATGGTCGAACTCGCCAACCAGCAGCGAGGTATTTACGGTGCGCGCATGACGGGCGGCGGATTCGGAGGTTGCACGGTGAACGTGGTGGATGCTCAACATGCCGACGAATTCCAACGACAAGTTGCCGACGCGTACCAGCAAGCGACCGGACTGACACCAGAGATTTATATCTCGGCGGCGGCGGATGGGGCGGGCGCTGCCACCCCAGAGATCCCGTTAAGGGCGACGCGTTGAATGCGGTGTAGCTGCGGCCTCCACCTCCACGATGCCCATTGTTCTCTGTCTTGAACTCCGATAGGTATCCTCGCCCGATAGCCACTGCGGCTTCTCCAAAACCCAGTCTGCGCGAGGTTTTCGCCCAGTCGGACTTTCGCAAACTGTGGCTGGCACGGCACCGCCGCACAGGTCACCTATTATGCTGGTCGCATACATGCTCCCGCTGGCGCTCGTCAGCTCGATTGCCGGTGTCTTTGTCGACCGCTGGCACGTTAAGCAGGTGATGATCTGGAGCGATCTTATTCGCGGCGTGCTGGTCCTGTTGCTGCTCTGGGTTACGAAAGTTACGAACCTGACGCAGTTATGTGCGATCTTCACCGTGCTGGCTTTGGTTTCCCGCTTCTTTGGCCCGGCGCAGTCGAATGGCAATCCGCACCCTGGTCGCCAAAGAAAAATGGCAGCGAACGCGCTCGTGTCGCGGGCGTTCTACACGGTGCGCCTGCTCTCGCCGGTTGTGGCCGGCGCGCTCGTGGCGTGGCTGACGGAGAAATCCTGCTTCTACTTCGACGCGTTCAGCTTCTTTTTTTCCGCCGCGATGATCGGTTCCTTGCTGTTCTCGCGCACCCCCGCCCCGAGCAAGACTACTGTGAAGGGCTTCTTTAGCCAGTTGACCAGTCGGAACCGCTTCATCTTTTTTAACCCATCCATCTTTAACCCATGCAGCCCTCGCGTTTGTGATCACCTCGATGGTGAACGCGATGTTTGCGATGAGCTGCCTCAGCCCACGGTTCTCGATTTACGTGCGCGATATCCTCGACTCCGGCGCGTTCCTTTATGGCGTGGTGAGTTCGGCGGTGGGCGTCGGGTTGATTGCCGGCACCCAGACGGTCAGCAAGTTCCACGCGCAATCGAAAAAGACCATTGTTCTGGAGGGGCTGGTGACGTGCGCGGTATGGTTCGGCATACGCGCCGTATTCCTAGTGTGCGCTGCGGCGTTGGCCGTGATCGCCCCACGGCCGGCTTTCTACAGAGCAGACCAGCGGCAGCCATGGAGGCGGCCAGCAGGGCAGATTAGAAGCATTTCCTGCCATTCCGAGAGGAGCAGGAACCTGAAGAAAACGCAGCCACGGATATCGTGGATCGTGATCCGTGTTCATACGTGCTAAACCGTGACCTGTTTTTCTTAGTCAACAATCGCGAGAAAGTGGTTGCACCGGGCGGAGAAACACTCCCCCAGACAGCTCGCCCTCCTGGAATCAAAGATCTAAAAGCGAATTCCTGCAAGTCTGATGTTTCAAAAGACTTAGTTGGAAAAAGCCATAATCCGGCCTCAGGTCCCTCTCCTTTCCCTCGGTAGGTCTCCCAAAACAAAATGCCGGGCCATTCTCGAGAGCCAGAAAACCTATGAAAGCAGAAGGGTTCCTGAAATCGTCTTTGAAAACAAAGCGCTTAGCGACCGCTGTCCCAGGCAAGGAGCAGAAGGCACAGGCGGCGCGCGAGTAGACGTCTCCTTGGTCCGGTATAAAACAGCGCGATTGGAACCTACCCGGCTAGGCCGTTGTAACGCCACCGTCCCACAGGGGCTTCCCGGCCCGCGTCTCGCGCGGCAAGATGCCGACGCTAACCCCATCAGTTCTCGCAGAAGTACAGAAATTTGTATAAACATAACCCTCAGACAACATTCTCGTACAAAATAATATCTTGATGTTATGGCATTTCCGCATTACCATCTCGCAACTGCGATGTAGTCTCGTGGGGCCTCAACGACTTGGCCGTTTTGCTAGTCGCTCGAGTTTGGTAGCAGGCACAGATTGCAGGTGCTTCGCAAAGAGTTTTGGGGCAGTGCTTCTTCCTTCGTAGGCACATCCGTCCCCCCGTCGCTTCGGCAGTAGTCCTATGCGCTCAGAAAAGTTGCGGTGAAGCTATCCGTGCACGTGTATGGGTGCGCGTTGCCGGCGCGTGTTGCCGGCAATTTCATTGGGGATCTTTTTCATATCTTCAGTCAGCAACCTTGGGACTTTTAGATCACCGGGGAGTCGTCCAGCGGATTCTGGAGTCGGAGGGGTTGGGGGGGTCTCCCGCATCCAGGAGGATGATGTCATGCGAAGACTAAGGTCAGTCGTCTCGCTCGTTCTGTCTCTGCTTTTCACCTTTTTGGTTGTTTTCGCCCAGAGTTCCGCCCGGTCGGTGCTGACGGGAGATATTACGGACCCGAGCGCTGCGGTTGTCAACGGGGCCGAGGTCACGCTCACTGATTTGAGCACGAACGTTGGCCAGACAACAACAACGAGCCAGGCCGGGCACTACGTTTTTCCGGCCGTGCAACCCGGCCAATACAAGCTCACGGTCAAGAAAGCCGGATTCCGGCAAACCGTCACCAACGTCACCGTTAACGTCGGGCAGAATGTCGCCCAGAACCTCAGGCTGGAACTTGGCGGGGTCAGCGAAACCGTCGAGGTCCGGGCAACCGGTGCGGAACTGCAGACAGTCGATGCCAGCGTGGGCAACGTTATGAGCCAGCGGACGCTCCAGTCCTTGCCCAGCTTGAGCCGTGACGCGACCGCGCTGTTGCAGCTGCAGCCCATGGCGTCGCCTTCATACAACACAGCCCCGGGCACCGGTGAGGGCAATACGACGTCAGGTAGCGTCGCGGGCGCCCTGAACGACCAGAACACCTTCAGCCTCGACGGCGGCGATGCCACCAGCAATACCGAAGGCGACGCGAACTACGTTTCCGGCCAGGGTTCGCCGCGCGCCGTCATCCCGACTCCGGTCGAAAGCATTGAGGAGTTCCGGGTCACTACCAACAACTCCAACACCTTCGCTCGTTCTTCCGGCGCGCAGGTCCAGATGACCACCCGCCATGGCAGCAACGATTGGCACGGCGCTGCCTACGAGTACAACCAGAACACTCTTTACAACGCAAACCGCTGGGAACTGAACCATGTCGGGAAGGACCGTCCCCGCTGGCACGACAACCGCTACGGTGGTCGCATTGGGGGGCCACTGATCAGGGACCAGGCTTTCTTCTTCTTGATGTACGAAGGCCGGAACTTTAGCAAGGGCGTTCCCTTCACCCGACTAGTCCCGAGCGAGTTAATGAAGCAAGGAATTCTGCAATTTCATGATGCTACGGGTGCAATTAACCAATTCAACTTCGCCACCGGGGCACCCACTGCCATGTGTGCCAGCGGTCCGTGCGATCCACGCAGCTTGGGCATGAGTCCGCTGATCTCCCAGATTTGGAACACGTTTGAGCCAGTCGGAAACGATCCCACTAAGGGCGATGGCCTGAACACGATCGGGTTTGTCAGCTCGGTGCCGCTAATCACAAAGGAATATGACGGTATCGCCCGCTTCGACTACAACTTGTCCCAGAACTGGACCGCGAACGCGGTGACTCGCTATGCCGTTACAGACTCCAACGGCAGTGCTCAAGTAGATATTGGCGGTTTGACGGGAGGCACGAAGGGAGTTCCGAAATCCACCGATAACGAACCCTTGCAGCCCCGCTACTATGTCTTTGGGCTCACCGGACGGATTGGCAGCAAGGTTACCAGTGACACTCACTTCGACTTCTTGCGCCATTACTGGCAGTGGGCCCGCAAACCGCCATTTCCACAGGTCTCCGGCTTAGGTGCTGCGGTGCAGATCTATGCCGAGAGCAACATCAACGGCCTGGTGCCCATGAACATCGACACCCAGAACGCGCGCAGCCGAGTATGGGACGGCAAAGACTACAACCTTAATGAGGAAATGAGCTGGCTGCGAGGGGCGCACCTGCTCCAATTTGGCGGCGCATTTCGTCACCAGCACTTCTACCATGTCCGCGATGACAAAGTGGTCGGAGGCTTGGCGGAGCCCATCTACTTTGCAGAATGGACTAGCTCGAACATGGACATCAGCGGCTTTCGTCCCTCGAGTCTGGCAACAAAAGCTGATCGGACCAATTGGGACAAGCTTTACGCCGCGATGATGGGCATGATTGATCACTCGGCGCAGCTGCTAGTTCGGAAGACAGACCTGAGTCCCGCTACCCCGGGCACGCCGAATACCCAGAACACGTTGGTCAATGATTACGACCTCCACATCGTCGATACGTGGAGAATGACGCCTAGCTTCACTCTCGCCTACGGCCTGGATTGGGGGCTTCAGACACCTCCGTACGAGACTAGCGGCCTACAAACAGTCATGGTCGACACGTCGAAAGGAAACACCATCCTGCCCTATGACACATGGGCGAACAACATGGTATCGGCAGCTCTTGCCGGCCAAGCTTACTCGCCAGTGCTCGGGTTTCTGCCAATCCGCCAGTCCGGCCGTAAGTATCCCTACGACATGGATTGGCATAACTTTGCTCCTCGCCTGTCCATTGCCTGGAACCCGAGAGGAGGGAGCGGTTTGCTCAACAGCCTGTTCGGGGACGGGAAGTCGGTGATCCGAGCTGGGTATGGGCGCTACTTTGACCGCATCAATGGCGTGGGTGTTGTCATGACGCCCGCCCTCGGCGTGGGTTTTGGTAATGGCGTAACCTGTGCGGGGCCGACCATTGGCGGTCAGTGCGGTACTGGAAAGGTGAAACCAGACACCGGATTTCGCATCGGCGTCGATGGCGGCACTGTACCCATTCCGCCGTTGCAGTCGATTACAGCGCCGGTAGTGCCTTCGCCTCAGGACGCTTCCGCAAACTATCTCCTGCCGGGTGGCAACACTCCAAAACAGACCTATGACTTCCGCATCGATCCACACCGGAAAACGGGAGTGGAAGATGCCTGGACACTTAGCATTCAGCGCCAGCTCTCCAATAGCATGATTATGGAAGTGGGCTACGTGGGTCGTCACGCCATCCACCTTTATAGTGGCAACGACGTGAACCAGATCCCCTACATGTTCACTGCGGGTGGGCAGACGTTTGCTTCCGCATACGACAACATTCAACGTGCGCTTATCGCCGGAACCCCTGTACCCGCGCAGCCATTCCTTCAGGCAGTTTTCCCAGGTGGCACCGCGGCTTATGTTTCGGATAAGAATATAGGAAGCTACCTAGCCAATGGAGATGCGACGGATGCCTTCGATGCGCTAGGGTTGGTGACCCTACCCATTGACGGACAATTCAGTTTCGGCAGCGACATCACCACTTCAAAAGGTATGTCTAACTACAACGCGGGGTATATCTCCCTGCGCAAGCAGATGACGCAGGGGCTAATGTTCCAGGCCAACTATACTCTCTCCCACTCGATGGATGACTCCGGCCTTGCCCAGGAGTACGTGTTCTTCAATCCCACGGACGGCTTTAACATGAAGCGGGACTACACGAACTCCTACTTCGACCGGCGGCACGTCTTCACAGGGTTTTTCGTATACGACTTGCCGTTCGGCAAGGGCCACCAGTTCGGCAGTACCGGCTTCCTTAGCAAGTTGCTCGGAGGCTGGGAAATCAGCAGCGCCATTACCGCCAGCAGCGGCCTTCCCCAGAAGGTCTACAACAACAACTCCTGTACCGAACTCGGGGACGGCTACCTGTCACAGTGCGCTTCTTGGATTCCAACCGGCAGTGCAGCCCACACGAGCTTTAGCAGGCATACCATGCCCGATGGCAGCATCAACGTGTACGGCAGCAACTGGCAGGCCGTCGAGGCCGCTTTCCGCATGCCGCTCTTCAGCGACAGCCGGATGGGTGGCACTCCCATTGTCGGCTTCCCCCGCTGGAACGTGGACGCTGCCCTCAACAAGACTTTCAAAGTCACCGAGCGCGTCGGCGTCGGGCTGAGCCTGCAAGCCGTCAACGTGTTCAACCACATGGAGTTCACCGACCCGTCGCAGGTGGACATCAGCAATACAACGACGTTCGGGGAGACGAGTACTCAGTACAACTCGCCTCGATTCCTCAACATTGGTATTCGCATCGACTTCTAGCAGCTTCGGAAATTTCCGGGGTTGGGCTTCGGCTCAACCCTATTTTTGATTTTTGCTTTAGAACTATAATTCCAATTCCTCGCGCCACCAGTCGGATTCATCGACCCTCTAACTCTGCAGGGAGAACTGGCATGCTAATCCGGCGCGTTCTGCCGCTCCTTTTATCGCTGCTCCTGTCCGGCTATATGGCGGCTCAGCAAAAGACGGTCAGCCTGCAAGTCATGGTGTATGCGGAAGGCGAGCAGCATCCCTTTGATGGTCAAATCACCGTTACTCTGCTCGATAGCTGGGGTTTGCCGGAGGGCGAAGCATCTACCCGGGAAGGTATGGTCGAATTCATGACCAGTGCGGACCTCCACCGCTTGAAAATCACCGGAACGACCATCGATCAGTACGACGGCGATTTCACCATTGAGCCCAGTGAATCGTCCCACAGTGAGCGGGTGACGGTTTTCCGCCGACGGCTAACGTCCGCACCGCAGCCGAAAGGCACAATTCCCGCGGTTCGTCTTCACATCCCCAAGAACGCTCGCAAGGAGTACGAAAAGGGAAAGAGCCAAGAAGGGAAGAACTGGGTCGAGTCGCGTAAGCATTACGAAAATGCAGTAGCGCTGTATCCCGACTACGATCTGGCTTACAACAGCCTGGGGGTGGCGACGCTGCGCACCGGCGACAAGGACGCCGCGGTGCGCGCATTCTCCAAAGCCGTGAGCGTCAACGGCTCGTTCGCGGAGGCTTATCACAACCTGGCGCGCGTGCTGATGGCCGACAAGAAATATCCTGAAATGGAAGAAGCTTTGAAAAAAGCGGTGTCTGTCGAACCTCTCGACGCCTGGGGCCTCACCTTTCTTGCCTTCGCCGAATTTCACACCGGCAAGACTGACGAGGCGATCGCACACGCCCGGAAGGTACACACACTGCCACATCAGGGACTCGCCGACGCCCACCTCATCCTCGCGCAGGCGCTGGAGTCGCTACATCAGACCGAACCGGCGCTTCAGGAATACAAGCAATATCTCGTCGAAGCTCCTAACGGCGGCAACGCTCGCTTCGCGCGTCAGGCCGCTGCCCGGCTTTCCGCGGTGGCCGCGAAGTAGCATAGTGTCTGTGGGGGGCGGGCAGTCTCGGTGGAGAGAACACAGCCAGGGATCTCAGCCATCGTGATTCGTGTTTATCCGTGCAGTCCGTGGCGGCTTTTTCTTAAATCGACAATGAGCAATCAACAATCGCCTGCCATTACGAACGAAGCGAGGAATCGGCCTTTTCTGGCAGCGGAAAAAACGAGATCTTTTTTCACATCCGGGCGCCCGCACCAGTTTTCAGAATGCTGTTGAGGTCGTCGGGGTGGAAGGCAGCGATCAACGCCTCCTCGCGGTCGATGTAGCCATTCTTGACCAGTCGCCCAAGCGATTCTTCCAGTGTGAACGACCCTTTGTTCTTGGTCATCGTAATCTCTTGATGAAGGTGCTGAAGCGAGTTGCGGCGAATGTGTTGGCGGCCCGCATAGCCTAGCATCAACAATTCAATTGCGGCCACCCGTCCTCCTTTTTTGCTGGTAAGCAGAATTTGTGTGAGCACGGCGGTCAGAGCCATCGCCAGCTCCTGGCGAACCGCATTCTGGCGCTCGGGCGGGAACGAATCGGAGATTCGGGAGACGGTCGAGGCAACGTCGGTGGTGTGCAGGGTGGATAAGACCAAGTGTCCGGTTTCCGCGGCCCCCACCGCGATGCGCATGGTTTCCGAATCGCGCATCTCTCCCACCACGATGACGTCCGGGGCTTGCCGCACGGCGGCGCGTAAGGCGGTCGGAAAATCAGGCGCGTCCAGACCAATCTCCACCTGCTCGACCAGCCCCTTAAGGTGCGTGTGCTCGTACTCGATCGGGTCCTCAATGGTGATGATGTGACGCGCCTTGCTGCGATTGATTTCGTGGACCAGAGCGGCCAGGGTCGTCGTTTTTCCCGATCCCGCCGGCCCGCCAATCAGGACCAGTCCCCGCGGGAGCTGTGCCAGAGAACCCAGGCCCGGGGGGAGATTCAGGTCCTGCAGCAGGGGCACCTCGGTGGGCAAAGCCCGAATTGCGGCCGCCGCCAGGCCCTGTTCGCGATGAAGGTTGATGCGAAACCTTCCCAGTCCCGAGACTCGGTAGGATGAGTCGGCAATATGTGCTTGCTGGTACTCCCGCAATGCGTGCGGCGTCAGGGCAGGCGAGACGATGGCTTCGATCTCCGGTCCGCCGAGCACAGCCTCCCCGATGCTACGTACTTCGCCTTCCCATCGGATCGAGGCGGGGGCGCCGGGAACCAGCAGCAGGTCGCTGCCTCTTTGGGCGACCAAAGTTTCAAGCCACGCGTTAAGGCGCGTGGTGAGGGACGGATCGGCTGGCTTCGTCTCTCTTATGTGGTTCATTTCCGATATGAGATGCGACGCCGAAGGTTGGAGACTCGCACCCGACCTCTACAGCCCGTTTTTCTGCTGCTCGTAAGCTTTCTGCAAGTAGCGGCGGGCTTCGTCGAGCGCGCCCTGGGTGTTGTCGTTGGTCTGCAGGGCCTGGCGGTATTCGTTGGTAGCGCGCTCGCGTTGGCCGGTGATGTCGAAGATTTTGCCGAGCTGGATATGGCTCCAGACCTCGGTCCAGCGCGGCTCGCCGTCGCCATTGAGCGATTCGCGGTAGGCGTTGGCCGCGGCCTGGTAATTCCGTTGTTGGAAGAACACCTCGGCGATACGGTAGTGCGCGAGCGAGCTGTTCTGGTTCACGTCGAGGGCCTTCTTAAATTCCGCCAAGGCGCCCGCCAGGTCACCCTGCTGCACCATGGCCTGGCCGCGCAGAATCGAGGAGCGCAGCTTCACGTCTTTGGAGTTCTTGAGGACGTGATCGTCGGGATCGATCACGATCCGGCGCGGCTTGCCAAAGGTCTCGACCGTGAAGGAAGAGTTGGTGCCGACGACTTCGACGCGCTTGTCTTCGGTCTTGCCGTCGGTGTCAATCTTCAACTCTACCGGCATGCGGAACAGGTCCAGGTCTTGGGCAATTTCACCGACCACACGAAATCCCTTGTTGTTTTCGCCCAGCCGATAGACGGTGTACTTGCTCTTAAACTCGGGGGCTCCCGTCGAATCGAGCCACTGGGAGAAAAACCAGGTGAGCTTGTCTCCATAATCCTTCTCGGCGATAGCACGGAAATCGTCGAGACTCGCGGGCTTTCCCATGAATTGCGCGGCGAATGTGCGCATCGTCCGGTCAAACTTGGCTTCGCCTTCGACCCAGCGCAGCATGTGCAGGATCATTGCGCCCTTGTCGGTGGTCAGCGATTGAAACTCCGGAGAAAACATGTCCAGCTTGCCGGCGCTGGAAAGTGGCACCGTGTCGTAGGCTAGCGCGCCTACCGACATGTCCTTGACCGCTTCTTCCAACCCGGCTTCTCCGGCCGCGCTCTCCACGTAGCGGGCTTCCGAGTAGCGGGCGAAGCCGTCCTCGAGCCACCAGTCATCGCGCGAGGCCGGACTCACCGAGGCGCCCCACCATTGGTGGGCGATGGTGTTGGCCAGCAGGCGATAATTGATCTTCTCGCTTACAGCGCGGCTGGCGATGGCAGCCATCTGTGGCGCCCAGGCCGAAGGCACGGTGTCATCCGGGAGTTCGACGATCCGCAGCGTCGGAGCGGGGAAGGGATTGTAAAGGGTGGTGAAATACGTGTATTCCTTGGCGGCGGTGGTCGCGTATTCCGCAGCCAATGCCTGATGCACGGGCTTGAAATAGACGTGAATATCGACGCCGGCTTCGTTGTACTGGGTATCGCTGAACTGGCCGGCAATGATGGTTCCTGGAAAGCTGGGCTGGTCAGAGACTAAGGTGTAAGTCTTGGACAATGGCAGGGCGCCGGTAGTCGCGCCCTTTGCTTTAGAAGAGGCAGCACCCGTCGACTCAACCGACTCCTTACCACTTCCAATCACCTTGAAGTGCGCCGGGACGGTGACATTGATGGTGGAGGTGAAGCGGTTCACTCCGTAATTGGCCACTGGGAACCAGCGTCCGGCGTAGAGCAGATAGGTGGTGTCGTCGCCCACATAGGCCAGCTTGAGCCCCTGCACCGGGCTCTCATCTGCGTTTTCCAGCACCCCCTCGTATTCGAATGTCAGCGTGGTGGAGGTGTCTTTGGTCAAACCCTTGGGAAGCGCCACGCGAACGGTGGAGTCTTGCGTGATGCGCTCGGCGGAAAGCGGCTTTCCGGCTTCGTCCAAAACCTTTGTCGGCCGCAAGGCATTGTGCAATTCGAAGCTGGCTACGCTGATGTCTTCCAGGGCTGTGAACTTAACCTTGGCGCGGGCCTTGAGCCGGTGGGCGTTGGGCAGAAGCTCGGCGTCAATTACGTAGTCATCGACCCGCAAGCGCGCCTTCTCGGCCGCCCAGGCGGGCAATGAGGTTAACAGGACCAGCAAGGCAAAAAAGGGGGCGAAGGCCCGAACGGGGCGCCTAGCTTGAAAAAGCATCTACTTAAGCTTCTCCTGGAGAAAGACCGCTACTCACTATGATGAAGATTGTGACGCAAAAGATGCTGGCTACACAAGGCTTTAGACCGATGTTCCCGCCGGTTCGACCACCCCCAGAATTATGTCCGCGGCCCTTTCGGCGGCTGGCCGCACGCCACTGGCCCGGTTAGGCGCCCTCAGGCGAGCCTTGACCCGCGCCAGGCCTTCCAGCATCTTGTCGCGCGCCGGACCGTCCGGAATGATCTGATTCAGTCGAGAGACCACATGGTCGGCCTTGAATTTAGACTGGACCAGTTCGGGGACGACCTCTGCTTCGGCAATCAGGTTCACCATTGCGAAGTGCGGAACCTTGACCCGCCATCGTCCCAGCAAGTAGGTAAATGGCGAGACCCGGTAAACCATCACAAAGGGAGTGGACATCATGGCGGCCTCGACGGTGGCCGTACCGCTAGCGATTATGCCGGCGCGGGAGTGGCACAGAGCGGGCAGGGCCTCGGGAACAAGCGTCACTTGCCGGCTGGCGATCAGTTTCTCAAGCAGGCTGCGGCTGAGAGTGGGCGCAATAGGCAGCAGGAATTCATAGTCGCGGCCGAGAACGGCTGCTGATTCCAGGATCGTGGGCAGGTTCATGCGTACTTCTTTAACCCGGCTGCCGGGCATCAGGGTGATCCATTGCTTGGTGCGGTCCAGGCGGTGTTGAGCAGCGTATTGGTCGCGCCCAACGGATGGGTGCGGCAGCTCTGCCAGGGGATGTCCAACGAAGGTCGCGTCCACTCCGCGGTCACAATAGAACTTTTCTTCGAAAGGAAAAATTACCAGGGCCTTGTCGACGTATTGGCGCAGCAGCTTGACCCGGCGCTGGCGCCAAGCCCAGAACTGGGGGCAGACGTAGTAAACAACGGGGATGCCGCGATGATGCACCTGGCGCGCCACCCTCCAGTTGAAAGCAGGGGAGTCTATTACTACGGCAAGATCCGGCTGACGCCTGTCAGCTTCAGCGATCAGTTGATGAAAAAGTTCATAAATCTTGGGCAGGTGGCTGAGGATCTCGGTGATACCAACCACGGCCAGATCCTTCGAATCGACCACGATGTCGCAGCCTAGAGCTCGCATGCGCTCTCCACCCACCCCGAAGAATTCCAGCGAGGGATCCAGGCGGCGCAGGGCCTCGATCAGCTGCGCACCGTACATTTCGCCGGAAGCTTCGCCGGCGGAGATCAGAATTCGCACGGGAACATTGTAAAGGGCAGGAAAGCAAAAGCGGGTCCTTTTGCTGTAAGATGACAAATCTAATTTCAGATGCGGCGTTGTCCCGAATTCATGTCGTCATCCTGTCTGGCCGCCGGCCCGGCGAAGGATCTGGCGCGAACAACCAAGGCGTCCAGTGGTTAGTCATCCGCGCTGGCGGTGACTTGTGGGCGGGAAGGCGCCGAGGCGTTAATTTCCTGATCTTTATACTGCAGCTGGTAGAGCTTGTAGTAAATGCCGCGCTGGGCAAGCAGTTGCTGATGCGTGCCGATCTCGCGGACTTTTCCCTTGTGCATCACGATGATCTTGTCGGCGCGCTGAATGGTCGAGAGCCGGTGAGCGATGATCAGCGAGGTGCGGCCCTCAACCATGCGGCTCAGCGCATCGCGCACCCGGAATTCGGTTTCCGTATCTACGCTGGAAGTGGCCTCGTCCAGAATCAAGATCTTGGGATCGTGCGCTAGGGCGCGAGCAAACGAAATGAGTTGTTTCTGGCCGGTAGAGAGCGTGCTGCCGCGCTCTCGAACTTCTTCCTTGAAGCCCTGCGGCAGGGTGCGAATAAAATCAGCGATGTTGACTTGTTCGGCAGCGCGCTCGACGTCTTCATCTTCAATCCAGTCGCTACCGAGGCGGATATTGCCTTCTACGGTTCCGGTAAAGAGGAATGGATCCTGCAACACCACGCCGCAGCGGCGCCGCAATTCGCCGAGATCCATGTCCTTCACGTCCACCCCATCAATTCGGATGGCGCCCTTTTGTACGTCGTAGAAACGCATCAACAGAGAGATGAGTGTGGTTTTGCCGGCTCCGGTGTGGCCGACCACCGCGATGGTTTCCCCGGGTTCGATGGTGAAGCTGACATCGCGCAGCACCCAGTCGGGCTCGGTGACTGCCGCCTCTTCGAGTCGGCCGGACGGCCGAGGGCGGCCGTCCCCACGTGAGTCCGGAATCTCCATCGGGATATTTCGGTAGGCGAACCAGACGTGGTCGAACTCGATTCGGCCGGGCCCCGCAGGTGACTTGGTGATGGCCGGGGAAGTGATCTCTACCGGCGTGTCGAGCAGCTTGAATACTCGCTCGCTGGATGCCATGGCCGACTGCAGGATGTTGTATTTTTCGCTCAAGTCCTGGATGGGCCGGAAGAAGCGCTGCGCGTACTGCATGAAGGCCACCAGCACGCCGAGCGTAGTCAGGCCGCGGATCACATCGAGCCCGCCGAACCAGACGATCGAGGCGACCGCGATCGAGGACAGAATTTCAACCACCGGGTAATAGACTGCATAGGCCAGGATGGCGTCTTTGAACGCATCCATGTGGCTGCGGTTGACCTCGGAAAACCTCTGAAACGCACGCTTCTCGCGATTGAACAGCTGCAAAACCATCATGCCCGAGACGTGCTCCTGCAGGTAGGCATTGATGCGGGCAATGGCCACGCGAATGCGGCGATAAGAATCGCGCACCTTGTCGCGGAAGAGCTGGGTGGCCCAGAAGATCACGGGCAGCACCGCGAAGGTAATCAGCGCCAGCTTCCAGTTCATCCGCAGCATGATCACCAGGATCCCGACCAGGACAAAAACGTCCTCGAAGATCGAGACCACGCCGGCAGTGAACATTTCGTTGAGCGCGTCCACATCCGTGGTGACGCGCGTGACCAGGCGGCCCACCGGGTTTTTGTCGAAGAAGCCGACGTTCATTTGCTGCAGGTGGCGGAAGATCTGGCTGCGCAGGTCGAACATCACCTTCTGGCCGGTCCACTGCATGAAGTAGGTCTGCAGAAATTCCAGGAAGAAGGTGGAGACGAGCAGGGCTACGTAGATGGCCGCGATCTGCGCGATTCCCACCAGGGGCATGGAACTCAGCCAGCGGTCGAGCACGGAATGAGTGTCGGCGGCTCGGGCCAGGTACTTATCGATCGCGATTTTCGTGAGATAGGGCCCCAGCACGTCCGCCCCCGCCTTCAGGACAATGGCGGCCAGAGCAATCGCCACCTGCCAGGTGTAGGGCCGTAAATACTTCAGCAGCCGCTTCATCAGGCGGCTGTCATAAGCTTTTCCCAGTACTTCTTCTTCGTGGATGGAGGCCATCGGTCGCTGGCTCTAAGAGTACCCTAAATAGATGGGGAAGGGAGAGGGGAGGATGGAAAAGTTGCCGAGTTGGACCGCCCAGGGCGGCCTCGCCCTAGGTGAGTTTTCTCAGCACCAGGGCCGAGTTCTTCGAGCCGAAGCCCACGCAGTTCGAGACGGCGTGCTCAATATGGACTTTTCGGCCCGGATCCGGGACATAGTCCAGGTCGCACTCGGGATCGGGCAAATCGAGGTTGATGGTAGGGGGAATCTGGCTGTGCTCCATGGCCACCAGGGTCGCGGCCACTCCTGCGGCCCCCGAGGCGCCCTGCGCGTGTCCGATCTGGGATTTCAGGCCCGACATCGGAACGCTTCGCGCATGTTCGCCGAGGGCCAGCTTCAGGGCGCGGGTCTCGACACGATCGTTGAGCTCGGTCGAGGTGCCGTGCAGGTTTACATAATGAACGTCCTCGGGGGCGAGATGCGCCTCCTCGAGGGCTTCCGTAATGGCGCGTGCGGGTTCTTCGGCGGATTCGCTCAGACGAACCCGGTGGAAGGCTTCGCAGGTTGAGGCATATCCGGCAATCTCCGCGTAGATGCGGGCGCCGCGGGCACGGGCGTGCTCGTGGTCTTCCAGCACAAACATCCATGAACCTTCCGACAGGACGAAGCCGTCGCGATCAGCCGAGAACGGGCGCGAGGCGCGCTCCGGCGTATCATTCCAGGACGTCGTGAGGGCCCGCAGCAGAGTGTAGCCCTTGATGATCCCCGGGGTGATTGGCGAGTCCACTCCGCCCACGAGAAACCTGGGCTGCACACCTGCTTGGATGTGCTCGCAGGCGTAACCGATGGCGTCTGTCGAAGACGTGCACCCTGTAGTCACCACGTGACTGTAGCCGCGGAATCCGAAGCGCATCTGCACTTCGCTCGAGATGGTCCCCATGGTTCCGCTCGGAATCGAGAACAGGCTGACCCGCTTCACCTGTCCCGAGTGCCAGAGCCGGTACATCTCTTCGGAGAACTCCTGTGCCCCCCCGCCCGACCCCAGGATGATGCCAATCTCGCGTTTCTCGTCCAGCGACATTCTGGCAGGATCGAGACCGGAGTCTTCGAGCGCCTCGGTGGAGGCGGCGAGACAGAGGGGGACGACGCGTGAGACATGCTTGCGCTCGCGCGCATCAATCCAGGCCAGTTCGTCAAATTCCGGAATCTCACCCGCGATCTGCACCGGCAAGGCGGAGGGATCGAAGCGCGAGATGCGTTTCACCCCGCTTTTTCCATCGAGGATGGCGCGGCAGAAAGCCCGTTTCCCAAGCCCATTGGGGCTGATCACACCCATGCCGGTGATAACGACGCGCGGGGTCATCTTTTGCCAGAACTTCGAGCGGCCTTGGAGCGCCGGGTTCGGTACCGACTGCGAAAATTAGTGAGATGCTGACCTCGGCCGCCGGGTCGCAGCAAAATGCGATAATCGACGGAATGGCCCTGGGCCTCTACATCTCGGTCCCTTTTTGCCTCACCAAATGCAGCTACTGCAACTTCTCCTCCGACGTGTTCTCCCGAGGCGTGTTCCACCGCTACGTCGAACGGGTTTGTGCCGATATACAGAATGCGCCCGCGACCGCCGAGCGCATGGGCGGCCACTTCGAGCGCGAGATCGATTCCGTCTATGTTGGCGGAGGCACTCCCACGGTATTGGATTGCCAGCAACTAGAACGGCTGTTTGTCACGGTTCGGCAAAATTTTTGTTTGCAGCCGGACTCAGAAATCACCGTCGAGTGTGCTCCCGGGACACTCACTCCAGCGGTCTTGGACACGCTGCTCAAGTGCGGCGTGAACCGAGTGAGCTTAGGCGTGCAGTCGTTTGTGGATCAGGAAGCAGCCGCGGTAGGTCGGCTGCACAAACGCGCCACGGTCGTGGGCGAGCTTCGGCGCCTGCGCTCGGCCGGGATTTCCAACCTCAATATCGACCTCATCGCCGGGCTGCCCCACCAGTCGGGCGACAGTTGGGACTCTTCTCTGGCTGAAACCATTGCTACCGGCGCGCCGCATGCCAGCGTTTACATGCTGGAAGTAGACGAAGATTCACGGCTGGGAAGGGAGTTGATTGCCGGCGGAACGCGTTACCATGCGCATTTTGTGCCGGACGAGGATCGGACCGCGGATTTATACCTTAGGGCTTCCGAGCAGCTGGAAGCGGCGGGAGTCCGGCAATACGAGATTTCTAATTTTGCGCGGGAAGGCTCTGAGTCGCGGCACAATCTGAAGTACTGGACGCGGCAGCCGTATCTTGGATTTGGCGTCGATGCTCACTCCATGCTCGAGGCTTCCAAGGATCCATACCTGCTGGTAAGGGCGGCGGAACCGAATGCAGGGAATGATCTTGGCGGTTCACCTGCCTGTGAACTGCCCCCGGCTGACATGGACGCGGTGCGGTTTGCGACCACCGATTCATTGGAACAATTCGTGGCGGGTGCGCCCCTGAGGCGCATGCCGGTTTCGCGCCGGGCCGCGCTGGAAGAGGCATTCTTTCTTGGGCTGCGGCTGACGCGGGGTGTGGATTTGCGGCAAGTCGGGTCGCAACCTGGGTTCGATGGGATGATCGGGCTGGCACGCGAGATCAGCGAACTGGTCGAAGGTGGACTGATGGAGCAGGATGGCGACGTTGTCCGGCTGACGGGGAGAGGAAGGCTCCTTTCCAACGAAGTGTTCGAGCGGTTCATCTCGGTTGAGAACATCGAACCGAAGGTTGGCTCCGAGGACGCCGAGAAGACGGCGAAACCGCGTATATAATTCCCGCGCTCGAGTTCTGGGAGCGGGGAGTGATCCATGGGTCTGTACTCGCACTATGACGGCGCGCATAACCATCCCGTCAACCGCGCGCTGCACATGCTAGCCATTTCCGTCGGTTTTTCTTCCATCATCGTGGTCTGGTGGCATTGGATCATCGCCCTGCTGCTCGTCCCAACCGCATTCGCGCTGGCGTGGCTTGGGCATCTTGTCGAAGGCAATAAGCCGGCATTTCTCTCCAACCCGGTGCATGTGTTGGTGGCACCGGTGTGGATGGTGAGAAAGATTCTTGGCGTCGAGAACAAGACTCCGCCGACTTAGGAAGCTTGGAAGCCTGGAAACTCCGAAACTTTAAACTCCGCAGTTGGTCTAGTTACCCCGCCTCCTACCAACCGGTCGGTCCGCGCACTTCGTCGACGGAAACTGCCTGTGTTCTAATGAAATGTTTGGCATGAACACGGGCGCCGAATCTACATCTTTGTCGTCATCCTGAGCCTGGGCGTCAGCTGAGAAAGATCTCGCGCAGCGCCATTATTCGTGGTGCGCGCCAGATCCTTCGACTCCGCCTCGCTCCGCTCCTCCGTCGTTCCGGGCAGGCTCTTCGCCTACCGTCGTCCGCTCAGGTTGACGACACTGTGGTACGACTGGCGATCCCCGGAGGCCTTTTGGATTTCCTACTGAATGAAGAGCAACAGCAACTAAGGAAGAGCGTCCGCGAGTTCGCCGAACGCGAGATTGCCCCGCATGTAATGGAGTGGGACGAGGCCGGCGAATTTCCTATGGCAACCGTCAAGGAACTCGGCCGGCTGGGCCTGATGGGCACCATCTTTCCCGAAGAATATGGCGGCGCGGGGATGGGCTACATCGAGTACGTCACCGCGGTCGAGGAACTCTCGCGCGTGGATGGATCGGTAGGAATCATAGTTGCTGCCCACACTTCGCTATGTGCTAATCACATTTTTCTGGCCGGCACGGAGGAGCAGAAAAAGAAATATGTCACCAAGCTGGCGACGAGCGAATCGATCGGCGCCTGGGGATTGACCGAGCCGTCGTCAGGTTCCGACGCCGGCAGCGCTCGCATGACGGCGGTGCGTAAAGGGAAAAACTGGATTCTTAACGGCAGTAAGACGTTCTGCACCAACGGCCACTACGCCGACGTCCTGGTCGTGATCGCCGTGACCGACCGCGCGGCGCACACCCACGGGCTCTCGGCGTTCATCGTGGAGAAGGGGATGAAGGGTTTTCGTCCCGGCAAGAAGGAAAACAAGCTGGGGCTGCGGGCTAGCGACACAGCGGAACTGATCTTCGAAGACTGCATCATTCCCAATGAGAACCTGCTGGGCAGCGAAGGCAACGGATTTATCGACGCCATGCTGGTCCTGGATGGAGGTCGCATCTCGATTGCGGCTTTGTCCCTTGGTATTGCGCAGGGCGCCTATGATGCGGCGCTGAAATACTCCAAGCAGCGCAAGCAGTTCGGCAAAGCGATCAGTGATTTTCAGGCGATCCAGTGGAAGCTGGCCGACATGGCGACAGAAATCGATGCGGCGCGGCTGCTCACCATGCGGGCTGCATCGATGAAAGATGCGGGGTTGAAAACAACGCTGGAATCGTCGATGGCCAAGCTGTACGCCAGCGAGGTGGCGGTCAAGTGTGCTAACGAAGGCGTGCAGATCCATGGCGGATATGGGTTCATCAAGGACTATCCGGCGGAAAAGTATTATCGCGACGTGAAGCTGTGCACGATTGGAGAGGGAACTAGCGAAATTCAGCGGTTGGTGATTGCCAGACAATTGCTCAAGGATTAGGTTCTGGATTCCAATCCCGGTTCGGCTTTAAAGGACGACTGGCGGATTTGACAGAGATGGGGGCGCTCCTGGTCCGTCACAGGGACCCCTGTAGGACGGCAAGGCTGGCCCAGGCTCCACAAGCCGCGGGTTGGTGGATTTTGCCCCGCTCGTTATCTTCCTATTAAACGCTTATTGAACGCGAATCGCGTTTTACCTCCTTCCATGGGTTACACGCCCTCCTGCTTCAAATCGTGTACCTGGTGGCAATAGCTGCGCTGATGTGGTTGGGGTTGGGTTCTTTTTTCTTAACCAGGGCCAAGCAACCTGCCAACCAGGGCGGCTCCCCCTCCAGCGTTGTTTATCCTGTTCCCGATAATAGGGCTTTTCTTCATTTGGGGGTGGGGTCTGATGCTGGTGACTTACGCCCCATAGCTAAAGAATCTAGCTAGGGGCTTCAAGGGCCACGCCAGCTAGCGCAGGCGTTTCGGTCCTTAGGCGCAGTCCGCGCCTCAAAATCTCCAATGCCGAGGCGTGGTCGCGGATGGTCTTGAAACCGCAAGCCGAACAATGGTGCTTCCTGTCCCACAACTGCTTGGGCACAGCTCGACCACACGGGCATTGTTGCGATGTGCCACGGGCATTCACTTT
>QIAU01000157.1 GCA_003225055.1 Acidobacteriota bacterium
AAGCCTGACCACGCGGCATCGTGTATGGACTTGGCAAGCGTACCGCCCGCCAAGCCTTGGATATTCAAATCCTCCACGGCGATGATGCTGTAGTTATTCACCAGTTCACGAGACAGCTTGTGTTGGAAATCGCTACGTTGGTGGAACACATGGCGATCGAGTTTGGCAACTCGGCGGCAGGCACGTTGCCAGCCGCTCGACCGCTTCGTGCATCGGGAAACGTGGCGCTGCTTGCGCCGAAGTTCTTTCTCGGCGGCGCGGAACCATCGCGGATTGTCTACGATTTCGGCATCGCTGGTTACCGCGAAGGATTCCAAGCCAA
>QIAU01000158.1 GCA_003225055.1 Acidobacteriota bacterium
AACCAAATTCGGTGCTCCGATCGCGATCAAGGCCATGGCCGCCAAGCTGGCCCGGCTGGTATATCTCATGCTGCGCTATGGAATGGCATACGTGGACCAAGGAGTCGAGTTCTACGACGCCCAACAGCGCAAGCTACAGGTTAAGTCTCTGAAGCGGAAAGCTGCCCAGTTGGGATTCCAAATCATCGAAGTTCCGGGGGCTTAAATTCCGTGAGTTTCTGGAGGAGAATCTTGCGGTGACGAATGGTTTTAAGGGCGCGACCCCCTGGTCTCGATCCAGGGGCTCAAATGGGAGCCCTCTTTGGGTGCCCCAACAGGAAGCAGGGGATTGCAAGCCCTTGAAAAGAAATGGTCGGGGAGAGAGGATTTGAACCTCCGACCCCCTGGTCCCGAACCAGGTGCTCTACCAGGCTGAGCCACTCCCCGACTTGTGAAGTCCCGTGTTGCGTTTAGCTTACGCTGCCCCACAACGCCGAATCGGTAAATTTTCCAGCGTGTCCCGAAACTAGGTGCTCTACCAGGCTGAGCCACCTCCCGGCTTCTAATAGTTCCGTGTCGGGTTTAGTTTACGCTGCACCTGCCGTTGCCGCAACCAGCCCGTTTCGGGTTCATTGGGACTAAGGTGCAATGTTTCTGCCCCTTTCCCTCCTCAAAAACTGCGTGTCCAAAGTGGAATGAAGAATGTGCAAACCGCGCATTGCGGGCCACGTCATTGCGGGCTGTTCCAATAAGACTTCGCCATGATCTCGTCGCTCCCGCACCTCATCGGCTGGATGATCAGCGACAAGTTCACAGTCGTGCACTTCGCCCGGCTCTGCACATGTAGCTTCCCCAGGGGTCTGGTGCGGCGGTCTACGGAGACATCAAGCCATTTTGGCCTCACTTGAACAGAGCGCTGCCTTCGACTCATCGTTCCCTGATCAACTTTGAAACAGTCCGGCCTATTCGCTCCGTAGGGCATTGAGGGGATCTACGGTCGTAGCTCGGCGTACTGGAAGATAGCCAACATTGCCACGCAAAGCACAATGGCTGAAATGCCAGCAAGAGTAGGCGGATTCGCGGGGCTCACGTTGTAAAGCAGGCCAGCCACAGTCCGCGCAAGGAACACGGTAGCTGCGAAACCTAGACCAAGTCCCATGAGAACGGTCCTAAGCGCGTCAACGAGGATCATCTGAAACACGCTTTCCCGAGTTGCTCCGAGTGCCATCCGAACTCCGATCTCCCTCGTTCGAAAGGCGACTGATTGCGTCAGCACTCCATAGATTCCCAGGGCTGTAAGCATCAATGCGAGGGGGGCAAAGGCGCTGAGCAGAATTGTGCGGAACCGCGGCTGAGACTGAAGTTCGGAAAGCCGCTCATCCATCGTCTTCATATTGGCAAGTGTCACCTCGTTGTCGAGGCCCCACAGCTTTTCCCGGAGCGGATTCATCAGAGCGTTGCGGTCGCCATTCGTCGGGACGAAGAGCGACATCGAAGCCGACGACTGTTGAGCAAACGGACGATACACCGTTGGTTCGACTACGTAGCCCATTTCCTGGAACACCGTCGTGGTTTTCACGTTTCCAACAACGCCAACGATTGTGAGCCAGGGCTTGGGATCGTCGGGCGGCTCCGTTTTGATCTGGTGGCCGATGGAGTCCTGATTTGGGAAGTACTGATCTGCCAAGGCCTGATTAATGATCGCTACCGGTTCCGTATTTCCCCGATCGCGTGTGTCGAATTCCCTCCCGCGCAGAAGCGGAATTTCCATTACTTGCCGGAAATTCTGGTCTACCGTTTTGCTGGCTACGTTGTGCGCAGCGCTCTCGCGAGAGAATGTTTTGCCCTCGATGGCCAAGGCGTTGCTACCTGTGGGAGAAAAGCTCGAGGCGAACGGTGCTTATTGTCGGTGAGGTCGGCCTATCCGTCATCCTGTCGGCTGGCGCGGGACTGCTCGTTCAAAGTCTCGCCCGGCTTGCGGCAACGCCGCTCGGCTTTCGCACCGATCATCTGCTTACCGCGTCAGTTCACTTGCCGAACAAAAGATACAGCAGTTCCGACGAGAAGGTTCAATTCTTCCATCGCCTTGCGGAACAGATCGATTCCATATCTGGTGTACGAGGCGTATCGCTTGGCCGTTTGGGAAGTCCGGCAGGACATGGACGCGGGAGAGGATTTGGCGCGCCCGATGATACTGCCGCTGCAGGTCGTTTTGGGTGACAGCGACGTACACCATGGTCATACGAATATCGTGATGCCCGAGTAATTCTTTGAGAACGGGAAGGCTAATCCCGGCGCGGAGCATTTCCGTGGCAAAAAGTGTGACGACGAAGCTGATGTGGGCGAAGGCAGCGGAGCAGGCAGTGCGCTGGGCTGCCTGGGCGAGCGCTTTCGACAATCGCGGATAAGAACCCTGGCGACCATCCGGCTCCCGGAGCAGCCAGTCGCAGGAGTTGGGCGGCGGGGCGAGTGGCGCAGTCCCCCGTAACAGCAAAATGCGAGCGACGATCTGGCGGATGTGTTCATCGGCGGGCACCCAGCGTTCGCTGTGGAGTTTGCCCAAGGGGACATGCACCGCCCACTGGTCGTTGTGCTCGGGGTGGGGACTCAGATGACGGAGGCAATCGGTGCGCAAGCGAGACACTCGCCGATGCGCATTCCGGTAGCGCGGAGCAACCGCAGGGCATTGCAGTGCAAGTTGCAGGCTTCCAATGCTGCGGGAGATTTCTTCGCAAGCACGCTCTATTTGAATTGATGAGAGAGACCAGGCAACTTCGCCATCAGCAGCGGCTGACTCGATCATATCTTCAGTCCGCCAGTGGGCGGCGAGGCAGGAAGATGATTTGACCGTACTCGTTTGAGACTACGTCCTTCGATATATTCGAGCACCTCTCTGCCGGATGAATCTATTCCAAGCGGCTTGGGCTGCCAGATCGAATCCTTCAGCCCGGAGTCCTTTGAGTAGTTGCTGCACGGAAGGAGTCCACTGCCCTGCGGGACGGCGCACTGTATTGCCAATACGAATAAGCTTTCGATCTTGCAGGGCTGCGTCTGAGATTCTTGAACCCTTTTCCCTCGCCTAGCTAGCTCCCTACGCATGATCGGCTCAATTCGCAACCCAGCACTCGAGAGGGCTACGCCGAATGGTGTCTTTCCATCTGCCGTGCCACCAGTACTCAGCAACGCGAGCCGATGCTTGCTCCCAATCGACCGGGGGGCTTTTGTGCTGCATGGGGGAAAATCCAAAATCGCGTCCTCGACCACGATACGGCCACCATGTTCGCGGAAATACCGCAAACCAGCTTCGCATTCCATTCTCATCGAGACCTCATCGCACTTTTCATTCTCGGCGAATGTCGCCGCTCTGCGCTGGAGATAATTATCACGGCCTTTCTGCCACTTGAAGTGATACACAGGCAAAGGCGGCATTGCTCCCGGCCCAGTTCGGAGCCCAGGTGCCCAATGGTTCCCTGAGCCCAATTGAACGGTTGAGCGTGCAACCATTACTTTACGTGGATCGCCCCCGAGTACTCAGTGTGTAAAAAACCGTCCAGCGGGAAAGTTCTGTCAAGGCCAAAACGTAGCTTCCCAATCCGATAGAATTCAGGTTCTGGAGACTCTATCAACTAGGAGACCTCTCACGGTAGATTCTCCGACTACCTCAGCTTGTTCAATAGAGACCCTTAGAGATGTGGGATAACAATGGAATTCGTCTACGTCCGCCAATGAACCCCTCGGCATGTAGGAGACAAATGAACACACTTGTTCGCAGTTGGCAGGCTGTCCTACTAATTCTTTTCCTCTTTGCCTTTTCAATGATTGTTGTCGCGACCGCGGCTTCGAGCAACGTCGATTCGCGCCAACGCCGGATCAGATTCAATGACGGCTGGCTTTTTCTCAATGCTGCCGCTGATGGCGCCGAAAGACCTAATTTCGACGACTCGCAATGGCGCGAGGTACGGCTGCCTCACGACTGGGCGATTGAAGGTTCGTTCGATCCGAAGCTAAATCCACATACCGGGGCGCTTCCCATTTCGGGTACAGGCTGGTATCGGAAGACGTTCACCGTCTCGAATGACCTGAGGGGCCGTTTCTTCACCATCGAATTCGATGGCGCGATGGCGAACGCGCACGTCTGGATCAACGGCGACGAGCTCGGTGGACGTCCCTACGGATACAGCTCATTCGCCTTCGATTTGACTCCGCACCTTCGCTTCGACGGACAAAAGAACGTTCTCGCCGTCCGGCTGACGCCTGAGGACCATTCATCGCGTTGGTATCCCGGAGCGGGTATCTACCGCAATGTTTGGCTCACGATCACCGGACCTGTGCATGTAGCGCACTGGGGCACGTACGTAACGACCTCCGATGCGGCAAACGGAAGTGCGGCCGTTACGGTGAAGACGAGCATTCAGAATGAACTTGGAGAAGCTGCCAGCATAAAACTTCAGACCTCGATTTTGGATGCGAGTGGACGCCGAGTCGCTCTGACCGAGACCCCGGGTTCTGTTGCCCCCGCCAACTCGAACACCCTCCATACGACTCTGGCGATCGCCAAGCCGCAGAGGTGGGGCGTTGGCCACCCTTATCTTTACACGCTGGTAAGCGAAGTGATCGGCCAAGACGGGGTCCTGGATCGATATCTGACTCCATTCGGCGTTCGCGCAATCAAATTCGACAAAGAAAAAGGCTTCCTGCTGAACGGAAGAGCGATGAAGCTGCACGGCGTGTGCCTTCACCACGACCTCGGCACACTTGGGGCCGCCGTCGACCGGCGTGCCACAGAGCGACAGCTCCAGATCATGAAGGCTGCAGGCGTGAATGCTGTGCGGACTAGTCACAACCCGCCGTCGCCTGAGCTCCTGGAGTACGCCGACCGGCTGGGCCTTGTCGTCATGGATGAGGCATTTGATATGTGGCGCATTCCCAAAGTTCCGAACGGGTACAGCAAGTACTACGACGAATGGTCGGAACGTGACCTTCGCGACATGGTGCGACGCGATCGTAATCACCCCAGCATCATCATGTGGAGCATCGGCAACGAAATTCCCGAACAGGCACAAGCGGATGGTTGGAAGGAAGCTCGCCGGTTGACGGCCCTTTTTCACGAGGAAGATCCAACACGGCCCACGACTTCTGCGTTCAATCAGTGGCAGGATGCGATTCGCAACAAGCTCACCGACGAGGTCGATCTTCCCGGGTTTAACTACCAGCCAATGCACTACGGCGAGATCATGAAGGAACATCCGAACTGGATCATTTTCGGATCGGAAACAGCATCATGCGTCAGCTCGCGCGGCACGTATCATCTTCCGCTGGAGAAGTATCAGAAGCATCCTTCACACGAGATCAGCAGCTACGACATCATCGCGCCGCATTGGGCCTATTGCCCCGATGTGGAATTCACCTACCAGGACATGTATCCCAATGTGCTCGGTGAGTTCGTCTGGACTGGCTTTGATTACATCGGCGAGCCCACACCGTACTTTGACCGGGGCGCCACGGAAGCAGACTGGCCGGCGCGCAGTTCCTATTTTGGGATGGTCGATCTTGCCGGATTCCCCAAAGACCGCTACTACTTATATCAAAGCGTCTGGTCGACAAAGCCGATGGCGCACCTCCTGCCGCATTGGAATTGGGAAGGACGCGAGGGCCAGAACATTCCTGTAATGGTGTACACGAACCAGGATGAAGTCGAGCTATTTCTAAACGGGAAGCCGCTAGGCCGCAAGAAGCGCTTCTCCGATCCGATAGAGATTCCTGTCGGGCAGAACGTGAGCCCTGACGGCAAGTTCGAGACCAAATATCGCCTAATGTGGCAGGTAGCATTCCAACCAGGCACCCTCAAAGCAATCGCTTACCATAATGGGAAACAGTCCGTTGTTGATGAGGTGAAAACCGCCGGCGCTCCGGCAAAGATCAAGCTGATTCCAGACCGTAACGTGATCCAGGCCGATGGGGACGATCTATCGTTTGTCACCGTGCGCATTGAGGACACGGATGGAAACCTTTGCCCATTAGCCAGCAACCTGGTGCATTTCGATGTCACCGGCCCCGGCGCCATCGCAGGAGTGGATAACGGCAATGCCGCCACGACCGAGCCGTTCCACGCGGATCATCGTCAGGCATTCAACGGACTGGCGCTGTTGCTTGTTCGTTCGCGCTCCAGGCAGCCAGGGCAGATTCACGTTGTGGCCAGCTCCGAAAATCTGATTGAGGGAAAAGCAGAGATCACGACCCAACTGGCTGCTAAGAGTAAAGGACCGCAGAACCACCTGCCGTAGCGGTTGGCCGGTGCTGCTATCGGGGTGCACGGATTCGGCGTGACCGGATTCTCTCGACACCGCCCAAAGCGTGGAGGCAAGTTAGCAGGGGTCGACTTGGCATCTTCGTATGCTTTATCGCCTACGGCGCGCGAGCTGGCCGTCAACCTCGGCCCGAGTCTGCCGCCCAAGCTGCACACAGTCCCAACCGCGTGGCGACAGACGGACCCGCTTTGCACGCTTGTCTTTTGCGGACGTCGCTTGCACAACTCCAAGACGAATCAACTCCGCAATCATCTTTGACGCTGCCTGTTGCGTGACGTTCACACGTTTTGCCACTTCCGTGAGGGCCGGGCCTCGCGATGGGGTCCGGCTACTCGATCCTGCCGGCACCCCTCGTGCCCGCAGTAGAACGCCAGCCTCGCAGAGTCGCCTCGATGAGAATCATTTCCGAAGTAGCACACGGTCAAATTTGTCAGAGTTGTTAACGCTTGGGCGCGACACACTTGCTCAGCAACGAGCGTCTTGTTACAAGCACGCCCTGCTTATCTGGCCGTCTGTCCCTTTGTTAAGCTTCACCCTCGGCACCAGTCCCAGGGGTTCTCCCAAGAATGCGTAGGCGACGGACAGTGGCGCAATCGCGAGGACCGGACGCACATATCGCAGAGCGCCAGCCCACTTGTGCGTGTCGGCCCAAAAACCGAAAGCACCCATCAGGACTCCTACGAGGAGCGCACCCCACTCGCTACCCGCACCGAACGGTGCCGCACCACGCCGCCCCTCGTCTGACTTACGCGGCACGAGCACGGGGAGCAAGAAACGCATCGGAGCGAAGACCACCAGCGCCCCAAGCACAACAGTGAGGATGTGGACTGTTGTCGAGCTGTTGTCGCTTGGCCACTCCGGACAAAACACGAGGAGCAGTATGGCGAGTGCAGGCGCCAATGCCGCCAGCTTCCAACGCGTGGGGCCGACCCGCGGCAGAGTTCGTTGCGCGGTGAGGGTCAGCAACTGCCCGGCAAACGCAACGGCTGCGAAAATCCCGAGCCATGTGAGCAATTTATTGTGCGACCTAGCACTGATCCACATCAATGGATGCCTTGCCAAAGCGACGGAATCCGCCACGAGCGTGATGAGGACGGCGAGAACAACTGCTTGGTGCGACCTGATTACGTGAAGACGTTGCGCTGCGGAGGCGAGACCTTTCCGGTACGGGCGAAACACTCGCACCATGGAGATCAGCGGGACCAAAATTACGATGGTGAACGCGAACACCCCCACCGCGTCGCACGGATCCTGCTGCAAAGGAGTCATCCTGTGGCGGGCTAAGTTGTGCTTGGCGAATACGAGCACGGCGGCAAGTCCGAACACGACGACAGCATCGCGTTTGAACCGTATTGGCATCAGGAATCCTATTCGCGATAAATCCGGAAGTATAATGCTCCTCACGCCGTATGAAGCATCTCCTCACCTTGGCCTTACTTGTAGCAAGTCTTTTTGCGTACTCTCAGACAATAAATCAAGCAGATGGCGAGATTGGCGGGAACGTCATGTTCAGAGTGGAAACCCGGTACCCGGCGCCACTGTTTACGTAGTACTGCAGGGCATCTCGTTGGATGGGATGACGCGGCGCATACCAGCTCTATTCGCGAAAAGATGCCGATGGCTATCCTGACTGTTCGGACAGCTTTTATGCACAGTCGGGCTGGGAGTTTCCTAACTTAAGGCAGATCTCACGGAAGATTATCCTTCAGCAACAATCACAGTTACGATGGGCGAAAAAGCTGTAGTGCTGGTAGGGCGAGCTGTCGATGCTAGAACGCGGGCTCCGGTAAAAGCGAAGCTAGTCTTCTGGGACGAAGATGGAAACGATCATTCCGTATTCGTTGAATGGCAGGGATTTTGTTCGCGTATAATTTTTTCTCGTGTTTCACATGTACGTGAGGGGACGATCAATCTCTGGAATTGAGCGCCCTTTGGTGCGAAACTGCGCCCAATCAAACACCAAATAGAGCGGGAGTCTACATCTGATGGATGGCGAGTGTGAAACTTCGTTTTGCGGCTGCACTCGAATGCATGGACGCACCCGCGGACTCAGACTGTTTGGGCCTAAATTTTGGGACTAACCAGAGTGGGTTTTGACGTGGATTTTTAGGTTAAGCGACGCCGAATCAGTGAGTTTCCACCGTGTCGCGAACCAGGTGCTCTACCAGGCTGAGCCACTCCCTGACGGTGAAAAGACAGCGCACCTTGCCACTCTGCAGCAACCAGGCGCACAAAGGGACTATAGCATCGTGCCGCCAAGCTCCTTGCCGTAATGCGAGGTCTGCCATCGTCGCAATTCGACAGCTTCGCTGTTTCCGATAGAATGATCTTCTTTCCCTTTCCGTCACCATGTTAGCTTGCACTGCGGCCGTACTGTACACGCCACTGGAGCGAATTGATCGACCTCTGGTTCTAGTCGATGACGGCGTGATCGCCGAGGTGACTTCCCGCACTCGACGCCCGGTTCCTTCGAGGGCGCGGGTGGTGGATTTTGGCGATTCTGTCTTGGCACCTGGGTTCATCGACATCCATATTCATGGTGGAGCCGGGCACGATGTGATGGAATCCGATCCCGGAGCGCTGCCCGGCGTCGAAGCGCTCCTGCTCAAGCATGGTGTAACCAGCTATTTTCCAACTACCGTCACCGCTCCTCTCGACGCCACATTGGGCGCCTTGGACCGCCTCGCCGTGGCGATCGAAGCCAGAGTCAATGGAAACGGCCGCCGCGCGCGGCCGCTCGGCATTCATCTTGAGGGCCCTTTCATCAGCCACGCGCGCCGCGGAGTCCATCCTCCGGAATACCTGCTGAAGCCGACCCTCCCTATGTTCGAACGTTTCTGGCAGGCTTCTCGTGGGCACATCAAAGTGATGACCATCGCTCCCGAAGTAGAAGGTGCTCAGGAGATTATTAAGGAGGCGACCAAGCGGGGAGTATGTGTCAGCCTCGGACATTCCGACGCTGATTTGGGCGCCGCTCGTTCGGCGATGGCGGCGGGAGCGCGTCATGCGACTCACACTTTTAATGCAATGCGCCCGCTCAGCCATCGCGACCCCGGCATTCTTGGCCTGGTGTTGGCCAATGCCAATATGACCGCCGACATCATCGCCGACGGTATCCATGTCGATCCGGCGGTAGTAGAGCTTTTCGTCAAGTTGAAGGGCCCCGAGCGGGCGGTCCTGATAACGGATGCTACCTCCGCAACCGGCATGCCCGACGGGCATTATCGTCTTGGTGCTTTCGAGCTCGAAGTGCGGAACGGCAGGTGTATTCTGGGCGACAAGCTGGCGGGCAGCGTTCTGACCATGGATCGCGCGGTGCGCAACATCATGAAATTTGCCAATCTGGATCTGCAACAGGCTTTGCGGACCGCCACTTTGAATCCCGCGAGTGTTGTGGGGATCTCCGGGCGACACGGGGTTCTGGCTTCAGGTGCTGACGCTGATTTCGTGGTGTTGAATCGGCAACATGAAGTCATCCAGACAATTGTGCGTGGGGGGTACCTATATCGAAAAACGAGAGAACCAGAATGAGTAGTGAGCGCCAGTTCCGCCATCACATGATCAAGGAGATCTTCGAGCAGCCTCGCGGCTTGCGCGACACGATTGCTCCTCGTGTGTCCCTTGCCGACGGACTGGTCCGGTTGGAGGACGTTCATCTTAGCGTCGACGACTTGCGTGGGTTGCACCGTATCAATATCGTTGCTTCGGGAACCAGCCGCCATGCTGGCATGGCCGGGCAGTTCATGATCCAGGAATTGAGCGGCGTTCCCGTCGACGTGGACTATGCCAGCGAGTTCGAATACCGCAATCCCCTGACCGGTCCCGGCGAATTGGCTATTCTCATCACGCAGTCGGGTGAGACTGCCGACACTACTGGCGCTTTGCGCGAGGCCAAGGCCAAGGGCGCGCGCACCATTGCCATCTCCAACGTGATCGGGTCCACGATAGCCCGCGAGGCGGACGGCGTTATCTATACTCTGGCGGGGCCGGAGATCAGCATTGCCTCCACCAAGGCCTTCACCGCACAGATGGCTGTCTTATATCTGTTCGCGCTTTATCTCGCCCATGCTCGTGGCTGCTTGAATCAAGAGCAAATACGCCAACACATTCGCGAGCTTCTCGATCTTCCCGCCCAGACCGAGCGGGTGCTGGAAGGAGCGAAGCAGTGTGAAGCTCTCGCGAACAAACACCACAAGATCGAGGACTTTCTCTTCTTAGGACGCGCGGTGCACTATCCGGTAGCGATGGATGGTGCGTTAAAGCTGAAGGAAGTGTCGTACGTTCATGCCGAGGGCTATCCCACGGGAGAGACAAAACACGGCCCGAATGCGCTAATTGACGAGAACCTGCCGGTCGTGACTCTTGCCACCTGCGATCGCAGCGATCCCGGTTCCCTGCTGCGCTATGGAAAGACGGTGGCCAACATACGAGGATTCAAGAAGCAGGGCGGCAAAATTATTGCGATTGCGTCTGAAGGCGACGGCGAGGTGTCCAGCCTCGCGGACCACACCATTTTTGTGCCCGCCGCTCCGGAATTGCTGGCTCCAATTCTGGAGATCGTGCCTTTGCAATTGTTCGCTTACTACATGGCGGTACACCGCGGGCTGGATGTGGATCGGCCGAGAAATCTGACTAAGTCGGTGACAGTGGAATAGAAGTAAAGAGGTGAGCTAGTTCGGCTTGCGAACTTTCCCCTCCGGCAGATACCGCATCATGGCGGCATCTGTAGCCTGCTTGATCCTGTCAAAGAGGCTTAGTTCAGGAGTGGGCGACTTGTCCCCAGACGGACTTTGGCGCAGAGTCCGCCGCAGCTTTTCGTCCATCTCCAATTCGCTGGTAACGATCTGCATGTAGAACCAGAGGAAGTGCCGCATCTGGTCGAGCGCGGACTTCAGAGTTTGAATCGATTCCATCTCACTTAGCTGACTGAGCGATTCCATTAACTCCGGATCGGCCGGGGCCTGCATTGCGGCGCAGTTCAGTTCCCGTTGGATGGCACGCAGATCCTCGGTGACTCGCAGGATTCGCAGATCAATCTCGTCCATGTAGTCGTTCGCGTTCATCGTGCGTTCGATTCTGACATCTGAACATCTCACTCGCAAGAGCGAGCGAACAGATGTCCGCTGTGCATGAGCTTTGGTAATTCTCAGTTACCTTGGTGTGAAAGGTGCGTCCCACGCGAGTTTTCACACGGAATTGGAGCCGGCTGACGCAATGCCGGCAGTGCCGCCACGGATCTCGGGCTCCCCACACACGCACTCCTGAACACGGACTTTCGAGCGCAGCGACGAGCGCGCGAATCATCTGATCAAGCTTCACCGGTCCGAAACGCCGAGCGCCCTCTCGCGTTGACGATATGCTTTCAAGCAGCCAATACATAGGGATCAACGCGTACGGCCAGAAATATCCTGGCCCAAGAACGTACTAAGGTCGCAAGATCGAAGCGCTCAGGCCACAGTCCCAGATGATGCTTTTCACACTCAGCTCTGACCCGAACATAAGCCTTCATGACCGGCGCGAGCTGCGCCACGCTGACGTGAACGAAATGCTCGATTCTGGCGTGCACAGCGGCTGACACTGCTTCACGCGCCGCTACTAAGTCGACAGCTCGAAAGTCGGCTGCCTTGGACGGGTTGGGATGAGAGACACCAACGATTGTATGAAGGTACCAGCAGGCGCAATCTGGTCTTGGTACGAATTTCTGTCGAGCGGATTGCCAGAGATGCTGGTGCAACCCTTCGGAAGTTTCGACTCACACCCAGGGCGCACCAGGGCTCGAACCTGATGACCTGGCTCCAGTAACTGCGGAATCAATCGCCGACCCCATGTAGCCGGTGCCGCCTGCCATGAAGATTCTGTGCGGGTTCAGCAAAATGTCTTCCGCTACCTTTGTGTATAGTCCACCGATATCTCTGCCCCTTCCACCGGATTGGGAATCGTCGCAACCACTTGCTCCATTGCTGGCTCGTAGCTCCAGCCGGTAAGTGCAGTACCGGCGGTCAAAACCTGCTTGGGCTGTCTTGCGATCCCGAAGATTTCCAGCTTCACTTGATTCCACCAGGGAGAAAACGATCCCTGGGCCGGCGAAATCTTCACGCGAACCGAATCGGGCGATGCATCACAGGTATAGTTCACGCGCAAGTACTCGCCTTTCTGATAGGCGAAACTGATGCCGTCGTCCAGGTAGAGCGAGCCACGACAGTCTTCTCCGGGATAGACCTGCAGCGTCAATGGGCCATCGGGCTTTTGTGCCGTGTACTGCACCAATGGCTGCTGCGCAAGGATGGCGCCTCCACGAACATAGACCGGAAGCACATCAAGCAGAGGTTCTAAGCGGATGTCGGTTCCGCCTTGCAGCTTCTGCCCAGTCCAGAAGTCGTACCAGGTACCGTGCGGCAACTCGACTTGCAGCGGATCCAACATCTCCACGACTTTCGGAGCAATCAATAGATCTGGCCCGAACAGGTACTCAGGGAGAAAACCGCTATCCACCTCTTCGTAGAATCTCTCGTCGTTCGGATACTCAAGAAATAACGGCCGTTCGAGCGGCAACCCGGTCCGCGTGGTCTCTTCCACGCCGGTGTAAATGTAAGGCAGAAGCCGGTAGCGCAGTTCAATGTAACGACGGCGAATCGCTTCCTGCTCCGGACCATGCACCCAGGGCTCCTGGTCGGCGGTTCCCTTCGCGGTGTGATCGCGAAAAATTGGCGTGAAGGTTCCAACTTCGATCCAGCGCGTGAGCAGATCTGGCGTTGGCGTTCCAGCGAAACCGCCGATATCAGCGCCCACCAACGGGTAACCCGACAGGCCAAGATTCTCCAAATTGGGCGTCATCATGCGCAGGTGATTCCATGAACTGGTGTTGTCGCCGGTCCATGATGCGGCATAACGTTGTGCGCCCGCATAGGCCGCGCGCGTCAAAACAAAGGGCCGCTCATTGGGACGTAGACGCAGCAGCCCTTCGTAGGTGGCGCGAGCGTTTTGCATGCCGTAGACATTGTGGATGGCGCGATGACTCTCAGTTCCACCCCAGTCCACACGATGAACGACGTCCAGCGGCATAGTCTTATCGGGCCGCAAGAAAACAGACGGTTCATTCATGTCGTTCCAGAAACCGGCCACGCCCACATCGACAAAATCCTTGTAGAGAGTGCCCCACCAGCGCCGAACTCTTTCCAGCGTGAAGTCTGGGAAAACGCTGTCGCCGGGCCACACCTTTCCCACGTAGACTGAGCCATCCGGATTCTTGACGAAATTGTCGCCGGCAATTCCTTCATCATAGGGCTTGTAGCCAGCTTGCTTCTTGATGTGTAAATCCGTGATGAGAATAACCTTGAAACCTTCCTTGCCGAGGTCGCGAATCATACCCTCAAAGTTCGGGAATTTCTGGCGATCCACTGTGAAAGGAGCGTTGCCCAGCTGGTAATCGATATCCAGGTAAATCACATCGCAGGGAATCTTGTGCTCGCGGAAGATGCGGGCAATCTCGCGAACCCGCGCTTCCGGATAGTAGCTGTAGCGGGATTGCTGAAATCCCAGCGCCCACAGCGGCGGCAACGGACTACGCCCAACCAGTGTGGTGTAGGACTGCAGCACCTTCTTAGGATCGGGACCAAAGAAGAAGTAATAGTTCAGTTCGCCGCCTTCCGCCCCAAACGAGTATACATTGCGATCCGCCCGTCCCAGGTCGAAGCTGCTGCGATAGGTATTGTCGAGAAAAACGCCATAAGACACGCCATGGCGTAGCGCGAGAAAGAATGGAATGTCTTTATAAAGAGGATCGGTAGACTCCTGCCATCCATAAGCGTCGGTATTCCACATGCTGTAGGCCTGGCCGCGATGATCAACCGATCCGGGCTTATCACCCAAGCCGTAATAATGTTCGTCTTCGGGCATCACCTTCCAGACTCGGAAAGAGCTCCCACTGAATGCCATCGGACGCGCGTCAGCCAACAGAACCTTTCCTTTGGTGTCCAGGAACACGATCTGAAGCGGCGATTTCTGCACGCGCACTCGCCCCGTGCTGGTCGCGAATTCCACTGCACTTGACGAGTCGGAGACCTGTAGGTTGGGCACAGACTGAGCTGCTTCTGGCACAACTGCCCAGGAATGATCAGCCGGGAAAGTCCCCTCTGTTGCCACCCGGACTCGCACGGTCGAGTGGTTGATTGCAACCACGCGCACTGCCGACGTTCCTGCCTTCAACTCAACGCCATTGGGTAGCTTTTGAACTCTCGTGACCGCCGCGAGCGGCTGCCACGATGCTTCGGCAACCTGCGCCGACGTACCAAGAGGAAAAAAAATGGCAAGAACAACCAATATGCCAGCAATCCGTTTCATCTCAATTCCTGTAATACTGAATTGCACGCCGAGTAGAGGCTTCATTCTATAATTTCGGGTCCGCCCGGGAGGTCCCCAGGCGAATTTGCTTCTGGTGGTCGGTCGGGGCAACCGGACTCGTCGGCAAGAAAGGTTGCGCTGTGGCCACGCAAGAACGGGGCAGCGGTACTCGCGCTGGTTCGCGGCGGTGCCCAATCGCGGAGAAGCAAAAGCGCTTCTCGATGCCGGATCCGAGGTGGTGGATGGAGATCTGACCCAACCGGAAACTCTGGCCCCGCCCCTGCGCCGGAAGTCACACGATCGTGTGTACCGCCACCTCGATGCCGCAGGGGTAGGATGACGGATTGAGGCGGGTCGATCACGACGGCGTGCTGAGCCTGATCGATGCTGCCGAGCAGGAGTCAAGAAACTCGTGTACGTGTCTTAATTCAGGAAATATTAAGTTTGACTCTCCCCTGGAGACCGCGGAGAGGGACTGCGAGCGGCGCCTCCTGGCCAGCCAGATGCAAGCGATAATTCTCTGTCCAACGTGGCTTTATGGAAGTGCGGCTTAGCACAATATTGGGCTTTGATCCGGCCAATGCGACGGCGCGAATCTATGGTTCAGGAGAAGCGCCTGCCAGCTACATCTCCGCCTTTGATGTCGCCGATTCTGCCGTGGCTACAGGGTTAGGGAGCGACACCGGCAACCAGGTTGTCGAACTCGGGGGGCCGAGCCGGTTTCGCAGCTGCAAGCGGTTTGCATCTTCGAAAACGAGCTCCACAGGAAATTTACTCTGCAGCATGTCTCGGTGGAAGCTTTGCAGGAGCAGCATCGCTCCGGCGAACCTTTGCAGAAGACCGTTGGCACGCTGCTGTTGGGATACGTCGCCGGCGATGTCATCCCCACGGGCCGGGATAACGCGGCGCGTTATAGGGTGCGCCTGCATTCGGTAGACGACTATGCAGCTCAGTCTGCTGCTAAGCATTGACCTTATTTCCGCACCTGCGGCCTTCTCTTTGTGAACAATCTCCTCATCTGTTACAAGCATCTCTGTGACTGAAGCGAACTCAACCGCCCTGGTGCGGGCCATCGGACGCTGGAGCATGGTGGCGCTGGTGGTGAACTCCATCATCGGCAGCGGAATTTTCGGCCTGCCCTCCCAGCTCGCCGGACTAGTCGGACAATACAGCCCATTGGCCGTGTTGTTGGCGGGTGCGGTGATTGGCGTCATCATGTGCTGCTTTGCTGAGGTGGCTTCTTATTTCACCGAAGCAGGAGGTCCGTATCTTTACGCGCGCGCCGCTTTCGGCCGCCTGATGGGTATCGAGATGGGGTGGATGCTCTGGCTCTCCCAGTTAAGCGCGCCCGCGGCTAACGCGAATCTTTTCGTTATTTATCTCGCAGAATTCTGGCCTTGCGCCAATGATCCCCTTCCGCGTTTCCTGATACTCGCGATTCTTGTGGGTATACTGGCTATCATCAATTACCGCGGCGTACGCAGCGGCACGCAGGTCAGTAACTTCTTCACCATCGCGAAGCTGTTGCCGATCGGCATCGTCATTATCGCGGGTGCGGTCTACATGTTCACCGGACATCGCGTGGCAGGCGCGGCGGGAACCCCGGGCGGTGCTGGAGCCTGGCTAAAAACAATTTTGCTGCTGGTCTTTGCCTACGGCGGTTTTGAAAGCGCACTCACGCCTATGAGCGAAGCGACAAATCCTCAGCGCGACGCGGCTTTTGGTCTACTCGCAGCCCTGGTGATCTGCACCCTGGTCTACACCTTGATTCAGTGGGTCTCGGTCGCTGTGCTCTCTAATGCCGGCAACACGCAACGCCCGCTGGCTGACGTCGCTCGGCTTGCGCTTGGCGAGAAGGGAGCTGTCCTCGTAACCATTGGCGCGCTGATTTCGTTCTATGGGTATCTCAGCGCAAAAATTGTCGGTGTTCCTCGCGTGACCTATGCCCTCGCCGAACGAGGAGACTTTCCAAAAATATTTGCTGCAGTCCACTCCCGGTACCGCACTCCCTATTTCTCAATCCTGGTCTTTGCCTTGCTGACCTGGTTGCTGGCTCTCTTGGGAAGCTTCGCGTGGAACCTGACACTCTCGGCGGTAGCGCGGCTCGTCTACTACGGCGTCGGATGCGCAGCCCTCCCGGTGCTTCGCAGACAGCGGCCCCGGTTAGCCCTGTTTCACCTGCCCGGTGGTCAACTCCTTTCAGGAGCCGGCGTTGTCCTTTGCGGGGTGCTGTTAACACAGGTGGACTTCAGAAAATCCCTCATCCTCATTGCTACTGTGGTGCTTGCCTTCCTCAACTGGCTGTTCGTGCGACGTAAACCAGCCGCATAGCGAGTCAGTCAAGCCGCGAAGCAGCGCAAGAATGAAGCCCAGGGGGTAAGCCGTAGTTATCGGCGGGAACCGGATTAGCCCCCGGAGGATCGAAATAATAGCTACAACACAGACTCCGTAATGAAACACCGGATGTCTCACGCACACACGTCAACGTTCGGAAAAGCAGGAAGCTGAGCGAGCCCCAGCCAGGGGCAGCACAGAACCACCGGTTCGGTATAATTCCCGCCTGGCGAAAGCGGCGAAACCTACTTGGGAGGTGCGTTTGCGAACGCATCGTCGGCTATGCGCAGGTCTAGGGGTACTGTTTTCGACCTTATCCTTATTCGCTCAGCGCAAACCCGTGCTCCAGCAGATCGACGCACCCCATCCTTATTACTATCGCGAGATGTATCTGCCCCAACTGACCACCGGTCCGAGCGCGGCCGCCTGGCTGCCCGATTCGCAATCGCTGGTCTACTCGATGGCAGGTTCGCTATGGCGGCAGAAGCTGAACTCGGACGTCGCAGAGCAACTGACTTTCGGCCCTGGTTATGACTATCAGCCCGACTGCTCTTCGGATGGGCGCTGGATCGTGTACGTGTCCTATTACAAAGATGCAATGGAACTCTGGTCGCTCGATTTGCAGAGCGGCCAGGCTAAGCAGCTTACTCGTGGAGGTGCAGTCAATGTAGAACCCCGTTTTTCGCCAGATGGCATGCGCATTGTGTTCGTCTCAACCGCCTTCAACGGACGCTTTCATATTTTCGTGGGGCGTTTTGCAAGCGGCGAACTCAGCAACCTGCAACGACTCACGGGCGAGACTCGCAGCCCCTTGCCGCGCTATTACTACAGCCAATTCGATCACGAGATCAGTCCGGCATGGTCGCCCGACGGAACTGAAGTCATTTTCGTTTCCAACCGGGGTCACATCTACGGTACCGGTGGCTTCTGGCGGATGAAAGCCGAGCCCACTGCCGAGGCGCGCGAACTTCACTACGAAGAAACCACGTGGAAGGCTCGTCCTGACCTCTCTCCCGATGGCAAGCGCATCGTGTACAGCTCGTATCTGGGGCAGGCGTGGAACCAGCTATGGATGATGCCTTCCGACGGTGGTGACCGGTTCCCTGTTTCCTACGGCGACTTCGACAATACCAATCCTCGCTGGTCGCCCGACGGCAAGCTGATCGCTTTCATCTCTAATCGCGACGGCAATACTTCTCTCTGGGTACAACAGATCCCTGGAGGAGCTCAGACCCAGGTCGTACCTAAGCAAAAGCGCTACAAGAAACCCATGGGCGCGGTCGTTATCACCGTCCTTGACCTTGGCGGTAGTCCAACTGCGGCCCGAGTTTCAGTTACGGGAGAAGATGGGCGTGCCTACGCTCCAGACGCCGCCTGGATGCACGCCGACGACAGCTTCGATCGTACCAGGCACTTTTTTGAAGCGCATTACTTCCACTCGCCGGGTAAATCTGAGCTGGCCGTTCCGGCAGGCCGGGTCGGAATCGAGGTGATGAAAGGCTTCGAGCATCGCCTCGAGAGCCGAACCCTCGAGGTTCTGCCCAATCAGAAGGCGGACGTGATCATCCGCCTGGAGCCAATGGAAAAGCCGCGGAGCCCAAGTTCGCGTTGGGTCAGCGGCGATGTTCACGTGCACATGAATTATGGCGGGTCCTACCGAAGCACGCCGAAGCATCTGATCGACCAGGCGGCCGCAGAAGATCTCTCGATTGCCGAGAACCTTATTGTCAACAAGGAGCAGCGCATCCCGGATATCGCCTACTTCCGGACCACTCCCGATCCGGCCTCAACTTCTGTTAATCTGCTGCTGCACAGCCAGGAGTTTCACACTAGCTATTGGGGACATCTCGGGCTGCTGAACCTGACGCGCAACCTCATCCTTCCCGATTACGCTGGCTACCCGAATACTCCCGCTGCCAGCCTCGTGCCTACCAATGCCGATGTCGCCGACTTGGGGCATCAACAGCAGGCGCTCGTCGGCTACGTTCACCCGTTCGATGTCACTCCCGATCCTTCCAAAGATGAATCGCTCACAAACGAGTTGCCGGTGGACGTGGCCCTGGACAAGGTCGATTACATTGAAGTGCTCGGTTTCAGCGATCACAAATCGACTGCTGACATCTGGTATCGGCTTCTCAATTTAGGATTCCACCTGCCCGCCGCCGCAGGCACCGATGCTATGGCGAACTTCGCGTCGCTGCGCGGACCGGTGGGCCTCAATCGCGTTTATGCAGATGTGCCTTCTGGACCACTCGACATTACCCCGTGGCTCCGTTCATTGAAAGCAGGCAGAACATTCGTGACGAACGGCCCCTTACTCGGGTTCACACTCGACAGGCATCAAGGCGGGGATGCAATCAAGCTTCCTGCGGGGGAACATCAACTGAAATTTACGGCGTGGCTGCGGTCCATGGCGCCCCTTGACCACTTGGAAGTCGTGTGCAACGGGCGAGTGGCGCGCCCGTTGAGCTTAAGGGAAGGCCGCGCCAGCGCCGATGTCAGCGGGACCTTGCCCATTTCGCAGAGCGGGTGGTGCTTGTTGCGTGCCTGGAGCGACAAGGCAGAAGACCCCATTTTTGACGCATATCCCTATGCCACAACCAGCCCCATCTACATAGCTGTTGCGGGCGCGCCGTCACATCCGAAGAAAGATGCAGAATACTTTATTGCCTGGATCGATCGTCTGATTTCCTCCACGCAGGCCAACAAGGATTGGAATACTCCGGCGGAAAAAGATTCGGTCCTTAAGAAGCTGCGCTCCGCGCGGGTGGTTTACGCGCAGTTGGCGAAGTAAAGCTTGTGTGGTGACCGGTCTCGGACCCGTCCAACGCGGGTCAGAGACCCGCGCCACAAAAATTTAATTGTGCGGTCAATCCCCCACTGTCTCAACCAGTTCTTCTTCTGCCGCTCGCTCTCTTACTTTCGCCGATGTGACCAGGATCACGGAGGCGATGACGATCGCGCTGCCGGTAAAAATGAATTGATTCACCACTTCGTGCTCAATCGCCCATCCCAGAAAAACGGCCACGACGGGATTCACATAAGCATAGGTCGATACTTTCGACGTCGGCACATGCCCCAGCAGCCAGATGTATGCGGTGTATCCGATCCAGGACCCGCACACGATCAAATAGAGCACTGCGCCCATGCCTCGCACTGTCCAGACTACGCGCGAGAAATCTCCGATGACCACCGCCAGCAACAGATTGCCGACTCCTGCGAAGGTCATCTGCCAAGCGGTAGAACTCAGGCGGTCGGCCCCTGATTCCCATCTCTTGGAGAGCACTGACCCTAGCGCCCAACTGAATGACCCCAGAGGCAGAGTCAGCGCGGACCACAATTCTCGACGACCTAGAGCTCCGGTAGCGCGCAGATCAGGCCACAACAACACCACCATTCCCGCAATCCCCAGAACCAACCCGATTACGCCGCGCTTCGAGATGCGATGATGCCCGAGCAGCAGCGAGTCGAGGACCAGAAACCATAACGGAGTCACCGACACCAGCAGCGCCGCTAGACCTGACGGCACAATCAACTCCGCGTACGAAAGCGTCAAATTACCGCCCATCAGCAGAAGAATCCCGATGATCGCCATCTGGCCAAGTTCCCGCGGGTTGTAGCGGATGGTCCGACCACTGACTCCGCAGTAGAAAAGTAGCAAGGTTCCCGCCGTGATGAATCGCGCGCCACACATCAATGCGGGCGGAATATGCTCGACGCCAATGCGGATGCCAAGATAAGTCGAGCCCCAAAACAGATACACCAGCCCGAAGTTGAGGATCACCGTCCACCGGTGCTGGCGCTGAGCTTCAGTCATGGCGCTGTAGGAAAGCTACAAGATCAGACGGCCCAATGTCCCTGCAAGATTCTGAAATTCGAGGCAGCCATTGGCCTCATTGATGACCAACGGCCACGAACGAATGAGTGTACAAGGGGTTACGCCGAAACAAGACGCAGGCTATAATGTAACTAGAGTTGCTGCGATGCGTGCCCTGCAAAATCCGAACTCGCACCTGCCGGCGTGCTGGCTGCAGTTCCTGGTGTGCCCGCGTCGTTATCTGGCAGTGCTGCCTTCGCAAGCGCGCCCCAACCTCTTCGGCAGCGACTAATCCCGATCCTGGCAGCGCAATCGAGTTATCAAGCCTCACCCGCCTGACAACTGGGAACTGAGAACCGGTAACTATTTCTGGAGGATCCCATGAATAAGACCCTGACTGCGGTCGGCCCGCACATCAAAACCGCGCTGCCCGGCCCGAACGCGCAGCGCATTCTCGAAGCCGACAATCGCCTGATATCTCCTTCCTATACCCGTTCGTACCCACTGGTGGCCAAGTGTGGTCACGGCATGGTCATCGAGGATGTTGACGGGAACGAGTTTCTCGATTTTTCCGCCGGCATTGCCGTGGTTTCCACCGGACACTGCCATCCACATGTGGTCGCGGCTATTCAGAAGCAGGCTGCGCAACTCATTCACATGTCGGGCACCGATTTTTACTACGAGAGCATGGTGGAGTTGGCAGAGCGCCTGACCAGGATCGCGCCCATGCCCGGTCCACATCGTTTTTATTACGGTAACTCCGGCACCGAGGCCGTTGAATGCGCGCTGAAGCTCTCCCGTTATCACACCAAGCGGCAGCAGGTCATCGCGTTCTACGGCGCGTTCCATGGACGCACCATGGGCGCCCTCTCGCTGACGGCGTCGAAACCGCAACAGCGGCGCCGTTTCGCGCCGCTCGTGCCCGGCGTCACGCACGTACCTTTTCCCCATCTGTACCGGCGACCCAAGGGCTCGGATGCAAAGCAGTACGCCATCGAGTGCGCACGCTTCATCGAAGAAAAGGTCTTTACCTCAACAACCCCTCCCGAGGAAGTTGCTGCGATCTTTCTCGAACCCATACAGGGCGAAGGCGGCTACATTGTGGCTCCTACCGAATTTGTGCAAGAACTCCGCCGGATTTGCGACAAGCACGGCATTTTGCTAGTCGACGACGAAGTTCAAGCCGGCATGGGACGCACCGGCAAGTGGTGGGCGATCGAACACACGGGCGTCCACCCCGACATCGTTTGCAGCGCGAAGGGCATCGCTTCGGGCATGCCGCTAAGCGTGGTCATCACCAAGGCCGAGATTATGGATTGGGTGCCGGGTTCCCATGCTTCCACGTTTGGTGGCAACCCGGTCTGCATTGCCGCCGCCCTGGCGACCCTTGATCTTATCGAGCGCGACGGCATCAAGAATGCTTCCGAAGCTGGTGCCCTTCTGATGAAACGGCTGGGCACGTGGCCGGAGAAGCACGCGATCGTCGGGGATGTCCGCGGGCGCGGGCTCATGATAGGGGTAGAGATCGTTAAAGACAAAGAAGCCAAGACTCCGGCACCGGACCTGCGTGACCGAATCGTGCAATTGGCCTTCGAACGTGGAATCTTGTTCCTGGGCGCTGGCCCGAGTTCAATCCGGCTGTCGCCTCCGTTGGTGGTCACAGGCGAGGAGGCCGCCGTCGCCATCGACGTGCTCGAGGAGTGTGTTTCGATTGTAGAAAGAAGTTAGTTCGCGTGGGGGCGGGTCTCTGACTCGCCCTATTCTTCTATTATTTCGGCCTCGTCATTAGGCGGATTTCAAAATGCTCTGTCATCCTGAGCGCAGCGAAGGATCTCTGCAGTTCCTGACTCTCTAAACAGCAATTATTTCGTCCTTGGCTACCGGCAGTTGCGCAGCCTGCCACGCGTCAAAGCCACCCACGACATTCGTCACACTCCGATATCCCGCTCGCATGAGCAGACTGCAGGCAATCGTGCTGCGATAGCCGCTCTTGCAGTGCACGGCAATCGCCGTCGTCTTATCCAATTGCGGCAGCACCTCTTTGAATCGATCCAGCGGCCAGAGCTGCGCATCGGCGATGTGTCCCCCCTCCCACTCTCCCGCACGACGCACGTCTAACACATGCCATCCTCGACCGCGGCGGCGCTCGTTCAAATCCTGAACCGTCATTTGCGGAAGCTGCGCAAGTGAAAATCCTGCTTGTGTCCACCCAGGAGGCCCGTCCTCGAGGTAACCGCTCAACTCCTCGATGCCAACTCGCGCCAGCCGCATGCGCGCTTCATCGATTCGCGACTGCGAGTCTGCGATCAACACCGGGCGTGATTTCAAACCCAGGAGCGAACCGGCCCAGGAAGCAAACTGTCCTGAAAGTCCGATACCGATTGAACCCGGCACATGCCCAGCGGCAAATTCCTCCTGCGGTCGCACGTCCAACGCGGAAGCGCCGTCGTCCATCATCACTCTCAGCTTCGCAGCCGGAATCGCATGCAGTTCAGGCAGTTCGTTCAAAAAAGCAGCTCCTCCCCGGTTGATTTCGGCATCCTGCTGAAAATAGTCGGGGCGCGCCGGCAGATTCGAGGTCAGCTGGTGCACAAATTCAGCGCGGCTCCTGATTTGCAGCGCATAGTTGGTGAGGCGTTCGGTCCCAATCGTAGAGGAGCGCTCGGCGCGCATGTTGCGTCCGCAAAGCGATCCCGCGCCGTGCGCCGGATAGACGAGCACTTCATCGGGCAATTTCATCAGCTTCTTATGCAGACTCTTATAGAGCAGACCTGCGAGCTCCTCGGGCGTATGGCTCTTGGAAAGATCGGGGCGACCGACATCGCCAATAAATAAGGTGTCGCCCGTCAGCACCGCCCACGGCTGCGGCGATTTTTCCAAGTCGGTGACAACCAGACAAATGCTCTCGGGCGTATGGCCGGGAGTTTCGACTACGGAAAGCCGGCACTGTCCGACCTGCAACTGGTATCCGTCGCGCACGTCCACATGCGCATAGCTCGCCCCCGCTTTCTCGCCGATGTAGATGCGGGCGCCAGTGCGGCCAGCGAGCTCCTTATGCCCGGAGACGAAATCGGCGTGCAGGTGGGTTTCGAAAATGTGACGGATTTTGAGCCCGTGCTCGTCGGCGGCCTTCAAGTAGATGTCGACGTCGCGCTGCGGATCGACAACTATCGCCTCGCCCTCAGAGCCCAGCATGTAAGAAGCATGTGCCAAACAACCGAGGTAAAACTGCTCGAAGTGCATATTCCCTCACCCGCCACAATCCATGGGGTCCGGTCCCGCCTATGATACTGCCATCGCAGGCATGCTGTCCGCCTGGTCTTTAAGGGGATTAAGGGGGCATGCCGTCATGGAGGGGGCCGCCAGGTCCCGAAGAATCTCGCGTGCAGCGCCGAGGCACTTTGGCTAAGGATTCAGGTTCCCACCTCGCGGTAGCGGAAGCAGCTGACCAAGTGATCATTAACCAGACCCACGGCCTGCATGAACGCATAGCAAATCGTGGAACCCGCAAAATTGAAGCCACGCCGCTTCAAGTCCTTGCTCATTGCGTCGGACTCGGCGGTCCGAGCGGGAACTTGTTTCAAGCTCCGCCAAGAGTTCACGCGCGGCTTTCCGCCGACGAATTGCCAGATATAGTGGTCGAAAGTGCCGAACTGCTCTTGCACAGCAAGAAAAGCCTTGGCGTTCCGGGCCGCGGACTCAATCTTGAGACGATTCCGAATGATGCCGGAATTGTTCAGAAGTTCTCGAACTTTTCGGCCGTCATATCGCGCTACCACCGCAGGGTCGAATTGCGCAAAGGCGGCCCAAAAGTTTTCCCGCTTTGCCAGGATCGTCTCCCAGCTCAGGCCCGCTTGCGCTCCTTCCAGGATGAGAAACTCAAAAAGCACCTTATCATCATGCTGCGGCACGCCCCATTCCCCATCGTGATAGGGAATGGACAGTGGACTTCGTGCCCACGCACAACGCACTAATTCCGGCTGTTTCATCCGCCGCGGGGACTCACTCGAGCGACTTCGGCTCCGATTTGTTCTTGGGCGAGTGCTTGTTCAACTCCGCCAAAAGTTCGTGGGCAGCCGCGGGAGCTGCCACCTTGCCATCTCGCAGGATTTGCTTCGCGCTGACCTCGCGTCCATACAATTTGCGGTTGGCGCGATTGTCGGACCGCAAGGTAGAACCCTCGAGCGAGATTCCCGCAAACAAGCCTCGGGAGCGCGAATAGGAAAGCATTTCAGCGCGCATGACTACATCGGTGGCGCCCTCAGCGCTGCGGCCCTTCGGTCCGGCGGCCGCCGAGGCATCAGCACCCAGTTTGACCTTGCTGCCCAACAGCGACTGGGCGCCCCGCGGATTCATTACCAGAATTACGAAGTCGGTGGCCTGCCCTCCCAGCTGAAATCCGATGTTGCCGCCTTCCAGCGCGTACATAGCCGGTGCCGTCCAGGGACCGGTATAATGCCGGCCCGATCGGCACGTCATCACACCGCGTCCATAGCTGATTCCGACTCCAAACGCAGCTTTTTTCACCGACGGCAATACGATCACGCACTCCGCTTTGTCAACCAGGTCTTTCGGGATGTTGTCGGGAATACCGATGATTTCCTTGAGCACCTCCCCGGCTTCTTTCACCCGATCTGTTTCCTTCTGGTTTTGTCCCTTGTCCTCAGCCCAAGCGAGCAGGGGCAACAGCACCAGCAAAACTAGTGCGAGCGGCTTCTTCATCGCTGTCCTCCAGGCTAGAAATATCTTAACCGACGCACACTGCTTGGAGTCCATCGAACTTCTTCTTCTTTGTGCGGCACAGTGGAATATCGGCGAACGGAATCTAGGTTTAACGGCATCTCGGTTTACCTGTCAGGTTAGAAAAATTCCAGTTCGGCAATAGCGCTGTATTTTTTCGGCCACGACTTGAGCCTGTCTAAGTGTCATGTCCCTCGGCGGTTAGCTTATGACCAAACGTGTGCTCCTTTTGTAACTTGGCTTTGGGCACGGGGTGACCTACAGTCGCGCAAGGCAGGAATTAAACCAGCCCGCCGGGCCTTTCGGCATTAAACGTGCATCTATAGAGATGGGAAGCCATTTGGCCGTGGTTGGCAGTGAAAATATTGGACTCCTTAGGAATGAAGTACACGAAGCCGATTTTTTGTCTCGCGTCGCTGATTCTGGCCGTCCTGCTGGGGTCTGCGCAGGCGCAATCGCCTTTCGAAGCTGCGTCCAGCAATTCGGTTTATGCTGACCTTGCCGGCCGCTCCTCGGCGCCGGCTGACGATCAAAATTCCGTTCTCACCATCAAGAAAAGAGTCGACGAGGTCAACGTCCTATTTATTGCCATGGACAAGCATGGCAAGTTTGTGCGCAACCTGAACGAGCGCGACTTCAACATCCTCGACGATCACAAGCCGCCGCAGTCGATCATCGCTTTCAGAGGTCAGACCGACCTTCCGCTGGAATTGGGACTCCTGGTGGATGTCAGCGGTTCGGTGCACAGCCGGTTCGATTTCGAGCAGGAAGCCGCCACCGGCTTTCTGCAGCATGTCATTCGTCGCGGATACGATAAGGCATTTGTGCTGGGATTCAATGCTCACGGGCAAATGACGCAGGATTTCACGGATGAGGTTTCCCTCCTTTCCGCAGGCGTGCGGCGCCTGCACGATGGCGGAGGCACAGCACTGTACGATGCTATCTACCGCGCCTGCAAAGACAAGTTGCTGAAGGAGAATTCCGAGCGCCCGATTCGCAAGGCGCTGATCGTGCTGAGCGATGGAGAAGACAACCAGAGCGAAATGACCAAGGCGCAGGCCATCGAAATGGCCCAGCGCGCCCAGGTCCTTATTTATGCGATCTCGACCGATGACAGCGGCCTTATCCTGCGCGGCGATAAGATCCTCGAGCAACTGGCCGACGCCACCGGTGGTCGCGCCTTCTTTCCCTACAAGATGAAAGACATCACGCACTCATTCTCGGCGATTGAGGACGAGTTGCGCAGCCAGTACGTTGTGTCTTACAAGCCTTCCGATTTCGACGCTGACGGCCGCTATCGCAGCATTGAAATCACCTCTCTTAAGAAAGACCTGCAGGTCCGCGCCCGCAAAGGCTACTACGCACCCCGCCAGTAGACAGCCATCCCCGAGTCTTATGCTCCCTTTTTCAATTCACGTTTGACCGGCTGGTATGTGCCAGGAGTGGTCCGGGCAGCAATGCTCAATCGATTCCACGCATTGATCGTGGCAACCGCCAGGGTCAGATCGGCCAATTCTTTTTCGCTGAATTCTTTCCGGGCCTGCTCGTAGAGCTCATCCGGCACGTGCGTCTCTGCAACCCGGGTTAGCGCCTCAGTCCAGGCCAGCGCAGCGCGCTCTCGCTCGCTGTAGAACGGGGTTTCCGACCACGCCTCGAGAGAATACAGCCGCTGCTCGCTTTCGCCGATGGCCCTCAGATCCTTCCAATGCATGTCGAGGCAGTACGCGCAGCCATTGATTTGTGAAGTTCGGAGTTTGATGAGATGAATCAGCGATTCCTCCAGCCCGCACTCATGAAGATAATGTTCGAGACCGAGCATGGCATGGTAGGCACCGGGCGAGACCTTGGTATAGTGAATCCGCTCTTCCATGTTTCCTCCTGTATAAATTGTCGATTACTTCGAGCGGTCTCACGTTGCACTTTTTCCAGTGCTGTAGCTGAATCCGTGTTGCTCCTCGGTTGCACGTGGGGCGGCGCTGTGTTACCGTCCGGTGGAATCCCCACTCCACAACCGGGAGCTGCACATGACCGCAATAATCGTCCTGGTTCTTCTTGTCCTGATCGTGATTTTTCTGATTGGGATGTACAACAGCTTTGTGCAACTGCGTGTGCGCTGTGACTCATCCTGGTCTGATATTGACGTACAGCTCAAGCGGCGGCACGACCTGATTCCCAACCTGGTTGAGACCGTCAAAGGCTACGCTTCGCACGAGAAGGGCACGTTTGAAAACATCGCCAAGTATCGTTCGCAGGCCATGCAGGCTACTACTCCTGCCGACAAAGCCGTCGCCGAAAACCAACTCACGGGAGCGCTCAAGAGCCTGTTCGCGGTCGCCGAGAATTATCCTCAATTAAAAGCTTCCGAAGAGTTCACGCAGCTGCAAGGCTCCCTCAGCGAGGTCGAGGATACGATTCAAAACGCTCGTCGCTATTACAACGCGGTGGTGCGCGACCTGAATACCAAGATTCAGTCCTTCCCGACTAACATCCTCGCCGGAATGTTCGCTTTCCAGCAGCGCCAATTCTTCGAGGTGCAAGCTGCCGACCGTGAACCTGTCGCCGTAAAGTTCTGAAAATGGCGCCGGCTCCAAAATCCTGGGTAGAAACGGGGCCGGCCCCGTCTCTGTCCCGTGCGCCGTGTGGGAGACGCAGCAAGCCGCGTCTCTCCCACACCGGGTTGCTGTTTTTCATCCTGCTGCTGGCGGTTCCTTTGCATGCCAAGAGCTGGCGCATCGCTGATTACCAGGACACAATCGGAATCAACCAGGATGGAAGAGCAGTTGTCCGCGAGCGCATCACCTTGGTGTTCATCGGCGAATGGCACGGGATTCATCGCACCATCCCCCTTGAGTACCCCGGCCCACGCGGCACGAACTACACGTTGTTCGTGGATGTCCGGAGCATCACGGACGGCAGCGGAGCCAGGCTGAAATACGAGTCGCACGCGTCCAACGGTGATCGCGATCTGAAGATTTATCTTCCCGATGCGGTGGACACCACCAAGACGGTCCAGATTGACTACGCCGTGCGCAACGGCATTCGTTTCTTCGACAACTACGACGAGTTCTACTGGAACGTGACTGGCAACGACTGGACGGTTCCCATCGATCATGCCGGCGCTTTCGTGAACTTCCCGGACAATGCTTCCGGCTCGTTGCGCGCACAAGCCTTTACCGGTGCCTATGGATCGACGGGACATGAAGCTACTTCCGAGGTCAAGGGCGCGGACACTGTTTTCGAAACATCCAATCCTCTCCCCATGCGCGGCGGTTTGACCATTGACGTTTACATTCCGAAGGGGATCCTGAAAGAGCCCTCTGCCCTCACGCGTTTTGGATGGTTTATCGGCAGCAATCCAATCCTGCTCCTTCCCCTGGTGACCTTCGCCGTGATGTTTGCTTTCTGGTGGTACAAAGGCCGTGATCCCGATTCCGGCCAATCCGTCGCGCCCATGTACGAGCCCCCCAAGGAGATTTCGCCCGCAGAAGCCGGTACCCTGATCGATGACACCATTCACCCTCGTGATATCACCTGCACTATCGTGGATCTCGCGGTGCGCGGCTACGTGAAGATTGAGGAAACGGTCGACCAAGGACTGATTTTCCACCACAAGGACTATACGTTTCACATGCTCAAAAGCGGTGAGGCCTGGCAAGACCTCGCTCCCCACGAGCGTGTGTTGCTTGGAAATGTCTTCGCGAGTGGAAAAACCGTTCGCCTTTCCAGCTTGAAGAACCACTTCTACACCGCGATTCCTGTAATCCGGCATGACATCTTCTCCCAACTGCGCAGCAAAGGCATGTACCTGCTCGATCCTGAGTCGGCGAATGGTTATAGCATCGTCGCCGCCGTGGTGATTCTCATTCCTTTTGCCATCGCCCAGTTCACCGGCTATGCCGATTTCTTCAACTCGATCCCGACCCTGATCGGAGCCGTGCTCATCTCAGCGGCGATCTGGTGGCTGTTTGCACGCCAGATGACAGCGAAAACAATTCGCGGTGGCCGCACTCGAGTGGCCGTACTTGGCTTTCAGGAGTTCATGAACCGCGTGGATGCCGACCGCCTGAAACGGATGCCACCCGACACCTTCGAAAAATATCTGCCTTATGCGATGGCCTTGGGTATCGAGCACACGTGGGCACAGAAGTTCGCCGGCATCGTGCAAAATCCACCACAGTGGTACGTGTCACCCAACGGAATGACCTTCAATCCCATTCTGTTTTCTAACACAATGCACAGCATGTCCAATGACATGCACCAGGCCTTCGTCTCCGCCCCACGCGCCAGCTCGACAGGCTCGGGTTGGAGCGGAGGCGGTGGAGGTTTCTCAGGCGGCGGATTTGGCGGCGGCGGCGGGAGTGCATTCTAAAAGCTCGTGGGGAGCCAGGTTTCTGAGCCGCCCTGCCCGGGCTCAGTGCCAGTCGCGTCGTGGCGGTCTCTGACCCGCCTGTCCCCACACTCAATAAAGTCCGCTCAAACCGCTAGCGGCGAGAGAAATTCCAACCCAAACGAGTATGCCGCACGGCTGCGGATGACGCCCATCACGCGGGTACCGGGCTCTTCGAACTGCACTTCCAAAAGATCGCCGGGATTGAGGTCAATCCCGGCGCAGAAGCCCATGCCGCCTTCGCTGATTTCCGTGGCGCGTCCCGGCACTACGATTTGCGAGTTGCCGTTTCGCACATAGAGTTGGATGGGAAGATCGACTTGGAGTCGCCTCCAGCGGCGAGTGTTTTGATGGGGGGGCATGTTGTTCACCCTAGTGGCGCTGTTGCATGGAATCTTAGTTCCCTGATTGGTCCGCTTCAAATTACGAAGGTATTCTGCGGTCACTTCGCCAATTACGTAGGTATAGTCGGAAGTCACTTGGGCGGCCTGCTCTAAGCCCGTCAAGAATCTGAAGGGCAGCTCTTTCTCTATGCGTACCTATCAGATACAAAGAAAAGCCGGCGCCCGAGTGATTGCGGCGCCGGCGTCCAGAGGTTTAACTTCGGCTACCTTATGGTGACTGTGACGTCGTCCAGGTACATGTAAGTCAGGTCGCCGTATCCGTCCTGGTGGCTGCTGAAGTAGATGCGAATGGTCTGCCCCTTGTAGGCAATCAGGTTGTACGTCACCTGCGTCCATGCCCGCGAGTTGGAGCAAACTTTCATGATCTGGGCCAACAAGGCGCCGGAGCTGTTCTGCACCTGCGCTTGCTGCCAGTCATAAGTGATCGTGTCGGTGGTGGACGGCCAGTACCAGAAAGTCAAGGTGGCGCTGGTCGCCGTGCTCGGGATGGTGATCGTCTGGTAAAGCGGTGAATCCCCATTGGGCTCCGCGCCCGAGCTGGCGCCCAGTTGCGCGCTCCAGCTTCCGCTATGAGCGTGACCCGTCACCGCCGTCGGCGCAAACACGCCGCCACCAGTCCAACTGGCCAGACTGCCCGATTCGAATCCGCCATTCTGGATCAACTGGGTAGTCGTGTTGCTGACGGTCACGGCGACACTAGCCGAGGTACCCACATTGCTGGCCGCGTCGTAAGCCTTCGAATAAATGATATGCGACCCGTTCGCTACCGTGGTCGAATCCCACGCGTAGCTGATGGAATTCGCATTCGTGTTCGAAGACTTAAGTGCGTTGTCGATGTAGATCTCCATCTTGCTCAAGGTCGGGTTATCCACATCCGAACCGGTCGCAGTGACAGGAGCTGTACCGGTCACCGTCGCGCCGTTGGCAGGAGCGGTGACTTGCGTGGTAGGCGCTGTGCTATCGGTGCTGGTCGTTAGGCCAACGTCGTCGAGGTACATGTAGGTGAGATCGCCGTATCCATCGCCGTGCGCGTTGAAGTAAAGCTGCACGGTTTGACCTTTGTAAGGAGTTAGATCGAAGGTGACCTGCGTCCACGCCTGCGTGTTGGAACAGACTTTCATGATCTGCGCCAGCATGGCCCCGCTGGGGTTGCGAACCTGGGCCTCCTGCCAGTCATAAGTGATTGTGTCCGTGGTAGACGGCCAGTACCAATAGGTCAACGTCGCTTTGGTCACATTGGAAGGAATGCTGACCGTCTGGTAAATCGATGAGTCGCCATTGGGCTCTGGTGCGGATGCACCTCCCAGCAGAGCGCTGTAGCTGCCGCTGTGCTTCAGCACGGTCGACGCCGTAGGCACCTTGACTCCACCTGTAGTCCAGCAACCCACGTCGCCGGTTTCAAAACCACCATTGGAAAGCGTGTTCGGTGTACAGCCGCCGCCAGGCGTCATTCCGGTGCCAGTGAGGCTGGCTGTCTGCGGGCTGTTGGTGGCATTGTCGGTGACGGTGAGCGTGCCGGTGCGCGTTCCCGACACAGTTGGCGTAAAGGTCACGTTGATGGTGCAGGTCCCATTCACGGCCAGCGAGGTTCCGCAGTTGTTCGTCTGCGCGTAATCACCACTCGTGGCAATGCTGGTGATACTCAGTGCGCCCGGACCGCTGTTGGTTAGCGTCACTGCCTGCGCCGCGCCGGTCGTGCCCACGTTCTGACTGGCGAACGTCAAGCTGGTTGGGCTGAGCGATGCGGAAGGCCCGGTACCGGTGCTGCCGCAGTTGGGAAATTTGAAGTTTGCGATGCGCGTGTTCCAGTTAAACGTACCGGTCGTCTTCATGTACTCGGTCGTAAACCAGAAGGTGCAGTCATCCACTGGATCGACTTGCATGGCGCTGTAGTCGCCCCAGCGCGTGAGGGTGCCATTCTGCACTCCCGTGCCGGTCACCACACTGGTCTCCGCTTGCAGCGTACCCGCCGGATCGCTCGCGGCACGGCCGGTGAACGCGATGGAGGGATCCACGGAACTGCCGGAAATACTGTAGCCCACAGCAATGTCTCCGGATTTGTCCATCGCGATGCTTCCCATCCAGCGATAGTTGGAATCCGGGGCAAAGGTTCCTTGTTGGGCGAGAACGGGCGTGGCGCTGGGGTTCTGAATTTCATACCAGCGAACACCGCCACTGCCACCGGCCGCCACCGAATGGTTCACCACCAGCGACTCATGTGTGCCCAGGTTGCGATAAGCCAGGCGGTACATGAGGCGGTCGGCGAGCGAGTCCAACCGGTTATTGGTGCTAGGCTGGGGAACACAGGTTCCGCCACCGCAAAGGGGGGAGAACGCGGCCACTGGAATTACGGTCGGGCCGGTAAAGGTGGAGTTTGTCGGCGTAGTGAAATCCACATGGAATTTGTAGAGGTTCAAATTATTGCTGCCGTAGAACAGCATGTAGTTGGGCGAACCGGCCGGCGGGGCAGTTGTGCCGTCCAGATCGGAGGGGAGCAGCCCGCCTACCGACGAATTTTGCTGGAAGCAGACCTGCGTGGCCGTTGCGCCATTTAACATGGCCGTGCGGTTGTAGGCGCAGGCATCGGAGCCGACGAAGTTGTTCCCGTTGAACATGTTGAAAGTCTCGTAATACCCGTCGGACCAGACGCCCATCTTGGGGTAATCATCAAAATTGTTGTATTGGAAGGAATAGCGGTTGTAAGTGCCTGTGGCGTCGGAAGTCGTAGAGACGGCAATACACTGCAGGTAAGGTGTGGTGCTAACTGAAAACTGACTGAACACCCAGCGGTTCGCCAGCTTGTCGTAGAGCACGATGGGATCGCCGTCGTTGTTGTTCTGACAACCTCCCCCAAAGCCCGACCACAAGGTGTTGCCTGCTGTCGGCCCGGAAATCAGCCCTCCCGTGGATTTGTTGAACACGGCAAAGGAAGTATTGACCCACTGCACATACTGCGTCGCGCCGACCGCGCCGTTCGTGTCGGGAGGAGCGCCGGTGACGGTGAACCCGTGTTGTCCGTTGCCCAACCCTTCAAAGCCCAGGCCGACCACGGGAGCGAACGCGGCGATCGAAGCAGCGGTCCTCTGCCGAACCGGGTCGTCCGGCAGCGTCGACAGCCCGGCAGGCAAGGGAATGCGCCGTGCCGGCTCGGCTTCATGTCGGGTCAGAGCTTGCCTGGGTACCCGCGCAATCAGGTCGCGCAGGGGAGGAGAAATGTCATGGCGTTCCTCTCGCCGCACCGTCATTCTGGATTGTGCGAGCAACGGCAGAGTGAAGAACGCCGAGAGTGCAACCAGGACCAGAACCTTGCTTGCGCGCATTCGCTCGAACATCACTCATCTCCTGGTATTCTGAATTTGCCAGCAAGAGCAGATCCCCTCCTCCAGATCCACTCCTGAAGAAGGGCAGCACTTCTATCGCCTGGTTGGCGCCAGCAGCCACCAGGATTTTCGCGGACCCTCTTGGCGCACCTTGTTTTCCGGTGAACCACCGGCCGCAGCAAAGTGTGTTTCCGGCACGGTTCGGGAACCCTCGGCACAAGAAATTCGGCGGCGGTGCTGAAAAAGCCGAGTGGGTGGCAAAAATTATTTGGAACTAAAACATCGCAGAGCGGGGCCTAGCGTACTTCAGGCGCGAGATGCCCACAAGTGACCGAAGGGTAAATAGCTCGATTGGCCTGAAGGGTGGGAGAAACCGGCTGGCGCCAGGCAACACGAGCTGGCACCAAGCCTATCTCCGTGCCTCAGACCGTCCGGATCAGATCGAGGACATATACGTTCCCGGAATTGGCGTACGTGCTGCGCTGGGTGGCGATGTTCCCGAACCCTCTACTTTCTGGCCTCCGGTTCGGGCGAAATGCGAACGGATAACCCAAAGCGTCCGTCATGGCCTGTCGGGCGTGTCCGGGAGGCGCCAGGGACACGGCCTCACGGACTTGGAACGGCCTGAGAAGCCGCCGGAAGATGCTGGACGTTGCTGTTCCTCCTCCTGTGTGGGGACGGGTCTCTGAACCGGCCGGGCCCGTCGAAGTCCGGCCACGACATGATTCGCGTTCGCCGGTTCGCCAATATGTTCTTCAAGCTCAATCTGTACTTCTAGGCGCTTGGCCGAGTGTCCGACTTCGACTCCACCGGACTTCCAGTTATCGGCCAAAGCCGCTCCCCGTTCTCAGGTGGGTTGACAATCTCCGCCCTTGGCGGCCCTCCGCTTCGTTGCCGAACTCGAAAACTGTGCCTCGGGGATTGGTGCCCAGCCTCAGATACGGGCTCGATCTGAATGGACTGCGACGAGACGCCTCTGTCTGGGCAGTGTTGTTTGTCATCCTCCTCTTTCTGGTCATCGAAATAGCAATGCACGACTCCTCCAGATACGCAGGGGTAACCTCCGTCAACACGGCCCAGGCGAGCGCAGTCCCGAGCCAACCCACCGTCGCCAGCGACGCTACTACTTTGTCCAAGCCCCAGGCGGGCTTGCGCCAGCTGCACCCGGCCGGAAAAGCGACAACGCGCTCCGCACACCGGCGCCGCCAGCGGACCCACTCAGCTAACTCATCTACTAAATAACCGGCAGGCGCCTGAGGTCGAGCTTTGGATTATGCCTCCAGCTGCTTTGGGCCGTCCACCGGGCATTCTGGCCGTTCCGGAAAGAGGCTGGAACCGGGTCTGCACCTTAACAAATCAGTAATCCGGCTTTCGCTGGGGATGTCATCCGTGATATAACCGCCCCTGAGCAGATATAATCAGGCTCCGCCCAGGAGACGGTGGTATGGATCTGGCTTCTGCCCGCAGAGAAGGCCAGGAGGGAGGAGATATTGTGTCCGAAGCGCGTACGGGAAAAAGGTTCCCGTTGGAACTGCCCATCAAAATTCACAAGCAAGATTCAGGCGGAGAATCCAGCGGAGTAACGGGAAATTTGAGTGCGGCCGGAGTGTACATTCGTGCCGACGCCTCTCTCGAAGTAGGCACGCCGGTCGAATTCGAGATTGCACTCCCCCCAGAAATGACCGGAGCAAAGGAAAACGTCGTGATTCAATGCCGGGGCCGGGTGGTTCGCACCGACGAACCGGCATCGGGAGGCAAGCCGTCGGAGGCCCGAGGCGTGGCCTGCGTGATTGACTCCTATGAATTCGTACGTAATACGTAGACGGGAGTGCTCACATCATGCTTAAACTGATTTTGGCCGATAATCAGGCAATATTTCGCGCGGGAATTGCCAAAGTGCTGGCGGTAGAAGACGAAATGCGCATCGTGGCGCAGGCCCAGACTCCCGAGCAGATGATGATGGCGCTGGATAAATTCCGTGCCGCCGTCCTCATCGTGGCGGGGGGATTTCATTCGGACTTCAATTCCATCGTTCAAGCCGGCACCAAGGCGAAGACGCGAATCGTGGTCCTGGCCGACACCGGCGAAAGCGCTCAACGCTATATGAACAGCGGAGCGCATGGCGTCGTGTATCGCAACGTGACCAGCTCTTCCCTGGTGGACTGCGTCCGCAAAGTGGCTCGCGGCGATACCTGGGTACAGGACATCGCTGTCCCCAGCGAGTTGACCGAAAACGATATGGTTGGCTTGCGCGTGCGGGACCGCTTGACTGCCAAGGAACTGCGGATCGTCGCGCTCATTGTGCAGGGCTACAAGAACAAGGAAATCGCGTCGCAGCTTGGGACTACCGAGCAGGTGATCAAGAATTACCTGCGCAACGTCTATGACAAGATCGGCGTCTCCGACCGTCTCGAGCTGGCGTTATTTACCATCCACCACCGCATCCTCAACGAAGCGGCCGCGGCGACCACCATGACACAGCCCACCGCCGGTGCTGGGGCACCGTCGTAATTATCTGTGGTTTTTAGCAAGGCCGCCGGGGGCGGCCTTTTTGTTTGCCAACTCGTCCCAGGCGCGGCTTACTGCGGCGGCTGTTGCGCATTGCTTTGGCTGCCCGGAGTTTGAGGCTGCTGCCTGGCCTTCTCTTGCATGTCCACGAGCTTTTTTCGCTGTTCGGGCGTTAGGATAGCCTCGATTTTCGGAAAGTGGTCTCTCTTGATCTGCGCGACCTTCGCTTGCTTTTGCTCCATAGTGAGCGAGTTGTCGTTACGCACAGCGTCAATCTGAACCATCTCTTCCTGGATAATGGGCTGTAGTTTTGCTTTCTGGTCGTTCGTCAACTGCAGCTCATCCTCGGTGGGTGATCCCTGTCCCGCAGCCTGGCCTTGTCCGCGGCTTGTCGCGGATCCCGGTTGGCTCTGCGGCGGCTGCGTTTGTGAGCCGGCTTCGCCCGCCGATGGCGTCTGGGACTGAAAACCCGTTTGCCCCTCAGGCGCCGTCTGCGACTGCGAACCCGCGGGCGCTTGCGGCGATGCCTGCGGCTGTGTTCCCGGCTGGGTGGAGGGTGCGGTCTGTGATGGCGCAGTCGCTCGCCCTTGCGTCGGCGATTGGGACCTTGAGGTCTGAGCCGCCGCCGTCAGGGTGACTGCTAGCGCCAATATGAGTCCTGCGATCGTGTAGTGAGTTCGCATATTGCTCCTTCTGACGAAATGGGGATTCATATCCCGGAAGTGCCGCAAGGGCCAGGTCGGCGCCGGGTCATCCTGAGATGAACTCCCTGCGAGCCCGGTTGTTCAGGAAAGTCGGAAGCACCCGGTCGGAGCGATGCCCCGTTTGTTTTCAGGGCGTCAGGGCTAGCGCACGCGTAAAAAGGCTGGAGGCAGTCGTCTCCGGCTCATCGAACATAAATCGGGATCGTGTCAGGGCACGCGTTGAGCCGCCGAGAACCACTTCTACGAGAACCACTTCTAGAAGATCTTCTCGCCCACCGACTTGCCCTGCGTGAACAGGTAAAGATAATCTGGCCCGCCGGCCTTGGAATCCGTACCCGACATATTGAACCCGCCAAACGGATGCGCACCCACGATGGCGCCCGTACACTTTCGATTGATGTACAGGTTGCCGACGTGGAACTCACGCATGGCACGCTCGATCTTGTCGCGTGATTTGGTATACACGGCACCGGTCAACCCGAACTCAGTATCATTGGCGATCTCCAGCGCCTGGTCGTAGTTCCTCGACTTGATCACCACCAGGACCGGTCCAAAGATTTCTTCCTGCTCGAGCTTTGATTTTGGTGCAATGTCAGCAATCACAGTCGGCTCGATGAAGTATCCTTCTCCGGCGCTTTTCGCAGCCTTGCCACCGGTGAGCAGACGGCCAGCTTTCTTGCCGGTCTCGATGTATTCAAGAATCGACTTCATCGAACCTTCGTTGATCACGGCACCCATATTGGTGTTTTCGGCGGGATCGCCCACAGTGATTCTTTCGACCCGCGCTTTGAGTTTTTCCAGGAACTTGTCATAGATGCGCTCATCGATGATGGCGCGGGAGCAAGCCGAGCACTTTTGTCCCTGGAAGCCGAACGCAGAAACCGCAACACCTTCGACCGCGGAATCAAGATCAGCGTCCGCATCTACCACGATGGCATCCTTGCCGCCCATCTCCAGGATAGTGCGCTTGATCCAGATTTGGCCCGGAGCCTGATCGGCAGCAACTTTATTGATGCGCAGGCCGACTTCGCGCGAACCAGTGAAAGCGATGTAGCGCGTCTGGGGATGCGCCACGACAGCATCGCCAAAACTGGCGCCCGCGCCGGGACAGAAGTTCACCACGCCCTCCGGCATCCCCGCCTCTTCCAGCAATTCGACGAATCTTGCGGCGATCGTGGGCGAGTCGCTCGAAGGCTTCAGAATCACCGTGTTTCCCGCGACAATCGAAGCCAACGTCATGCCGGCCATGATCGCAGCCGGAAAGTTCCAAGGAGGAATTACCGCGCCTACGCCCAGCGGAATGTAGAAGACGTAGTCGCGCTCTCCCGGCAGTTGTACTGGCGGCTCTACCTTGGACAGGCGCAGCGCCTCGCGGCTGTAGAATTCGCAGAAGTCAATCGTCTCAGCAATATCCGCATCAGCTTCGCCCCAATTCTTGCTGACCTCAAAAACCAGCCAGGCGCAGAATTCGAACTTGCGTTCGCGCAGCAAGTCGCCGGTACGGAACAACAGCGCGGCGCGCTCTTCGACCGGAGTGCGGCTCCAGGTTTCGAACGCCTTCAATGCCGCATTCATCGCGGGCTCAACCTGGTCCTTGCCCGCCTTCTGGTGCAGACCAACCAGTTGCGAAGGCTTCGCCGGATTGATGGACTTGAGCTTGTCCTGGGTCTTGACGTGCTTCCCGCCAATAATCAGGTCGTACTCACGGCCAAGCTGGGCACGAACTTTTTCTATCGCCGCCCGCATTTTCCGGGCATTCTCTTCCTGGCTGAAGTCCGTGAATGGCTCATTGACGAAAGGTGCTTTGTGCAGACGAGTTTCGGGACGGGCAGGAGCTTGCAGGGTCGCCATAAGTCTACCTCGGAGAGATCTCTAGTCGGATGTACAACGACGCTAAAACACTTCATTCTACCACCCAGAAGCAGCCGACTTTTGTGACCGATTGTCCGATCCTGCCGCTGCTTAGTCACACCTTTGTGCCATTCTCGAATTCGCTTCGCCAGCACACAATCAGCTCTCCACCCTCCCCAGCCATTTGTTTTGACTTCTTGCGAGCACAGGAGCGTGCGTGAACAAAGCAGTTCTGGAAGCCGGAATCTCCCTGTTCCCCGAGGGCCTGGTCGGACCTGTGGGCCTGGCTCTTCACAAATTCTCGACTTAGTTTCAAACGGCCGAAGGTGCGCGAACAACCCCGCTCATTCAGGGCGGGGTTTTTGATAGGTCTGTTTCTCAATAACAATTCCTAATGGGATTCATAAATAGTTTCGATTTCCCCCGCCCGGTCTGCCCTCGATAAAGTAGCTTGCCTGCCGCCGAGCCGGGCAATTCTGATGGCAAGGTTCTTGTCCAAAATTCTGCTCACGTCGTGCCTTGTCTGTCTGGCGGCCAATTGGATTGCCGCGCAGACAGGAAGCCCGGCCCCCGCGACCGCCGACGCGCGAATTGCAAAGCTTGAGCAGCAGGTGGCCGAGGCCAAAGGCTCTGCCGACAATGCCTGGATGCTAGTCAGCTCAGCTCTGGTGCTCATGATGACTGGCCCCGGTCTAGCGCTCTTTTATGGCGGCTTAGTACGCAAGAAGAACGTGCTGGCCACCATGATGCAAAGCTTCGCGATGATGGCCATCGTGACCGTCCTCTGGGGACTCCTTGAGTACAGCCTGGCGTTTGGCTCAGGCAATCGTTTCATTGGCGGGTTTCACCATCTCTTTCTTCGCGGTGTCGGACCTCAGCCGGATGCGGACTATGCCGCTACGATTCCGCAGCAGACCTTCATGGTCTATCAGTTGATGTTTGCCATCATTACTCCCGCTCTGATCAGCGGAGCGTTTGCGGAACGCATGAAATTCAGCGCTATGGCATTATTCATGGTGCTCTGGTCCGTCCTGGTGTATGCACCCATGGCCCACATGGTTTGGGGAAAAGGGGGCCTGCTGAATGCAGCGCTGGGCGGCCGGTTCCCGACCCTCGATTTTGCCGGCGGCACGGTCGTTCACATCACCTCGGGTGTCTCGGCGCTGGTCTGCGCCTTGTATCTTGGCAAGCGGTTGGGCTATCCCCATGAGCCCATGCCGCCGCATAGCGTCGTCCTAAGCTTTATCGGCGCCTGCCTGCTATGGGTTGGATGGTTTGGCTTTAACGCTGGCAGCGCGTTGGCGGCAGGGACCCTCGCGACCAGCGCCTTTGTAGCTACCCATTTTGGCGCCGCCGCGGCCGCCCTGGGTTGGAGTGCGGCGGAGTGGATTCGCAACGGCAAGCCCAGCGCGCTGGGAGCGATCTCGGGGGCCGTGGCAGGACTGGTGGCCATCACCCCGGCAGCGGGATTTGTTGGTCCAATGTCCGCCTTGGTGATCGGCGTAGTTGCCGGCGTCTCCTGCTACCTGATGGTGGCCAAAGGGAAAGCTCGCTTCGGTTATGACGATTCGCTCGATGCCTTCGGCGTTCACGGGGCCGGCGGTACGATCGGTGCTCTGCTGACCGGAGTGTTTGCTCTGAGTGGCATCAATCCCATATTCAAGGACTCCCAGGGCAACCCGCTGCCCTCCGGATTAATTGACGGGAATGGCTACCAGCTCGTGAATCAACTCGTCGGCATCCTCGTCGCGTGGATCCTGGCGATTGTGGGGACTTTGCTTATTTTGAAAGTGGTCGATCTCGTAATTGGACTTCGCGTGCCCGACGACCACGAGATTCAGGGATTGGACCTATCGCAACACGGAGAAGAAGGTTATTACTGGGAGGCCTCAGCCTCTTGAAAACATTTTCAAGGTTCCAGTTTCTAGTTTCGAGGAGGTACGGAAGCACAACCGCTCACGCCCGAAACCTGAAATTCGAAAACTAGACACTGTCTGGGCATATGACAAAAATCGAAGCGGTAATTCAAACCTCGCGATTAGACGCGGTTAAGGCTGCTCTCCACGATGTTGGTGTCGAGGGGATGACCGTAATCGAAGTCCGCGGACATGGCCGCCAGAAGGGCCACACCGAGTTTTATCGCGGCCGCGAATATACCGTTGACCTGTTGCCCAAAATCAAGCTTGAAATGGTCTTGGCTGATGCGCTAGTCGAGAAGGCGGTGCACGCTATCACCGAGGCGGCACGCACGGGAAAGATCGGGGACGGGAAGATTTTCTTGTCTCGCGTCGATGATGCGATTCGCATACGCAACGACGAGCGGGGCGATGCGGCGTTGTAGAACCATGCGGCGCGGGAACACGGATCAGCATCTTAGCTACGCACCTCTCGTCGGATGGATAAGCTGAGCAGTGCAACCGGAATTTTAGTATGGCGGCCCCTTCGATCACCAGTGAATTGCGCGAGTTGCAAGCGGGCGCATTGGCCCGCATCCGGCAGGGTTTCGGCAGCGTCATTCACGGCCGCTCCGCCGTAAGACAGCGCACCGAGCTCGTCGACACCATCGCGCTGCGGCTATGGAAAGAGTTCATTTCTTCCGATCTTAACGGTCCTGCAAAACTGGCCCTGGTCGCCATCGGCGGATACGGACGGGGAATACTCTTTCCGCATTCCGATATCGACATCCTGTTTCTGTATGACGGGAACGGAACCGAGAAGAAACTCAAGGACGAGGTGCGCCGTTTCTCGCAGGAGATGTGGGACCTCAAGCTCCGCCTGAGCCCGCAGCAGCGCACTGTCTCGGAGTGCGATCAGCTCGATCCTGATAACCTCGAATTCACCATTTCCCTGCTCGACTGTCGCTATCTAGCGGGTGATCGCGAGTTGTTCACGCATCTGCACGAATCCACGGTGCCGCGGCTGGTCATGCGCGAATCCCAACTCATCGTGCAGCGGCTTGCCCAGGTTACACAGACTCGCCATGCCAAGTACGGCAACACGATTTTCCACCTCGAGCCGAATATCAAAGACGGTCCTGGCGGATTGCGGGACTACAACGTGGTGCACTGGCTGTCGCTGGTATCCGCGCTTGAAAGAAACCGCTATTGGCCAAACCAGGAATCGCTGATTTCGCTCTCAGTGCGGGCGCAATTTGATTCCGCGCTGGATTACCTCCTGTCAGTGCGCTGCTTCCTGCATTTTCGCCATGGCCGTGATGACAACACGCTTTCCTGGGAAGCGCAGGTTGAAGCTGCCGGCCGCGCCATTGGCATGGAGAATGCCGAGGCAAGAAGTCCTGAAGAGTGGATGCGAATCTACTTCCGCCATGCCAAATCGATCCACAAGGTCGCGACTCAGTTGCTGGAAGAGATTCCCGCCGCCCGCTCCTCGCTCTACCGGGAGTTCCAGAACTGGCGCTCGCGCCTATCCAATTCGAATTTTTCCGTGGTGAATGGTTTTATCCTGCTGCAGCAACCGGGAGGCGTAAAGGATCCTGACCTCCTGCTGAGTATGTTTTGCTTTATGGCCCAGCACGGATTAAAGCTCAGTACGGCGACCGAACAAAGAATCGAACAGGTGAATACTGTGATCGCTTCTCACATCCCCAGGGGAAGCGACATCTGGAAGCACCTCCGCGAACTGCTCGCTGCCCCTTATGCTGCCGACGCTCTGCGGGCCATGCATCATCTGCAACTCTTGACGCTTTTCCTGCCGGAGCTGCGTCCTATCGATTCATTAGTGATTCGCGATTACTACCACCGTTTCACGGTCGACGAGCACTCCTTTCTGGCGATCGAGAGCCTGCATCGCTTGCGAAAGCCTCAGTCCGACTGGGAGCGGCGCTTCGGAGAACTCCTGGGCGAGCTTGAGCAACCGGAACTGCTGTTCATGGCGTTACTGCTGCACGACGTCGGCAAAGGACTGCCGGGTACGGATCACGTGCAGGCCAGCCTCGATGTCGCCTGGAAGTGTCTGGCCCGCCTGCAACTCGCGCCTCCCGATCGAGAGACGGTCTACTTCCTGATCGCCAATCACCTGGAAGTGTCCGCGGCGCTGCGCAAAGACATTTTTGACCCGAACACAATCCGCGCCTTCGCAGAGAAAATGGGCACGCCGGAACGCTTGAAAATGCTCTGCCTGCTCACCTACGCCGATATCAAGTCGGTCAATCCCGAGGCTTTGACGCCTTGGAAGGCCGAAAACATCTGGCAGCTCTACATCGCAGCCACCAATCAACTGAATCGCAGTGTCGACCAGGAAAGAGTTCACTCCGATGTAGAGGATGAAAATCTGGCTCGCGTCCGCGCCCTCGCGCCCACTCTGGGGAAAAAGCTCAAGGGTTTTCTGGAAGGATTACCTCAACGCTACCTGAAGACTTACCCGGCAGAGGCCATTCTCAGCCACGTCGAGATGGCTAACGCGCTTGGCGCGGACCCGGCGCAACTCGATCTCAAGCGAGGCCGCCACTGGTTTGAGCTGACCCTGGTCACGGCCGACAGGCCTGCCCTCTTTGCCAAGGTTGCGGGCGTGCTTTCCGCCTGGGGCATGAACATCGTGAAAGCGAACGCAGTCTCCAATAGCGCCGGGGTCATCATAGACACGTTCTACTTCACCGATCGCTTCCGCACTCTGGAATTAAATCTTCCCGAGTGGGAGCGCTTCAAGCGCAGCGTCAGCGATGTCCTGTGCGGAGAGGTTGACCTGGATCGACTGATGCGCGACCGGCTGCGTGCAGATAAAAACGGCATTGCCAAAGTGAAGGTCGCAACGCAGATCGAATTCGACGACAAGTCTTCGACCCACAGCACCCTGGTTCAGGTGATTGCCCAGGACCGTCCAGGCCTCCTGCACCGGATCAGCTCCACTTTGTCCTACCAGAAATGCAATATCGAGATCGCTCTTATCGACACCGAAGGCCAGACCGCCATTGACGTCTTCTACCTGACGTCCGGGGGTGCAAAGCTGACTGCTGCGCACCAGGAAAGGCTTCGGAAAGCCTTGTCGGAGACACTTGTCGAGCAATAGGATTCCCGCTTCGCTACCCCTCAGCCTTAGTGAGATACGGCGCGGCGGGTAGAACTTTCTGTTCCGCGAAGAACACCAGAACCGCCAGCCGCTCAGTGATGTCGTAGAAGGAATGGTGCACCCGCGCCGGCACGTAAATGATCGTGCCTGGAGAAACGTCAAAATTCCTAGCATTCCCATTTGCGCCGACCTTCATTTTCGCTTTCCCGCCCGCGACGTAGTAAACCTCGTCCAACGTATGCGGCTTCTGGTGGTCGGTGGCGCCCTCCTCGAGCACGTAAATTCCGACGCTAAAGCACGTAAATTCCGACGCTAAAGGAGGAGACGCGCACAAATTCCACGTAGCGTTCCCTGGATCGTGCCAAAAATTGGGAAGAAGTCAAACACGTTCACATGCATGGGACGCCTGTTGTAATGTAATGTCGGAGTTCGTGCGAAATGATCCGCCGGGGAAGGCGGCTTCGGGACGGCGATTAAAATCGTGCACGCGAAGATATCACGTGATGCCCGATATCTGGGCAGCTTTTTGAAGGACTGATCCGTAAAACCTGCTGAACGCCTTCACCACTTCAAATCCCTTCTCATCCTCTAGCCCCAATCATCCAAATTAATGCTTTGTCATCAAGCGAAGCGGAGGGATCTCGGTTCTTCCGCAACCCCAAATGTCGGGCTGCTCGAACCTGCTGGTCAAACATTGTGACAACACCGAGCACCGCGCTCACCGCGGGCTACAGGCAACCTTGCCCAGCAGGGCTTTCATCAGAATTGGGCACCACTTCAAATCTTAAGACCCTGGAGACGAATACGATGAAAAAGCTATGTATGTTGACAGCTGCTGTTCTGCTGTCCTCGGCTTGGGTGGTTGCACAAAGCACTTCTCAGTCCGGCGGTTACAATTCTTCTTCTCAGTCCGGCAGCAGTGGTAATGAAACTACGATTGAAGGCTGCCTCTCCGGATCGAGCGGCAGTTTCACCTTGAGCGATAATTCTGGCAAAACTTATCAGCTGCAGGGCGAAAGTTCCAAGCTGAAGGACGAAGTTGGGCACCAAGTGCGCATAAAGGGGACCGAATCGGGAACCTCGGCCAGCGCCGGCTCGCCTTCTGGCTCCAGCCAATCGTCCAGCGGCAATTCCGGAATGAGCCCTTCTTCCAGCAGTTCCGGCAGCAATCCGTCCAGCAGCGCTTCCAGCGGGACGTCCAGTTCGTCGGGTAGCAGCTCGGCGGCAACGCAGTTCAACGTGAGCAAGGTCAGCAAGATTTCGGACACTTGCACGGCCTCTCCGTCGAACAAGTAGAACGCTGCTAGAAAATCGTTTCAGCCCCGCGAACCCACGCGGGGCTTTTTACGGCTTGGTCCCTTGTGTTTGGCAAGCCTAAACGCTTAGTTCGGCAACTTATGGGCAGGCCAGAAAACAACCTCGCCGCGAACAGCTCCCATCCAAGCCTCGGAACCCAACAGGCAACGCCCCGGGTCTGCGGGTTTTTTGGGCTCGAGCACAGGTGTGAATTACCAAGAAGCTGGCGAAAGCGCTTCAGGAAAACGGCGCTCTGGCAGCGAGGCAAAGACAGAGATGGGCGTGTGCAAGCGAACTGAAGGTTCCCTTCTCCCTTCTTTTTTCGTGATTGGCCCTCCCCGGACTGGGACTAGCTGGCTCCATGAAGTCCTGCGCGGACATACAATTCTTCCCAGCCCAACCAAAGAGACTCGTTTTTTCGACACTCATTTTCATCGCGGATTCGAGTGGTACCAGGCGCACTATCCGAGAGGGACTGGCTCGCGCCTCAAGGGAGAGGTCGCGCCCACCTACTTTGCATCCGAAACGGCCCGCGAGCGCATCGCCCGCGCGCTTCCGCACGCCCGAGTGGTGTGCATCTTCCGCAACCCCGTCGAACGGGTTCTCTCGCTCTATCGGCTCAAACGCGCTTACGGCATGATCCCGTGGGCCTTCGAACAAGCTATTCTCCGGGATCCCGAGTTGACGGAAACCGGCAAATACGCAAGCAACTTGAAAGCGTGGCGGAACGCGCTTGGCGCAGACCAGGTGCTAGCGACGATCTACGATGATCTGCGAGAGGATCCGCAGGCCTATCTGGATACGCTGCTCGACTTCATCGGTGTGCCCCGTTTCGAGCTGCGTTCGTCGCAGCGCAGGTCGGTGCACTCGGCCGAAAGCCTCACCCATCCCCGCAGCTACGCGGGCACTCGAAGCGCCACCTGGGTAGCCGACTGGTTTAAGGCGCGGCGTTTCGACAAACTGGTTGCGGTGGTCAGAAATTCACCGCTGCGCCAGCTCTTTCTCGGCGGAGGCCAGCCCTTTACCGAACTGGCGCAGGAAGCTTTAGCCCGCCTGTACGAACTCTTTCGCCCCGAAGTAGAGGAACTCGAAGTAATTCTCAATCGTGACTTTTCAGCGTGGAAGCAGTTTAGCGGAGCACGCATATTGCAAACTGCCGGATTGCAGTAGCTCATGGGTAAGCAAGACCAACTCCGGTGTGGCGCGGACGCTCTTGTCCGCGCTTCTACCTTGTGTGGCGCGAACGCCCTCGCCCGGCGGATTTCATGGCCCCTTTGGATGTCGTCATCCAAGTGGAAGTACCGATCCGGCGGTGCACAATCGACTGGCATGCCACTGCACAGGAAATGGCTCGCCGGTTGCAGCCAAATTGTTGATGGTGCAGCGCCATCCTAAATGAGAGTTCCTTATCTCTGCCACTGTTGAAAAAAATAATTGCAAGCTGTCGATTTTACAGCAAATTTACATCGATTCCCGTCATTCATTCTTGACCCAACGTGCTCTTTGACCGGGAGAGTATCTGGATGTGGTTTATGCGCCCGAATCTCCGAATCCATTCAGTGCGTCAAGGTGCCAAGTACCGGCGGATTTTGAGTACACAGGCGGGTTCTGATCGGTTTTAAAGATTTTCTACTTTACTTATTTTCCAACCGCTTACCAGCCGAACATCTTGATCGGTTATGACCGGAATTGCTCGGCTTTGAGCATGGAACTACTACACTTTTACTCCAGTCCCCAAGCCGACTGGGGGCTTGCTGACCACAAATTTGACACTGCCGAGTTCGGGACTCAGAATGCGTGCGAGATAATCGCGATTAATCGATTCATGGTGGAAGGAGGGTCTTATGGAACTTCGAAGTGAAGCCGCAGCTCAGGAAAAACAACCCGGCGCAGTTCGCCTCCGAGCCCAAGCCGGAAGTCGTCTCTGCCTCACGCGCCTTCGTCTCAAAAGAATAGTGAAAGCGATAATCGCCCCCGCCGCTGGGAAATCATTCGCATGAGGTTGCGGCCGCGGTCAGGGTGCTGCAATTTGGCCATACGCCACCTGCTACGCAAACCGGCAAGGGAAAGCGTGCGCTTGAAATTCAGGAGAAATAACCAATCAGGCTCTCGCCGCGCTCAAGACTGGGAAGTAAATCTACCTCTCAACTTGAAACCCAGCAATCCGCTTGGTCTGAGGCCTTAACAGGACCGGCGTGATCTCTGAATATATGGCTCCTAGCGTGGCAGCCACCACCTGCTCGAGCGCCAGCCTCTCTCCCACCCCTAAAGCAAAATAGCTGCGCCCGTATAGCTCGCGCGCCGCTTTCATTGAAATTGCAAACCAGATTTCGGCCACCAGCAGGCGCAGCAAATCCACCTCGAAACTGTGCTCTCCCATTGGGCTCCTCTCGGGGCACGTGCCAACCAAAACCAGCATTCTTCACCCCGATGGCTGAATCTTCGCATGTTTCTGCAAAATGGGCGAGCCTTATCTTGCGCAAGAATTTGCCTTATGTTTGCACGTCGCAGCCCCCCAGCCCTTAAAACCCGCCAGGACAGTTTTGAGGCGGAATACGGGCTCGGTTAGGTCAAGCTCCCGTAACTTATAGCAGGCCGGCGGATTGCATCGCAGTCTTTAACTGCTGAAAGGCCAGCAGCCACATGCTCTCGGGTAACTGCCCGCTCGCCCACGGTCCCGGCCCAGCACCCCAGATAGGAGCATAGGGGAAGGGCTGACCGCTCGCGGCTGGCGCGTAGCCCCCAAAGGGAGCCGCGGCAAAGTAGGGCGCTCCCCGAGATTGAAGCCCGTGTGAGACCTCAGGAAATGCTGCCATCGTCCTGCCCACCTCCGCCGGCAGAAACGCCCGGGTCGCATCCGGCAATCCAGCCCCGGTGCGCATCGGGTCGCCCAGATTCAAGGGCTGACCGCATTGGCGAATGATCTGGAAAAGCCGATCCACTCGCTGAAGATTACGAGCGCCAAACATGCCCTGCGCCTGGAAGTCCGGATGATGGGCCAAGATTAGGGCGGCGAGGCCGGAAATATGGGCGGCGGCAACGGCCGTACTATCCCATGCCGCGAAGTTGTCCGGTGGAGCGGAGGAGACGACCGCCACCCCGGGCGCACAAACGGCAATTGATGGGCCGAAACAAGTGAAGTTTGGAGAAAAGAAGCCTTGAGGGGTAAGCGGCGGCCTGGCTGTCAGGGCGTGATAGCTATCCGGCGGAAACTCCCCTTGCTTCCCGATTGCGGCAACGGCAAGCACGTTGGGAGACGAGGCCGGATACTGCACCGGGCCACCGGAGTTTCCTGCTGCGGCAATGCAAGCTATGCCCATTTGTGTGGCTTGGAAAATCTTCTGCTCAATGATCGCAGAGGGTTCAGCGGCACCCAGGCTCAAATTTATGACATCCGCTCGCTGGCCAATGCAGAACTCGAGTGCGTCCAATAAGCTGCTATATCGGCCACCCGGGAAAAGCTTGCATACGATTATCTCAGCTTCTGGGGCAAAACCCCGCATGCCCTCGCTATTCTCTGCATTCCCGGCAATAATGCCTGCGCAGTGCGTTCCATGTCCGATGGCGTCTTCTTCCCAGCCTTCCTGGCTCTTGGCTACAACGTCATAACCGGCCTTTACCTGTCTTTTGATACTCCTGTGCGTGGTGGCCGCGCCCGAATCGATAATCGCGACCTTGACTCCTTTACCCCGAAACGCGGAGGGAACGCTATCCAGGTGCATTGCCCTCTGGCCCCATCCAATGAACTGCTGAGAGGAGAAGTTCGGAAGGGTTGCGCCTAGATCCTTAAGCGAAATGACGTTCGGACCCTCGGGATTGAGAGTCGGCTGAGGTACCCAAATGCTCCAGAAATCCGACTGCGGTTTCACGTAGACGGCATGAATAGTGCTCGGTGATTCCCCAATCACATTCAATTCCACTCGACCCTGGCGCCCGGTCACACCCTGTGTGGGGAAAAGACTGCCAAAGATACGGACCAGAGCGCCTTCGACCGGGCCGTCGTCTCCCATTACCGTAATGTTGATGGTGAATCCGTTGGCTTGATTAAACCCGCCGGCATCCAACGGCAACGACGGTACTGCCGTATGCGCGTAGGTAAGCGCATGATCTCGCTCGACGATCACTTGGTAGCCACCCTCCTGAGCCAACCGCGCCGCTTTGTCTTCCCGCATGCGTGCCACAATGACACGCTGCGATCCTGACCTGCCGTTGCCGAACGCGCCCGTAGCGCTGCGCGGGGTCAGGACGTCGACCACCTGCACTTCCGGGTCGCTCCTCAGATTTTGCTCAAGCAAATCAAGTCCAGCCAAGGGATGGACGCCGGGCACGGGTCTTGTAGAAATCAGGAATTGCCCCATGCGCGAGCTGAGTACATTATCCCCTTCGGGGGAACCGCCGCGTTCGCGGGTTGCTTTTTCTCCCGATGACCTGCCGGCCGACGTCTTACTCTCCTGTTCTTCTCTTTTCGATGGCATAAAGCACTCTCCTTGAAATTACAGTCACGGCCGAGTCTGGCTCATGACACGAGTTGAGCGGCCTCAAACATCTCCAGTCGTCTTCCTTTTCGACAATCAGCGGATCTTTCGATCTACAATTCTCTTTAGTTGAATGCTCGGTCGTTCGTCTCACGCGCTAAATCCTGACTTAAGGCTTGCATATCAAGAGTGCTGCGGCGATCCTCGCAATACCTGCGCACACTGAAAAGGTTACCCGTAGTGCGCGACTGAATGCGGCGAGCTTGCGCCCGCCGCATCGACTGTCGGGTTAGGCGACTTTCGTCTAATTACCTACCGGGTTTAGTAGTGGCCAAAAGGAGTTCCCCAGGGACTCCCCAACGAACCCAAACCTCCTATTGGATTTTGGAACAATCCGCTTTGCAAAGGAGTGTACGGGTTTTGGCCGATTATGCTCCCCAGTTGCGGCTGCACTCCAAAGGGCGTGATGTGCGGAACCTGCATCAGTGAGCCACTCTGCAAGAGCAGAGGAAGGATGCGGGTAACGATGGTTGCAACCTCGTACGGGTTCACCGTCGGAGGAATGAACTGCGGCTGACCGTAGGGATAGCCGAGCGGACCCTGTTGGCCCAGCCATTGCCCCACTCCGGCAATTGGCCCTTGCAGACCAAACGGCGACTGTTGGCCAAAAGGAGAGGCAAATGGAACCTGGCCGAGTCCGCCACCTAGGCCGAACTGACCGAACTGTGGTTGCGGGGTTCCCAAAGAAGTGAATGGTTGCTGGAACGGCTGGTGCATAGAAACTCCTTTTCAATTCGGCTGGCGCTTACGCGCCAGGAAAAACTTTCGTGTGGATAGATGGATGTTTACTTCGGTTATCGGTTAACTGGATGACAGGCTTGACGACAACCGTACAAGCTAGCTTTTTTGATTGGCGCGCTCAAGAACCGTATAACTATGGGGCGAACAAATTCAAGCCCCAACAAGAACTTTCTTGTGGATTTTCCTGAAGATTTGCACGCTGGCACGATTAGTGCCAACCCTGCGATGAAGGGATCGGGTATTCACTGTAGAAGGGATGAAATATTCACTAATGGATGAAGTCGAAGATCGACCAAAGATCGCCCAGCCGGTTCTCGATCGGGGTGCCGGTCAGGGCGAACCGAACGGCCGCGTTTAGCTTCTTTACCGCTTGTGTCTGTTTGGCAGCAGGGTTCTTGATAGCTTGCGCTTCGTCAAGCACTAACAAGTTCCACGAGACATCGGCAATCCAGGGAAGGCGGAGCAGAGAGCCGTAGCTGGTGATCACGACATCCACGGTTCGCAGTTGATCCGGCGTCATGGACTTGAGATCGTTGGCGGACATCTCGGAAGGATGCGCGACGATTGCGTTCAAACTCGGTGCGAAGCGTTCGAGTTGCGCCGCCCAGTTGGCTAACAGCGAAGCGGGCGCGACCAAAAGACTCGGGCGCCGAATGCCATCCGACTGCTGACGAAGGACGAGCAGCAAGGCCAAAACCTGAATCGTCTTGCCCAGTCCCATGTCATCGGCAAGACACGCGCCGAGGCCGAGTTTCGCAAGCAGATACAGCCACTGCACCCCGACTTGCTGATAAGGACGCAGCGTTCCCTTCAGCGCTGATCCGGGATCGACTCGCGTCAAGCCCTCCTGGCTGCGCAGGCCTTTCAGCGTTTCCGCGAGCCAGGGGCCGGCGATAACCTGCGCCCATTCCACTCGTGCAGCGTCAGAATCTCCATCGACCGTGCCGTCGGCGCCAGCCAACATGCGCATGGCTTCTTGAAAGCTGATGCGTTGCTCAGCGACTCTACGCTCAATCTCGCCAAAGCGAGCGAGCGTTCGGTTCAATCGCTCGGCGTCGAAAATCGAGCAGCACATCCCGCCCCAGTCCCGATGGAGGCTTACCACCCAATGTGGCCGTTACCTGCGGGCGGGGAGGGCGATTTCCTGGCAAGACCGCCGGCATGCGCACGACTACCCCGGCACTCTCTAGTTGCGGGACATCGAGCAAGAGCTGCATCGCCTGTGTTGGCATCCAGCGCAGAGGGTGGAAGATCTCTCCCGCGTCAGCCATGGCCTTCAGCCAGGGACAACTTTCGGCCGCTCGCTGCACAGGAAGAAGCAGAGAGAGCAAGCGCGCGCGATTAGACGCACCAGCGCACTCGCGCAGCGCCTGGCCAAGCGGCACATGCTGAGCCTTAGCATGTGCCGAAAGCCGCGTCGTGTAGGTAGCAAGAAAGGCAAAGGGCGTGGCTTCGTCCTTGCGGTTTTCGGCAAGGTTGAAATGGACGCGGCCGATCAGGTTCCAGGCCGAATTACGCCGCTTCAGAAATTCCTCAACCCCGCATTTCGCTTCCGACAATTCGGCACAAAATGCTCAGTCCAACGCATGCCAGAGATCACTTAAGAGTGCCGCGCGATGGAGAAGACCAACAAGTCGCGAGATTCAGCCGTCGTCACAATCGCATCTTTGTTCTCTCTATATAAGTTCATACGTGCGCATCAGTTGCTCCAGACATCCTGCTGCCCGACTTTTGAATAAACATAATGGAGACTATATGTTGCTACAAATAATAAGGACAGGTCTGGGAATCCCTACCGGAACTTCGAGTTGACCTCTGACGTAGGCGTTTGTTAGACTAGTCTAACACTAGTCTAATAAGAGGAATTTTTATGGCCACACTGCAGGGCAGTCACACGGTCGGCGCGTACGAGGCAAAAACGCATTTATCGGAACTGCTGGAAAAGGTTGAGGCTGGCGAGGAAATCACGATCACGAAACATGGGGCACCTGTGGCCAAGCTCGTGCCCGTGAAAAAGGAAGTAAGACCAGAGGAGCGCGTCGCCGCCATTGATCGGATCCAGAAGCTGGCCACTGGTTTGTCCTTAGGTGCATTGAAGGTCAAGGACCTCATTAGGGAGGGCCGCCGATGAGTGCGGCGTTTGTTGTTGATTGCTCCATCGCCATGGCCTGGCTGTTCCATGACGAAGCCACACCGAAGACCGCGGCGTTGCTGAATCGGCTGGCCACCGAGACGGCGCTTGTGCCGGCTTGGTGG
>QIAU01000159.1 GCA_003225055.1 Acidobacteriota bacterium
ATCACGAACGTCCTGGCGATGGCGGAGCGCAAGGGGCGTATCACTCCTACGCAGTCTGACGCTTTTATCGCAGACCTGAGCAAGCTCGGAATCGAGAGAGACAACGAAGCTCCTGATCGCGCCTTTACGCATCTTCTTGTATTGTGCCGAAGACATCGACTGACCAGCTACGACGCGATCTATCTCGAATTGGCCATCCGGCGAAGCTTACCGTTGGCGACGCTTGACGACGACTTGCGCAAAACCGCAAGGAAATTGGGTGTCGACCTCTTAGGTTAGAGGGCGCGGATCGCTTACTGTTCTTTGAAACATAAACGAACTATTCCTCATCCTCGCGAACTTGGCATTCGGTCCAACGTACCGCTGCCGATGTTTGATGCGTTCCACGCGAGCGGGGTCACGAGCGGCTCCGCGATGTTTGCTGGCCTTTGTTGCACACCGGGGTAAACACGCTTGAGACAATGAGGCAAAGTTATTCGGCTGTCGGATTTCGGGGCTATAGCTTGCGTCAACCACTTGCGGCCGCTGCGATGGAAGTACCGTCTTGAACCAATGCCTTCAGGCGGTCGTACTGTCGTGCGTGCTCGAGCTTGCGAACTCGGCAGCCGAGCGCACTTCGGCGGAAGAACGAACGT
>QIAU01000160.1 GCA_003225055.1 Acidobacteriota bacterium
ACTGCGCCAAGAAGTAGGGCAGCGCCCGCCGCCGAGAACACCGAATAGCTCAGTGGTGCAACAATGCCAAGAGGAGCGCGACGCCTAATCCAAATTCGATGACTGTTTCCAAAACTGCTAGCCCTTTAATCAGCACTTTTGGAACAAACCAGTTGAGGACGGCCACGTATTGGACAAAGTGCTTCCAATCCCCCAAGACACTGCCTCAACGCGCTCTTTCAATGCCCGCAATTCTGGAATCCAAGAGAGTGGCTTGTATTCGCGCCGCGAATAC
>QIAU01000087.1 GCA_003225055.1 Acidobacteriota bacterium
GAGCAACCACATAGTTGCCGACCTCCCGAAGATCGTCGGGACTTCGGTCAACGGTCGCCCCCGCCTCGGCGGCCAGCAGCTCCCCCAACGTAGCCTGCGTCCCTTCAATCTTGCTCGATAGAACAGCTTCACGCCGCACAAACGGACGGATCAAAATATGGGGATTGGGAAGTCGACCACCTTCTCCTGCTCACTACTGTCCGGTTAAGGAGTCGGGGCGTCCGTGTAGCTCCTAGTTGTTGCAAGACTTAGCAGCCATTCCGGCTTTTTTCGATTTGAATTCATCAGGGCCCATTTTCGCCCTTCCTGCTGCCAGCGGGCCACGCGAAATACGCGAAATAATGGCCCATGAACACTGGTCGTACTGTCTTCTCTCAGCTAATGGATTACCTGCCCACCTATGAATTTGAAAAATGTGTGAATCGCTATTCCGGCGATTATCGATCACGAAGCTTATCGTGCCGAGATCAGTTTCTCGCCATGGCCTTTGCGCAATTGACTTACCGCGAGAGTCTCCGGGATATCGAGACTTGTTTACGGTCGATCGGCAGCAAGCTCTATCACATGGGTTTCCGCAGCACGATCGCACGTTCCACTTTGGCCGATGCCAATGAGTCCCGGGATTGGCGCATCTTTGCGGACTATGCGCAGACTCTGATCGCGATCGCACGTCCGTTGTATGCTGACGATCCCATGGGAGTGGAGTTGAATCAAAGTTTGTACGCTCTGGATTCAACCACGATTGACCTCTGTCTCTCGCTCTTTCCTTGGGCCAAGTTTCGTAAGCACAAGGCGGCCGTAAAAATGCACACGCTGTTAGACCTGCACGGCAATATTCCCTCGTTTATTCGCATCACGGATGGCAAAACCGCCGACGTGAACATTCTGGATGAGTTCCTTCCGGAAGCGGGTGCTTTCTACGTGATGGATCGCGGCTACATCGATTTCGCTCGCTTGTTTGTGTTCACCCTCTGCTCAGCCTTCTTCGTCGTGCGCACCAAAGAAAAGGTTTTGCTCCAGCGCCGCTACTCGCACTCGGTCGACAAGTCCACCGGTGTACGGTCGGATCACACCGTCATCCTAACCACCATCGAATCGGCGAAAGCCTATCCCGATCCTTTGCGACGCGTCAGTTACTTGGACGTGGAGAACCAGCGCCGATTGAAGTTCCTGACCAATAACTTCCAGCTGCCGGCACTGATGATCGCCCAGATCTACAAATGTCGTTGGCAAGTAGAATTGTTTTTCAAGTGGATCAAGCAACACCTGCGAAGCAAAGCCTTTTATGGTACCAGCGATAATGCGGTGAAGACTCAAATCTGGATCGCTGTGTCGGTTTATGTCTTGGTGGCTATCGTCCGCAAACGCCTCGGGCTGGAAATGAGCCTTTACCAAATCCTACAGATTTTCAGTATCACCCTACTCGAGAAACTGCCCATTTTAAGCGTGCTTGAAGCATTCGACTCCCGTTCCGACTTACTCGATAACTCTAACCAATTGATCCTGTTCGACTTTTAGCCGGACAGTAGTGGAGCGCAATCATCTCCTGCTTGGTCCCCGCCACCGTTCCGTGACCAGGACTCAACCTCATGCAGCCAAGCCCCACGGCCGAGACTTCAAGATTGCTCTTTCCTAGTTTGCGTTTCTGCATTGCTTCCGTTCCTTTGCACAGCTTTCTGCGCGCAATAGCCAAGGCGTCAATGCAATTCGATCAGTAATGCTCCCACGTTACCGACCAGTGTTCATCGGGCCGAGCCGACCGGATGATCAGCTTCCCGTCTGCGGTGAACTGATAAACCCGAGGAAGGTCCTTGCCGACAAGCAAGTTTCGCGTAATCGCAGCATTCGAATCAACGATCAATATCGTGTGTGTTTTGTTTGGCGGGATGGCACGCCTTTGATGTGGAGATCGTGGATTACCACTAGGAAGTGGGGAAACGTATGACTCAAAGACGAAAGGTTTTTTGCTGTCCACCCCGGGGAAATTCTCAAGACAGAATTTATGGAGCCAATGGGCGTAAGCGGGTATGAACTAGCGAAAGCGCTAGGCTTTCCCGGCATCTATGAAATCGTACGAGGAGAGCGCGCCATCAGTCCTGACACCGCGATTCGGTTGGGGAAATACTTCGGCTTGCCAGCACAGTTCTGGCTCAACCTTCAGAACGACTACGATCTGAGAGTCGCCCTGGGCAGCGGCGTCGGTAAAAAGATCAAGCCGCGAAAGGTTGAACACGACAGAGAATTGACCGGCTTGTCACGCGCCCAAGTTTCACTAGCTTAGCTAGCGGAGATGCGCGCAATTGCAGGCTAGCGAAGAACACGCTCTGCATTGATTCTCGCCTTGAATTTCGCGTATCCCTGACGGAAAACGCGACGCGGTAGACTCGACGAAAAGCCGGAAGCTCCGGCTCGCGCTGATATGGAACTTCTCCCGATGAGATAGTAGCCCAACCAGGAGTTTTGCTTCACGTTGCCAACGACATTCGCCCGCGGCGGCTGAGGGCTTCACTGCCTTCCGCTTGGCTAACCTCGCAAATCCTAACATCAGCGGCGACTGGGATAAGGGCTATCCCACGCCATCCACTTCAACCGACACACTCAGCTCCAGGGTCTTGTCGGGAGTGTTCCGTCCAGGCAGAACTTAATCAGGGAAACGAACACTCTGGTGGGGCAGAACCGCATGATGGCGTTACAGCCGGTGCGTGTTGCTGTCTTCTCGCAGGATTCTGCCACCCCGCCCACATGAATTCGTCTCACATGGATTGAAAACAAACGTTTCGGGACCAGGGGGTGACGAAAATGGGACGGCGAGCGCGGCGACGGATCGCGCTCCGGCTACTGCCGTTCGTCTTTGTGATGTTTGTGATCTGTATCGTTGCTCGTCCTTCCTTTCCTGCACCCGACTGTCCGGGGAGTTCTACCAACCGCCTTTTGTCGGACGAGTACGAACCCAAGCATTGGGAGGGCGAATTTACGAACTCAACAAACCGACCACCAGGGTGCAGCCAGGACGTCCGGTGCCAGCCACTGTAACGTCTCCCCTGTATGCAGCAACAAGCCCGCTCGGGACGTCTTGCCGTATTCAGCCCGAAACGAGCGCAGCGTCCTGGCGTCAGCCAGGCGCGGTCGTGACGTGGCCTTGATTTCGATGGGGAGGAGCCGGCCACCAGTCTCGATTACGAAATCCACTTCCTCGCCCGTTGTCGTTCGCCAATACAGAATTTCCGTCTGCTCGGTCCGACCGTCACGCCAGCACATGAGGTCGTTGAGTAGAATGTTCTCGAGGTACGCGCCCCCAAGTTCGGGAAGGCCGGCCAGATGAAGACCCAGGCCCACATCGCCCCAATAGAGTTTGGGAGTCTTGATGAGGCGCTTGGTGCGATTCACGGAATACGCAAGAACGCGAACGAGCAGGAAGGACGTCTCGAGCAGGTTCAAATAGCGGTGCACGGTTGGCTGGGGCAAGGCGACGTCGCGCGAAAGCTCGGTTTGATTGACGAGTTGGCCGAGCCGGAGGGATGCCGCACGCATCAGCCGTCGGAAATCCGGCAGCGCCGAAATGGCCGAGAGCGCTTGGAGGTCGCGTTCCAGATAGGTTCGCACGTAGCCCTCGAACCACACGGCCCGCTCCGCCTGTGTTTTCATGTGAACCGCCGGGGTTGGAAACCCGCCGCGTCGCGCCAGCGCCCGCCAGTCTTCTGGGGGACTCTGCTCCGACCGGAGGACGTCCAGCCAGTTACGATCCCGTGTTAATAGCAGTTTCTCCCATAGCCCGCAGCGTCCCAGGCCCATTTGTTCCCTTCGGGTCATGGGCCAGAGTGTCAGGTAACTGGCTCGCCCAGCGAGCGACTCCGAAACCCGTTGCATGAGAAGGAGATTGGCCGAGCTCGTGAGCAGGAACTGCCCGCGCCGGCGATGGCCGTCGATCGCGCGCTTCACGGCCGACAGCAGCTCCGGTTCTCGCTGAATCTCATCGAGGACAATTGGCGTCGAGCCTCCCACCAGCGTTTCGGGGTCCCTCCGAGCCAGATCCGCCACGTCGAGATCGTCGAGAGACAAGAATCGGCGCTCGCCTGGAGTCAGTTCCCGAACCAGTGTGCTCTTGCCGGTCTGCCGTGCTCCAATTACGACCACTGCCGGCATCACATGCAAGCGCTCCGCGAGGGCCTCTTGCAGATGGCGGGGCAAAGGTTGTTTATTCATGGCGTGAATGATAATCATTCATAACGTGAATAGCAACTCTGAATAGCAACTTTCGTAAGAACGTCGACGGCGCCAAACTTCATCGCCCGTAATCGGAATGTCTGCATGCGCCGTGATGACTTGCTGGTTATCTCAGTAATACGGTCGCATTTGTTAGACCAGGTCCGGTAGCTCCTCACGTGGAATCAGTAGACGGATAGATCGAGCCTGCCCAGGTGTTCGCTCGATGAGACCATGATCTTCGAGCGTCAAGATCATCTGGTGCACGGACGGCGGAGAGACTCGGAAGTACTGCTGCAGTTCGGCTTCCGATGGTGGGTACCCGTGGATTTTGCCATAATAGTAAATGAATGCGAGGTACTGGCCTTGCTTCTCAGTGTAGGTTTTCATTGCCGGAACAAGAATGTAGTCGAAACCGTGCGCGCCCCTTTCTTGAGGTGTTCCCTCCTAATGCTCTCCACCTACCGGAAATAGTTGGTTGATTTCGGTGATCTTGGTCGAGCGAAAGCGCCGGAGGATGTCAGTCAAATAGCGCTGGGGATTCAAGCGGTCTGAATCCGCAGACCTATTTAACTTATGTGCTAGCCCGCCTGCCCTCGAGCAAGATCACCCAAATCCACGAACTACATCCGGGCAACTGGAAACCCGGTTCGGGCGCCAGTTCGTAACTCGAGCTGTCACCGTGTTGTCATGGTTGCCGATTCGTAGCCGTAGCGACGCGTCCGGCATGCCACGTGCGATCTCAGCTCGTGGTGGGCTCGTTCCAACGTGGTACAAGGTCCTGCTGAGCCAAAATCTTGATCAGTTCGCCGCCCAGCCGGTCGTCGAAGAGGACGATCAGCGCGCGGTACGTTTTGTTCACGACATCGATTATCAGCGTCTTCATCTCCTCATCGCTAAGCCGCGAAAGTCTTGGCCAGGGAATCTCCCCGTAGGGAGACCGGACGATCACGTCTGTATAGTCGCCGGCCTGCGACTTCGGAGTAATCCCGGCGTGCAGATCCTCCAGCTTAGTATTCCGGAAGCATTGCTGGGCCAAGTATTTTGCGAGTCTCTTTCAGCACTTCCGGATTAGTGGAGATCTTACGCGCATTCTCGACAGTCATTGTGAGCTCCAGCTCATTGAGAAACAGTACGCAAGAAAACCCTCTCGTGCGAATTTATCCTCCATGCTTTCTCACATTGCCTTGATGTCGTCGCGAAGCTCTCGGCACCCGGAAGATGTCAGGGGAGTACTCGCTTGACGCTTACCGGTCGACTCATCTTGGTTTGGGGCACCCATTCAGGGGCACCCTTAACAAAATGCGTGAATTCACGCGGTTGAAGCACCACTCACATTGATTGAAAAATCAACACCTTGGCTGATTTCCTCTGTTTCGGGACCAGGGGGTCGGAGGTTCAAATCCTCTCTCCCCGACCATTTCTTAACAGGTTTATGCTTAAACGAGCATAAAGGCAACAGTTGGTTCTGACGGAGTTCAAATTCCAAGAAATGTGCCACAACGCGATGTTTTCAAGCTGCACCCCCTTCACATCTTCTGGAAAGGAGCGAGGTCTGCCCTGGTGCTTCCGATCCGAACGACGGGCTTGATGCTAGGCGCCGCAACCAACTTCATATGATGCCTAAACCAGCATAAAGGCAACAGATTGCCCAAGCAGCCCCAGCCAGCCCCCAGCGTCCGGTATTGCGATTCTGTCAGAATAGGGTTACCATGATAGGTAATTATGAAGGGGATTACCGTAAAGCTTCCAGATACGACGCTGCGCCGGTTGAGGCAGGAGGCCCGCACGACCGGGCGCAGCGTGGCCGCCCTGATTCGCGAGAGGCTCGAGGCTGTGCCGCACCGAGGCAGTCGGTCCATCTATGAGATCACGGCTGATCTTGCGGGCAGTGTGGCAGGCAGCCGAAAGCCTGCAACCAACGACCGTCGCAGGTTTGCGCGGTCGTGATCACGATTTGTGACACGGGACCGCTGGTAGCGTATCTAAACCGTAACGACCCATACCACTCTTGGGCCGTCGCGCTGATGAAGCAGGCGCGTTCCCCGATGCTGACGACGGAGCCGGTCCTCACCGAGGTGGCGTACTTTTTGCGTGCAGACCGCGTGGACGTCGATCCGCTGTTTCAACTGCTCGAGCGCGGCGCAGTTCGGCTGGACCTTCAGGTTGCGGAACATTGGCCGCGGCTCCGCACTCTTATGGCGCGCTATGACCAAATGGATCTGGCCGACGCGTCGATTGTCGTTATGAGCGAGCGGCACCCGCGTTCCCAAGTGGTCACAGTCGACCGTACGGACTTCAGCATCTATCGACGGAACGACAGGCAGGTGATTGATTTTATCGCTCCGCCGAAATCGTAAAAGGACTCAGGCCGCGACGTTGATTAGGGTGCAGGCTCGGCACATGAAACAAGGGATTCGCAGCAAGACAGACCCAACGGAGCGTAAAATTGAGTTAGCGCTCCGACCTGGAGTGTTCATTGGCTTCAGCGAAGGTTTCTCCTTTGTGAGCCAGCTCGACGAGGTCGCCGCCAAAATCCGTAAGCTCGGCGCCACCGAGCCCGGGCGCGCTGTAGGGCTCTACGAGACGTTCCTTGCGGGCTGCCATGCAAAGAACCGGATAAAACCGCTTCTACACTTCTGGCGTGGATGGACGACGATCCCTACGCTTTCTGCCATGAAATCGAGAAAGATGCGGCCGCGGCCTTCGACAAAGCAGGGCTGGCTGCCTTCGAAAAACAAATTCGCGAGCGCTTCGAGGCTGCCTCGGCGGATCCTTCCAGTTGGCCGTACAGGCACTGCAGCAAAATTATTCGCGAGATCTACAGATCGCAACGGAACATCCAGGCATACATAAGACTGACTGAAGAGTACGGTCCCATTGTATTCCTGCCTGAGAGCCAAGATCCGGACCCGGACCCTGATGCCACCATCTTGATTCGATCCAGCGAGGAAGTCACATCACTGGTTTCTTCCCTGAAGAACACTGCCGCAAGAAATGATCCCGGGATCGTGCTCAATTTCAGCGTGCTGCGGACCTTGATCCGGGAGGGCCTCTGGGACTCACCCACTCAGAAACGACATTGCCGCCTCAACTTCCAGGCGCCTCTGCGACACTTCGCCGATATGCCTTAGGAGCCATACCCAAGACACGTTTGAAAGCCTTGCTAAACGCCGCGTCAGAGTCGTAGCCTACAGACCTTGCTACCTCGAAGAGCTTCCTATTATCTTCCCGCAGCAAGCCGGTCGCCGTGTGCATTTGCCAGTTCGTCAAATATCCGAGCGGCGTTTCCCCAAGCAGTTCTTTAAATCTCAATGCAAAGGCTGAGCGAGACATACCTGCCGAAGCTGCCATGTTTTCCACAGTCCACGGATTCGCGACTCGCTCATGCATTGCTTTGAGCGCGGCTCCTGCTCAGGAGCGGACGCTGTACAGCAGCGACTATCGGCGGTGATCCGCCTCAGAACGTCAGCAATGACGCCTCGTTGATCGAATGGAACCTCCCTGTGACCGGCATCAGTCTTGACATCATCGAACGCGTCGTCGTAAACGCGCTCGACGATGACCAGCCGGTCGACCTTGACTCGATTCCATCGAAGTCCCAGAACCTCCCCAACACGCAATGATGCAAAGACAATCAGGGTCACCACGGACTTGGACGGTTCTGGAAAAACTCAATCATCCGCCGAATGTCGGAGAGCGAAAGCACCAACGGCGGCTTTCTCGCCTTTGTGCGCGGCAACTTCACCCCTACAGCCGGGTTCTTCGGAATCAGCTCCCACACCACAGCTCCGCAAACTCCCATGCATCAGGCGAATGGTTTTGTGTGAGAGGCGGGGATAAAACGAGTTGAAGAATTTCTGTAGCTCCAGGTCGGCGCCGTTACTTACCTGAGATGCGGACGTCGCGGGGACCTACACAAGCCGCAGCTTCCCGCGTTACACTTGCACTGCCCCAGTGCACGGGAACCCTATGCTGGAGATTAAGGAAACTGATTGGAAAGTGCTGCGGCGCGTACATCCGCTCGCGCTCGAACGCTTCTGCGAGCGTGTCCTTGCCGAGATCGACCGCGTCTTGCGCGATGGCGCGAAGGGTCACCATGCGCACTACCTCCAAATCTTCAGGATTATCCATCAACGTGATCGGGAGATAGCGCGCCTCTTCGACAATCCGCGGCGCTCTCATGCACTAACGATGCTGGCCCAGATTCGCTCGCAGGGGTTGCTCACGGAGGATGAATTTTCCAGTCTGAGCCCAGAAACGCGCGGTGCCATTCAAATGCTGCTCGGCGCAGGATGAAGATCCATATGGCTGCACGGTCTCGCTTTTCCACCTCCACCGTCATCGATTCCGAATACCTCGTCCCGTGGCTGTCCGCAGAAGGGCCGCTGGCCTACAGTCCCACCAAGCCGCCGGCGAGGGACTACTTCTTCCAGTACACCTGGATCCTCCCGGGAATCTTCAATCGGCAGGTCAATCTGCGCGAGCATCGCTACTTCGGCAGTCCCCTCAAGGACAGCGCACGCTTCCTTTTCGACTTCTGGGCAAATGCCCGTAGAGGAGATGGACCGGCGCTGCAAAGATACTGCCAGTTCGGATTCCTTTCAGACAACGAGTTGAGGACGCCGATGGCGGCCTATCATCACGTCCGCGACTATCGCGACACACCCGGTTCCCTGCTCATTCAACATGGTAGTTATCAGTGGGTCTCCCTGGAGGATCAGCCGAGCATTCCGGCCGGAGAGGTCTCGCTTTATCGGGGCATCGGACAGGCCACTCGTTTCCGCTGCCTGCGATTCCGGCCCGAAGAACTCTCGCCCGCGAGCCGGGAAATATGGCGAAAGTACCTGCGCGTCCAGGCAGACATGCTGTCGGACTCCATCCTGTCTTTCAACACGATTCATGACCGCGTCAAGCGCTGCGAGACCGCAGGCCTACGCGACGGGACTTGGGTGGGCGACGAGCTGGCCACGCAGGCCGGATTAGACATTCAATCGCCAGGCTTCGCCAGGGATCTTTGGCACGCCGCCCAGCAGTCGTATTCGCTCGAACGGGAGATGGGAGTAGTGAAGTTCGGTCCCTACCATCTCGTCGTCAAGACCCCTCTGAGCAACATCCGGATCACGACGTTCTTCGCGGGTGAGTCGGAAGCAAAGATAGTGGATCCGAGCCGGATCTCGGAAGTGCAAGCCGTCGGCTGTGAGGTGGATTTCGCCCTCCAACGGAATAATTACCCTATGACTCCCTATACCTCATGTTGACGAAACCGAGCGCCGAGCTGACGCTGTTCGACACACTTTCGCGACTCACTTTCACCAGAGCGGCGAAGCTGCTCGGCCCCAAGGGTAACCGCCTCATCGCCACGGGCGGCAAATTCGACATTGACCTCACCACTCAGGTCAAATTCGATCGGGACATGTTTCGGCTGACTCTGGACGGCGCGGCGGTCACGCTGACCTTGAGTCCGGCCGCCCGCCACCGGCTCGAATGGCGCTGCGACGCGTGCGAGGTGCCGTGTGAGCACGCCGGGGCGGCCTTCTCTCTGATTCTGGAAGAGAAGCTCGCGCTGGGACTGGCCGGAGCGCCACCCGCGCGGGCGCCAGCTGAAAGCCTGAGCGAGGAGGCGCTGATCGCGCAAGCGCTCGCGGAGCGGGCAGAACGCGCCCGGACCGAGAAAGTGCGGCTCACGTCTCTCGACAGTCAGGAGATCTGGACCGACTACACATTGACCAATGCGGCCTCTGGCAAGTCGTACCGGGTCGCTCTGCGAGGGTGGCAGCCGGGAGAGTCGTACTGCTCGTGCCCGGATTTCCGTAAGAACACGCTCGGCACCTGCAAGCATATCCTTCATGCGCTCGAAAAAGTCCGAAGACGATTCTCAGATTCGCAGCGCAATCGACCGTATCGGCGCCGGGACATCAGTGTGCATCTGTCATATGGGAAGGATCTAGAGTTGCGTATCTTGTTGCCGCCCCACCTCGATGACGTGACCAGCGGCATCGTGCGCCCGATCCGCGATAGGCCGATCACCGATCTCCCGGATCTGCTCAAACGCATCCGTCAACTCGAAGCACACGACGTCGCCGTGACGGTCTATCCCGATGCGGAGGAGTACATCCAGACCCGGCTGCTGCTGCAGCGCATCGCAGCAAAAGTCGCCGAGATCAGGCGCAATCCGAAATCTCATCCACTGCGCACGGCGCTGCTGAAAGTGGAGATCCTTCCCTATCAGCTGGACGGCATCGCTTTCGCAGCAGGCGCTGGGCGCGCGATCCTGGCTGATGACATGGGACTCGGGAAGACCCTTCAGGGTATCGGTATGGCGGAGCTGCTGGCGCGCGAAGCGGACATCCGCAAAGTCCTGGTCGTTTGCCCCGCGTCCGTCAAGGCCCAATGGCGCAGCGAGGTTCTCCGCTTCTCAGGGCGCAATTGCCAGATCGTGTTAGGGAGCGCTGCGGAGCGGAGCGATCAGTACGAGAACGAATGCTTTTTCACCATCTGCAACTACGAGCAGGTATTGCGTGACCTTATCGCGATCGAGCGCGTGAAGTGGGATCTGATCGTTCTGGATGAGGGCCAGCGCATCAAGAACTGGGAAGCGAAGACGGCTCAGACCATCAAGAGCCTGCGTTCGCCGTTCGCGCTCGTGCTCTCCGGCACGCCGCTGGAGAATCGACTCGACGATCTTTTCTCCGTCGTCGAGTTCATCGACGACCGGCGTCTCGGGCCTGCGTTTCGATTCTTCAACCGTCACCGCGTCACCGACGAGAGCGGCAAGATCCTGGGTTACAAGGATCTCGATCTGCTGCGCGAAAGACTCAAGCCGGTACTGCTGCGCCGGACGCGCAGCACGGTGATGAAGGATCTGCCCCCGCGCACCACGGAAATTGTGCGGATTGCGCCCACGGATGAGCAGGCGGGCATCGAACTCGCGCAGATGCAGATCGTGAGCGCCATCGTCCGCAAATCGTATATCTCGGAGATGGACCTGTTGCGTCTGCAGAAAGCATTGCTGCTCGCACGGATGAATGCGGACAGCACCTTTCTCGTGGACAAGCACGCTCCGGGCTTCTCGAGCAAGCTGGAGCGGCTGCAGGAGCTGTTGGAAGAGCTGGCCGCGGAAGACGAGCGCAAGGTCGTGCTCTTCTCCGAATGGACAACGATGCTCACTTTGATCGAGCGGCAGATCAAGCGACTCAAGCTCGATTACGTAAGGTTGGACGGATCCGTCCCGCAGAAGAAGCGGCAGCAGCTGGTGCACCAGTTTCAGCGCGATCCGACCTGTCGCGTGTTCCTCACCACCAACGCGGGCTCGACGGGGCTCAACCTCCAGGCGGCGAATACCGTCATCAATGTCGATCTGCCGTGGAATCCGTCCGTTCTCGAGCAGCGCATCGCACGGGCGCACCGGATGGGGCAGAAGAACCCGGTGCAGGTCTATTTGCTCGTGACGGAAGGGACGATTGAGGAGAAGCTGCTGGCGACGCTCTCGGCCAAACATGACCTGGCTCTCGCCGCGCTGGATATGGAATCTGATGTGCGGGAGGTCGCACTCGCATCCGGCATCGAAGAGCTGAAACAGCGCCTCGAGGTGCTGCTCGGCGCGAGGGCACACGCCGCGGTAGACGAGACGGAAAAGCAGCGCCAGCAGCAAGAGGCAGAGCGGCTCGCTCGCCGCTCGCGTGTGTCAGAGGCGGGAGGCCAACTCGTTGCGGCCGCATTCGCATTCCTCGGCGAAATGATCCCGCAGCGTCAGCCAACGAACGGTGCAGAGCAAAAGGCAAGCGAGTTCAAAGCTCGTCTCGACGAGTGTCTGGAGCGCGACGAGCAGGGCCGCCCGCGACTCACTGTCACACTGCCAAACGAAGCCGCGCTCGAGAGCCTTGCTCGGTCACTTGCCGCCCTGTTCGCCGTTACCGAGACATGATCTTCGTTCTGTCGCCAAACCCGTGACGATGGAAGCTTCGCTCGGATAGGCGATGTCGGCCAACGTCAAATGAGCGCAATTACATCCTCGGTGTTTAGCCACAGGGATGTTTGCACAAATCCCCCATCGCGCAGCCGTTAAATCGTTGAATCAGCTCACTCGTGTCCCTACCGAAAACTCGATCTGGCTCAAAAAGAATGTAAAAGGAGCCGCGGAGAGCGAATCACCCTGTTTGTAGGTCAACGATGGCTTGGCTGCCGTAAGACAGGCAACGCATCAGCTTCTTGGGCGTCGAGGATCTACCGGGTGCGTTTTCAGCACCTCTATATTTAAGGAGGGCAGGGTCTCAGGCGGCGCGTCGTTCGTAGCGGTGGTGCGGTCCACCGACCTGGGACAGGGCCACGACTGATCCCATTTCCGGCGGCTGAATCGATCGTGGCTCGGGTGAGTCCTTCCCCAACGAGAGATGGGTTCTCGACCGGTGATAGTAATCCAAGTACGAAGCGAGGGTGCGACGAAGCGAGCTCTCATGGAACACGATCACATGGTCCAGGACTCCCGCCGAATGGAACCAATCACCCGCTCCACATAGGTTCGCTGCCAGGGGGAGCGTGGCGTGGACAGAACTTCGCGGACGCCCATGTCTCGCACCTGTTCTCGGAAGTCCTGGCCGAAGATGGCATCGCGGTCGCGCAGCAGGTAGCGCGGGAGCTGGTCGAAGGGAAACGCCTCCCGCAGTTGCTGTCCTGTCCACTCCGGGGTCGGATGCGCGGTCACATTGCAGTGCAGTATGCGCCGCCGCTCATGGGCCAAGACCAGAAACACGTACAGGACCTGGAAACGGAGGATGGGCACGGTGAAGAAGTCGAGGGAGACCAGCTGCCTGAGGCGATTGTCCAGGAAGTGCGCCAGATCTGCGAAGGCGGCCTGCGGTAGCGCACCATAAATTTGCTCACACTGGTCTCCCCGATGTCGATGCCGAGCTTGAGCAGCTCGCCGTGGATGCGGGGAGAGCACCCCAACCGGGATTCTCCCGGCACATCTGGCGGATCAGGTCTCGGGTCTCGCGGAAAATCACCGGTCGTCCCGGTTAGCCGCGCCGCACCTTCCAGGTCCAAGACCGGCGAAAGCCGGCACGATGACAGGCCACGACCGTTTCGGGCTTGACGATGGCCAGGGCTGAACGCCAGTCGCTCCAGAGGCGGGACAGCCAGACCCACAACAGGCGGTCCGCTGGGGTCAATCTCGGGCGTTTTCTCGCGGACTGCCGAAGCACACCAATTTGGTGATGCAGACCCAAGTTTCTCAAACTCAAGCACCGCCCGGGAACGGAACATTGAAGACAGAGTGCCAAGGAGTGTCGTAAGAAAAATGCGCATCGGAGGAGAATTAGAAAGTACAATTTCCATACGCTCAGACACTTCGAGGTTTTCAAGAGGCACAGATGGCAACAGAAAGTTGGGCCATCCTACCTGGAAGCCGCTGACTTAAACTCCCCGTGTAAATCAAAAGGATTGTCGGGTTCAACTGGTCGATTATTCTGGTGTTTTCGATTCGGTACATCTAAAAGTAGAATTCATATATCCGCTATATAGTAAAAAGCAGCATCAGATTTTTCTTCGCTCGGGTCGATTTTGGAAAGTTCTTGGTTAGGGCTGCGTTCCGGTCGCCGCCTGTCAGCGGCGCGAAACGTCGCCAAGAAATACCCCAAGGGCAACTTCGCGCCTACGCAGCACTCCGACCGATCTTTTCAATCGTGTCAATGAGTGTGCGCATCCCGTAATCCTGTTCCTGAAATCGAGGAAATCCTGTAAGCGCTTCTGGAGGCAGTGATCACCGCAGATATAATAAATGCCATGCCTGCCCTTTCGGCTCTTTTTGTGTCCATTGTTGCAAAGTGAAGTAACCTTCCAAGGGTCATCGCTCATTAATTTCGGCCGCAAGCAAGAGCCACTTATTAGACTCACCCTTGGCAACTCCGCGGACATCGCAGCAGGCAATCTTTTTCCAACTCATGATTCCACCTTGATTAATGTTCCCAAGCTGCGGCAATCCTAGGTGGCAAGGTTTCCTGTCCTCCAGCTTGAGCGGGATCAGGCT
>QIAU01000088.1:0-34067 GCA_003225055.1 Acidobacteriota bacterium
CGGGATGAGAAGGCTTGGGTATGTTGAGCCCGGTTTGAGCGTCAGACCCCCGTTCTCAGAGCAACTTTTCGCTTGACATTGTAACTCGGAATCCGATATAACGGATACCGAGTATGAAGGAAGAGGTCAGCCGGTTCCTCCCGCTTTCACCCGCCACCCTGCATATCTTGCTGTCCCTCGCAGGCGAAGACCGGCACGGTTACGGCATCATGCAGGAAGTAGCGCGCCAATCCGAAGGCCGCTACAAGCTTGGACCCGGGACTCTGTACGACAATCTGCAAAAGCTGCTGGACTGGCGGCTAGTCGAAGATCTTGGGCAGCGTGCGGGGGACCAGGATCCAAGGCGCCGCTACTACCGGCTGGCTCCTATGGGGCGCGCCGTGCTATCCGCCGAAGTGGCGCGCCTCGACGAAGTCGTCCGGGAAGCCAAGCTGCGTTTGCAAGCGGCAAAGCCAAAGCCAAGGAGGGCCTGATGCTGCGGCTGCTTTACCTGCGCCTGCTTCAATTACATCCGGCCTGCTTTCGCGCGCGTTTCGGCCAAGAGATGATGTCGATCTTTGACCACACCGAAGGCGGCATAGCGCGGGCCCGGCTGGTTGCGGATGGCCTCGTCTCCCTCACCCGCCAATGGATGCTGCGTCCCCACTACGCCCGAGTTCGAACGGCAGCCTTGTCTGAGGGTGGGCTGGGATTCCATGTGTTCCACAACTCCAAACCGCGGACTATTGCTTTGCTAGAAGGAGCCATACTCACGGCTATCACTTTTACCTTCGTCTGCCTCACCATGGGATACAACTGGCGGCACCCCATCTTGATCCCGATCAAACCTCCGCACTGGGGAGTACCGAACGCAGCCCGCGGTCCCCTTTACTATCCTCCCATCGCAGAGCCTCTTCCCACCCAATCTGTTACCTCTGCGCCCACCGCAGAAGACTCCAGCAAGACTTCCCTCCCCGCCGTGACTGGCGCAAAAGCATCACCCAGCCGAATCGCTGTGCCGCTAGCACCCATACCGCTCGATACGCTCCGGTCTTATGTCGGGAACTATGCTCTCGAATTGCCAGCGGGCGGCAGCGTCCTGATCACCCTTGCTGACGGGATTCTTTCTCTCCAGATGCCGCGGCATTCACCCATCGCCCTCATGGCCACATCCGCGACTACCTTTTCCGCTTTCGGAGATAGCGATTTGTGGATCGCATTTGAAAAGCCAGCCGGAAAACAACTCCACATCCATCAGGACGGCCGTCTGTTCACAGCCACCCGCCGCTCGAAATAGCTGTTGTGGCGCTAAAGCCACCGTGAATTTTTGTCAGGACGCGAGCAATAACTTCTCGCTGGGAGTCCCCCGCCCAAGCCGCAACATTAAAGCTAAGTTGCTGATTTTTCTTCGGTTACTTGCCCCGGCGCAAAAGGCGCGCAGTATGCTCCTCGCTAACATGTAAATACCAAGCGGAAGACTACTTCCGGTGACTTTGGTAACGAGCACCACGGGCTGTGTTGTGGTCTTTCAGGCTGCATAAATTTACCAGGACCACTCAGCAAGGATTCCAGCCACATGAGCAACAGACGAACCACGCTGGGGCTTGTTCTCCTTGTCGTCGTCTCTAGCGCACTCCTGGCGGCACAGTCTACACAGGGCGCGAAGCCCGCCGCTCAGGGCGATAAGGGCTTTACTTCGTACGCGGAGTTTGGCGGCACCTCCAACGGCGACGGCCAGGTTTATCGCCTGGAATCGAGCATCGGCTACAACTTCAGCCAGCACTTGGGAATGGACGTCGGAGTGCCGATCTATTTTGTCCGTCCTTCCGGCGCCACCACGGGCAGCAGCACGTCCAACGGGCTGGGTAATCCGTGGCTGGGCTTGCACTTGAAATTTAATAATCCGGTAGCCAATTTCGGTTCTGCCTTAACGGGCTTTGCTCCGACGGCGGACAGCAAGCGCGGCTTGAGCACGGGCCGGGCCACTTTCGATTGGACCAACCATTTCGATCACGCGTTCTCGCGGCTCACGCCGTTTGGGGATGTCGGAGTTGGCAACACCATCACCGACTCGCGCCTCTTTATGCGCCCCTACACCACACTCGGCTTCAACACGCATTTCCAGGCCGGCGCCAACTATGACTTGTGGAAGATTTTCAGCCTAGGGGGGTCAGGATACGACATTCTGCCCGCCGGCCAGCAAACGGTTTTCAGCCGGCTGGCGCCGGCGTCGGCGAGGGCCAGGTCGCACGGCCGTGTTTTCCAGCAAAACCAGCAAACCACCGGCAGCGCCGATATCGCCAAGGACAACGGATTTTCGGCTTGGGTGGAGGCTGATCCTGCAGCCTATCTCGACTTCGAGCTCGGTTATACGCGCAGTGTGTACTACGATTTGAATTCGGTCTCCTTTACTGTGGGCGTTGATGTGGGCCATCTGGCCCGCAGGCGCGCCAGTGATTCGGTTTCGACAAACAGGTGAAAGCCAGGAGGAAACTCGGATGAAACGCGCGAAGATACCAATGTTGGCCTTGGCCGTCCTGCTCTACTCGGGCGCTGCTCTCGCCCAACATGGGCACGGCGCCGGCGCGGGCATGGGTCATAGCAGCATGGGACGTGGAATGAGCGCTCCCAGTCACGGGCACGGGGACGGCAAAAGCAGCGGCATCCGCGGGACAACGATGACGGGTCCTATGAAGATCAACCCGACCGTCGCCGGTAAGATCGAGAAGATGACCGGCATGCCGGCACAACAGGCCTGCCAGGGGTTCAAGAACGTTGGGCAGTGCGTGGCGGCAGCCCACGTCAGCAAGAATCTCGGGATCCGGTTCGATTGCCTGCGAGCGGACATGACCGGTACGGCTCCTAGCAATCCGACTCTGTGCCCCGCGGGAACCGGTTCCGGCAAAATGAGCCTGGGAAAATCCATCCAGACGCTTCGCCCGACGGCGAATCACAGCGCCGAGGCCAAAAAGGGGCAGAGGCAGGCCGACCAGGACATGAAGGACTCCAAGAGTTCGTAACTAGCAAACTAGACAAGCTTTTTTCCGTGGTGATTATGCCCCGCCCTTCGAGTGGGGCTTTGGTTTGGCTGCTGTGAAAGCGGAGCTTCGACCTGCTGGCCTGGTCAGAGACCCGGCCCCACACCGAGCCGACCTCCCACTCAGCGAACGGACTGCCCACGAACTTCCTTCATCAGTGCCGGCAGATTCTGCTCGGAATCACGAAAGAAGGCCATCCACCGATCGTGGTCGGGCATGCGGGCAATCGGTGCGGGTCGCCCTCGAATTCGACGCCCTGTTCCTCGATGGCCCGATGAGCGCTCTTGATCTCCGGCACATTGAAGTACAGAACCGAGCTGGCATGGTCGAACTCAGGCTTCTCCGGGCGGGTCAGCATGAGGCGAACTCCTCCGCAGTCCAAAAATGCCATGCCGCCTGTGGTGAACAACAGGGGCAAGCCCAGTCTATCTCGGTAAAATCTGGCAGCGCGTTCCCGGTCGTGTACATGGATCGGGACCTGCAGGCGGGAGATGCCAACGCGCATGCCTGCGGTCGTCATCGCCATTTACCTGCCCGGCAAAATTAGTTAGCATAGCTAACTACATTTCATGAGCCAAAGCAGCAAAAAAAATCACCGGTCGAAGAAAGTGGCGGACATGGCCGACCGGCTGCACTCGGCGGCGCCACCCACCTTCTCCGGCGGCTGCGGGTGCGTGATCAGGCAGGCGGTATCGGCCCGGCGCAGTTGTCGGCGCTTCTGTTCTCCTGTTCGGTGGTCCTCGGTCGCCGGGCGAACTGGCCGAAGCCGAACAGGTGCGCCCCCCCCACTATGAGACGCATCGTCCAAGGTCTCGAGCGCTCTGGTCTAGTCTGCCGCTAGAGACCGAAGACAAACGTCGCATGCTTCTCGAGGCGAGTGCCAAGGGCACTAAAATCTTGCAGCAAGGACGGAAACGGCGGGTGCAGTCGTTGACGGGGGCATTGCAGTCGTTGAACGAATTGGGTCGCGACAGCTTGCCGCTTATTGAAGTTCTGGAACGAATTGTGCGGGAGTTCGACTAGGGGCTAGTGGCCAGTCTGGCGACTTCCTGCGCATGTTCCCATCCTTTACTTACGCCCGACTCGGGTGGTTCCACTTTGAAACTCTGGTAACTCGCCAGTAACTGCCCGGTTCCTAAGTGGTTGTTTAATCAGCGACCCTCCACACATTCCAAGCCCAACGTAACTATCGAACCGGTCTCCGCAGGGCTACGCTTACCGACGGCCTCGCAACTTCTCACGTTCGGTGAGGTTCTTACCAGTGGAAGGCAAGTACGCAGCGTGATGTATACGACTGCAAGTTCTTCAGCGTGGTCGAGGGCTCAAGTGAAGTCCCCGAACGGAGGCGGGCAGCTTATGAAAACCATCAGCAGTTTCGCGTCGCGTATTGTTTGGCTCTTGTTTATTTTGTCGGCGGCGGTCACCGCCTTCGCGGACCCGCCCAGCCGTGTGGCTCGCCTGCAATACGTGTCAGGCGAAATTTCGGTGCAGCCGGGAGGCGTGAACGATTGGGTTCCGGCTGTGGTCAATCGCCCGCTCACGACCGCTGATCGCGTGTGGGCGGACCAGGATTCGCGCACCGAGTTGCACCTCGGCAATGCCTACCTGCGCATGAATGCCGAGACCAGCCTGACGCTGACCAACCTGACGGATCAGACGGTCCAGGTCGAACTCGACCAGGGCGCGCTCAACCTGCGGATTCGGCATCTCTACGATGGAGAGATTTATGAAGTCGATACCCCGAACCTCGCCTTCACGGTGACCGAGTCGGGCGACTATCGCTTCGATGTTGATCCCAACAGCGATGTCACTTTTGTTAGCGTGTGGAAAGGCGAGGGCGTCGCCACGGGCCAGGGTCCGAGCGTCGAAGTTCACCGAGGCGACCAGGCGCGGTTCAGCGATGGCGACTCCCTTAATCATGAGATCGCCGGTGTTCCCGATTTCGACGGCTTTGACGACTGGTGCCGCGTTCGCAACCAGCGCGAAGATCATTACCAGTCGGCTCGCTACGTTTCACCCGATGTGATTGGCGCCGAAGACCTCGATGACTACGGTACGTGGCGTGTGCTGCCCACCTACGGCGCGGTTTGGGTACCGAGAGTCGATGCGGGTTGGGCTCCTTATCGCTACGGGCACTGGGTGTGGGTGGAACCTTGGGGCTGGACCTGGGTGGACGACGCGCCGTGGGGTTTCGCGCCTTGCCACTATGGACGATGGATTTTCTACCGTGGATACTGGGGTTGGGTGCCAGGGCCAGCGCGGGTCCGCCCTGTCTATGCACCTGCGCTGGTCGCGTGGGTGGGCGGAAGCCACTTGAGTGTAAGTGTGAGTTTCGGCGGCGGCAGCGGGATCGCGTGGTTCCCCTTGGGCTACGGCGAGCCGTACATTCCTCCCTACGGAGCCAGCCGGAATTATTTTCACAACGTGAACGTCAGCAATACGCGCATCACCAACATCACGAACATCACCAACAACTACTACGTCACGAACAACACCACCAATGTCACAACTATCACCGCCATAAACGGTAACCACAACAACGTACACATCAACTACGCAAACCAGGCCGTGCCGGGGGCAGTTACAGCGGTGTCGAACACCGTATTGGTAAATTCGCAGCCGGTGGGCAGGCATGCAGTGCGGATTTCCGAGCGCGAAATTCATAGCGCCCCGGTGGCGGTGGGACCGGCGGTTGCGCCCTCGCAGGCCAGCGTTCTGGGCGTAAATGCGGGTGCGGCGAGCTCGATGGCCCCCCGGCCCATGGTTACACGGCCGGTGGTTGCGAAAATGCCGGCCCCGCCCAAGCCAGTTCCCTTCGCCATGAAACAGCAAGCGCTGGCGGAGCATCCGGGACGTCCGTTGGATGACAGGACGGAGCAGCAGATGCGAATCGAGATTGCCCAACGGAGGAATGGCGCAGCGAATGCGCCGCGAGCGACTCCGTCTGCTGGCCCCATGAAACCTGCGCCGCGTTGGGATGACGGCAACAGGGGCAGGACCCAGCCCGCGCCAGGCGCCTCGCTGCGCAACGTGCCCAGACCGCCGGACAGGAATTCGGGCCAGACGCAGCCCATGCACACGCTTCCGGCAGTGGCAACGCCGAGACCGGGTCCCATGACGCCGGCTCCGCGCACGAGCGATGAGAATCGGGCAACAGCGCAGCCCTCGACGGGCTCCCCGGTACGGGCGGTTCCGCGTCCTCCAACGGCGAGCGAGACACCCAGACCGACGCCGGTGAGCGCTCCTGAGCGGCCGGCAGTCGAGACGAGGCCCAGCAGGCAGGTAACAACCTCTGAGCCTCCGCGTCGAGAGCAGCAGAGAGCACCAGAGCCGAGCCCGCGTCAGGAAGTGAGCGACCGGCGCCCGGATCCGGGCTATAGACCTGTTACGCGGCAGGAAACCCAGGCGCCGCGCGCTCCGGAACCGCCACGCCCGGTGATGCGGGAGGCTCCGCGGCAGCAGCCTGCTCCCCGGGTTGAGCAACAACAGGCAGCCAGACGCGAGGCTCCGGCGAGATCGAGCGGCGGGTCCCAGGGTGGCCATAACCAGGCCGGAAAGGACGATTCGCGCGGACAGCACCAGAAATAGTTTTTCGTCTGGCGCGAGTGTCATCATGCCTGCTCGATCCCACCCCGGGCAGGCATTTTTGTAATTAGAAATTGCGCTTAAGGCGTCATCAAGCCCGGCGCAGCGGGCGAAGGATCTCACGTGCACAACCGGTGAACTCGATGGCCGGGGACAGGATAGCCCACCCTGCATGCTAGTCAGCGTGGGCGGTTTGGGGCGCCGTGACGCGTGCTGCACCAGAGAGTGTCTCCCATCCGCGCCGGGAGAGGTCCCAGAAGATCAAGTAACCGGCAACCGCCGCGATCACAAGCAGCACAACCCCCCAAAGCCATTTCCCGAACACCAGCTTGCCAATTCCGAACAAGCATCCGTAGACCAAAATGCAACCCATTACCCAATTGAAGGCGTTGCTAGCGAGGTCGCACACTTCCGGCAGTTCGGGCACAAGCCGCGCGATTCGACGCCATCCGTATACGGTGGGATGCACCCGACGGTAGAAACCGGCGAGCGTCTCATCCGATTCGGGGGGCGTTAGGAAGGTTGCCAAAACCCAAGCTATGGTGGTTACCAGGCCGGTGATAAGGGCTGTCTTGGCATAAACCAGCGCGATATTGCCGCTAAAGGTGATGCGGCTCAGACCGATAGTCATCGCGGCAGCTACTGCCATGGCGACGATCTCGCTCCAGGCGTTAATGCGCGACCAGTACCAGCGCAGGATATAGACCGCTCCGGTTCCGAAACCGACATTCAGGACGAGATTCCACCCCTGGTTGATGGAGTGGAGTTGCATAGCGGTGTAGCCGGTTCCGAGCACCAGCAGCACCGTGAAGATCTTGCTGATGATCACGTAGTGAGGCTCGGTTGCGCCCCGCACCAGGAAGCGCTTGTAGAGATCATTCACCAAGTAAGAACTCCCCCAGTTCAACTGCGTGCCAATGGTGGACATGAACGCCGCGAGGAATGCCGCTACCATCAAGCCGCGCAGGGCAGGAGGCAAGTAGTCGCGAAGCACCATCACATAACCCTGCTCCGGGTTCTGGGTGAAGGCGGCGCTGGGGTGCAGGCCACCGTTTTGGGAATACACCACGATGGCTACCAGTCCAGTCACCACCCAAGGCCACGGCCGCAACGCATAGTGAGCAATGTTGAACCAGAGCGTAGCTGCCAACGAATTCTTTTCATCCTTGGCGCTGAACATGCGCTGGGCTACGTATCCGCCGCCGCCGGGCTCGGCTCCCGGATACCAGGCCAGCCACCATTGCATTCCCAGATAGACGATGAAGGTGAGCACGGGCAATGTCCAGAGCGCATCGGTGGTCAGGCCGAGATGGAAATTGGGAAGAAACGCCGTTGGGTCGGCAGTCTTAATCCCACTCTGGTGAACGTTGTTCTCGATCACCTGCAATTGCACTTCGAGAGCGTGCATGCCGCCGATTTTGGCGACCGCTACCCAGGCCAGCACGATGATCATCGCCATCTTCAGGACGAACTGAAAAAGGTCGGTCACCAGAACGCCCCATAGGCCGCCAATGAACGTGTAGAGCCCGGTGAACGGGATCAGGATCAGCACGCAGATCATGAGCGCGGTATAACGCGGATCGCCCAGCGTGTGGCGGAACAGATGACCGCCAAGGGTCATCTCGAGCACGCGTCCCTGCGCAATCATGGGACCGAGCAGAACCGTAATGATGTTCACCATGGCCTGCGTCACCCAGCCCAGGATGAAGCAATTCATAAAAAGACCCAAATACACCGACTTGAACCCGCGCAGAAATGCGGCGGGTTTGCCACCGTAGCGGATCTCCACCAGTTGCACGTCGGTCAAGATCTCGGCGCGCCGCCAGTAACGGGCGAAGAAGAAGACGGTCAGCATTCCTCCGACACAGGAACCCCACCAGATCCAGTTGCCGGCAATTCCCTGCCGGGCGACTAAACCGGTGACCAACAACGGAGTGTCGGCGGCGAAGGTCGTGGCCACCATGGAAGTTCCTGCCAACCACCAGGAGACGTCCCGGCCAGAGATGAAGAATTCTTCCGTGTTGCCGCTGGCCCGGCGGCGGTAGTAGACGCCGATCAGCAGGTTGACCACGAGGTAGGCGACAATCACGATCCAATCGATTGAGGTGAGGGGCATAGGCTCCCGGCGACCGGCTTTTTGGGGTTTCTAGGAGCTATATAGCACATGCGAAAAGAGGTCAAGACAAAAATGGAAGGGGAAGGGACAAACGAGCCCTGCTGGAATCGCTTCTTCCCTCGCAAAGCCTCGACTCTCTAAGGGTGTGTCATTCAGGTGAAGTTCCTAGGGTATTGCCTGTAATGACATGAGGCCGGATTGGTAGTAGATAGAACGAGGGGCTTCCGCGCGCATCCAACGGGTTTTCGGAGGAGGATTGCGAAGGAGCAATCGTGGCAACGGAGAACCCGAACTTAAACGAAGTTCGTCCTGATAGCGCGGCCGGGATGCCGCGTGCTGGCGCTCGCACCGACACCATCGGAAACGCCGTAAACAACAAGATCCTGAATGCACTTCCGGACCGCGAGTTCGATGAATTTCGCTCGCACCTGGAGTTCGTCCAGCTGCAATATCACCAGAACATTTACGAGTCCACGGAAAAAATCGACTACGCCGGGTTTCTCAACCGAGGCATGGTGTCGCTGGTAGTCTCGACCAGCGATGGCCGCAGCGTCGAAGTGGGAGTTGTCGGCCGCGAGGGTTGCGTAGGCGCGCCCTTGGCAGCAGACATCGATAAGAGTCCCTATCGCGCCATTGTTCAAATCCCCGGAGACGGCGTACGGGTACGATCGGAAGTCCTGCTCAATATCCTGCGGTCGGCTCCGGAGCTGCGTTTGCTGCTCAACCGCTATGCCCATATTCAGGGAATGCAAGTGGCGCAACTGGCGGCCTGCAACCGTCTGCATGAAATTGAGCGTCGCTTGGCACGGTGGATGCTGATGTGCCAGGATCGCACCGACTCGGACCTGCTGCCTATGACACACGAATTCTTCGCGCAAATGCTGGGAGCGGGACGTCCTAGCGTGACCTTGGCTGCCGGCGCGCTGCAGAAGGCGGGTATCATCCGGTATTCTCGCGGCAAGGTGACCATCCTCAATCGCAGAGGTTTGGAAGATGCCGCTTGCGAGTGCTACCGGGTAATCCAGCGGTTTAATGGCGACTGCCTTACCGGCCATTTTCCGATATCAACAAGCAGATAGAACGGCTGGAACCACGTCGTGGTCCAAAAAAAGACCGGGCCGGGTGTCAGGCCGCTGGAGGCAGGTGCCCAAGAATGAGGCAGGCACTCTCTAATAACCTTTCCTCTTATCGACGACCCCCAGCAGTGGTTCGTGCGCCAAATAGCGGCGGAGATTTTCGCGGATCAAGGCATAGTGCCGATCCCAGAGCTTTTCGGTAACGGCTGCCGTGTGAGGTGTGATTAGCAAGTTCTCAACATCCCACAGGGGAGAGTGTTGAGGCAAGGGCTCTTCACAGAAAACGTCCAGGGCAGCCCCGGCGAGTTTTCCACGACAAAGCGTATCGGTGAGTGCGGCTTCATCCACGAGCGGACCACGGCTGACGTTAATAAGGCAGGCGGTTGGCCTCATCCTGGAGAAGCGTTGGGCATTCATCAGAGCGCGCGTCCTGGACGTAAGCGGAACAGCGAGCACCACGTAGTCGGCTTGCCCTAGAGCGTCGTCCAATTGCGAAGGAGCAAAGATCGCCGAGACACCCTCGACAGGTCCCTGGTCCGGATGTTCTCGGAGACCAATTACCCGCATGCCAAGAACGGAAGCTTTCTTGGCGACCTCGCGTCCAATGCTACCGAGGCCAACCAGGGTGAGAGTCGCTCCGGCGATCTCCCGCGGCGGTGGCTTTTTCGTCCACATTGATTCCTGGCCCCAAATGTGCCGCGGTTGAAGCCGGATTGCCTGAGGCAGTTTCTTGGCGAGGGCCAGAATCTGTGCCATGACATGCTCAGCAACTACCGGGCCGTGCACTTCCCGAGCATTCGTAAGTACGACATCGCTATTGACCAACTCGGGAAACAGGAGTTGATGCACAGCAGCCGCCGGAGAGTGAATCCAGCAGAGCTTGTTGGCCGCCAGGAATTGCTCTGGACGGAGCGACCAGGAGATGGTGACTTGGGCATCGCGCAGATGGGCTTCTATGCCTTCATACGTGTCGAGGTGAATAACCTCAAGTTGCGGAAATTCCTTCTGCAGCCTCTCGGCCAGCCAGCGAGGAGCGTTCCAGAGCTCGAAGCGGTGATGCAGCACGATGAGGAGTTTCATCCGGGAGAAATACTAATGGGGAAAGATTAACAAAAGCAGATCCCTCGCTGCGCTCGCGATGACCGGTTATTGCTGGTCCAAAAACCCTCGCCGCCGCTCATTTCTTCGCCAAGTTCGTGCGCAGATCTTGGCCGGTCATCTCGTTTGGCTGGGGAAGGCCTAGCATGCCTAAGACCGTCGGTGAGATGTCCCGGAGAGAACCATCCCTCTGCAGCGATAACTGCTTGCTGTTTTCTGAGACCACGATGAACGGCACCGGATTGGCGGTGTGCGCGGTATGCGGACCGCCGGTGGCGGGGTCGACCATCATCTCGGCATTGCCGTGGTCGGCGGTAACCAGCATAGCGCCACCCGTTTGACGGACAGCTTTCTCGATGCGGGCAAGACAGGAGTCCACCGTCTCAACGGCTTTGACCGTGGGCTCGATCTTTCCGGAGTGTCCGACCATGTCGGCGTTAGCAAAATTCACAATCATCACATCGAAGGTCCCTTCTTCGACAGCCTTCACCAGCGCGTCGGCAATTCCAACCGCACTCATCTCCGGCTTCAGGTCGTAGGTGGCGACCTTCGGCGAAGGCACAAGGATGCGGTCCTCGCCCGGAAATGGCTGTTCCACACCACCGTTGAAAAAATAAGTTACATGGGCGTACTTCTCGGTTTCGGCGACGCGCAGATTGCGCAGCTTCATCTGGCCCATGACGTTGGCGAGAATGTTATCCAGCGACTCCGGCGGAATCACGACCGGCAAGGTGAACTGCTTGTCGTAGCGGGTCATCGAGACGTAATGGAGGTTCTTGGGGACGCGGTCGCGGGGAATCGTGGCATCGAGATCGTCAGCGCCGGGCAAATCACGGCCACCGTGCGGATTCAGCCCACTGTTTCGGCACAGCGCGCGGGTGATTTGGCGTACGCGGTCGGCGCGGAAGTTAAAACAGATGCAGGCATCTTCCTCGCGGATCGTAGCCAGAGGCTCGCCACTTTTGTCCACGCCGACGAAGGGAACGATAAACTCGTCGGTCACTCCCTGGTTGTAGGACTGTTTCACGCCCTCGACCGGGTCCACGTATTTTCCGGCTTCGCCGTCGCCATAAACCATGGCGTTGAAGGCTTTCGCGATGCGCTCCCAACGGCGGTCCCGGTCCATGGCGTAATATCGGCCATGGACCGTGGCAATCTTGCCGGAGTTGTGTTCGCGGATCTTGTGCTGAAGTTGCTGGAGATATCCGGCGCCGTTAGTGGGCAAAGTATCGCGGCCATCCATGAAAGCATGGATGAAAACGCGATCCACGCCATTCTGCTTAGCCATCTTCAGCAGCGCATAAAGATGTGTCTGCTGGGAGTGGACACCACCGTCGGAAACCAGGCCAAACAAATGCAGACGGCGACCCCCGGTGCGGGCATGCTTCATCGCGCCGAGCAGCGTAGGATTGGAGAAGAATTCGCCGTTCTCGATCATGTGATCGATGCGGGTGATATCCATGTGCACGATTCGCCCCGCGCCAATGTTGAGGTGCCCGACTTCGCTGTTGCCCATCTGGCCATTGGGCAAACCAACGTATTTGCCGCTGGTGTGAATGAGCGTGTTGGGATATTCGCGGAGCAGGCGGTCGTAGGTAGGCTTGCGGGCGATGGCGATGGCGTTTGCTTCTGTGTTTGGGCTGTAACCCCAGCCATCGAGGATGATCAGGACGAGCGGTTTGGGTCGCATGTAGCTCTCAGCTTTCAGCTTTCAGGTCTCAGGTCTCAGGAAAGGAGCCGCGGATCAGTACAGATAAGCACCGATCCTGGCGCCGTCATGCGCTCGGCGACGGGTCTGGTTTGGGAGCGGGTTTCTTCCTTTGCTGCTGTTTCCTCGCCTTCTCCTCGATACGCTGCATGGCCGCGTCCATGTGCTTCTGGATGTCGGGATACATGGCCTGCATTCCTTCACTCATAATGGCAGGCATCTCGCGGAGAAGCTTCCGGCCGGTTGGAGAAGAATAGAAGCTGATCATGGCATCCACGTCTGTCTTGGTGAGGTGCTTCTGGTAGACGGGAACCGCGTCTTCCAGCATCTGGTCCACCGGAAAATTCTTCCACATTTCTTCTGCGTCCTGATCGAGTTCGGCAAGCTCTTCATCAGTTATTTTGGGGTTGCGTTCCCTAATCTGCTGGCGCATGAGCGCCTGCGACTGGCTCACCATCGACTCCATGGTTCGTCGCACCTGCTCCCGGTTTTGCATGACGTCAAATAGCCTGAGGACATCTTGGCGCGAGGCGGGAGCGGGGGTGACGGGAGAGGGTTGGCCGAACATCCAGCAACCTACAAGCAGCAGTAATGTACAATTTAAGATCTCGCGTATCTTCATTTTACTTCTCTCCAGCTCTTCTCGACCGATCGAATCATCATAACCGGCCCCCACCGCCTGAACAGCTCGCGTTCGAAATTCTCGCGCTCCACTTGAAAGATATGCAGCAACATCGGAAAGGATGGCACTTAAGGTGCCGAGCTTGAGAGAGGGATGAGCAGGGATCGTGTTGTGATGTTCGTGTTGTGATGTTCCCTGCCGCACGCGCTGGAGGTAAGGCGTAGATGACTACCGGTCTGACGCCTGATTTCGTAAACCATATCGCCGGAGTACCTCTGCCAGGCCATTGCCGCTAAGATCTCGCGGCAGCCTTCCAGCCGAACTTAGCTTATCCTTCCCAATATGCAAACCCATGACCGAAGGGGCAGACGAGGAATCGAAGTGGCAACGAACCGCATCCCGCATCATCGCGCGCCATTGCTCCATGCTCTCTGCCTGGGTGGGGATGATGCCCAAACGCGTGCCCTTCGGAGCCGCCCTCTGGTGATTCTTGCACGGAAAAAAGATTTCCGTCTCTTTACATATTCTTCGGATTATACCCATGGAGTACTCATATACCGAGGCTTACCTGAGCTTCAGTCAGCCTCTGTAATTGACGGCTTTCAACCCCAGGAACCGAGCTGAGCCGCCGAGTTCTGCTTCGATCCGGAGCAACTGGTTGTACTTGGCGATCCGATCGGTGCGGGACGCCGAGCCGGTCTTGATCTGGCCGGCGCCGGTGGCCACCGCCAAGTCGGCGATAAACGTGTCTTCCGTTTCCCCGGAGCGGTGCGAAATGACCGAGGCGTACCGGCTGCGACGCGCAAGATCAATGGCATCCAACGTCTCACTCACCGTGCCAATCTGGTTGACCTTGATGAGAATGGAATTGGCGACGCCTTTGTCGATGCCTTCCTGCAGGCGCTGAGTATTAGTGACGAACAGGTCATCGCCGACGAGCTGGATTTTGCCGCCCATCTCGTCGCTCAGCATCTTCCAGCCATCCCAATCATCCTCGGCCAAGCCATCCTCGATGGAAACGATCGGATAGTCGCGTACCCACTTCGCCCAGAACCGGACCATTTCTTCCGAACTCTTGGCCGACCTGTCGGACTTCTTGAAGATGTACCTGCCATCCTGATAGAACTCGCTGGCCGCCGGATCAAGGGCAATCGCAATTTCTTCGCCGGGTTTGTAGCCCGCCTGCTGGATGGCCTCTAACACCACTTCGATGGCCTCGACATTTGACTTCAGCGAAGGGGCAAACCCGCCTTCATCACCGACGGCCGTGTTGTAGCCGCGCTTTTTCAACACACCTTTCAAGGTATGGAAAACCTCGACGCCCCAGCGCAGGCTTTCCGAAAACGATCCGGCGCCTACCGGCATGACCATAAATTCCTGGAAGTCCACGTTGTTGTCAGCGTGAGCGCCACCGTTAAGAATGTTCATCATGGGCACAGGCAGCGTGTTAGCGGCAGCGCCCCCAATATAGCGGTAGAGTGGCATCTGAAACCTAGCGGCGCAGGCGCGGGTCGCGGCCATGGAAACTGCCAGGAGGGCGTTGGCGCCCAAACGGGCCTTATTCTCGGTTCCATCCAGTTCGATCATTTTTTGGTCGAGCGCACGTTGCTTGGCAGCATCGAAGCCGGCAAGCGCCTGGGCAATTTCGCCGTTCACGTTCTCGACCGCGCGCAGCACTCCCTTGCCGAGATAGCGCTTGTGGTCGCCATCGCGCAGCTCAATCGCCTCGTACTCGCCCGTGGAAGCCCCGCTGGGCACGGCGGCGCGGCCGCTGGAACCATCGGCGAGGAAGACCTCGGCTTCCACGGTCGGGTTTCCGCGGGAATCGAGAATCTCTCTGGCGGTGATCTCAGAGATAGTGGTCATACCATTCGGGCTGCTGAGGTCAGCTTCCGATAAGCGTTTGGAAGCGCCGTCCATGGCCAGGCGTCGTCCCCTCAGTTCGCCGATACCACTATAAGTTTTTCCCATGATCGACTCCGGAAACAAACGATTATATCGGACAGCTTTGAGGCACGTCAGCGCCACAGTTGCCCGGTTGGCCGCAAAAGCAGTTGGTCTTCAGGTATGTCGTCATCCTGCCAAGCTGGGCGTCAGCCCGGCGAGGGATCTGGCGCGCAGCTGCCAAATCTCCCGCGGGCCATAACTTCGCCACATTGGTTGGCCGCAATGGTTCGGCTTGGACCTTCGGGTATTGTCGAGACCTGAGTCGCTGCCTTAGAGTTGAGTGAATGCAGGACCAGACCGAGACTCTTCAGCTGGGATCGCCAGCTCCGGATTTCACACTTATGGCGGCCAACCGTCCGGGGGAGTTTTCCTTATCACGATTCCTGGCCGCAGGCACGCTGATCCTTGAATTCCTGCGCGGCACCTGGTGAAAGAACTGCGTGAAGCGCATGGCTCAGTTGGAGTCACGGAAGGGAGAGTTGGAGAGCGCCAGGGTCCAGGCGGCTTATATCGCGGCGGAGAAGAGCAACGGCTTTCACAAGCCGGCCGAGTTTCTCGAGAAGAATCCGGTTTCGTTTCCTTTCCTGCTTGACGAGGACCGCAGCGTGACGAAAGCCTACGGGCTGTATCACCGGATAGGGCTGGACGCCATCAACATCGCGTATCCGGCGACTCTGGTCATCGATGGCGGTGGGACGGTCCGCTACATTTATCGCGGCAGCAATCAATTTGACCGGGCTCCAGTGGAACAAGTTCTTGCAACAGCAAGGAAATTGAAGAATTGACAAATTTTCGAGTTTCGTAGGAGGCGCAATGAAACGAATAGTCGTCCTGCTCGCTGCGTTGTTACTAACGATTCCTACGGTAGCCGAGACCAACCCGTCTCTGCCGGCCGGAACTCCTCTTAAAGTAAAACTTGAGACTACCTTGGCTACGTTCATGACCAAAACCGGCGAGCCGTTTTCCGGCCGGATTATGGAGCCAGTGGTAGTGAACGGCAAGACCGTGATTCCCGTAGGCGCTAGCCTGCAAGGACATGTGACCAAGGTCAACGAGCCACGGCGCCTTGCGGGCAAGCCGACTATCGATATCCATCCCGAGAGCGTAGTGCTGCCGAACGGAGATAAGTTCATCCTGAGTGCCACCCTGGTGGACACCAGCGTGCGCAACGGAAGCGATGTGAACGAGGAAGGCGAGTTCAAAGGTGCTGGGCATGATGCGAAAGACCTCATGGAAGTAGGCGCTGGGACCGGTGGCGGCATGCTTGTCGGAGGTCTCGCGGGCGGTGGCAAAGGTGTGCTTGTGGGCGGCGCCATCGGCGCGACCGCTACGGTCGTCCATTGGTTGTCCAAGCGCAGATCAGCGATTCTGCCGGCCGGAACGGAACTCACGATGGAATTGAACCGGCCGATGAGTATGAGTGCGGCGAGTGGGGGGAAGTGAAGAACAGGTCCGTTTCTGCTTTCTGTTTGATCGGGAGTTTGGCTCCAGATTTTTTGTATAGAGGCGTCCCCTAATTCGCCCGGAGAGGGAGGGCATGGCTTCAGCCGTAGCCGCTGAGGTCACTGGAGGGTGCGGCTTCAAACCGCCCAATACGTGCCGCGCGAGCACGAAATTTATGAAACCGGCTCGGGAGAGAAGCAGAAACCTAAAGGGCGTGGGACGCCAGGTCTTGCTCGCTGAGCAGTTCGAGTTCGATCCAGCCTTCCAGGGGTAGGGCATCGAGCGGCAGGCGGTTTTGCCATAGGCTGAAGCGGAGACGCAAGCGGGTGGCAATTGGCGCAGAAGCTTTCCCAACTGCGCTCAGCGAAGATAGCGGTGTGGCGAACAGCCAAGACAGCGGCAGTTTGAATTCGAAGTTGCGGCCGAGAACAAGCCTGGCTTCGTTCCCGGGCTGGCTCGATACGGCCAGCGGAGTCTCGTCGTCGACCACGGATATTTTCCAGGAACCTAGTGTGCCGTCCTCTATGAGCGCCTCGAGGTGCAGCGCGCGGCGAGGACGCTCGGTCCCGTCCGCCCACGATTCGATGTTCACCACTAATTCGAAAGATGATTCAGGAACTTTTCCAGCGAAGTCGAGGCGTCCGTAAACGCTGGTTTCATCGATGCCCGCGTAAACGGAATCCAGCAAGAAGCTCTTTCCGTGCATGGCGCCTGAGCGCTGGTCGGCGGTATACATTGCCGCGCCGATCCATTCGAAATAGCGCACCATATCTCCGGCGACCCGGGGGTGGATGTAGGCGGTCTGCGGCACAAACGAGGGACGCGCCGCTGCGCCGATAATCGGTTGCGCCAGGTATTCGGGCGGGCTCGCTCCCAGCGCCTGATAGACATTCGAGAGATGCTTGCGGTAGAGCTCGTCGAATTCGCGATCGTTCGCCGAGTGATGTTCCGGACCGTACCACCAGTTCCAGTCGCTGCCTTCCGCGATCATAAGTTCCTCAAAGGCGAGCTGGCGCTGAGTTTCGCTTGCGGGGGCGGCGTTCTGGCGGTAGAAGTTGCGGGCGTGATACAGGTAGTCCCAGGAGCGATTGTCCTCGGAAGCACCGATCCAGACATTGAAATTGGCCTGGATCCAGGAGCCGGGCACCAGAGACTTCAACCTGGGCTTGTCACTGTGATGCGCGATGGCCTCCGAGACGGTCACCGCCTCCAGGCCGGCCGTTTTCTGGAGAGCATCATAAAAGCGGCGGAGGAATTCGCGGCCTGAGTAGGGGTAGTACTCCCAAGCGTTCTCGCCATCAAGGATGATCGGGACGACAGCGTCTTTTCCCTTGGCAAGAAGCGGTTGCGCGGCTTGCTCAATGTTTTGGATGAGGTGCGCAGCGGCCTCCTGCGGGGGCATTCCCGAGTAGACGAAGCCGACCAGATCCGACAAGGTGTGGTCGCGGAACAGCATGTGCATCTGGGTTGCGCCGCTTTCGTAGCGATAGATCGTGTACAGCTTCTCGGCGGCGGCATCACCCAAGCGGCCCTGGCCGTCGCGAGTAAAGAAAAATCCCAGGCTGCGCCCCAGGACACCTTCGTCAGTCGCCATCCATTTCACTCCCAACGTGCTGGCTATCCCCAAAACCTCTTCCGAGACACTACCTTCCGACGGCCAGACGCCCCGCGGGCGAATACCAAACACGCGCTCATGCAGGTCGAGGCCGCGCAGCAGCTGCGCCCGGGCATCTTCAGGACGGCGAAAGCGATTTTGAGGAAGCGGCAGGCCCGGAGTCGAGACGCGGCCCATATCCGTGTCGCAAAGAAGCGGCAAAATGGGATGGTAAAAGGGAGAAGTAGATATTTCGATGGACCCTCGCTTCGCTGCACGGGCATGCTCAGGAAGCACTTTGCCGAGCAACTCCTTTTCGCGCGCGATTACAAAACTCTGGTCGTCAAGCGAGTACGCTCGGCCCTTCTTAATCAGGGCGGCAACATCACCGTCCTCCAGGAAGAATTCGTCAAACCAGGCGATTTGCGAGAGCACTTGCAGGTCGGTAAAGTCCTGGGGCTGGAAGTAGCGTTCGGCGCGATCGGGGGAGTCACCTGAGCCACGGAATCGCTCCCACAATTCCTGGTAACGCGGGTAGCGGCCTATCATGTGCACGGGATTGGCCTGGAATAAATACTCGAGGGCGAAGCGGCGCTCGTCGGGAGTCAAGTCTTTGGCTGGTTTGGCCGCCAGCTCGAGAAAGGGATCGCGAGCGGTGCCTGCAACATAGTCTTCGATTTGCGCGATGAGCGAGGGCACCAGGTTGAAAGTCTGGTGAATTTGGGGGAACTCCTCGAGCAGCTTGACCATACCGTAGTAGTCCTTGAGAGCATGCAGCCGCACCCAGGGCAGCCGGTATTCGCCGGTGACCAGATCCTTGTAGAAAGGCTGATGCTGGTGCCAAAAAACGACTACACGCACGACAGGCATTTGCAGCAGGTCCTCTTGCTCAGGCAGAGTGATGAAGGTGAAAGAGTCAGTCTAGCATGGCAATGAATTTGCCTTCCGGAAGCGTGCCACCCGGGAATGGCTGGAGAGTCTCCGTCTGCCCGCCAACCGGCCGAACCGGCCGGCCGGATGCACTACGAATTCACGAAGTTCGGTACACTTAGGAGGCTGTTGCCTGAATCGAGAGCCAAACAGTGTGGGGGAAAACGCCCAAGAGGTCGAGACCGGGCTTGCCTCGTCTCAGCGTGCTAATAAGCCGGATTCGTATCAGCACGCGCTTTCGAGCCATGCCCTGATACGATTTCTGCCTGCAGTTAAATCTTTCTACCGCTGGTTCGGGGCAAAAATGCCATGCACATCACCGCTCCTGCCCGTCATGATGTAAGCCTTCTCAGTGACCAGGACCTCTATCTCTTCAACGAGGGGAGTCACTACCGCTTGTACGAAAAAATGGGCGCTCACCTTGTGAGCACCAAGGGCGAGCAGGGTGCGTACTTTGCGGTATGGGCTCCGGCAGCCCGCGAAGTTTTCGTGATGGGCGACTTCAACGGCTGGAATCATCGATCGCACCCATTACATTCGCGGGGCACCTCGGGGATCTGGGAGGGATTTGTTCCCGGGCTGGGTAAAGGCGCGCTCTATAAGTTCCACATCTATTCGCATCATCATGGATATCGCGTCGACAAAGCGGATCCCTTCGGCTTTTTTCATGAAAAGCCGCCGCGCACAGCTTCGGTCGTTTGGGACCTCAGCTACGCGTGGCATGATCAGGAGTGGCTCGGCAAACGGCGCGAACGCAATTCCCTGCACGCGCCGCAGGCGGTGTATGAAGTACATCTGGGTTCGTGGATGCGCGCGCCTGAGCACAATTCGCCTTTAAGCTATCGCGATACCGCTCCGCGTCTGGCCGAGTATGTGCAAAAAATGGGCTTCACTCACGTGGAGTTCCTCCCCGTCATGGAACATCCGTTCTATGGTTCGTGGGGTTATCAGACCAGCGGCTATTTCGCGCCTACATCGCGTTATGGAACTCCGCAGGATTTCATGTACCTGGTGGACTACCTGCACCAGCACGATATTGGAGTGCTGCTCGACTGGGTGCCTTCGCACTTCCCTTCTGACGCGCACGGCTTGGCGTACTTCGACGGCACCCATCTTTTCGAACACGCCGACACGCGGCAGGGCTTCCATCCCGACTGGAAGACGCACATTTTCAATTACGGGCGCAACGAGGTACGCAGCTTCCTGATGAGCAGCGCTATGTTCTGGCTGGACAAGTACCACGCCGATGGCTTGCGGGTCGATGCAGTGGCCTCCATGTTGTACCTCGACTACTCGCGGCACCAGGGGGAATGGATTCCCAACCGATATGGCGGGCGGGAGAACCTGCAAGCCATTGATTTTCTGCGCCGCTTCAACGAGGAGGTGTACAAGGAGCATCCAGACATTCAAACCGTGGCGGAAGAGTCTACAGCTTGGACCATGGTCTCCAAGCCAACCTACCTGGGCGGACTTGGTTTCGGGCTGAAGTGGGACATGGGATGGATGCATGACACTCTCGAATATTTTTCCCACGACCCGATCCACCGCATATATCACCACAACCAGCTAACTTTCCGCATGTTGTATGGGTTTACGGAAAACTTTTTGCTCCCCCTTTCGCATGACGAAGTCGTGCATGGCAAAGGTTCGCTGGTGGGCAAGATGCCGGGGGACGACTGGCAGAAGTTTGCCAACCTGCGTCTGCTGTTCGGTTACATGTACGCCCAGCCTGGGAAAAAGCTGCTCTTCATGGGTGGTGAGTTCGGGCAATGGCGGGAATGGGCGCACGACACCAGCCTGGATTGGAACCTGCTCAACTGGTCCAATCATCGTGGTGCACAAACCTGGGTGGAAGTGCTTAACCGGCTGTATCGCAGCGAGCGGGCCTTGCACGAATTAGACAACGATCCCGCCGGATTTGAGTGGGTGGATTGCAATGACGCCGCATCTAGTGTGGTGTCTCTGTTGAGAAAAGGCAGAGCCGCGGAAGACGTCGTACTCATCGTATGCAACTTCACCCCCGTGCCGCGGGTCGGGTATCGAGTAGGCGTTCCGTCGGGAGGACACTGGCGCGAACTGCTGAACAGCGACGCTAAAGAGTATGGTGGCAGCGGGATGGGAAATTTTGGCGGGGTGACGGCAGAACGAATGCCTGTACATGGACGGCCCTATGCTTTGAATCTGACTTTGCCCCCGTTAGCCGCTGTGTTCTTCAAGAAAGGCTAGAACCCGAGAAGAAACAGAATTCCACTTGCTTGCCGGAATCCGAGCCGGTTGAAGCCGTACGTGCTTTCAAGGAATTTAGAGCACGCCTGAACCGGTTGCGGTAAAAGGCCAGGTTCGCATCAGGGCACAGGTTTCAGCGGTGCCGCCAGCTCGGCAAATTAAATTAGGAACCAGAGATCAACCGCCGAGTATGCCCGGTGTCTGCTGTACAGGATGGCCGTGCAACCATCGACCCGTCTGAAGACGTGTCCTGATACGAATCAACGGCCCAGAACGAGAAGCTTTTTGTCTAATCCGGCGTGGGACTGGACCCCGGGTTCGGACTCGGGGCTTGGGGTGGAGGCATGGGCGGAGGTGCGCCGGCCGGCGTTGTCCTGGGCGTTCGCCTTCTCTCGCAGCCGTAGCCGGGGGGTTGATATTCACCTCCTTCTCGGTGCGTACGACCTTCTGTCCACCCACTTTCATGGTCTCGACGCGGACCACTTCGTCGCCTACGAAGCGAATGAAATCCACGTCTGACGGCGGCTCGCCATAGATCCATTCCTCGTACTCCGTATCACCGTCCTTCTCCCGATCCTTCTTGGGAGGACGCCCCTTGGCGTAGATCACCATCTCGCGATTCATGCCCACCAGGACATTGTGGTTCGTGATCGCCTCCTTCACCTTGGGCGGAACCGTTTCCAGGTAGGCCTCAACGGCTGATTTCGAATTGAAGTCAAAGACCGGACGGAGCAGATCCTTCAACTGCTGGGGTGTCATCTCTGGGACAGAACGCTCGAACACTAGGTCCACAAACGAGCCCCGCGGGTTAGCGCGCGAGTCGCTGGGCGCGACGGGCACGGTGCCGCCCATGCCGCCGACTTCTATGCGCTGATACCACTTCTTCTTTTTCACCGGACCGCCGTTGATCTCGAAATGGATCAGGCGATCTTTTATGACTATATCGGAGATCATGGCCATGTCACCGGGCTTGGCGGCTGGACCGTAGGTGGCCATCAGCAGCTGAAGCTGCTCGCGGTCGGGGGTGATTACTCCGTTTTCAAGTTTTAGTCCAGTCTTCCCCATGGGAAACGGAGAGCGGATATAGACCAATTCCGCGTTGAAGGCGCGGATCAGGTCCATGCGGGTCTGTTTGGAGATGGGCGGGGCTTTTTCCAGCCACGAGGGGTTGGCCGGAGGTTGCTTATCATCGGCACTCGCCAAGGCCGCTGAAAGAAGCACCAGCGAGCAAATTCGAAACAGGCGGCCTGACATGGAACCCCCGGAGCCTAAACTTAGATTCATTATAGCTCTGAGAGGATGGACGGAGCGCAAGCACGGAGGACGCGAGCTTCTCAATGAGGTGCACGCCTTTCTCATTAACCGCAAGCCGAGAAGTTCTTTCCCCGGCTTTTCTCGGAACTCGGCGCCCGCGGCGCTGAGGTGTTTTGGTGCGCCGCTCCGAGAGCCTGGAGCCCAGAGGCTGAAGACTACTAGACTTCCACTCTCACCCCTTCCCTCGCGACTCGCATGGGAAGGACCTGCGCCCCGTTTTGCCCGATGATTTGAGCCACCCGGACTCTGGCTTCCTGCTCGACCATGAAAATCACACATCCTCCTCCGCCCGCTCCGCAGACTTTGGCGGCACGTGCGCCGTGCCGGCCCGCGATGGCAATCAGCTTGTCAATCAGAGGTGTAGTAATTCCAGGGGCGTTGGTTCGCCGGAGCTTCCACTCTTCCCGCAGCAGGCGCGCGACCTCATTCCAGTCGCGGTGAATCAGGGCGCGGTGCATGGCGCGGGCTATCAGGGAAATCTGTTCGAAGTTGCGGAATACGTGGCGGTCGCCATCGATGTGAGACTTGAACACTTCCCAATTGTTGATGCCGGATTTGCGTGGCGCCCCCGTATAGGCGAGCACGAACCGGGTTTCAATCTCCTCTGGGGCAATAGGGATAGCCTCGCGGTGAATGCCGTCGATGTCGAGGTGGATGGCACTGACCCCGCCGTAAAGGGCCGGATAGTAGTCCTGGCAGCCCGTGGGCACGTCGATGATCTGCGCTTCGACGTTCTGGGCAATCATCCGCATCTGCTCCCAGGTAAGCATTCGCCCAGTAAAACGGGCGAGAGCGGCGGTGGTGGCAATCATCAGAGCGGAGGAACCGGAAATGCCGGCGCCGGCGGGAGATTGCGAATCGGTTTCGATCAGCAATCCCTGCTGCGGCAGAAAGAATTGCAGCAGGCGGGCGGCCACAGGATGGCGTAATTTTGGGGCGGCATTGAGTTCGTCGAGGCTGCGAAACTCCTCTTCCCGCTTGGTATCGACCGAACGCAAGTGAATACGCTTACCGCGCAGAGGTCGAATGCGGCAGGTGGTCAGGATTTCCAGGGCGAAATTCACGGTTATGGCGCCGGGATGGAACAGATACAGGGGCCAGAGATCGAGGGTGCCGCCGGCCAGGTCGGCGCGGCAGGGGGCATGGGCAACCACCGAAAACTCGTTTTCGAAACCATCGCTTGGCATGGGGTCACTTTGTACCACGAGAAGCGTACGTTCGCACTCTACGACAGAACCTCGCGAGCCGACTCCAGGACTTCCGGGACGACACTATCGATGTCGGCGTCCGAGGTCCGATGGTTCACGATGCAAGCGCGCAGACAAAATTTCGCGCGCAGCAAGGCATTCGAAAGATAAATCCGGCCGCGTTCCGTGACCCTCTTCAGTATGGCGGCATTGAAACGGTTGAGGTCGGTCTCGGAATATCCTCCCGGACCTAGGTAGCGAAAGCAAACCGCGCTGAGTTCGACGGGCGTAACCAATTCGAGCATCGGTTCCTCGACAATCGCCTCTGCCAAACGACGCGCGTGCCCCAAATCTTTCTTGATCGCTTCCCGGAAAGCACCGAATCCGTGATAGCGCAGCGAAAGCCACAACTTTAGCGCCCGGAACCTGCGGGAAAGCTCGAGCGACTCTTCAAAGAAGGCGAAACTCTCTATCGGATCGTTGCTCAAAGCGCGTGCATATTCTCCTGTGTGAGAAAAAGCTGTGCGGGCAGCTTGCGCATCGCGATAGAGCAAACAGCCGCAGTCCAGCGGTTGATAGAGCCATTTGTGTGGATCCAGGGAAATGGAATCGGCTTGCTCGAAGCCGGCAAACTTGTTGCGCGAGGCTATCGCCGCGAGCGCTCCGTAAGCGCCGTCCACATGCAACCAGACGTCGTGACTTTTGGCGACTGCCGAAATGGCAGCCAGAGGATCGATGGCGCCGGTATTCACGGTGCCGGCGTTTGCCACGATCGCGAGGGGTTTCTTGCCCGCTTCTTTGTCGCGCCGAATTGCGCGCTCGAGTTCCTCGGGCACCATGTGGAAGGATTCGTCGGTCTGAATCAGGCGCAAGTTCTGGCGGCCGATTCCCAGCAGCGCCACGGCCTTGGGAATCGACATGTGCACTTCTTCCGACGCGTACACGGCGCCCTGGCCGCTCATGCCCTTTTCGTTCGCGGGAGTTTTGGCTTCGCGTGCCATGGCCAAGCCCATAAGGTTCGCCGAGGAACCCCCGCCAGTCAGGCTGCCGGTGAAACCGTGGCAGCCGATCACGTCGGCCAGCCAGCCAACTACGGTTCGCTCCAGGGTCACCGCCGCGGGTCCGGACCGCCAGGCAGTAACGTTCTGGTTCAGGATGCTCGCCAACAGGTCGGCCATCGCGCCCAACGGTTCTCCTGAACCCAGTACATATCCAAAGAATCGCCCATTTTGCGCGCGGGAGTGTTGAATCACTGGCTGCAGCTCTTTCCAGACTTCCTCACCGGCTCCCTCTTCCGGAAGGACGGAGCGAAAAAGCCTTTCTGTATCGGCTCCGGTGGCCTGGGGAGAAATAGGCCGCGAGTCCATGCTCTCCAGATACTCCGCAGCTAGGTCTGTCACCTGTTTCGCTATCCGCCGGAAATCATCGGGGGAAAGTTGGAGTGCAGTCATGGTCCCGGATTCTACACTTCGCCGGCAGGTCTCACGGTAACTGATCGATATCGCTTGGGATCCCGAAAGAGGCCACACCAGTTCTTTAAGCGGGCTGCTTACCTTAGTAACCTGGTTTCCCAATTTCATGACTGGTGAGGGCCCGAACTCCGGCGTTCCCAACTGCGCCCACCGCGGCCCTGTGTGAGACCCCAAAAAGCGGCTCAAGCGAAGTTACCTTGCCGCGTTGACGTCGAACAAATTAGCGGGTATGCCTTTACGGTCGGGATAGTGACTTTGCGTATATAGGTGAGCGGGCGGGTCCCGCCTATCATTGCTCAGGATCAGATGGCATTCGAATACGCGCGTTAAGTGCATCAAGGCGGCGGGGCTCAGCCTGATCGAAATCGTTATCGTCGTGACCATTTGCCTGCTTTTGACGGCACCAGCCGTTCCCATTTTTCAGAGTGTCTACTGCAGCCTGCGCCTGAGAGCTGCGACCAGCGCCCTATCCGGGCTCATGCAGCAGGCACGCATTCAAGCGGCAAGACAAAATTAAGACTTACACAATCCGCTTTCCGGAAGGGCGGAGCGAGGCATACATCGATCTCAATGGCAATAGTTTGCTGACCAAAGTAACCTTCGCCAAAAACTATTCGATCGTTGCTGGGAGGCCGATAGCGGCGCACTCGCACAAGTAACTGCACGCAGCGCACTTTGGTTATCTTGTTGATACTAAGCGTCGGTTCATAATGCCCTTGAAGCTCAGAAAAGCTGAGACAGAGCAGAAGAGTTCAACGATCCTCCCTCAATGCAGGCTTCAGACAGACTCGCAAGCAATCTTTAAGCTTGCATAGCTGTTTCCGACGGTTGTCAACTCGGGTGCTCGAGAGTACGACGCTCATGTTCGAGAACATAAAGATCGAGGCGAGCTGCAGGATGGGTCCCAAGGTGTCCACACGCGAAGGCGCAGGAGATCGGTGTCAGCAGCAGAGAGGCGTTTCTCTGCTCGAAATGGTGATAGTGCTGTGCGTCTCACTGATCATTGGAGCGATCGCCGTTCTGAACGTACAAACTACGTCGCGGGTCATTCACTTACATGAAAGTGGCAGCGAATACGCCAATCTTTTGCAAACCGCACGTATTCGTGCGATTCAGGGTGACAGCTACTACATCGTAAAGACGGACACTAGCGTAAATCCGGCCCGGGCCTTTGTCGACATTGCCGGAACTGGGTTCTACTCCAACGGCGATCCCTTGATGGTGTTTGCTTCCGACGTAACCTCAATGCCATTCGCCTCCGGACCAGGGTTGGCTAATTTGAAATCGCAATTCTTGCCTCCGGGCGCCGCGGCACAAGGTTCCGTGGATCCAAATAACCCCAATCCAACCTTTGGGTCGCGAGGCCTGCCGTGCACGCCCAATGCTGGCACGTGTCCTTATCTGACGGCCGCCAATACTGTCACCTCTTACGTCACATTTATCCAAAACACCCAGAGCGGGAAATGGGAGGCGATCACGGTGAACCCGGCCGGGAGAATTCGCCTATGGGCATACGAAGGCACGACTTGGTCACCGTTGAACTGAGACTATGAGGATCGGCAAACAATTTCGTGCAACAGATTCGCAGGAGTGCTCCGAGCGCGGTTCGATGTTAATCGAACTCATGATTGCCATGATTGTATTGGCCATCGGTCTCGGTGGGATCTTCACTTTGTTGGCCGCCTCGATGTGCACGAATGCCAAAGCGGGGAACGACACCACTTCCACGATGCTGGCAGAACATGTGATGGAGCAGATCAGCGCGCAGCCGGCGAACTCAAGCGCGCCTTTAACGATTATCGATTGCGCCGGCACGGCGCAGAATATCAACACAGCAGGCTTAGCCATTGGAGCCGGCAGCGGAGGCGCCAATGGCGGAAACGGCGCGAATTTGACCGCGAACAATATCGTTGATTGGACGCAAAGCTACGCTGACGTTCCCGACGGCTACAAGATGCAATACGTAGCTTGTGGAGCGGGTAGCCGGCAGACAACTTACGACGTGCGCTGGGATGTGATTACGGTGACCCCCTATAGCCGTGTGATCCTGGTTTCAGCTCGCCCGAGTATGTCCGCAAGTGTGGGCGGTCTGCGGTTTGTAATGCCGGTTAACCTGCGCACCATTGGGGGAATGTGAGGATGGGTACAGCAATGTTGCACGACGTGAATAGCCGCCCTAGTCGTCCACAACGAGGTTTCTCACTGTTGGAGCTCTTGCTGGTGGTGACAATTCTGACGATTGTTCTCGGGGTGGTGATGGATGGCATGGTGCAAATGCAGCAGCGCAACTCCGCCGAAAGTTCCAAGGTGGACACGGTGCAAGAGACCCGTGACTTCATCGACCAAGTGGTGCGGGACATTCACGAGGTGGGCTATCCCCCGGGACGAGTGGTTAATAACAATCCGTCTTGCGATCCCCTTGCCAACCCAAATGCGGCCTCCGTCTCCTGCGGGCTGATTTATTTCAGTCCGACGCAAATACAGTACGAGGGTGACCTGGACGGAAAAGGCACTGTGTACCGGGTTTGGGTAAACCTGCAGGTGCCCGCTTCCGGTAATTGCCCGTGCATCTTGCAGCGTGGCGTGCTCACCAAGACAAGCGCCATCGGAGGCAATGTTCCGACCTACTTCACTGAAGTGAATGGCGTGCTCAATAGTGGAAATGGGGCGGGCGCTGGAACGTTTCCAATAAGCCTGGGAGGCCCGGGGTCTTACGCCACCTACGCCACGGCCGACGTGTTTGATTCCTATGATGTGAACGGAACTTTGAATCCGGTGGGCACCTGCAGCACTGCGCCTGCCTGCTCCAGCATCCGCAGTTTGCAGATTACCGCCAACGTGGCGCCAAACTACATGGATCCAAAAACGAGTACCTATCCGGTTTACTCCATTACCTCCCGCGCCCGGATGAATAATGGCTGTTCGATTCCCGGTACCTGCTGATTAGGAGAGGGTCTCAAAAGGGGGACTAGAGTATGCGAAGAGTTGACCGCAAATCGGAAAGAGGAGTCTCGCTCCTGTTCTCGATGCTCGCCCTGCTGCTGCTGACAGCCATTGCGGCGGGGATGATGTTTATGTCCTCGACCGAGACCTCCATTAGCAGCAATTTCAAGGCGGAAGAGACCGCGTATTTCGCGTCCCGCGCAGGTGTGGAAGAAGTACGCGACCGCATGCTCAAGACCAACCCGAATACGATTAACTGCACGACGCAAGTGACGGATTGTGGGCTGATGCCTACCGCGCTGCCGAGCGCTGCCGGCGGTGTCCTCTACATTCTGCAAAACGGAGTCACAGGGGCTGATATCACCAACATCGTGTCTTCCAATCAGGTGGCTGACGATGAGCTCTGTCACGATTTTCCGTATAACGGCGCCGGCTACGGTGGCATGACGCCAGTGGGCGCGAATGTGCGATGCACCACCTTGCCTGCCGGCCCGCTGTGGTACACAACGACGGCCAGCACCGCGCCGTTTGCGGGCTCCAACAACCCGTTGGATTACAAGTGGGTGCGGGTCACCCTGAAGGCGGCGAACAGCACGGCTTATCCGGTCGACCCTACCCAGCCCGCTGCTACGAACCAGGTGTGCTGGAACGGAACCTCCGAGGTTCTCTTGCCGGGCGGGACGGCCACCTGCAACCTCATGGTGCCCGAAACCTTTCCGGTGTACATGGTTACGTCGCTGGCGACTACCGCGAGTGGTGGCCGGAGATTGATCCAACAGGAAATCGCGCAGACTCCACCGCCCGCTCCACCCGGAGGCTTGTTCGCAACGGGAACCGGTTGCGGGGCGCTTAACGTCGCAGGCAATGCCAGAACCGGTAGCTTTAACTCGTCAACGCAGACGCCGGGAGTCAGTCCGCCCAGCAATCTGACGAACAACAACGGAGACATCGGCGCGAACGGAAACTTGAGTGTGGGGGGAAGCAGTGCACACGTAAACGGAAATTTGTCAACCAATATGCAGGCGACAATCGGCGGCTGCCCGGGGAACGGCGTATCCACGAGCGGGAACCCTGGTTTGGGGCCCCTGGTTCACTTTAACACCCCCTACTTGCCTCCCGTACCACCACTGCCCAACCCGCTGCCGCCACAGACGTCGGTTACCTATAATGGCGGAACAATAACACCGGGGTCGTATGGCAATGTCACTTTCAAGGGCAACGTAACCTTGCAAGGGGGGACCGCGGCACATCCGGCGGTTTACACGATGAACAGCATCACCTTCAATGGCAACGCGACGGTGACGGTGAATGGTCCAGTACTTATCAATCTGGCGGGAATCAATCAAAGCACGGTCTTGACCATGACGGGCAACTCCAGTTTTGCCAACTCGACCTTCGTACCGAGTAACTTGGTCATTAATTATGGTGGCACCGACAGCATGGCTATCGCCGGTGGTTCCAGTATGTACGCTATTGTTAGCGCTCCGAATGCCCCCATTACCATCAATGGCGGGTCCGACATTTATGGCCAGATCATCGGCAACACGATCGATGATCAGGGCGGAGTGAATTTCTACTGGGACCTGGCTGCGAATGCGCCCGTGCAGAACACAAGCTCGTTTTTCGAGATCAGTATGCGGGAGCTGAGTTACTAGGCTGACAGCCTGCAGGTTCATCGAACGTTTAATGTTAAAGGCGCAGGATCAATCATGCGCCCAACTCCCGAACAAAGCTGCACGCTATGGCTGATTGCTTCGTGGGAAGATTCATTAGCGGATAGTCAGCGGGATTCGGGGGAACCCGTCACCACCTTCAGTCCAACCATTACGCCCGCGCTCCCGCCGCTCCCAACGGTAGCGGCGGACAGCCGAGTCCCTATGTTCTGGTCGGGGACTCGGGTAGCACTTCGTACGACAGTACGACCAACTCTGGGCTTACTCGTCACGCGGGTTGCCTTGCGCTTACTTTGCCGGGGTGTGCAGCACTCCTGCCGCTGGCTATTTGGTTTATTACCTCGAGGACCAACATTACCGTAGGCGCAGCTCGCAAGAGCGTACGCGTTGGCCGGGCTGAAGAGATATCCGCATGCCGCAATAGAGCTGCGAACCAACCTGCGTAAGCAATCATCAAGCGATGACACGCAGTAGGCGGGGGACCCGCACAATCAGATCCAGAGTGCCCGGATGCGGGCTCCCCGATCCTGGCGACCCGTCGGGACCGCCCAGTAACGCACTCCAATAAGCCGGGCAAGACTTTCAGCGTGGCCTCGCAATCACAACTTGGTAGGACCTCTGCAAGCCGTTTGCTTCAGCTTCCAGTGAGGAGCGACCAGCCACTGACCACTAGCCACTAACGAGACCTGCAACCAGCCAGTTGCTCATAGGATTCGGGCTGCCACAGTCCAGACACTTGGTCACGGCAAACTGGGCTGCGCAATACGGGCAAACCGCTCGCGTCTGGAAGGTGTCGAATGCCTTCCGGCATTGGGCACACACCCAAAACTCTCCCACCGGTGGCGCGGTCTTGCACGATGGGCAGGCAAACCCCTCATGACGCGGGAGCTTGGCCAGCCGCGATAACAGCCGCGCTTCCCGCAGGCCTCGCCAGCAATTCATTAGAATAAAGACGCAGAGAATGCCCAGCCAGACCTCCAGTCTCCACAAGGCGAGCGCGATGAGGCCGGCCACGCCCAAGAAGCCGACCATGACGGCTGCCATCAGGCTGCGGGCGCGCCCGACAACAAACCAGAGCAGAGAGCGGAGAATTTGGCCGCCATCCAGAGGATAGATGGGCAGCATATTGAAAATAAGCAGGCCCAGATTGATCACCCACACCGCCCGCAGCAGCGCGTGGGCGTTGGGCATGGCTAATGCCATTCCTGACGATCGACTCCACAGGCCGAGTAGCGTCAGGATGGGAAGAAGCACGACGTTGACCAGCGGCCCTGCCGCAATCGCCCACAGCGTGGCGCCGGGACGCGGCGGCGGGTCCACATACGCTACTCCGCCAAGCGGCCATAGCACGATCTGATTCGCTCTTCCGCCCACCTGCCGACACGCCAGAGCGTGGCCATACTCGTGGAGCATCACGATAAAGAACAGCGACAGATACTCCAGCACGTTCCAGGATAGAGAGGAATAGCTTCCGGATCGGCCACTGATCTCGAACGCCGCCACCAGAAACCAGGACCAATGTAAAAACAGATCAACCCCGGCGAAGCGGAATAGACGGATCGACCCTTGCTGCGCGGTGGGCATGCAGGAAGAGTTATAACACGATATATCCTCTCCACCCTCGGCTTACCCTCTAGATCTCTGAAAACAAAAGATGTCCAGCCGAACTGCCCTAAAAGCAAAGCCGCCTAAATCGCGCGTGAGCCGCTACCGGTCCGTCAGTCTGTCGCCAATACCCCGAGACGCCAACCAGGTGCATTCGCGGCGACCGTCTTGAGTCTAGCGACTTTCGCCTTCCGCTAATGCCCGCAAGACGAACGGCGCGCAGCCAACGGAACTATGTCTACGATCGTCGATCTAGGAATCTAAGACGGTCGTTCAGGAAGGAACTGCACAGAGGGCCGCGATTGAGGTCCTGTTAACGCGGGTCGATGCGCAGCCTTCAGTAGGAATCGGTTCCATACTGAATATTTGACACCGTGAGCTTGGAGGGAGCTACTCTCTTCAGTAACGTGGGAGTTATTGGATTGCACAACGCTTTGGGTTTCTTTTCGGCATAGAACGTCTTCAGACCTTTGGTCGAGGAGAGCCTTCAGGATTTCAGGCGTGATCGTGATGTTCTTGAGCTCGCGGATTCGGATATCCATTTTCACCCATTTTTACCCGATTCGAGGATATTGACAAGCATATCCATTCATACCCGTTTACACCCTTTTCAAACTGCTTCTGAAAATTCGGTACTAGCAGCTAGGGGAAAGAGGTGCAAAACTCCTGCTGTTCAAACAACCTCGGATTCGCTGCAGAGCAAAGGGTTCCCCGAAAGGCCACCCGGCCCGATACTTCCATCTCAGGTTGTGAGCACCAGAACAGCCTCTCAAGGACATCATCGTGCCGACGCGCGACACGCGCATGAGAAACGCTGGTGAACTTTACCGGATGCGGGTTGAAAAGATCGATTTGGAACATTGGAACAATCGCGTGCGGTCTGGTGAACAAAGAGTGGGTCAAGGCGAGGAAGAAAGCAGGTTTGCCCGAGGACCTGGTTCTGTACTGCGCCCGTCATGACTTCGGCACCTGCGTATTGCAGAAAACCGGCAACATCGCCGCAGTCATGAACAGCACGGCTCACTCGGATGTGAAGACGGCAATGACGTATCAGCACCCGGAATTGAACGTGGTACGTGACGCGATCAATTCACGGCACATTTTACGGCACACCGCCGAAACCGTTAATTAGGTAAGTGAAAAGATTGGCTGCCCCCCAGGGGATTCGAACCCCGATATGCTGATCCAGACGACTCCGAAGTGCAGTGAAGTTGCGACTATCAGTCCGCCAGCTATTGCACAACCGGCCGATTTTAGGCTGCTCCAGACGCCTGCGTCATCGAGTGGGCCCCTGGTCCGCTTGGAATCTTCGCAAATAAGCTATGGAAAAGAGAGTTATTTACTCGGTATTGTTTGTGACATCGTGCACTGGACACTCAATGCTCTGCTTCCCTCGTCTCTTTATTCCGTCTTGCTTTCACCGCCTTGCGCGCATTGGCTTTCGAGATCCTGAGGAGATTCATGGTTCCCTCAGTGATCTCTCTGGCCAGCTCTCTCTGCTTCGCCCAGCGAGCCTCCACGGCCTTACGGGCAGCTTCTCGACGCTCTTCCGGCGTGAGCTTGCGTGCACGAGCCTTTCCACCCCTACGGCCGAGTTCCACGGCAGCGGAGTTCTTCGGTGTCATCAGTACATTTTTACCATGTGCTCACGCGGGAGTCTTCTAAGCGCTACGTAAATAATAAGACGTGATGGCTAAATCCAGTTCTTGACAATACGTAGCGGTACGTAGAGTGTGATGGCATGACAATTGATGAGCGAATCGCAAAGCTGACGGAACGACACGAGGCTCTAACTCAAAGCATCGAGCTCCTAGCTTAGCTAGCGAATGATTTAAGTGAATTGCGGGGTTTGGTGACCCAGGTCGCCGAAGGAACCGCACGCCTTTTGCACGTTCAGGACTGAGCTTCACTTGCTTATGTCAGACACCAGATGGGCCACAGCTCGATTCAGATCACGGTTGACACCTACGGGCACCTGATTCCAGGCGCAAGCATCGCGTGGGTCGACCGGCTAGAGCTAGACAGCGGAACAAGTCGGCACCAATCCGCACCCGAGACGCACCAACCGCAGAACGAATCACATGTGGAATCCGTGGAAGTAGTTGAAAATATTTGGCTGCCCCCCAGGGATTCGAACCCCGATATGCTGATCCAGAGTTACGCAGCAATCAGGAGCGATTTCCTGGTGACCCACTTTTGAACTCAATCACTTGCACAGACCAGGCCCGCACGGAAGCATCGTGGCACAGGTGGCGCAAAATCGCGTATTGGCGCGCATCGACTCGAAACGCATGGCACGTTTATGGCGCAGGTAATGTTCTCGACAAATCGACCATGGTCGATCGATCGCCATCCGCCGCGATAACGGTTTAACCTTCTCATCCTCGAGGAATTCCAATGCGACGAACAAGCTCCTTAAATCTGGGATCCCCTCGGAGAGGGTTCAGTCGGGGATCCACCCCGATCCATGGTATTCAAGTTGAGCGCTGAAGGAAGGCTTGCTCCAGCGAT